>NZ_CP087184.1:0-649393 GCF_024749045.1 Pseudomonas sp. B21-028
ATGTCCGTGTCAGTGGAACTTTGGCAGCAGTGCGTGGAGCTTTTGCGCGATGAGCTGCCTGCCCAACAATTCAACACTTGGATCCGCCCACTACAGGTCGAAGCCGAAGGCGACGAGTTGCGCGTCTATGCACCGAACCGTTTCGTTCTCGACTGGGTCAACGAAAAGTACCTGGGCCGGGTCATGGAGCTGCTCGACGAGCATGGCAATGGCATGGCGCCTGCGCTGTCCTTATTAATAGGCAGCAAGCGCAGCTCGGCCCCGCGCGCGGCCCCGAATGCACCGCTCGCTGCCGCGGCTTCCCAGGCCCAGGCTGCCGTGGCGCCGGCGAATCCGGTTGTCTCGACCCCCGCGCCAAGCAAAAGAAGCCCACAAAAGGTGTCCGAGGTCAGTGAAGAGCCTTCCCGGGACAGCTTCGACCCCATGGCGGGCGCCAGTAGCCAACAGGCACCGGTACGCGCGGAGCAACGCACCGTGCAGGTCGAAGGTGCGCTCAAGCACACCAGCTATCTGAACCGCACCTTTACCTTCGAGAACTTCGTCGAAGGCAAGTCCAACCAGTTGGCCCGGGCAGCAGCCTGGCAGGTGGCGGACAACCCCAAGCATGGCTACAACCCGCTGTTCCTGTATGGCGGTGTGGGCCTGGGTAAAACCCACTTGATGCATGCTGTGGGTAACCACTTATTAAAGAAGAACCCGAATGCCAAGGTCGTGTACCTGCATTCCGAGCGCTTCGTGGCCGATATGGTCAAGGCGCTGCAACTGAACGCCATCAATGAATTCAAGCGTTTCTACCGTTCGGTGGACGCACTGCTGATCGACGACATTCAGTTCTTTGCCCGCAAGGAGCGTTCCCAGGAAGAGTTTTTCCACACCTTCAACGCGTTGCTTGAAGGCGGACAGCAGGTCATTCTCACCAGTGACCGTTATCCAAAGGAAATCGAAGGCCTGGAAGAGCGCCTGAAATCGCGTTTCGGCTGGGGCCTGACGGTAGCCGTCGAGCCGCCGGAGCTGGAAACCCGGGTGGCGATCCTGATGAAAAAAGCCGATCAGGCCAAGGTCGAGCTGCCTCACGACGCCGCGTTCTTCATCGCCCAGCGTATCCGTTCGAACGTGCGCGAGCTTGAAGGTGCGCTCAAGCGGGTGATCGCGCATTCCCACTTCATGGGGCGCGATATCACCATCGAGCTGATCCGTGAGTCCTTGAAGGACCTCCTGGCGCTTCAGGACAAGCTTGTTTCTGTGGATAACATTCAGCGAACTGTTGCTGAATACTACAAAATCAAGATATCCGACCTGCTCTCCAAACGCCGTTCGCGTTCGGTGGCCCGGCCGCGCCAGGTGGCCATGGCCTTGTCCAAGGAGCTGACCAACCACAGCCTGCCGGAAATCGGCGATGTGTTTGGCGGACGCGACCACACCACCGTGTTGCACGCCTGTCGAAAGATCAACGAACTTAAGGAATCCGACGCGGACATCCGCGAGGACTACAAGAACCTGCTGCGTACACTGACCACTTGATGACCACCAGCGCAGCTTATTAAGGCAAGGGACTAGACCATGCATTTCACCATTCAACGCGAAGCCCTGTTGAAACCCCTGCAACTGGTCGCAGGCGTCGTCGAACGCCGCCAGACCTTGCCGGTACTTTCCAACGTGCTGCTGGTTGTCGAAGGCCAGCAACTGTCGCTGACCGGTACCGACCTGGAAGTCGAGCTGGTCGGTCGTGTGCAGCTTGAAGAGCCGGCCGATCCGGGTTCTATCACCGTGCCGGCGCGCAAGCTGATGGACATCTGCAAGAGCCTGCCCAACGATGCGCTGATCGACATCAAGGTCGATGAGCAGAAGCTCGTGGTCAAGGCCGGGCGCAGCCGTTTCACCCTGTCGACCCTGCCCGCCAATGACTTCCCGACCGTGGAAGAAGGCCCGGGCTCGCTGACCTGCAGCCTCGAACAAAGCAGGCTGCGCCGCTTGATTGAGCGCACCAGCTTCGCCATGGCCCAGCAGGACGTGCGTTACTACCTCAACGGCATGCTGCTGGAAGTGTCCGCCGGCGTTATCCGTGCTGTTGCCACCGACGGTCACCGCCTGGCGATGTGCTCGATGCAGGCCGATATCGGTCAGCCGGATCGCCATCAGGTGATCGTGCCCCGTAAAGGTATCCTGGAATTGGCGCGCCTGCTGACCGAGCCGGACGGCAACGTCAGCATCGTGTTGGGCCAGCACCATATCCGCGCCACCACCGGGGAGTTCACCTTCACCTCGAAGCTGGTAGACGGCAAGTTCCCCGACTATGAGCGTGTGCTGCCCAAAGGTGGCGACAAACTGGTACTGGGTGACCGCCAGGCACTGCGCGAGGCCTTCAGCCGTACCGCGATCCTGTCCAACGAGAAGTACCGCGGCATCCGCCTGCAACTGGCCAGCGGTCAGTTGAAAATCCAGGCGAACAACCCTGAACAGGAAGAAGCGGAAGAAGAAGTAGGCGTTGATTACAACGGCGGCTCCCTGGAGATCGGTTTCAACGTCAGCTACCTGCTCGACGTGCTGGGCGTGATGACCACTGAGCAGGTACGCCTGATCCTGTCGGACTCCAACAGCAGTGCCTTGGTGCAGGAATCCGATAACGACGATTCGGCCTACGTTGTCATGCCGATGCGCCTGTAATAATCAGCAGAAGCTAGATGTCCTTAAGTCGCGTCTCGGTCACCGCGGTGCGCAATCTGCACCCGGTGACCTTCTCCCCCTCTCCCCGAATCAATATTCTTTACGGCGCCAACGGCAGCGGCAAAACCAGCGTCCTGGAAGCCGTACACCTGCTGGGGCTTGCCCGTTCGTTTCGCAGTACCCGTCTGTTACCGGTCATCCAGTACGATCAACTGGCCTGTACGGTGTTCGGGCAAGTGGAACTGGCGGAAGGGGGTCATAGCGCGCTGGGTATTTCACGGGACCGGCAAGGCGAGTTCCAGATTCGCATCGACGGCCAGAACGCCCGCAGCGCCGCGCAACTTGCGGAAATCCTGCCGTTGCAGTTGATCAACCCGGACAGCTTCCGTCTGCTGGAAGGCGCACCGAAGATTCGCCGGCAATTCCTGGACTGGGGCGTCTTCCACGTGGAGCCACGTTTCATGGCGACCTGGCAGCGCTTGCAGAAGGCGCTGCGCCAGAGAAACTCTTGGCTGCGGCATGGTACACTTGACGCCGTTTCGCAAGCGGTTTGGGACAGGGAACTGTGCCAGGCCAGCGCTGAAATAGATGAATACCGCCGCGCTTACATCAAAGCCTTGAAACCGGTCTTCGAGCAGACCTTGAGCGAACTGGTTGAGCTCGAGGGCCTGACGCTCAGCTATTACCGAGGCTGGGACAAGGACCGGGAATTGAGCGCCGTACTGGCTGGCTCGCTGCAACGGGACCAGCAGATGGGCCATACCCAGGCTGGACCTCAACGCGCTGACTTGCGCCTCAGATTGGGCGCCCATAACGCCGCGGACATTTTGTCCCGGGGGCAGCAGAAGTTGGTGGTGTGTGCCTTGCGTATCGCCCAGGGGCACCTGGTCAGCCAGGCCCGTCGCGGTCAGTGTATTTATCTGGTGGATGACCTGCCGTCCGAGCTGGACGAGGCCCACCGTCGGGCGCTTTGCCGTTTGCTGGAAGACTTACGCTGCCAGGTGTTCATCACCTGTGTAGATCACGAATTATTGAGGGAAGGCTGGCAGACGGAAACGCCAGTCGCTCTGTTCCACGTGGAACAGGGCCGTATCACCCAGACCCACGACCATCGGGAGTGAAGGCATTGAGCGAAGAAAATACGTACGACTCAACGAGCATTAAAGTGCTGAAAGGCCTGGATGCCGTACGCAAACGTCCCGGTATGTACATTGGTGACACCGACGATGGCAGCGGTCTGCACCACATGGTGTTCGAGGTGGTCGACAACTCCATCGACGAAGCCCTTGCTGGCTATTGCGACGACATCAGCATCATCATTCACCCGGATGAATCCATCACCGTTCGTGACAACGGTCGAGGCATCCCGGTAGACGTGCACAAGGAAGAAGGCGTTTCCGCAGCCGAGGTCATCATGACCGTGCTGCACGCCGGCGGTAAGTTCGATGACAACTCCTACAAGGTATCCGGCGGACTGCACGGCGTAGGTGTCTCTGTGGTGAACGCGCTGTCCGAGGAACTGGTTCTGACCGTGCGCCGTAGCGGCAAGATCTGGGAACAGACCTACGTCCATGGTGTACCCCAGGCGCCGATGGCAATCGTTGGCGACAGCGAAACCACCGGTACCCAGATCCACTTCAAGGCTTCCAGCGAAACCTTCAAGAACATCCACTTCAGCTGGGACATCCTGGCCAAGCGGATTCGTGAGCTGTCCTTCCTCAACTCCGGTGTCGGCATCGTCCTCAAGGATGAGCGCAGCGGCAAGGAAGAGCTGTTCAAGTACGAAGGTGGCCTGCGTGCATTCGTTGAATACCTGAACACCAACAAGACTGCGGTCAACCAGGTGTTCCACTTCAACATCCAGCGCGAAGACGGCATCGGCGTGGAAATCGCCTTGCAGTGGAACGACAGCTTCAACGAGAACCTGCTGTGCTTCACCAACAACATCCCGCAGCGTGATGGCGGCACCCACCTGGTGGGCTTCCGTTCGGCGCTGACGCGTAACCTGAACAACTACATCGAACAGGAAGGCCTGGCGAAGAAGCATAAAGTCGCCACCACCGGTGACGATGCCCGCGAAGGCCTGACGGCGATCATCTCGGTGAAGGTGCCGGATCCGAAGTTCAGTTCCCAGACCAAGGACAAGCTGGTGTCTTCCGAAGTGAAGACCGCGGTCGAGCAGGAAATGGGCAAGTACTTCTCCGACTTCCTGCTGGAGAACCCGAACGAAGCCAAGCTGGTGGTCGGCAAGATGATCGACGCCGCGCGTGCCCGTGAAGCGGCGCGCAAGGCCCGTGAGATGACCCGCCGCAAAGGTGCGCTGGACATCGCCGGCCTGCCGGGCAAGCTGGCTGACTGCCAGGAAAAGGACCCTGCCCTGTCCGAACTGTACCTCGTGGAAGGTGACTCTGCTGGCGGCTCCGCCAAGCAGGGACGCAACCGCCGGACTCAGGCCATCCTGCCTCTCAAGGGCAAGATCCTGAACGTCGAGAAGGCGCGCTTCGACAAGATGATCTCCTCGCAGGAAGTCGGCACGCTCATCACCGCGCTGGGCTGTGGCATCGGCCGCGAAGAGTACAACATCGACAAGCTGCGCTATCACAACATCATCATCATGACCGACGCCGACGTCGACGGTTCGCACATCCGTACCCTGCTGCTGACGTTCTTCTTCCGTCAGTTGCCGGAGCTGATCGAGCGCGGCTACATCTACATCGCCCAGCCGCCGTTGTACAAGGTCAAGAAAGGCAAGCAAGAGCAATACATCAAAGACGACGACGCCATGGAAGAGTACATGACGCAGTCGGCCCTGGAAGACGCGAGCCTGCACCTGAACGAAGACGCCCCGGGCATTTCCGGCGAGGCCCTCGAGCGCCTGGTCAACGACTTCCGCCTGGTGATGAAGACCCTCAAGCGTCTGTCGCGCCTGTACCCACAGGAACTGACCGAGCACTTCATCTACCTGCCGGCCGTCAGCATGGACCAACTGTCCGACCACGCAGCGATGCAGGATTGGCTGGCCCAGTATGAAGTTCGCCTGCGCACCGTCGAGAAGTCTGGCCTGGTCTACAAAGCCAGCCTGCGTGAAGACCGCGAGCGTAACGTCTGGCTGCCGGAGGTCGAGCTGATCTCCCACGGCCTGTCGAACTACGTCACCTTCAACCGCGACTTCTTTAGCAGCAATGACTACAAGACTGTCGTATCCCTCGGCGCGCAACTGAGCACGCTGCTGGACGATGGCGCCTACATCCAGCGTGGCGAGCGCAAGAAAGCCGTGACCGAGTTCAAGGAAGCCCTTGAATGGCTGATGGCTGAAAGCACCAAGCGCCACACCATCCAGCGATACAAAGGGTTGGGTGAGATGAACCCGGATCAGTTGTGGGAAACCACCATGGACCCGGGCTCGCGCCGGATGCTGAAAGTGACCATCGAAGATGCCATTGGCGCGGACCAGATCTTCAACACCCTGATGGGTGATGCGGTCGAGCCTCGTCGTGACTTCATCGAGAGCAATGCGTTGGCGGTGTCTAACCTGGATTTCTGATCCCTCGCAGTGCAGCCACAAAAAAGCCAACGCTCACGCGTTGGCTTTTTTTTACGCTTGAAAAATGTTCCGCCTTCAGACTGCACAGTCGAAAATCGGGTAACGCAGTAACACTTAGGAACAAACCTTTAATTCTCAATCACTTGGATATCACCCCTGGACCCCGGCACCACGGGGCCTCAGGTTTTCTGGCGTAAAACTTGCGTGCTAAATAAACAACACCTCGTTTCTTTAAATTTACAAAAAGAGACGGTGGTACGAGGCGGTACGAATAAATTCAAGACCAAGGGTAGTCTCAATGAGTGGTACGCAAACTTCCAACAATCTGGAGCAAGGGCTCAAGCCCCGTCATGTGACGATGCTCTCCATCGCCGGCGTGATTGGTGCCGGACTATTCGTAGGTTCCGGTCACGCTATCGCGGCAGCCGGGCCGGCAGTGCTGTTGGCCTATGCCGCCGCCGGGGCATTGGTGGTGTTGGTGATGCGGATGCTGGGCGAAATGGCGGTGGCTTCGCCGGACACCGGTTCGTTCTCGACTTACGCTGATCGTGCGATTGGTCATTGGGCCGGTTTCACCATCGGTTGGCTCTACTGGTGGTTCTGGGTGCTGGTGATTCCCCTGGAGGCCAATGCCGCGGCGACCATCCTGCATGCCTGGTTTCCGAACGTGGCCATCTGGGTGTTCACCCTGGTCATCACGTTGCTGCTGACCATCACCAACCTGTTCAGTGTGAAGAACTATGGGGAGTTCGAGTTCTGGTTCGCCTTGGTCAAGGTCATAGCGATCATCGGCTTCGTCATCCTTGGCACGTTGGCGATCTTTGGGCTGTTGCCCACCAGCCAGGTCAGCGGTGTTTCGCATCTGTTTGACACCCAAGGCTTCCTGCCAAATGGCATGGGCGCGGTGTTGGGGGCGATTCTGACCACCATGTTCTCGTTCATGGGCACCGAGATCGTGACCATCGCGGCGGCCGAATCGAAGAACCCGGGGCAGCAGATTTCCAAGGCCACCAACTCGGTGATCTGGCGGATCGGCTTGTTCTATCTCGTGTCGATTTTCATGGTCGTATCCCTGGTGCCATGGAATGACCCGCTGCTTGCCAGCGTGGGCTCCTATCAGACCGTGCTGGAACGCATGGGCATTCCGAATGCCAAGCTGATCGTCGATATCGTGGTGCTGGTGGCGGTGACCAGTTGCCTGAACTCGGCGCTCTACACGGCCTCGCGCATGATGTTTTCGTTGGGCAAGCGCGGCGATGCGCCGGCCGTTTCCCAGCGCACCAACAAGAGCGGCACACCTTACTGGGCAGTGATGCTCTCGACCGCTGCCGCGTTCCTGGCGGTGTTCGCCAACTACGTGGCGCCGGCGGCGGTGTTCGAATTTTTGTTGGCCAGCTCCGGTGCCATCGCATTGCTGGTGTATCTGGTGATTGCGTTCTCGCAGTTGCGCATGCGCAAACAACGCATGGCGCGAGGGGAGAAAATTGCCTTCAGCATGTGGCTTTTCCCGGGCTTGACCTACGCGGTGATCATTTTCATCGTCGTGGCCTTGACCATCATGCTGTTCCAGGAGGCCCACCGGGTGGAGATCCTGGCAACTGGGCTGTTGAGCCTGCTGGTGGTGGTGTCCGGACTGCTGGTGCAGCGCCGCCGGATTGCAAAAGCAGGAAGCCTGGTACAGGCGCACGGCTGATTGATTGTTCCCACGCTCTGCGTGGGAACAATCAACTTAACTCGCCTCCGACGCTTCGCTTCCAGCCGCCACACTCTCCAACCGATACCCATACCCATAAATCGTCAACAACTGCCAGCCTCGATCCGCCGTCAGGCCAAGCTTGTTGCGCAGTCGATAGATGTGGGTGTCGAGCGGGCGGGACGACGTCATTTCTTCGTGGGTCCAGAATCGTTCGTAGAAATACTCCCGGGACAATGGACGACCCAGGTTGGCAAACAGGCAGCGGGCCAAGCGGTATTCCCGTTCGGTCAGGCTGATGGGGATACCGGCGCGGGTGACGGTCAGCTCGGCGTCGTCAAAGGCCAGGTCGTTGAACACCAGCACTTCGCTGGCCGGCGCGCGTTGCAGGTTATGGCGACGCAATACTGCAGTGACCCTGGCCTTGAGCTCGTTGGGCCTGAAGGGTTTGCTGACGTAATCGTCGGCCCCGGCGTTGAGAGCCTGGACGATGTCGTGTTCGCCGTCGCGGCTGGTGAGCATGATGGCGGCCGGTGGCGCGTCCATGTGCTCGCGGGTCCAGCGCAACAGTGACAGACCACTGATATCGGGCAGTTGCCAATCGAGGATCAGCAGGTCGAAGGTCTCCCGACGCAGTTGCCGCAACAGGTCCTCGCCGCGTTCGAAACTGTGCAGGGTCCAGGCCTGCTCGCCCCTGCCGGGGATCTGTTGCAGTGTCTGTTCCACCCGGCGCAACTCGGCCGGTTCGTCATCCAGTATGGCGACACGCATGGGCGCGATTCCTTGATCTCGAAGGTAACGGACATCATCAGGGGGAGCACGCAAACTGTCAGCTTCGTTGCCGATCCCCTGTCGCAGGCTGCGACAATACCGGCTCACGGCGGAGAGGGAAAGGCAGCAGCGCGCCACCCATCGAGTCCGCTATAGTCTTGGGCTTCGCATCAACCATGAAGCCAATCCTCTCTCGTGTTCGGTCAGGGTATCTATGAGTCATCCGCGTCGCAATGAAAGCCGTGAACCCACCCAGGCCCAGCGATTGTTTCGACAGTTGGTGCGTGAGTGGTTGTGGATAAGTCTGCTGCTGTTACCGGTGACGGCGCTGCTGTCGTTCAGTGCCCAATCGGCCCGCCATGGATCGAGCGCCGTATTATCGGTGTGCCTGGTGGCTTGCGTACTGGGATTGCTACTGCTGCGCCCTCACCTGGCCCTGTGGACAATGGTGGGCGGCATGGCGGCGGCATTGTCGATCAGTGCGGTGCTGGCGTTAGAGGGCTGGTGGTGGTCGCCGATGGCGAGTGTGCTAGGAATGCTGCTCGGCTACCTGATCTGGAACTGGCGACGCCTGAGTGTGGTACTGGCCTATTTTGGCTGGGAACTGGCGCGCCTGGACGCGGAGCCGAAAGTATTTCCGGAGCGCCGACGTACCTCTTACACCGGCAGTGACCGCTTGCAGGGTCAGATCATGGCCCTGGAACAAGCCATGGGTAGAACCCGCGACACCCGCCGCTTCATTGCTGATGGCCTGGAATACTTGCCTGTCGCGACCATGATCAGCGATCCGCAAGGCCGGATCCTGCTCGGTAACCGCAGGGCCCGGGATCTGTTCGGCCATGTCCTGGCAGGCGGCGATGTGCTGGAACAGCTCGTGCAACTGGGGTATCCGGCGCTGGAGCGCGAGCCCCATCACCGGTTATCCACATTGCCCTTGGTGGAGTTTCGCGATACTCGCGAACGCAGCCTGCGTCTTGAGCGTGCCCCGCTCATGCCGGTGGACGGCGATACGCCCATTGGCTGGTTGCTGAGCCTCATCGACCTGAGCGCCGAGCGAGAAGCCGAAGAGCAGCGCAGCGTGATGCTGCGTTTTCTCTCTCATGACCTGCGTGCGCCTCACTCGGCGATCCTGGCGTTACTCGACGTGCAGCGGCACCAGGCCGGTGGGAATGAGCGACTGTTCGACCAGATTGAGCGTCAGGTCCGTCGAGCCCTGGATTTGACGGAAGGCTTCGTGCAATTGGCCAAGGCGGAATCCGAGGCGTACCAATTCCAGCCGACCCTGTTCGCCATGCTGATCCTGGA
The DNA here is from genome assembly GCF_024749045.1 of Pseudomonas sp. B21-028. Taxonomy (NCBI): domain Bacteria; kingdom Pseudomonadati; phylum Pseudomonadota; class Gammaproteobacteria; order Pseudomonadales; family Pseudomonadaceae; genus Pseudomonas; species Pseudomonas sp. B21-028. The sequence goes on from NZ_CP087184.1 coordinate 9,978, forward strand.
TGTGCTGGACCAGGTATTGCCCATCGCCCAGGCCAAGCGCATCCAACTGAGTCATGCCGTGGATGATGAAGAAGCGATGGTGAGGGCGGACCAGTCCCTGCTGACCCGTGCGCTGTTCAATCTTCTGGAAAACGCCATCAAGTACAGCTCGCCTGACAGCTGCATTTCACTGGCGGTTCGTTGCGCGGAGGGTTGGTTGATCTGCGAGGTCGGCGATCAGGGTAAAGGCATCAGTGCCGAGGAATTGCCCGATCTGTTCAGCCAATACCGGCGGTTCTCGTCGGCCCACGGCGTTGACGGGATTGGCTTGGGATTGTCGATGGTCAAAGCCGTGGTTGATCGCCATGACGGGCACATTGAATGTCACAGCGTGGTCGGTAAAGGCACGACGTTCAGTTTGCGGCTCCCCTTGCTGGGGGCAGAATCGAAAGATCACAGCGTTCTATAAAAATGCCGCGGGCAATAAACCGATTGAGCGCTATAAAAACTTATGCACGTTCCAGGCGGTTTTATGTTTTTAAGAAATATGTATATAAAACATGGTGTTACAAGATAAAAGCTGTGTTTTTAGAGAAAACGGTACACAGCTTATCCACAGATATCAGACAGCAAGTTGGTCTGTAGCCGCCGGCGTTGTGGGGGCCGGGGGCAGCGAGCCCATGTCCCGCTGGGTCTGTTCGTTCCAGGCCTGGACCCGGTCGTTGAGCTCGGCAATGGCGCGGGGGCCGCTGCCTTGGGCATACATCGGCTCACCGATCACCACGGTGATCACCCCAGGGGTCCGGATCCAGCCGGCTTTGGGCCAAAATTTCCCGGCATTGTGTGCAATCGGCAATACAGGCAGATCGGCATTCACCGCCAACGCAGAACCGCTGCGGGAAAACTTGCCGACCGTGCCATAGGGAACGCGGGTGCCTTCAGGGAAGATCAGCACCCAGACGTTGTCCTTGAGCAATTCGTCGCCCTTCTGGGCCACCTGCTTGAGCGCAGCCTTGGGGTTGTCGCGATCGATGGCGATCGGACGCAGCATCGCCATGGCCCAACCGAAGAACGGCACGAACAGAAGTTCACGCTTGAGCACCTGGCTCAACGGCTCGAAATAGGCCGACAGGAAAAATGTTTCCCAGGTGCTCTGGTGGTTCGACTGGATCACGCAGGGCCGGTCCGGCACGTTCTCGGCGCCCTTCACTTCATAGCGAATGCCCAGGAACACTTTGCTCAACCACAGTGCGCAACGGCACCAGTACACATTGATGAAGCGGTAGCGCGCCTTAAACGGCATGAAAGGCGCGACAAAGAAACTCAAGGAGCACCACAGCAAGGAACTGGTGCCCAACAGCAGGTAAAAGAGAAAAGATCTGATGGCCTGCAATATCGACATAGCGGCATTTACCGTTGCGGGCAATGCCCGCCTGTTCAAGCGCTTCCCGAACAATCCTTGGTCAGGATGTCTTGGGAGCTCTAATTGTGGATAAGTTCAGCGGCAATCGCCGCCAGGTCGTCAAAAATCAAGGTGCCTACCGGTAGGGTCTTGCCCAGAGTCTTTTCGCCTTTCCCGGTCTTTACCAAAACTGGCTGACAATCGACGGCCTTGGCCGCCTCCAGGTCACCGAGGCTGTCGCCGACGAACCAGACGCCCGTCAGCGGCACAGCATAATGCTCGGCTATGGCCTTCAACATGCCCGGTTTGGGTTTGCGGCAATCGCAACCTTCATCCGGCCCATGGGGGCAATAGACGATCAGTCCGACTTCGCCGCCCTGCTCGGCCACCAGGGCGCGCAAGCGCTCATGCATGGCGTCGAGGACCGCGAGGTCATAGTAACCGCGAGCAATGCCCGACTGGTTGGTGGCAACCGCCACCGTCCAGCCGGCCTTGCTCAACTGCGCGATGGCTTCGATCGAGCCGGGGAGTGGCAACCACTCCTCCACCGATTTGATGTAAGCGTCGGAGTCGTGATTGATCACCCCGTCCCGATCGAGAATCAGCAGTTTCAAGGCTTACCCCAGCAGCGAAATGTCGGCGACGCCGAGGAACAGCCCACGCAGGCGCGCCAGCAGCGCGTAGCGGTTGGCCCGTACGCTGGCGTCTTCGGCATTGACCATCACCGCTTCGAAAAACGCATCCACCGGTTCACGCAGTGCCGCCAGGCGTGCCAGGGTTTCGCTGTACTGGCGTGCCGCGGCCATCGGCTGGACGGCCTGGTCTGCCTGCTGGATCGCCGAATACAGGGAGAACTCATTGGCGTTGTCGAAGTACTTGGCTTCTACGGTGGCCGCGATATTGCCTTCGGCCTTGCTCAACAGGTTCGACACACGTTTGTTCACCGCCGCCAGGGCTGCCGCTTCCGGCAGTTTGCGGAAAGCCTGGACGGCTTGCACGCGCTGGTCGAAGTCCAGGGCCGAACCTGGCTTCAGGGCACGCACCGACAGGTAGGTGGCGACGTCGACGCCTTCGTCTTCATAGCGCGCACGCAGACGGTCGAAGATGAACTCCAGCACCGCATCGGCCAGGCCGGCGGCCTTGACCTTGCTGCCGAACGCGTTGACGGCGAAGGCCACCGCATCGTTCAGGTCCAGGTCCAGTTGCTTGTCGATGAGGATCCGCAACACGCCCAGCGCCGCGCGACGCAGGGCATAGGGGTCTTTGCTGCCGGTGGGCAGCATGCCGATCCCGAAGATACCGACCAGGGTGTCGAGCTTGTCGGCGATCGCCACGGCCGCACCGGTCAGGGTGGTCGGCAGCTCGGCGCCGGCGCCACGGGGCATGTACTGCTCGTTCAGCGCCAGGGCGACGTCTTGCGGCTCACCGTCGTTGAGGGCGTAGTAGTAACCGGCGATACCTTGCATCTCCGGGAACTCACCGACCATCTCGGTGGACAAGTCGCACTTGGACAGGATGCCGGCACGGGCCGCGCGCTGGGGGTCGCCGCCGATGCGTGGGGCGATGAACGCCGCCAGCTTCGACACACGCTCGGCCTTGTCATAGACGCTGCCGAGTTTTTCCTGGAACACCACGTTTTTCAGGCGCTCGTTGAAGCTTTCCAGCGGTTGCTTCTTGTCTTGCTTGAAGAAGAACTCGGCATCGGTCAGGCGCGGGCGAACGACTTTTTCGTTACCGGCGATGATTTGCTGCGGGTCCTTGCTTTCGATGTTGGCGACCGTGATGAAACGCGGCAGCAACTTGCCTTCGGCGTCCAGCAGGCAGAAATACTTCTGGTTGTCCTGCATGGTGGTGATCAGCGCTTCCTGCGGCACTTCAAGGAAACGTTCCTCGAACGAGCACACCAGCGGCACTGGCCATTCCACCAGCGCGGTCACTTCGTCCAGCAGGCTTGGCGGCACGATGGCAGTGCCTTCCTGGCGGGTCGCCAGCTCTTCGGTGCGCTTGCTGATCAGCTCGCGACGCTCGTTGGCGTCGGCCAATACGTAGGCAGCACGCAGGTCGGCCAGGTAGTTGGCTGGCGAGGTGATGCGCACGCTTTCCGGGTGGTGGAAGCGGTGACCGCGGGAATCGCGGCCAGCCTTCTGGGCCAGGATCGTGCAGTCGATGACCTGGTCGCCGAGCAGCATGACCAGCCATTGAGTCGGACGCACGAACTCTTCCTTGCGCGCGGCCCAGCGCATGCGCTTGGGAATCGGCAAGTCATTGAGAGAGTCTTCGACGATGGTCGGCAGCAGGCTGGCGGTCGGCTTGCCCTTGATGCTCTGGCTATAGCGCAGCTTCGGGCCGCTCTGGTCGATTTCGCTCAAGTCCACGCCACACTTCTTGGCGAAGCCCAGGGCGGCCTGGGTCGGATTGCCGTCGGCGTCGAACGCGGCCTGACGTGGCGGGCCGTCGAGGTTGATGCTGCGGTCCGGCTGCTGGGTCGCGAGGCCGGTGATCAACACGGCCAGGCGGCGCGGCGCGGCGTAGACGTGCTTGGTTTCGAAGTTCAGGCCGGCGGTTTGCAGGCCTTTTTCGATACCGGCCAGGAACGCGTCGGCCAGGGTATTCAGGGCTTTGGGTGGCAGTTCTTCGGTGCCCAGTTCAACCAGAAAATCTTGAGCACTCATTGTGCAGCCTCCAGCTTAGCCAACACTTCATCACGCAGGTCCGGGGTCGCCATCGGGAAGCCCAGCTTGGCACGGGCCATCAGGTAGGCTTGCGCGACGGAACGCGCCAGGGTGCGCACACGCAGGATGTATTGCTGGCGCGCGGTCACGGAAATCGCCCGGCGTGCGTCCAGCAGGTTGAAGGTATGGGACGCCTTCAACACCATTTCATAGCTCGGCAACGGCAGCGGCTGGTCCAGCTCGATCAGGCGCTTGGCTTCGCTTTCATAGAAGTCGAACAGTTCGAACAGCTTGTCGACGTTGGCGTGTTCGAAGTTGTAGGTCGACTGTTCCACTTCGTTCTGGTGGAACACGTCGCCGTAGGTCACCTTGCCGAACGGGCCGTCTGCCCACACCAGGTCGTAGACCGAATCCACGCCTTGCAGGTACATGGCCAGGCGTTCCAGGCCGTAGGTGATCTCGCCGGTCACCGGGTAGCACTCGATGCCGCCCGCCTGCTGGAAGTAAGTGAACTGGGTCACTTCCATGCCGTTGAGCCAGACTTCCCAGCCCAGGCCCCAGGCGCCCAGGGTCGGCGATTCCCAGTTGTCCTCGACGAAACGGATGTCATGCACCAGCGGGTCGAGGCCCACGCGCTTGAGGGAGCCCAGGTACAGTTCCTGGAAGTTTTCCGGGTTCGGTTTCAGGACCACCTGGAACTGGTAGTAGTGCTGCAGACGGTTCGGGTTTTCGCCGTAGCGGCCATCAGTCGGGCGGCGGCTGGGCTGCACGTAGGCGGCGTTCCAGGTTTCCGGGCCGATGGCACGCAGAAACGTGGCAGTGTGGAAAGTGCCGGCGCCTACTTCCATATCGTAGGGCTGAAGTACCACGCAACCTTGCTCGGCCCAGTATTGCTGGAGGGCGAGGATCAAGTCTTGGAAGGTACGCACGGCTGGCGTAGGCTGGCTCACGAAATTCACCTGTTTCTTGGGCTGCGATTTAAAGAGCGGGAGTATACCCGATTCGTTCATGCGCACGCCCCCTGGAGCCTTATGCCACGCTGCTTTTGGTGTTCCGAAGATCCGTTGTACATGGCCTATCACGATCAGGAGTGGGGGACGCCGCTGCGCGATGCGCAGGGTTTGTTCGAGTTGCTTTTGCTCGAAGGGTTCCAGGCCGGGCTGTCCTGGATCACCGTGCTGCGCAAACGCGCCCATTACCGCGAGGTGCTGTACAACTTCGACGTACAGCGGTTGGCGCAGATGAGCGATGCCGAAATCGAGGACCTGATGCAGGACCCCGGCATCATCCGCAACCGCCTCAAGCTCAAGGCCGCGCGCCGCAACGCCCAGGCCTGGTTGGCGCTGGAAAACCCGGTGGCGTTCCTCTGGTCGTTCGTCGGCGACAGACCCATCATCAACCATTTCAGGGACCGCACCGAAGTGCCGGCCATCACGCCCGAAGCCGTGCAGATGAGCAAGGGCCTGAAAAAGGCCGGCTTCACCTTCGTCGGGCCGACCATTTGCTACGCCTTCATGCAGGCCTCGGGCATGGTGATGGACCACACCCAGGACTGCGACCGCTACGCCGAGCTGGCAAACGGCGGTTAGAATAGCCGGCTCGCAACACGCCCATGAATTCAGGAGTGACCTGTGGATAAGTTGAAAGGCGCCTTGCTGGTCGGCGCTCTGCGGTTGTTTGCGCTGCTGCCCTGGCGAGCGGTGCAGGCGGTGGGGTCGGCCATCGGCTGGCTCATGTGGAAACTGCCCAACCGCTCCCGCGACGTGGTGCGGATCAACCTCGCCAAGTGCTTTCCCGAGATGGACCCGGCCGAGCGCGAGCGCTTGGTGGGCCAGAGCCTCAAGGACATCGGCAAGTCCCTGACCGAAAGCGCCTGCGCCTGGATCTGGCCGGCCCAGCGCTCCATCGAACTGGTGCGTGAAGTCGAGGGCCTGGAAGTATTGAAAGAAGCGTTGGCGTCCGGAAAAGGCGTGGTGGGCATCACCAGCCACCTGGGCAACTGGGAAGTGCTCAACCACTTCTATTGCAGCCAGTGCAAACCGATCATTTTCTACCGTCCGCCCAAGCTCAAGGCGGTGGATGAACTGCTGCAGAAGCAACGGGTGCAACTGGGCAACAAGGTCGCGGCGTCCACCAAGGAAGGCATCCTCAGCGTCATCAAGGAAGTGCGCAAGGGCGGCCAAGTGGGTATACCCGCCGACCCGGAACCGGCCGAATCCGCCGGCATCTTCGTGCCCTTTTTCGCCACCCAGGCCCTGACCAGCAAGTTCGTACCGAACATGCTCGCCGGCGGCAAGGCCGTCGGCGTCTTCCTCCATGCCCTGCGCCTGCCGGACGGCTCCGGCTACAAAGTCATCCTCGAAGCCGCCCCCGAGGCCATGTACAGCACCGACACCGCAACCGCCTGCGCCGCCATGAGCCAGGTGGTGGAGCGTTACGTACGGGCGTACCCGAGCCAATACATGTGGAGCATGAAACGCTTCAAGAAACGCCCGCCGGGCGAGGCGCGGTGGTACTGAAGGCCCGCCACTTCATAAGATCGGCCCCACCGGGATTTATGGTGAATGCAGAGTCTGCGAACACTCAAGAACCCCTGTGGGAGCCGAGTTTGCTCGCGATGACGGCGACACATTCAACATCGGTGCAAGCAGACCCACCGCCATCGCGAGCAAGCTCAGCTCCCACAGGGATTTGTAATGGATGCAATGTCTATGAACAACCCGGAAAAACTGTTGGAGCGAGCCTGCTCGCGATTGCGCACTGACAAGCCCCCCATACCTGACTGACCCAACCTCCTGTGGCGAGGGAGCTTGCTCCCGCTGGACTGCACAGCAGTCCCAATTGCCTGAAGCCCTCCCCCAGCCAACCGATTCTCCAAGCACAATAAAGCTCAATAGCCTAACCTCCCCTATCTCCAACCAGCCAAGGAAGCGCCAATGGGCATTCGAGGTAACGACCGCCAGATCGATAACATCGAGTTCAATGTCAGCGATATCGGCCGAAGCAAAGCCTTCTATGGAAGCGTATTCGGCTGGCGTTTCGTCGACTATGGCCCAACCTATACCGAATTCAGCGACGGTCGCCTGACCGGCGGGTTCACCACCGGTGAACCTGTGCGCCCAGGCGGCCCGTTGATCATCCTGTACGCCGATGATCTCGAAGCGACCCAACTCAGGCTCAAGACCGCAGGCGCCACCATCAGTCGTGACGTATTCGCCTTTCCAGGCGGTCAACGTTTCCACTTCATCGATCCGGACGGCTATGAACTGGCGGTGTGGTCGGCTGCCTGATTACTCTGTCGAGCAAAGCCCCTCGCCACGTCATCCCATCTGACCTGAGGTGCCCCCAAATGGGCCCAAGGCTCACCCTTGTGGCGAGGGGATTTATCCCCGCTGGACTGCGCAGCAGTCCCAATCCGCCCAAGTCACCATTTCCTATGGACAATCCCTACCCACGCCCCGGTGTTTATCCCTTCACCCAAACCCTTCCACCAACCCACACATCCTTGCGCCTTTACCTACAACTACGCCAGAATCCGCCCGCTTGTGCGCCTTGCCCCCGGGTTCTATCGTCTTCCTGCCACTGCTCATCAGTGGTCGGGTTTAGTAGCCCGTGGTTTCCCGCAAGATGCATGAGCTCCATTCAGGCAGGTATTTCCCATCCCTGTTCTTGATGGTGGCTGTGCGCAGGGCGCTTCGGCGCGCCGGCAATGCTGGAATCCCCGGTCTACTAACCTGCGTACAGCCGCCACCCTTCTTTTAGTAGGGAAGAGGTCGCGGCCTCACTGAGGATTCCAGCTTATGTTCAAAGTAACTCCAAACCCTCCGGAAACGGAGCAAGCCTCCCCGCGCACAAAATCCAGGACCAAAAAGCTCGAAGAAGCCGCAGAGCGCGCCCTGGATTTCTATCTCTCACCCAAAGAGACGAAACCCGACGATCCCCAACCGGGCCAGATATTCACAATCGTAAAAGACATCGACAACGAATCCCTGCTCGCCAACCTCAGCGAAACCCTGGCCTCGGCTGACGCCATGGTCAACGACCTCGCCTTCGAACTGGAAGGCTCACGCCGTCATGTGGCGCTCGGTATTCAGCAACTGATCGAGCTGGGTTCGTTGCTGGCAAATCGGGTGCTGGATAACGTTGAGTCGCGATAGCAGGTAAACATTCGCGCAATCAATAAAAGCGAACCCGACACCGCATGTCGGGTTTGCATCACTTTGCTGGATTGTCGCTATCTTCAATCGTTGTACGAAGAATTCGTAAATACCGCCTCGCCAACATCGCACAGCCCTCTGGTCCATTAACTCAAGGAGTCCCTCCCATGAAAATCGACTTCACCGGCCGTTACGTTTTAGTCACCGGTTCCACCAGCGGCATCGGTTTTGCCACAGCCAAAGGCTTTCTCGAAGCCGGCGCCCACGTGGTCATCAACGGTCGCAGCGAGAGCGGCGTGCAGGACGCATTGCAGCGCTTGGGCGAGCTTGCTTCCAAAGCCGAAGGCTTTGTGGGCGACCTCAGCAACGCGTCAGGCTGCCAGGCATTGGTCGCCAAGTACCCGCGTTTTGATGTGGTCATCAACAACCTGGGCATCTTCAAGCTGGAAGATTTCTTCGATACGCCGGACAGCGAATGGCAACGCTTCTTCGAAACCAACGTGATGTCCGGCGTGCGTGTGTCCAGGGCTTATGCGCAGGGCATGGTCGAGCGTGGTTGGGGGCGGATTGTGTTTGTCTCGTCGGAATCTGGCGTGAATATTCCTGCTGACATGATTCATTACGGTTTCACCAAGACCGCCCAACTCTCCATTGCTCGCGGCCTGGCCAAGCGCCTTGCCGGCACGGGGGTTACGGTGAATTCGGTGCTGCCTGGGCCGACGCTGTCCGAAGGTGTCGCCCAGATGCTTCAAGCGGACGTCGAGCGTACAGGGGAAAGCCTGGAAAAGGTGGCGGCGGATTTCGTCAATGAGCATCGCAGTACCTCGATCATCCAGCGCGCGGCGCGGGTCGAGGAAGTGGCCAACATGATCATCTATGCCAGCTCGGAGCAGGCCTCGGCGACCACGGGTGCGGCGCTGCGGGTCGATGGAGGTGTGGTGGACAGCATTGTCTAGCGGGTGTAGCGGTAAACCTGTGGATAACTTTCCCCGTCAAGGATCGATTGAGCCGTAGTGACAAACGCCGCTTGCTCCTTGGGGACAAGCGGCGTTTTCTTGAAAGCAACATTTGGCTGATCCGAACGGGCCTTCAGGGCGATGAGGGATTTAATCAGGCTGTCCTGTTTTGCAGCCGATCCGAGCCCCCTTCAGCCACACGGTTTTCGATCAGTCGGTCCGAGCCCCCTTCGGCTACGCGGTTTTCGATCAGTCGGTCCGAACCGCCTTCAGCCACCCGGTTTTCGATCAGCCGATCCGAGCCACCTTCAGCCACCCGGTTTTCGATCAGCCGATCCGAGCCGCCTTCAGCCACCCGGTTTTCGATCAATCGATCCGAGCCCCCTTCGGCCACCCGGTTTTCGATCAATCGATCCGAACCGCCCTCTGCAACCGTAGGTTGAACAAGAGAGGCAGCAAACGCATTGCCGAGCGACAGTGCCAGAAGCGAGCCAACGAGTGTTTTGCGGAAAGTGTTCATGTTCTGATCCTTTTATTTGTAGGGAAGTGAGTCAGACGGCGACGTGCAAGCGGACGTCGACGTTGCCGCGGGTCGCTTTGGAGTACGGGCAGACTTGGTGAGCGGCGTCGACCAGCGCTTGAGCATCGGTTTGATCCAGGCCCGGCAGGCTGATGTGCAAGTCGATGTCCAGACCGAAACCACCAGGAATCTGGCCGATGCCAACGTGTGCCGTGATCGAAGCGTCAGCAGGAATGCTGCGTTTGCTTTGGCTGGCGACAAACTTCAGTGCGCCAATGAAGCAAGCCGAGTAGCCCGCTGCGAACAGTTGCTCTGGGTTGGTGGCTTCGCCGCCAGCTCCACCCAAGGCCTTTGGTGTGGCCAGTTTCACGTCGAGAATCTTGTCGCTGGAAACAGCACGGCCATCACGGCCACCGGTAGAGGTTGCGACTGCGGTGTAGAGAACGTTCATGGTATTTCCTCTTAGCTTGATGATCTGATTTGTCTATTTTGATTTGCACTAAATGTTTGTGCGCTAACCAGTTGCGATAAAATTAACGCTCAAATAGTTTGCGCGCAATGCAAATTTTCAAAATTCTTCTCGATTACTTATAACCCTATGATCTGTAAGAAAATTTATTTTCAGATGACGAGGAAGGACGTCCAGAGACGCACTAGAGAAAGGAGGGTGAGCCTGTCGACATAAAAAAACCGCCGATTAGGCGGTTCTGGTTCCTGCGCCGGGCAAATCCAACGCTACAGGGCCACCGCCACCTGATTGCGCCCCAACGCCTTCGCCCGATACAACGCCTTATCCGCATTATTCATCAAGCTATGCAGATCCTTATGCCCAGCCTCCGTCGACGCGACGCCGAGGCTGGCCGTTATCCCGTGGACAGGCTCGATCATCAACCCGCCAATGGTCTGGATCAGTTCTTCTGCAATCCTGATGGCGACCTCAATGGAAGTATCCGGAAGCAAAATCGCGAACTCCTCCCCACCCAGCCGACCGTGAATGTCAGTCGCACGGAAGGACGAACTGATGACCACACCCATCTGGCGCAACACCTGATCCCCAACCTGATGACCATAGGTGTCGTTGATCTGCTTGAAGTGGTCCATGTCCAGCATCACCGCACATAACCCCAGCCGGTTGGTTTTACAGTCGTTGTAGAGCCGTTGGGCATGTTCGAAAAAAGCCCGCCGACTCTTCAGGCCGGTCAGTTCATCGGTCTGGGCTGCGCGGGTAGAAATACTGTTCGCCTGCTCCATTTCACGGGTCAGTCGGAAAGCGGTTTCCAGTGCCTGGGACATTTTGTGTGTAGCGCGGGCGACAAAGGCCGCGAACACCAGAATCGAGACTGCCATGCCAACCTGGATCGGGGACGGTTGGAACAACAGCCAGGCGGTGCACGGCAACAGCACCAGGCCAATGGAGACGAGCGTCATGTCGCGGTAGGCCGAGTAGCAAGACACCGCGCTGACGGACATGCCGACTGTAAAGAGCATGACCAATGCCTGAGCCAAGAGATCGTCCGCCGGCATGACCGCCAATGCGCCTCCTCCCCAGATGCTGGCGGACAACACCAGCGTGACCCAGTATTTGCGTTCCCAGCGTTGAGGCGTGCGTTTGCTTTCGTCGCTACGCACATAGGCAACGAATAACGATACGCGCAGCAGAGTCGATCCACTCAGGATAGCCAGCCACCAGAAGATGACACTGTGGTCAAAGCGATCCCAGCACAGCCAACAGAGCATGATGGCCGCGAGGTAGCTGCCAAAAACCGCCGAAACCGATTGGCGAAAGAGTTGCTGCAGCCGGTCGGTTCGCACCTGCTCGGCGATGAACAAATCCTGGTCATCCCGAGATCCTAGGCAACCCATATGATTCACCTGATCGTGACGCAACTGAAAAGAACGATTGTGGCACCTCGCCAGCAACGCAAACAACCGAGTTGAGTTCGTTGCTGGCAAATTGGCTGTTGATAGCGTTGAGCAGGTGAACCCGTTAAAGAAAAACCCGACGCTTTACGTCGGGTTTTTCGGTACGACTTTTCGCTTGTCCTATCGCTTCTTCTTAGCAATAGATGTCTGCCGCTCTTGGAAGACTGCTACCGGTTTACGGGTTACTCGACTTGCGAGAGCTTGGCATCGTCGCAACCGGCAGCACGGCACTCGCGCTCGACAGCTTTGAGTATGACGATACGCGCTTCGGTCTTCTCGTTGGCACAGTCCAGGTAGAGCAGGCCATCGTTGGAACAAGCGTTGTCACGAATTTTGATCCATTGGATTTGAGCGGCCTTCACTTTTTTCTTTTGATCCGGGTTCAGGGCACTCATCGTCTTCTTGTATTGATCATTGATTTCCTGATCCGACTGAACCATTTTCAGCGACGCGCAATAGGTTCTGTCATAGGCGTTTCTAGGGTTATCGCAACTCATCGCAGAGGCCGATGCGGATGCCATTGCCAGCAATGCGCCAACCAACAAAGACTTGATCACTTACTTCTCTCCCTGAATGCCCTCTATTCATTAGAGGTCGCTGCGGGAATTTATCATGAGTGCAAAAAAAACGGGCCTGCATTCCCACGCAGTCCCGTTTTTTTCATCACCCGATCAGATCAAAACGCCGGCAAAACCGCGCCTTTGTATTTCTCCAGAATAAACGCCTTCACTTCCGGGCTATGCAGCGCAGCCGCCAGCTTCTTCATCGCCTCGCTTTCCTTGTCGTCCTCACGGGCTACCAGAATGTTCACGTAAGGCGAGTCGCTGCCTTCGATCACCAGGGCATCCTTGGACGGATCCAGCTTGGCTTCCAGCGCATAGTTGGTGTTGATCAGCGCCAGGTCCACCTGAGTCAGCACACGCGGAATGGTCGCCGCTTCCAGTTCACGGAATTTCAGATCCTTCGAGTTCTCCACAATGTCCTTGGTGGTCGACAAGATGTTGTTCGAATCCTTCAGCTTGATTACCCCAGCCTTCGCCAGCAGCAACAGCGCACGGCCGCCATTGGTAGCGTCGTTGGGGATGATCACGGTGGCACCACCTGGCAGTTCTTCAAGTTTCTTGTACTTGCTCGAGTAGGCGCCCAGGGGTTCCAGGTGCACGCCGGCGACGCTCACCAGATGAGTGCCCTTGGCCTTGTTGAACTCATCCAGGTACGGCTGGTGCTGGAAGAAGTTGGCGTCCAGGCGCTTTTCGGCGACCTGTACGTTCGGCTGGATATAGTCGGTGAAGACTTTGACCTTGAGGTCCACGCCTTCTTTGGCCAGGGCCGGTTTGACGAACTCAAGGATCTCCGCGTGAGGCACCGGCGTTGCCGCAACGGTCAGGGTGTCGGCGTGGGCGGAAAATGCTGCGGCGGCAGCGAAGGCAACCAGTAACTTCTTCATTCAGCTAACTCCTTGTGGGGCGCCCGCTCTCGGCGCCTGCCAGCGAATGGCTGGCTCATGGTTTATGGGCACGAGGCCTTATTTTCTAGAGAAATGCACAACCAGCTTGTCGCCTACGGTTTGCAGGACCTGGACCAGCACCAGCAGCAGTACCACCGTGACCACCATGACATCGGTCTGGAAACGCTGGTAACCGAACCGGATCGCCAGGTCGCCCAAGCCACCAGCGCCCACCACACCGGCCATGGCCGTGTAGGACACCAGCGTAATCGCTGTCACCGTAATCGCTGCAAAGATGCCCGGACGGGCTTCCGGCAGCAAGGCGTTGACGATGATCTGTCGGGTGGTTGCGCCCATGGCCTGGGTCGCTTCAATGATGCCGCGGTCGACTTCGCGCAGGGCGGTTTCCACCAGGCGGGCGAAGAACGGTGTCGCGCCGACCACCAGCGGTGGGATCGCGCCAGCCACGCCCAACGAGGTGCCGGTAATCAATACCGTGAACGGAATCATCACGATCAACAGAATGATAAACGGCAGCGAGCGCAGGATGTTGACGATCAGCGACAACAGCGCATAAACGCCGCGGGCCTCGAGCAACTGGCGTGGGCTGCACAGGAACAGCAGCACCCCCAGCGGCAGGCCGAGCAGCACGGTGAACAACAGCGAGCCGAACAGCATCAGGAAGGTGTCGCCGGTCGCCAGCCAGATTTCCAGCCAGTCGATGTTGGAGAAGAATGAACTCAACAGTTCCATCAGCGCAGCACCTCCATGTGAACATCGGCCGCGGTGAAGCGGGCAAACGCCGCCTCCATGTCACCGCCGGTGATGGCGAGGGTCAGTTGCCCATAGGGGGTGTCTTTGATGCGGTCGATACGGCCGGCCAGGATGCTGTAGTCCACACCGGTTTCCCGGGCGACGGTGCCGAGCAAGGGTGCGTAGGTCGCATCGCCCTGGAAGGTCAGACGCACGATGCGCCCGGGTACGTGGGCAAAATCGTCGCGCTGTTCGCTCTCGTCGATCTGCTCGTCTTCCTGGACGAAACGCTTGGTGGTCGGGTGCTTGGGATGCAGGAACACGTCGGCCACCGGACCTTGCTCGACGATGACGCCGGCGTCCATCACCGCCACTTCATCGCAGACCCGGCGGATCACGTCCATTTCATGGGTGATCAACACGATGGTCAGCTTCAGCTCGCGGTTGATTTCGGCCAGCAGTTGCAGCACCGATGCGGTGGTCTGCGGGTCGAGCGCACTGGTGGCCTCGTCACACAGCAAAATCTTGGGCTTGGTTGCCAGGGCGCGGGCAATGCCGACGCGCTGCTTCTGGCCGCCGGACAACTGCGCCGGGTACTTCCTGGCGTGGTCAGACAGACCTACACGGGCCAGCAACTCGGCTACCCGCCGGTCAATGTCGTTGCGGGACAACTCGCCCGCCAAGGTCAGAGGCAGGGCCACGTTGTCGGCCACGGTCTTGGAGGCCAACAGGTTGAAGTGTTGGAAAATCATCCCGACCTGTTGACGGAAGCGTCGCAGGCCCGTGGCGTCCAGGGCGGTGATTTCTTCACCGTCGACGATGATCTTGCCGCCGCTGGCGTCTTCCAGTCGATTGATCAGACGCAGCAGGGTACTTTTTCCTGCACCGGAGTGGCCGATCAGGCCGAAGACCTGACCGTTCTCGATCGTCAGGCTGGTCGGGTGCAGCGCGGGAATATCCTTACCGGCGACGCGGTAGGTTTTATGGACGTTTTGAAACTCAATCACGTAGCGAACCTTGTGGGGCGCGTTGGAAAAGGGGGGCGGTTAGCCGGGGCGCATTTTAGCCTGTCTGTATAGAGGCCATTAGCATTTATTTCGCAATCTGGTTGCCATTTGGCAATAACGCGATCGAAGGTCTGCAAGCCTGGCCGTCAGTCCTTGGTGCCTATCCTAGCCACCGTCGGGGGCCGATGGTCATGCAGCGGTCGCCTGGCCTGACAGGCAAACGATCGTTCATCGGTCCTGCTCAAGAGCATTTAAAGTTAGTTGTTAAATATATCCACATACTCGGTTTCATTTCGAATAAGTCCTTTCAGCTATCCACGGGCACCGTCAATCCATGATGTGATGCCTAACCACCAAGGCCCATCGCCTCAGACCAGCCCGGAATGGGTCGACCGTTATCAAGGCGTGGATACGCGCCAGAGATGGAGGACCGAGAGCCTGCGCGATGGCATCTGACCGCTGAAGTTTTGCCAACCCAACGTTGATGCTCATCTTTGCCGGGTTGGCGCTGGCCGGAAACTCCAGGCGCGTTCCGAGGGAACGGCTCGAACCCTCATCAGTCACTACATAAGCCACTCCCAAATGCCTGGGCGCCACCGCCCGGCGCTTGTCCGCAAGCCCTGCGTGAAAAGGGATCGAAACGAGGAGTTTATGTCTGATGAATACCAAGCAGCCTGCAACCGGCAAGAGCCAACTGGCCGGGACCGACACCCTGGATCGCGGCAACACCAACGCCAAGCTTGAGAGCCTGGAGCCGTTTCGCTCCGATGCCACCGAGCAGGCCCTGCGCACCAATCAGGGTGTGAAGATCGCCGACAACCAGAACACTCTCCGCGCCGGCGCCCGTGGGCCCTCGCTGCTGGAAGACTTCATCATGCGTGAAAAGATCACGCATTTTGACCATGAGCGTATTCCTGAGCGCATCGTGCACGCCCGCGGTACCGGGGCCCACGGTTACTTTCAAAGTTACGAAGCGCATTCGGCGCTGACCAAGGCCGGCTTCCTACAGGACCCAAGCAAAAAGACTCCGGTGTTCGTGCGCTTTTCCACCGTGCAAGGGCCGCGGGGTTCTGGTGACACGGTGCGTGACGTGCGTGGTTTTGCGGTGAAGTTCTTTACCGACGAAGGCAACTTCGACCTGGTAGGCAACAACATGCCGGTCTTTTTCATACAGGATGCGGTGAAGTTTCCGGACTTTGTCCACGCGGTAAAACCCGAACCCCACAACGAGATTCCTACCGGCGGCTCGGCCCACGATACCTTCTGGGATTTTGTCTCGCTGGTGCCGGAATCGGCTCACATGGTGATCTGGGCGATGTCCGACCGGGCCATTCCAAAAAGCCTGCGGAGCATGCAAGGCTTCGGCGTGCATACGTTCCGCATGATCAACGCCGAAGGCCGCAGCAGTTTCGTCAAGTTCCATTGGCGACCCAAGGTCGGTACGTGTTCATTGGTGTGGGACGAAGCCCAGAAGTTGGCCGGTAAAGATACGGACTACCACCGTCGCGATCTGTGGGAAGCGATCGAGATGGGGGATTACCCGGAGTGGGAGTTCGGTGTGCAGATCGTCGCCGAGGAAGACGAGCACAAATTCGATTTCGACCTGCTCGACCCGACCAAGATCATTCCTGAAGAACTCGTGCCCATCACGCCCCTGGGCAAGATGGTGCTGAACCGCAACCCGGATAACTTCTTCGCCGAAGTCGAGCAAGTCGCCTTCTGCCCCGGGCATATCGTGCCGGGCATCGACTTTTCCAACGACCCGTTGCTGCAAGGCCGGCTCTTTTCCTACACCGATACGCAAATCAGCCGACTTGGTGGGCCGAATTTTCATGAGCTGCCGATCAACCGGGCGATCACCCCGGTGCACAACGGCCAGCGCGACGCCATGCACCGCACCACCATCGACAAGGGGCGGACCTCCTACGAGCCCAACTCCATCGACGGTGGCTGGCCGAAGGAAACCCCGCCCGGTCCGCAAGACGGTGGTTTTGAAAGCTATCCGGAGCGTATCGACGCCTACAAGATCCGCCAGCGCAGTGACTCGTTCAGCGACCATTTTTCCCAGGCGCGGCTGTTCTACAAGAGCATGAGTGTCCACGAACAGGAGCACATCATCGCGGCCTACAGTTTCGAGTTGGGCAAGGTCGAGCGGGAGTACATCAGGGCGCGGCAGGTTAACGAGATCCTCGCCAACATCGATTTGGAGCTGGCGGCGCGGGTGGCGAAAAACCTTGGGTTGCCAGCGCCCACCGCGTGCACCGTGGATGTGCCGACCCCTTCGCTGGAAACATCTCCAGCCTTGAGCCAGGCGAACCTGCTGTCTGGCGATATCAAGACGCGCAAAGTCGCGGTGCTGGTGGCGAACGGTGTCGATGGGGCGATCATCGATGCGCTCAAGCAGGCGCTGAAGGCCGAGGGCGCCCATGCAAAAATCCTCGGGCCGACCTCGGCGCCAGTCATGACCGCCGCTGGGCAAACGCTGCCGGTGGACGCGTCCATGGAAGGGTTGCCGTCCATTGCGTTTGACGCAGTGTTCGTACCGGGTGGCGCGCAATCGATCCAGGCCCTGAGCGGCGATGGCGTTGCGCTGCATTACCTGCTGGAGGCCTACAAACACCTGAAGGCTATTGCCCTCAACGGCGAAGCCAGGCAATTGCTGGCGCTGTTGAAACTGGACGTGGACGCGGGGCTGATTCCGGATGCGGATGCCGGCAAGTTCGCGGATTTCTTTGCGGCGATTGCCCAGCATCGGGTTTGGGCGCGGGAGCCCAAGGCCAAGGGGATTCCGGCTTGATGACCGTCTGAAAAAGGCTTGTTGCCTGTCAGGACGCTATCGCGAGCAAGCTACGCTCCCACAGGATTCTATGTCGGATACAAAATTTGTATTCACAACACATCCAATGTGGGAGCGAGCCTGCTCGCGATAGTGGTGGGTCAGCTTGCGGGTATGTTAGATGTGCTGACGCCATCGCGAGCAGGCTCGCTCCCACAGGGCCGATGGCGTATGCAAATATCGCGAACAGTCCCAATCCAATGTGGGAGCGAGCCTGCTCGCGATGCTTTTAGGATTTACGCGGAGTCAGCACCAGCTGTGCCGGCACGCTGCGCAGGATCTGTTTGCGAAGCTTCAGATCAAACCCCGTATCCAGCTTCTTGACCCGCTTGGTCAGCAGGTTCGCCAGCCACGGATAATCGTCGGTACGCGGCGCCTGGACGGTGACATCACACTGAAAATTCACCACATCAGCGGCAATGGCATCCAGTTGCCGACGCATTTGCTGGATATCGTTGATATTGAGCTGAATCGTGGTGCTCTCGGCGCTCGGATCGATCACCTTGGCGGCCGGTTTGGTTTCGGCAGCCTGGAGAGCCGCTTCGGCTTTATCCAGCTCGACCTTACGAGCCTCGGCTATTGCGTCATTGAATTCACCGGTCAGCGCTGGTGCCTTGGGCATCAGGGCGCGGGCACGGCTCAGGGCGGTGGCGGCGGCGTTTACATCGCCTTTTTGCAGATCGATCTGGCTGCGGCGCAGATACGCCTCGGCCAGTTGCCGCTGATAGGGCTCCAGCGTCGGGTCGTTCGGCGTCTGGGCCTGCAGTGCGGCCAGCTGATCTTCAGCGGTGGCCAACTCATTGCCGGCCAGGCTTTGTTCCAACTGCGCAATGGCCGGGCCCCGGGTGTCGGGTGCTTCGGTCACTGGCGGCGAACTGGTGCAAGCCCCCAGCAGCAAGGAAAATGCGACAAGGAGCAGATAACGGGAGGCGAACGGCTTCATTTCCTGCGACTCTCTATTTGCGCAAAAAGCGAGCAAGTCTACACCCCTCGGCGGGGCAGGACAAAACTCAGCAGAAACAATGCCGCGGCGCTGACCACGATCGACGGCCCGGCCGGGGTGTCCTTGAACCACGACAAGGCCAGCCCGCCACACACCGCAAGCATGCCCAGCAGGCTCGCGCCGAGGGCCATCTGCTCCGGCGAGCGGGCGTGACGTTGTGCCGCGGCCGCCGGGATGATCAGCAATGAAGTAATCAGCAATACACCGACAATTTTCATCGCCACGGCAATCACCACCGCGATCAGCAGCATCAGCGCCAACCGCAGCCCCGTTACGGGCAGGCCTTCGACCCGGGCCAGTTCTTCGTGGACGGTGACGGCCAGCAACGGTCGCCAGAGCGCCACCAGCAACAGCAGCACAGCCGCGCTGCCACCCAGGATCCAGGCCAGGTCCGTCGGACTGATGGCCAGCAGGTCACCGAACAGGTAGGCCATCAAGTCGATCCGCACTTCACGCATGAAACTCAGCACCACCAGCCCAAGGGACAGGGTACTGGGCGCGAGGATACCCAGCAGTGTATCGGACGC
This sequence comes from Pseudomonas sp. B21-028, assembly GCF_024749045.1. NCBI lineage: Bacteria > Pseudomonadati > Pseudomonadota > Gammaproteobacteria > Pseudomonadales > Pseudomonadaceae > Pseudomonas > Pseudomonas sp. B21-028. Next base: position 29,160 of record NZ_CP087184.1, read on the forward strand.
CAGCGGCTGGCGCTGTTGCAAGGTCACCAGTACCACCGCCAGCAACAGACAGCCGACGGTCACCGCCACCGTTGGGCTGACGTCCAGCAGGAACCCCAGCGCTACACCCAGCAAGGCGGCGTGGGACAAGGTATCGCCGAAATAGGCCATGCGCCGCCAGACCACGAATGAGCCCAGGGGACCGGCCACCAGCGCGAGGGCCAGGCCTGCAAGCAGGGCGTACATCAGAAAATCAGCCATGCTTGCAGCCATCTCCATGAACATGGGGGGTAACAGGTGCACCGATGACCACCGAACCGTGCAGGTCATGGGCGTGGTCATGGTGGTGGTGATAGATCGCCAGGCTGGGTGCGTTCTTGCCGAACAGCTCGACGAATGCCGGGTCGCCGCTGACCTGCTCGGGATGCCCGGAACAGCAGACATGCCGATTGAGGCAGACCACCTGGTCGGTGGTACTCATGACCAGGTGAAGATCATGGGAGACCATCAGCACGCCGCAGCCATGGCGGTCGCGCAGGCGGGTGATCAAGCTGTACAGCTCGGCCTGTCCCGCCACATCGACCCCTTGTACCGGCTCGTCGAGCACCAGCAGCTCGGGCTCGCGCAGCAAGGCACGGGCCAGTAGCACGCGCTGCATTTCACCGCCGGAGATGCTTTGCACCGGGTTGTCGATCACGTGTTCGGCGCCGACTTCGTTGAGTGCCGCCAGGGCCCGCCCGCGATCCACGCCAGGCACCAGGCGCAGGAAACGCAGGACCGACAGGGGCAGCGTCGGGTCTACATGGAGTTTTTGTGGCATATAGCCGACCCGCAGCTTCGGTTTGCGCCAGACACTGCCGCTGTCCGGCTTGAGCAAACCCAGCACGGCGCGCACCAGGGTGGTCTTGCCGGCGCCGTTGGGACCGATCAGGGTGACGATCTGCCCCGGCTCGACGCTCAGGTGGATGTTGTCCAGCACGTTCTGCCCGGCGAACGTCACGGCCACCTGCTCGAGGCGGATCAAGGCATTGCTCATCAGGCCCCCTGGCAACCGGAGCAGAGACCGACCACTTCGACGGTCTGGCTGTCGACCATGAAACCGACCTCCTTGGCACTGGCGACGATGGCATCGCTGATGGACTTCTGTTCCAGCTCGATGGCGGCGTGGCATTCGCGGCAGATCAGGAACTGGCCTTGATGGGCGTGCTCGGGATGGTTGCAGCCGACGAAGGCGTTCAGGGAGGAAATGCGATGCACCAGGCCGTTTTCCAGGAGGAAGTCCAGCGCCCGATAGACTGTCGGCGGCGCGGCGCGGCGGCCATCCTGTTCGCTGAGCACCGCCAGAATGTCGTAGGCACCCAACGGCTTGTGGCTTTGCCAGACCAGTTCCAGCACGCGCCGCCGCAAGGCGGTCAGGCGCAGCCCCTGCCGTGCACAGATGGCATCGGCCTCGGACAGCGCGCTGTGCACGCAGTGGGAGTGATCGTGGGGACGACTGGCGAGGGGTGTAATAGGCATGGGCAGCGACGAGTTCAGTGAGAGACGTTATTATGTTACCCGTTCTCGCCTCTTCGAGTGGTCATCGTGTCCCGATTTTTTTTGCTCTTTGTCGCTTTTGTCGCAAGTTTTCTGCTGATCGGTTCGGCCCAGGCCGAGGTCAAGGTCCTCACCAGCATCAAGCCGTTGCAGCTGATTGCCGCTGCGGTGCAGGACGGCGTGGCCGTTCCCGAGGTATTGCTGCCTCCCGGTGCTTCGCCTCACCACTACGCCTTGCGCCCATCCGACGTACGCAAGGTGCAGTCGGTGGATCTGCTGTACTGGATCGGCCCGGACATGGAAGGTTTCCTGCCGCGAGTGTTGAACGGTCGTACGCTGCCTTCCGTCGCGGTACAGGATCTGCCGGGGCTCAAGTTGCGGCATTTTACCGAGGACAGCCAATCCCATATCGACGAGGATGCCGACGAGCATGACCATGACCATCGTCCTGGCACCATCGATGCCCATTTATGGCTTTCACCGATCAATGCGCGGGTGATCGCCGCCAGAATGGCCGCTGACCTGAGCGCTGCCGACCCGGCCAATGCCGAACGCTATCAAAGCAACCTCAAGGGCTTCAACCAGCGGCTCGATGCCTTGGACACACGTCTCAAGTCCCGCCTGGCCGGGATTGCGGGCAAGCCCTACTTCGTGTTCCACGAAGCGTTCGATTATTTCGAGGACACCTATGGCCTCAAGCACGCCGGGGTGTTTGCCGTGGCCGCCGAAGTCCAGCCCGGCGCCCAGCATGTGGCGGCGATGCGTACGCGTTTGCAGGCGGTGGGCAAGACGTGCGTGTTCAGCGAACCACCCCTGCGCCCGCGCCTGGCGGAAACCCTGGTGGCCGGGTTGCCAGTGAAGCTGGCGGAGCTGGATGCGCTGGGCGGCTACACCCCGGCGACGGCGCAGGGGTATGAGCAGTTGTTGGAAAAACTGGGGAATGATTTGGCGGGGTGCCTGGAGTCGTTGTAACGCTTGATTGGCGACGATCCCGATCGCGGGCAAGCCTTGCTCCCACAGAGTAAACACAGACCTGTGGGAGCAAGGCTTGCCCGCGATGCTTTTACAGGGCAAAAGGCAGCGGTGTATGAACGTCCTGCCGCTGCGCCAACCGCTGCTGAAACTCCATCGGATCGTGAATCAGCACATCCTGTCCGGCAAAGGATTCGGCGGCGATCAAGCGCGACAGCCAGAACCGCACGCACGCCACGCGCAGCAGGGTCGGCCATAGCTCGGCCTCGGCGGCGGTGAAGGGCCGCAGAGCGGCATAGGCGCCCAACAGCGCCCGCGCCCTTGGGCCATCGAGCACACCGTCGTCATCCGAACACCAGTCGTTCAGGGCAATGGCGACGTCATACAGCATCGGCCCGGAGCAGGCGTTGTAGAAGTCGATCAGCCCGGTCAGGTGCGTGCCTTCGAACATGGCGTTATCACGGAACAGGTCCGCGTGGATGTTGGCGCGGGGCAGCGCGAGGATGTCGTTCTTCTGCAGGGAGATTTCGTCCAGCGCCTCCTGCAGCAGCCGACGAGGTTCGGTCTCGAGGTGTGACAGCAGCTTCGCGCCCTCCTCTTGCATCCAGTCCAGGCCGCGATCGGTCTTGCGCTTGATCATGTTGTCCCGGGTGGCGAGGTGCAGATGCGCCAGCAACTCGCCGACCTGGGCGCAATGCTGGGCATTGGCCTGCTTGATATGCTTGCCGGCCAGGCGTGGTTGCAGCAATGCAGGTTTGCCGGCCAACTCCCTGAGCGCAACGCCGTCGGTGGTGCGCAAGGCATAAGGCACCGGCAGGTCGGCCTCATGCAGCACGTCCAGCAGTTCGATGAAGAACGGCATTTCCTGCACCGGACCGCGTTCCACCAGAGTCAGGACGAACTCGCCCTGCTCCAGGCTGATAAAGAAATTGGTGTTTTCGCTGCCAGCGGCGATCCCCTGGAAATCAAGCAGGCGGCCGAGCCCGTAAGGGGCAAGAAAGGTTTCCAGCTCGGGCCGAGCCAGGGGCGTGAACACAGACATGGTTAAAACTGCCAATACGGGCGCCCTTGAGCGGGCGCCGGTTGAAATTAGGAAACTATTTCCACTCAAAGATCTTCCATGACGGGATCAGCATATCCGGTTGGTCCGAACGGATGAAGTTTGCATCAGTGCCATCGGCGCGTACCAGGAAATAAGGCTTGCCGTGCTTGGGCGTGACCTTGATCGCATACAGGAAGCCGTTTTGCCGGTACTCCTGGATGGTGTTGTCGCCTTCCGTGCGAATGGTGACGTCCGGGTCCGCCGAAGGTGCGTCGTCCGCCGCCATGACGGCAAGCGGGGTGATCGCAAACAAGCCAGCCAGTAACAGGCGATTTAGTGTGCGCATGATAACCTTGTCCCTTTGTCGTCAACGGTCCCGCTATTCTAGCCCCGGACCCGCCGAAAAGGTTGATCCTGCTCATGAGCCAAGCCCCCCTCGTCCTGGTGGACGGTTCTTCTTATCTGTACCGCGCATTTCACGCGCTGCCACCGCTGACCACGTCCAAAGGCCTGCCGACCGGTGCGGTCAAGGGCGTACTGAACATGCTCAAGAGCCTACGCAAGCAGTATCCGGACAGCCCGTTTGCCGTGGTGTTCGACGCCAAGGGTGGGACGTTTCGCGATACGCTGTACGCCGAGTACAAGGCCAATCGTCCGAGCATGCCCGACGACATGCGCGTGCAAATCGAGCCGCTGCATGCCAGCGTCAAGGCCCTGGGCTTCCCGCTGCTGTGCGTGGACAACGTCGAAGCCGACGACGTGATCGGCACGCTGGCCCGCAGCAGCGCCGCAGCCGACCGTCCGGTGGTGATCTCCACCGGTGACAAGGACATGGCTCAATTGGTCGACGGGCACATTACCTTGGTCAATACCATGACCGGTAGCTCGCTGGACGTGGCTGGCGTAAAGGAGAAATTTGGTGTCGCTCCGGAGCAGATCATCGATTATCTGGCACTGATGGGCGATTCTTCCGACAACATCCCGGGCGTTCCGGGGATCGGGCCAAAGACTGCCTCCGGTTTGCTGGTGGGGGTCAACGGCGGCCTGACCGAGCTGTATGCGCAACTGGACATCGTGCCCACGTTGCCGATTCGCGGCGCCAAGACGCTGCCGGCCAAGCTCGAAGAACACAAGGAAATGGCATTTCTTTCCTACGAACTGGCAACCATCAAGATCGATGTGCCGCTGGATGTTGGCCTCGACGACCTGCAAATGGGTCCACCGGACCACGAGAAACTTGCCGAGCTGTACACCCTGCTGGAGTTCAAGAGCTGGTTCGAAGAAAACCAGCGGGACGCCAAGCGGGTCGGCCAGGAGATCGTCGAAGTGGCCGACGAGCAGCCCGGTGGCGCCGAGGCGAAGTACGAAGTCATCCTTGATCAGGCGCGCTTCGATGCCTGGCTGGCCAAGCTCGAGCAAGCGCCGTTGTTTGCGTTCGTGACGGAAACCAACGGTGACGATCCCCAGCATGCGCAACTGGTCGGGTTGTCGTTTGCCGTGGCGGCCCATGAAGCGGCCTACATTCCGCTGACCCATTCCTACATGGGCGTGCCGGAGCAGCTGGATCGCGACACGGTGCTCAAGGCCCTCAAGCCCCTGCTGGAAAACCCCGACAAGCTCAAGGTCGGCCAGCACGCCAAGTTTGAGACCAACATCCTGGCCAACTGCGCCATTGGTGGCGATCAGAACAACGGCATCCTGGTCCAGGGCGTTGCCTTCGACACCATGCTCGAATCCTACGTGCTGGACTCCACCGCGACCCGTCACGACATGGACAGCCTGGCACTCAAGTACCTGGGCCAGAGCAAGACCGATTTCCAGGACATCGCCGGCAAAGGGGTCAAACAGCTGACCTTCGACCAGATCTCCCTGGAACTGGCCGGCCCGTACGCCGCCGAAGATGCCGACGTGGCCTTCCGTCTGCACCAGGCCCTGCAGGAAAAACTCGCGGCGATCCCAAGCCTGGGCAAGGTGCTCAATGAGATCGAAATGCCGCTGATGCCGGTGCTGGCGCGCATCGAGCGCCAGGGTGCGTTGGTGGATGCCAACTTACTGGGCGCGCAGAGCGTCGAGCTGGGCGAGAAACTGGTGGCCTTGGAGCGTGAGGCGTTCGCCATCGCCGGCGAGGAATTCAACCTCGGCTCGCCGAAGCAATTGGGCGTCATCCTGTACGAAAAACTCGGTTTGCCGGTGCTCAGCAAAACCGCCAAGGGCCAGGCATCCACCGCCGAAGCGGTGCTCGCCGAACTGGCCGAGCAGGATTACCCGCTGCCCAAGGTGCTGATGCAGTACCGCTCGCTGAGCAAGCTCAAGAGTACCTACACCGATCGCCTGCCGGAGCAGATCAACAGCCGCACCGGCCGCGTCCACACCAATTATCAACAAGCCGTTGCCGCGACCGGGCGGCTGTCGTCCATCGATCCGAACCTGCAGAACATTCCGATCCGTACCGCCGAGGGTCGACGGATCCGGCAGGCGTTTGTGGCGCCGAAAGGCTACAAACTGCTGGCGGCGGACTATTCGCAGATCGAATTGAGGATCATGGCTCACCTGGCCAAGGATGAAGGTCTGCTCCATGCGTTCCGCAACGACCTGGACGTGCACCGGGCCACTGCCGCCGAAGTTTTCGGCGTCGAGCTGGAGGCCGTCAGCCATGACCAGCGCCGCAGCGCCAAGGCGATCAACTTCGGTCTGATCTACGGCATGAGCGCCTTTGGTCTGGCCAAACAGATCGGTGTCGATCGCAAGCAGTCCCAGGCCTACATCGACCGCTACTTCGCCCGCTACCCGGGTGTGCTGGAGTACATGGAGCGCACCCGCGCCCAGGCCGCCGAACAGGGGTTTGTCGAAACCATTTTCGGCCGCCGGTTGTACCTGCCGGACATCAACGCGAAGAACCCGGCGCTGCGCAAGGGAGCTGAACGCACGGCGATCAACGCACCGATGCAAGGCACCGCTGCCGACATCATCAAGAAAGCGATGGTGGCCGTGGATCGCTGGTTGTCGACCTCAGGGCTGGATGCCCGGGTCATTCTGCAGGTGCACGACGAACTGGTGCTGGAAGTGCGGGAAGATCTGGTCGAACAGGTCAGCAAGGACATTCGCCAGCACATGAGCGCCGCCGCTGCGCTGGACGTGCCGCTGCTGGTGGAAGTGGGTGTGGGCAACAACTGGGATGAGGCGCACTGAGGCGTGACGAACTTCCGGGGGCTGCTTTGCAGCCCTGCGGGGGATACATCCCCTCGCCAGAGTTGAATGTCATTGCCTGCGAGGGGCGGGTAAGAAATTTCCTAAGGGCATTTCAAAAATAATCTGAACTAAACCCATGAAATGCCACTCAGAGATTCTGAATGGCTGGTGAAGCCCTTCAATGCTCCTATGTTGTGTTAAGTGTTGGCAGATATCTGGACCCCGCCCTAGCGGTCCGGAACTTGGACCCCGAACTTCCCCCTCCCCATACGAAGTCCGGGGTTTTTTTTGCCTGCGATTTGGCTTATTCGGCCTCTTCGCTGCCCTTGTCCGCCAGTTCCATCCAGTCGGCCAGCACGGTGTAGGCTTCTTCCAGGCCCATACGCTTGGGGGCCGAGAACAGCTGGATGGTGATCGCCTCGCCCCAGCCTTTGCGGATTTCCGACTGTACTTTGAGCAACGTGTTCTTGGCCGCACCGTAGGTGAGCTTGTCCGCCTTGGTCAGCAGGATGTGCATGGGCATGCCGCTGGCAACCGCCCAGTCGAGCATCAGCGTGTCGAAGTCGGTCATCGGATGGCGGATGTCCATCATCAGGATCAGCCCTTTCAAACTCTCGCGGCTACCCAGATAGGCTTCCAGGTGACGCTGCCAGTGTTGCTTGAGCGGAATCGGCACCTTGGCGTAACCGTAGCCGGGCAGGTCGACCAAACGGCGTTCATCGTCTAGCTTGAAGAAGTTCAACAGCTGCGTGCGACCTGGGGTTTTCGAGGTGCGTGCCAGGCTTGCATGGGTCAAGGTGTTCAATGCGCTGGATTTACCGGCGTTGGAACGCCCGGCAAACGCCACTTCGTAGCCTTCGTCGTCGGGGCATTGATCGACTTTGGCGGCGCTGAGCATGAAGGTGGACTGTTGGCACAGGCCAAGGATGGGGTTCTTCAGTTGCATGGGATTTCCGATGTGGGCGGCGTCGGGAATGGACGCGGCAAGCTGTGTCGTTTCCGTTTCAGTGACGCCAGTATATAATGCCGCAGATTTTGTGTGCGCTTTGTCCCAGCGAAGGATGAGGCTCACGAGAGCGATCGACCTAAATTGCGCATCAGAACGCAGCTTGCTCTCAACCCTGAAAAGGTCGTTTTATGACGAAATGGCTGCTAGCTGCCGGCGTCCTGATGCCGCTTTACAGCGCTCAGGCTACACAGGATCCGGAAGCTGTGTACAACCGTGTTTGTGGTGCCTGTCATTCCGGCCAACTGCCAACGGCGCCCCGCAAGGGCGATCAGGAAGCTTGGACGCCGAGGTTGGCGAAAGGTATGGGGACGCTGGTGCAACACGTGACCCAGGGTTTCAAGGCGATGCCGCCGCGTGGTTTGTGCATGGACTGCAGTGCCGAGGATTACCAAGCCATCATCCAGTGGATGAGCGAGTGAACCCGGTCCATAACTCTTTAACCCTTAGCCGTAGTTGGATTAGCTGATGAACAAACTGATCGTGAGTCTGCTGTTGACCTTGGGGATATCCGGCGTAGCCCACGCCGCTGGCGATGCCGCCGCCGGCCAGGCAAAAGCCGCCGTATGCGGGGCCTGCCATGGGCCGGATGGCAACAGTGCAGCGCCAAACTTTCCGAAACTGGCGGGTCAGGGCGAACGCTACCTGACCAAGCAGTTGCACGACATCAAGTCGGGCAAGCGTACCGTTCTGGAAATGACCGGCCTGCTGACCAACCTGAGCGATCAGGACCTGTCGGACATCGCCGCCTATTTCGCCAGCCAGAAGGGCAGCGTCGGCGCCGCCGACCAGAAACTCGTGGCCCGCGGTGAGAAGCTGTTCCGTGGCGGTGACCTGGACAAGGGCCTGCCGGCCTGCACCGGTTGCCATTCGCCGAACGGTGCCGGCAACGCCGCTGCCGGCTTCCCGCATCTGGGCGGTCAACACGCCCAGTACGTGGCCAAGCAACTGACCGATTTCCGCAAGGAAGAAGGCGGTCGTGCCAACGACGGCGATGCGATGACCATGCGCACCATCGCTCGCAAGTTGAGCGACGAAGACATCGCAGCCGTCGCCAGCTATATCCAGGGCCTGCACTGAGGTCTTTGAGCGGCGTTGCGAGGGGTGTACACCGCTTGTAACGTTAACGCTCGATTAATCTGTCGATGCAAGCATCAAAAGGGTGGCTTTGGCCGCCCTTTTTTGTGGCCGCTGCCGTTACACTAAGAACTTGAACCCGCCATGGTCTGTCTGAAGACACATCTCGCGAGGCCACCTATTTGTCCAGGAGTAAAGCATGCGTAATCTGATCATCAGCGCCGCGCTCGTCGCCGCCAGCCTGTTCGGCATCGGCGCTCAAGCCAACGCCGAGGAATCGAAGGCCCCTTACGTCGAATTGAGCAACCCGGTTCCGGTGGCCGTGCCCGGCAAGATCGAAGTGGTGGAGCTGTTCTGGTATGGCTGCCCGCATTGCTACGCTTTTGAGCCAGTGATCAATCCATGGGTCGATAAGCTGCCCTCGGACGTGAACTTCGTCCGCATCCCCGCCATGTTCGGCGGCCCATGGGATGCCCATGGCCAGATGTTCCTGACTCTCGAGGCCATGGGTGTCGAGCACAAGGTTCACGCGGCGGTGTTCAACGCCATCCAGAAAGAACATAAGAAGCTGACCGACAAAAATGACATGGCAGACTTCCTGGCAACCCAGGGCGTAGACAAGGAGAAATTCCTGGCGACCTTCGACTCCTTCGCCGTGAAGGGCCAAATCGTCAAAGCCAAGGAGCTGGCGAAGAAGTACGAGATCACTGGCGTACCGACCATGATCGTCAACGGCAAATACCGCTTTGACATCGGCTCTGCCGGCGGCGCAGACCAAGCCTTGCAACTGGCTGACACGCTGATCGCCAAAGAGCGAGCAGCCACCAAGGCTGCTGCCAACTAAGCGCGGCCCCACGCCATGGCTCGCTGGAGCACCGAACGCATCGTTGGCCTGCATGAGCCGCGGGTCAACGAGCATCATGTCGCGTCCACGGGCCTGCCCGCCGACAATCGTCTGCGACTGCTCAGCTTCAACATCCAGGTAGGCATCAGCACCGAACGCTACCGACATTACCTGACCCGGGGCTGGCAACATCTGCTGCCCCACACCGGACGCGCCGGTAACCTGCAGAAAATCGGTGATCTGCTGAAGGACTTCGACCTGGTGGCCTTGCAAGAGGCCGATGGCGGCAGTCTGAGGTCGGGCTACGTCAACCAGGTGGAGCACCTGGCCCAACTGGGTGCGTTTCCCTACTGGTATCAACAACTCAATCGCAACCTCGGCCGTCTCGCCCAGCACAGCAATGGTGTGTTGAGTCGCCTGCGCCCGTGGGCGATCGAAGACCATCCGCTGCCAGGCCCCAAAGGGCGCGGAGCGATCCTGGCGCGCTTCGGCGAAGGTCCGGAGGCACTGGTCGTGGTCATGATGCACCTGGCCCTCGGGGCGCGTACCCGGACGATGCAACTGGCCTATATCCGGGAGTTGATTGGTGGGTACAAGCACCAGGTGCTGATGGGCGACATGAACACACACGCCAACGACCTGTTGCAGACCTCGCCCCTGCGCGACCTCGGCCTGCTCGCGCCCCAACTCGAAGCAACATTCCCCAGCTGGCGCCCCCAGCGCTGCCTGGACCATATTCTGCTGAGCCCGACCCTGACCCTCGAACGTGTCGAGGTCCTGGCCCAGCCCATTTCCGATCACCTGCCGGTTGCAGTCGAAATTCGTTTACCGGGTTCGCTCACGGCCGACGCATTTCCTGTGCTGAGTTCTGCCCCTTGCGGACCCGATGAATGAGCGACGACGCCGAACGCTGGAGAGAGAAGTACCTCAAGAGCATTGAACAGCAGGAAAAGCTCGAGCGCCGCTGGGATGCCCGGCTCGACTTGCTGCGTCGTGGCCTGGTGCGCAGTACCCTGGCCGCCGAGGGTACGGACCGGGCCGTTGATCAGTGCATGAAAGAGATGCGCGAAGTGGTGCGCACCGATGACATGGATGCCGCCCTCGCCGCCCTGTTGCCACGCCTGGAAAAAGCCGTGCTGGATTCCGAGCAGCGTCGCGAGACCCGGGTCGAACAGATGAGCACCGCACTGACCGCGCTGGTCGCTCAGCTACAGACCCTGCCGCTGCCCAAAGAAGTCCGTCGGCCGCTGAAAAGGTTTGCCAAGCATCTGGAGGCGCGGGTCGACCAGACCCGGGAAATTCCCCTGTTGCTCAGCGAGTTGAGCGATTTGCAGGGCAAGGCGCTGAGTGCATTGGAGACGCCTGTCGAGGAGAGCCGCCCCGGCCTGCTGCAACGGCTGTTTGGTGGTCATGGTCACGAAGAGACGGCCCCTCGGCCCCACGTACCCGCCCCGGACAGCGGTGCGCCCGTGCCCCCGACGCCCCCGACCGAAGCGCCACCGCCAGCGTCGATGCAGCTGACGACCGTTTCTGCCCCTGTCTTGCCGACGGTGGAACGGGCCCGGCCCGTCGATGAAACGCTCGAACCGGTTGCCTTCATTCCGCCCATGGTTGAATTCGCGCCGAAGTCAGCGGCCGATAACGCGGCACCGCTCCTCGAGTCGGAGGAAGCCGACGGGCCCGCACCGACTATCCCGGAGCCTGCGGTCGCCGCCGCGCAGGAGAATCCCGACGAGCTGGTACCCGAAGCGCCACTACCAGTGCTGGAAGAAGCACCGTCTCTCGAGATAGAACCTGAGGAGCCTTCGACAACCGTCGAGCCACTGCCCGCCGATCCGGATGAGGCCCATTACGCCCTGCCCGACTCCCCGGAACCGTCCTACAGTTCGGTGGCGAAGCACATCGAAGACACTCTGCTGGGCCTTCTGGGTGACCTGACCCTGCCCGAGCGGCATCGCCCTCAAGCCGAGGCCATGGGCGAGCGTCTTCGAAATGGTTTGAACTGGTATGAATTGCTGCCGATTCTCGACGATTTCGCAACGCTCATGCTGGCTATCACCGACAGCGGCCAGCTTGAATTCGAAGCGTATCTGCAACGCCTCAATGATCGGCTGGAGTCGTTCCAGAGCAGCTTGCGCGCTGCCAGTGCAGGCCATGCGGACAATCTCTCGGCCGCCAGGGAGATGGACACCCAGATTCGCGAACAGGTCGATGGTCTGCAAAGCAGCATGCAGGAAGCCGACGACCTGGAAGGTCTCAAGCAGGTGCTGGAGAACCATCTGGAAGGTCTGCTCGGGACGATGGACCAGCATCAGAAGCAGCGTGATCAGCGCGAGCAGGAGGTTTCCAGCCGCCTCAAGAGCCTGGCCGAGCGCGTCGCGGTGATGGAGCAGGAAGCCCAGGTCGTGCGCGAGAACCTTGAAGAGCAACGACAAAAGGCCTTGATTGATCCGCTCACCGGCTTGCCCAACCGCGCTGCCTGGACCGAGCGTCTCGAACACGAGGTCGCTCAGTGGCAGCGACACGGCAACAGCTTGCTGCTGGCGATGCTCGACCTCGATCACTTCAAACGCATCAATGACAACTACGGTCACCTGGCCGGCGACCGGGTGTTGAAGATCATCGCTACCGTGCTGCGTAAACGCCTGCGGGGCAGCGACTTCATCGCTCGTTTTGGCGGAGAGGAGTTCGTCCTGCTCGTGCCTGACACACCTTTGGCATCGGGCGCCAAACTGGCTGAGGGCCTGCGGGCGGCTATCGAAGCTTGCCCGTTTCACTTCAAGGGCGAACCGGTGACGATTACCGTGTCCATGGGCATGACCGCCTTCAAGCCGGGTGAGTACAGCGATCATGTGCTTAAAAGAGCCGATCAGGCGCTATATCGGGCAAAAACTGCCGGGCGTAACCGAGTGGAACTGGGCTGAGGTCAATTGTTCCATTTTGTTTAATCGCGCAAAGCAAGCCGGACCCTTGCACAGTGATACGTTACACTGTTGCATTATTCGTCATTCGTAAACGCCTTCGCGCCATGAAAACTGTCTCGATCATTATCTTTCTGCTGGCCCTGGCCGGTTGCGCCAGCGGCCCGCGGCTCGATACCAGCCACCCGTCGGCGAACCAGGACAGCCGTATCCAGTTCGTCGTGGTGCATTACACCTCGGCTTCCCTGGAGCGGTCCCTGGCGCTGCTGACCCATGGCGAAGTCAGTGCCCATTACCTGATCGGCGACGACAAGAACGCGACCATCTACAAGCTGGTGGATGAAAGTCGACGCGCCTGGCACGCCGGGGATAGCGAATGGCAGGGTCGAACCTGGCTCAACTCCAGCTCCATCGGCATCGAGATCGTCAACCCGGGGTACGTCGACACCCTCACCGGGCGTCTCTGGTATCCCTATAGCGAAGCCCAGGTCCAATCCTTGATCGCACTGCTCAAGGACATCACCCGGCGCAACGCGATCAACCCGATCAACATCATCGGACACAGCGACATCGCCCCCCTGCGCAAGCTTGATCCGGGTCCGTTGTTCCCCTGGAAGCGCCTGGCGGAAGCGGGTCTGGGGGTCTGGCCGGACGAACAGGCAGTCGCGAACCAGCAGGCTTTTTTCATGACGCAGCTGCCGAGCGCCACCTGGTTTCAGACGGAGTTGGCCCGCCTCGGTTATCCGACACCCCGCACCGGCGACTGGGACGTGGCTACCCACCATGTGCTCGCTGCCTTCCAGATGCGTTATCGACCGACCCGGTTCGACGGTACGCCGGACGCGCAAACTGCGGCGATCCTGCAGGTACTCAACCAGACAAAATAATGACGCTTGTCTGACGATAAGGGCCAAATCCAAATCAGCGGCTATAACTCATTGGTAACTTTCGGATTACCAATCGATGAAGGCTGCCCGTGAAACTCTGCAAAGCTGGCTCCATCGCCCTCTTTTCCTGGCGATGATGGCGGCTGTCCTGAGTACGCTGCTGTTGCTGGCGGGGAGTCTGTTCGTTGTCATGCAGCAGACCCAGCAGCGCGAAAGCGACCAGATGAACGCCCAGGGTGAACGCTTCCTGCAAAGGCTGGAACAGCTTTTCGGGCAATTGCGCGAAAGCCTCGATGACCTGCAGAACCAACCGCTGCGCGGGTGCGACGAGGAGATGATCGCGACCTTGCAACAGGTCAGCTTCAACTACCGCTTCGTCTACGAGGCGGTGTATATCGACAGTCGCGGTGCCTGCTCCAGCCGTCCACGCCAGAGCGGATTGTCCCTTGCCCGTGCGCCCGACTTGCGGGGGCCGACCTACAGTTACTGGCTGAACACCACCACTGAGCCCGACGAAAACCGCGCGGCATTGATGTTGGGGCGTGGCAATTTTCGGGTCGCCACCTCCAGAGGGCATCTGACCGACGTGGTGGACCTGTCGCCCGGCAGCAGCCTGCTGGTGGTCCTGGATCATGGCCAGCGCGCCATTCCCGTGCTGGGTACCGATCAATATTGGCCGCCCACCGAGCCTTGGCCGCCGAAAAACCGCAATGCCTTGCAGGTGACAGCGAACCGGTTGATCTATCGCATGCAGACCGACAGTCCGGAATATCAACTGGTGCTGATAGCCCAGCGCAACAGCTTTCATATTCCGGCCAATGCCTGGTGGATGCTGCCCACCAGCCTGATATTGGGCCTGGGGATCGGCTTCCTGGTATTTCTCCTGGCCCGCCAGCGCCAATCCATGGATGTCGAGTTGCACGGGGCCATCCGGCGCGGTGAGTTCCAAGTGCTGTATCAGCCGATTTTCGACCTGCGCAGCCGCAACTGTGTCGGTGCCGAAGCCTTGTTGCGCTGGCGACGACCGGACGGCACCTTGACCAGCCCGGATCTGTTCATCCCGATGGCGGAAGATACCGGGCAGATCCGCCAGATTACCGACTTCGTCTTGCAGCGGCTGTTTGACCAGTTGGGCCAGCTGCTGCGGGCCAATCCGCAGCTTTATATTTCGGTGAACCTGGCGGCATGCGACGTGATGGTGCCGCGCATCGGCGAAGTGATCGCCCGGTTGCTGGCGCGGCATCGCGTGTCGGCGCGGCAGATTGCCTTTGAAGTGACGGAGCGCGGGCTGATCGATGTGCTGGTTGCCAGGGATAACCTGCAAGCGCTACGTGATGTGGGCCATCAGGTGCTGATCGACGACTTCGGCACTGGTTATTGCAGCCTGGCTTACCTGCAAACCCTGCCGGTGGACTGCCTGAAGATCGACAAGGCCTTTATCGATGCCCTCGGCCACGACGCCGCCAGCAGCGGCGTGGCGCCGCACATCATTCGCATGGCCCATGCGCTGGAGCTCAAGGTGATTGCCGAAGGTATCGAACACGAGGCTCAGGCGTCATACCTGCGTAGCGAAGGTGTCACGTTCGGCCAGGGTTGGCTGTTTGCCCATGCCCTCAGTGCCGTGCAGCTCATTGAGCTGATTACCCGCGGGCGGCGACTGCTTGGACGGCGCCTGGATGACGAGGCTTAGCCTCTGTACGAAAAGCCTTGAGACTCGTTCATGCTGCGTTGAAAACAGCCTCGGAATGCTCATGTACTCCAGTACACTGCGCTTCCTCGGCTGTTTTCGCCTTGCCTGACCTTCGTCTCAAGACTTTTCGTACAGAGCCTAGACGCGTACGGCCTCAAACCGTCAGTGCCATGTAGAACTGCGTGCCCTGCCCCGGTCTTGAATAAACACCCATGCGCCCGCCATGGAGCTGCACGATCTCCTTGCACAGGGCCAGCCCGAGGCCTGCGCCGCCTTTCTTGCGTCCGACCTGGACGAAAGGCTCGAAGATCCGCCCCTGTTGCCCATAGGCAATGCCTTCGCCATTGTCCTCAACGCTGATGATCACTCGCTCGCCGTGGCGCCGGCCCTGGAGGCGGATCTGGCCGTTGTCGCCGGTGTGGCGCATGGCATTGTCGATCAGGTTATCGAGCACCCGCTCCAGCTGCGCCGCATCGGCGTGCAGGCGTGGCAGCGGGCCCTGGATCGCCACGAGCAACTCGATGCCCTTGGCTTGGGCCTGGGCGGCAAATCGCAAGCGGGCCGCTTCCAGCAGGTCTTCGATGGAGCAAGGGGCCAGGGTCAGCTTTTGCAAGCCGTTCTGGTAGCGCGAGAAGTTCAGCAGGTCATTGATGAGCTGCATCAACCGCTGCATTTCTTCATTGACGGTGTCGAGCAGGTCCGCTTCGCGGGAGTCTTCAGGGAAATGGACGCGCTCGCGCAACAGGCCGAACGCCATGTGCATGCCGGTCACCGGCGTGCGCAGCTCGTGGGAAGCCCGCAGCACGAACTCACTGCGTACCCGTTCGAAGGCACGTTGTTCGGTGACGTCGTGCAGCACCATCACAGCCCCGAGAATATGCCCCTGGGTATGGCTGACAGGCGTAAGGCTGTAAGTCAGCAGTCGGGATTCGCCATCCACGTCAATGCTCAGATCGTCCGGTGCGCGCTCCAGTGTCCCGCCGCGCAGTACCAGGTGCAATTCCTCATCCAGATCAGAGCGTCCAAGTGCCTCGCCCAAGCCCTGGCCCAGGCGCTCCTCGTCCCAGCCCAGTTGTCGCTGAGCCACCGGGTTCAGGTGCTCCAGCCGGCCCTGGCGGTCGATCATCAGCAAGCCATCGTCGATGCTGTCCAGTACCGCTTGCAAGCGCTGCTGGCCGGCCAGCAGCTCATCGACATTGGTGGCCTGGTGCTCTCGCAGTGCCTGGGCCATGATTCCGAAACGACGCGTCAGCAGGTTCAGTTCAGGGGAGGAGGAAATCGGCAGCGTCACTTCGAAATTGCCCTGGCCGATATCGTCCGCAGCCGAAACCAGCGCCTCGATCGGCGTTCCGAAACGCCGGGCGATGCCATGGGCCGTGATGAAACCGATGACCAGTACCGCCACCGCCACCAGGCCCAGCAGGCCGGAGATCAGTAATGCCCGGTCACGGGAGTGGGTCTGGGTGTCGCTGATGTTGTTCAAGGCGTGCCGATACCCTTCGATCAGGCCGTTACGCAATACATTGAATTTCTCGGTGAGGTCCTGGATGCCCGTGAGTTGAGATGGCTGCTGGCGGGAGGTTGTAAAGGCCTCAAGAAACCCAAGGTAGTCGGCCTTGGCCCGGGTGAAGTTGGCCGTCGGCTCGTCCAGGCCCTGTTCGTGCGCAATGCCCTCCTCCAGCAGGCCGAAATATTTCCGCTTGGAATCTTCCAGCGCGGCCAGGTCGGGCTTGTCATTGAGCATGATCATCAACTGGTCGCCCAGGGTCTGGCGCAGCTTGAGGCCCAGGTCCAGGAGGATGAAGTTGTCGCGTACCGATTGTTCCTGGGTATTGACCATTTGCATCACGCTGACCAAACCAAGCAGCAATCCCAGCAAAGCCACGGTTATCAGGGCCGAGATACTGAGAAACAGTCGAGTGCGCAGCTTCATCGCCAGTTTCATAAGGTGCCGCTCACAGGTTGTATTGCTTGCGTTTGCGATACAGCGTGGAAGCATCGATGCCCAGGGTCTTGGCCGCCTGGTCCAGTGTATCGGCCGTGGCCAGCACGGCGCCGATGTGGGCCTTTTCCAGTTCGTCGAGGCTCAGCGCGGCGCCGATTCTTGGTGCGTTGTTGACCGGTTGCTCGGCCATGCCCAAATGACTGATCTCGACTTTTTCCTGGGGACAAATGATGCTGGCGCGCTCCACCACGTTACGCAGCTCCCGGATGTTGCCCGGCCAGCGATAGCCTAGCAGCGCTTCACGGGCCTCATCGCTGAATCCCCGGGCCGGACGGGCATATTCCTTGACGAAGCGGGCCAGGAAGCGGTCTGCCAGGGTCAGGATGTCTTCGGCGCGCTCGCGCAGCGGCGGCAAGTGCAGGGTAATGACGTTCAACCGGTACAGCAGGTCCTCCCGAAAACGTCCGTCGCGGACCATGTCTTCGAGGTTCAGGTTGGTCGCGGCAAGGATTCGTACATCGGCTCGGCGGGTGACCGGGTCGCCGACCCGTTCGTATTCCTTGTCTTGGATGAAACGCAACAACTTCGGCTGTAACGTCAAGGGAAAATCGCCGATTTCGTCGAGAAACAGCGTTCCGCCGTCCGCCTGGTTGACCCGTCCCAGCGTGCTCTCGCTGGCGCCGGTGAACGCGCCGCGGCTGTGACCGAACAACTCGCTTTCCATCAGCTCGGTCGTCAGCGACGGACAATTGATGGTGACGCAGGATTTTTTTGCGCGTTTGCTCCAGCCATGGATCGCCCGGGCCAGTTCCCCCTTACCGGTACCGGACTCGCCAAGGATCAGGATATTGGCATCGGTGCTGGCCACCTGGCGGGCGGTTTCCAAGACTACCTTCATCGCCGGACTGTGGGAGTCGAGGCCGTCCTTGGGTTTGCGCATTTCGCCTTCCAGTGCCTCCAGCCTTGCCGATAACTGGCGGACTTCCAGTTGCTTGGCGGTCGCCAGGCGCAACTGGTCCGGGCTGCATGGCTTGACCAGATAGTCGGCGGCACCGGCCTGGATCGCGTCCACCGCGGTGTCGACCGCCGAGTGGGCGGTGACGATCACCACGCGCATCCAAGGTGCCTGGATGCGCATCTGGGCCAGTACATCGAGGCCGTTGTCCTCCCCCAGGCGAAGGTCGAGAAAACACAGGTCGAATACCTGGCGCTGCAACAAGGTATCGGCCTGTGCGGCGCTGTTGGCGGTGGCAACGGTATAGCCTTCGTCTTCCAGGCAATAGCGGAACGTACGCAGGATGGCGGACTCATCGTCTACCAGCAGAATGCGGCCTTGATGCTCAGTGGCTGATTCCATTTTTCCTACGCTCCTTTAATGAATGATGTTGGTTAGTGTCAGAAAAATCGGGCAAGTTGCATGGTCGATTCTGAGGGAATATTACCTATAGAAAACACCGCAGTGAGCTGTAGAAGCCTAAAGACCTGATTTACGTGTATTTTTTTCGTCTCGTTCGCGATGAGCGGTCAGGCCTGCTCATTCCGACCGCCGTTTTCCAACAGCAATTCAAAAAGAATCTGCTCGCCTTTCTTTCCTTCATTCGTGCAATACGCA
The DNA here is from genome assembly GCF_024749045.1 of Pseudomonas sp. B21-028. Classification (NCBI taxonomy): domain Bacteria; kingdom Pseudomonadati; phylum Pseudomonadota; class Gammaproteobacteria; order Pseudomonadales; family Pseudomonadaceae; genus Pseudomonas; species Pseudomonas sp. B21-028. The sequence continues at coordinate 47,860 of NZ_CP087184.1, forward strand.
CGACTTCGCCCAGGGCCATCGTGCAGGATGCGATTTCGTTGTTTGATTGATCAATCATAAGTAACTGATTGTTAAAGGTTTTTTATCGTTAAATTTTTGGCATGCCGTCTGCAATGGTTTGGTCATCGTGGCGTTTAGAGCGCCTAACCAGATCACCACCCGGGGTGGGGAGGAATTCCAGGATGAATTTGCAACGTGCCGCCCGATTACCCATCACCTCCCTGCAGATTCAGCAGGGCTTATGGGCTGTTCTGGCATTGCTGATAACCCTTGTGGTGGGTCAGCAACTGCTCCTTTGGCATTACAGCCAGCAGCCCGAGCCAGCACCGGTATCGATTCATCACGCTACTCAAACCCACTTCAGCGCCGTAAGCAGCGTAGCGGAAGCATCCGCTTCGATGCGGATGATGGATGTCGATCAGATTCAGTCGGTGACCGACATGCCCCGCCAGGAACGCTGGGTGTTTTAACGCGATGACCGTGCGTCCGACACGTCCGGAACCATTCCAACCAGTCCCTCACTAAATAGAAAAGCGTAAGGAGAATCACCATGTTGAGCTGGGCAATTACCTTCCTGATCATTGCCATCATCGCCGCAGTCCTGGGCTTCGGTGGTATCGCCGGCACCGCCACGGGCATCGCCAAGATTCTCTTTGTCGTGTTCCTGGTGATGTTCATCGCCTCCTTCTTCTTTGGCCGTCGCGGCCGAGGCTGACCATGAACGCTGCACTGAAAGGACTGGCCGCCGCTCTGCTACTGGGCGGCTGTGCCACGGCAATGGCTGCCAATGACGGACAGATGCGGGTGAATCAATTGCTTCAGGCTGACGCGCAATACCGTGAAACCTGGCAGCACGTCGTCAAGAAAGAAGAGCGTCTGCCGGAATGGGTCATGAATCTGACGGGCGATGCGGAACAAATGAACGCTGTCGAGGAAGATGGCGACAAATATCTGGTAGGCCCGCTGTGTGAAACCCACGCGACGTGCCGCAACGAGCGCCTGTTCGTCGCTTTCAGTTTCGACAAGGATGAGGCCTACGCCTTGCTGGTCGAGGTGCCCGCCGGGTTGCCCGCCGACAAGTCGCCGACCCGTCATGCCAACTACCGCTTCCTCGGCAATCCCGATGAAGGTATGCAAGAACTGTTAATGGAACAACTCAAGAAAGATCCCAACTGGTACTGAATCTGGATAACGGGAAAGACAATCCTTGTTTTTCCCTCTGCACAGCCCGAGGAGGGCCGTTGCATGACCAGGGGGCCGGGACGTTCTGACCGTTCAGGGTCGGAGTGACCTACGGGCACAAGGGGTGCCTGCGAAAGGGCCGGGTCAGGAAAAAGCTGCGACGCAGGTTCGCGAAACCGCAACGGCTTGGCGAACCTGCGTAGAGCTTAACCAGCAAGAAGCCCATTCCAGAGCGGCCGACTCTTCAGCCTGCATGACCGCCAGCCCGACGCGGCATGTTGCCCCGTCACTTCGATCTTTTTACTGACGTCTGACCGTATATCGGAGAGCCTTCCAGCCATCGCTGCTGCCCTCGGCTCACCTGTGGATACCCGTTTCATCGGTTTTCCAGGCAGATGAAATAACGCCAGGCTACGCTGAAACCGCCGGTTCACGGCATTTATGCCAGATGAAATGTCGCATTTGAACCGCTTGGGACGCGGGTTTTGTTTTGAAAATCTCATGCCGATTCGGCATAGGGTAGGCGTTTACGGCATTAGACGAGCCCCCCTCGCATCGCAATAGTTGCGCCTTTTTTCGCCCGCCAGTAAGCCGCCAGCGTGCGCTCGGGGTGACCTTATACGGGGGCGGGAGCACGACTCATATCGCCATGGCGGTTCGATTTGCGCTTCTGTCCGAGTCCAAACGAAGTAAGGGTAATGATATGAAGAAGGCAAAGTTAAGCCTCGCCTGGCAGATCCTCATCGGTCTCGTGCTCGGTATTGCACTGGGCGCGCTGCTCAACCACTTCAGTGCCGAGAAGGCCTGGTGGATCAGCAACGTGCTGCAACCAGCGGGCGATATCTTTATCCGTCTGATCAAGATGATCGTGATCCCGATCGTGATTTCCTCGCTGATCGTCGGCATTGCCGGGGTCGGTGACGCGAAGAAGCTCGGACGGATCGGCCTCAAGACGATCCTCTACTTTGAAATCGTCACCACCATCGCCATTGTCGTCGGGCTGCTGCTGGCAAACTTCTTCCATCCGGGCAGCGGCATCGACATGAGCACCCTGGGCACGGTGGATATCTCCAAGTACCAGGCCACGGCCGCCGAAGTGCAGCACGAGCATGCTTTTGTCCAGACCATTCTCAACCTGATCCCGTCGAACATCTTCGCGGCGCTGACCCGCGGCGAGATGCTGCCGATCATTTTCTTCTCCGTATTGTTCGGCCTGGGTCTTTCCAGCCTGCAATCGGACCTGCGCGAGCCGCTGGTGAAGATGTTCCAGGGCGTGTCCGAAAGCATGTTCAAGGTCACCCACATGATCATGCAGTACGCGCCGATCGGCGTTTTCGCGCTGATCGCGGTGACCGTGGCCAACTTCGGCTTCGCTTCCCTGCTGCCGTTGGCGAAACTGGTGATCCTGGTTTACGTCGCCATCGCTTTCTTCGCTTTCGTGGTCCTGGGCCTGATCGCCCGCCTGTTCGGCTTCTCGGTGCTCAAGCTGATGCGCATCTTCAAGGACGAACTGGTACTGGCCTACTCCACCGCCAGCTCCGAAACCGTGTTGCCACGCGTGATCGAGAAGATGGAGGCCTACGGAGCTCCGAAAGCCATCTGCAGCTTCGTGGTGCCTACCGGTTACTCGTTCAACCTCGATGGTTCGACGCTGTACCAGAGCATCGCGGCGATTTTCATTGCCCAGCTGTATGGCATCGATCTGTCCATCAGCCAGCAATTGCTGCTGGTGCTGACGCTGATGGTCACCTCCAAGGGCATCGCCGGCGTGCCGGGCGTGTCCTTCGTGGTCCTGCTGGCGACCCTGGGCAGTGTCGGTATCCCGCTGGAAGGCCTGGCCTTCATCGCCGGTGTCGACCGCGTCATGGACATGGCCCGTACCGCATTGAACGTGATCGGCAACGCCCTGGCCGTGCTGGTAATCTCGCGCTGGGAAGGCATGTACGATGACGCCAAGGGCCAGCGCTACTGGAATTCCCTACCGCACTGGCGCAGCAAGGAGCCGCTGCCGGCCGGCGAACCTTCCAGTCGCTGATCCGAAATGTTGGTGAGGGGCAAAAATACCTGTGGGAGCAAAGCTTGCTCGCGATAGCAATCTGTCAGCCACATTGAGCCAGCAGTTTTTTCGCTGATCGCGAGCAAGCTTGGCTCCCACAGGGAATGCTCTGTGTACCCTGTCGAACCCCGGAGAAATCCGGGGTTTGTCGTTTCTGCCGGCCCCGCTATCATTCGCGGCATCTTCCGGGGGATTTAACCGATGCTCAATGGCCTGTGGCTTGGCTTCTTTATCGTGGCGGCCGTCTCGGCGCTGATGCAGTGGCTGGTGGGTGGCAACGCCGGCATCTTCGCTGCGATGGTGGAAAGCATCTTCGCCATGGCCAAGCTGTCGGTGGAGGTGATGGTCCTGCTGTTCGGCACCTTGACCCTGTGGCTGGGATTCCTGCGGATCGCCGAAAAAGCCGGCATCGTCGACTGGCTGGCCAAGGCCCTCGGCCCGCTGTTCCTGCGGTTGATGCCGGAAGTGCCGCCGGGCCATCCGGCCATTGGCCTGATCACCCTCAACTTCGCCGCTAACGGCCTGGGCCTGGACAACGCCGCCACCCCCATCGGCCTGAAGGCCATGCGCGCCCTGCAGGATCTGAACCCCAGCCCGACCATCGCCAGCAACGCGCAGATCCTGTTCCTGGTGCTCAATGCCTCGTCGTTGACGCTGCTGCCGGTGACGATCTTCATGTACCGCGCCCAGCAAGGCGCGCCGGACCCGACCCTGGTGTTCCTGCCGATCCTGCTCGCCACCAGTTGCTCGACCCTGGTAGGGCTGCTGTCGGTGGCCTTCATGCAGCGCCTGCGCCTGTGGGATCCGGTGGTGCTGGCCTACCTGATTCCCGGTGCGCTGGCGCTGGGCGGGTTCATGGCGTTGCTGGCCACGCTCTCGGCCACTGCCCTGGCGGGCCTGTCCTCGATCCTCGGCAACCTGACGCTGTTCGGTCTGATCATCCTGTTCCTGGTGGTGGGCGCCCTGCGCAAGGTCAAGGTGTACGAAGCGTTCGTCGAGGGTGCCAAGGAAGGCTTCGACGTTGCCAAGAGCCTGCTGCCGTACCTGGTGGCGATGCTGTGTGCGGTCGGCGTGCTACGGGCTTCGGGGGCACTGGATTTCGGTCTGGACGGTCTCCGGCATCTGGTGCAGTGGGCCGGCTGGGACACCCGTTTCGTCGACGCCTTGCCGACGGCCATGGTCAAACCGTTCTCCGGCAGCGCCGCCCGGGCGATGCTGATCGAAACCATGAAGACTTCCGGCGTGGACAGTTTCCCGGCCCTGGTGGCGGCGACCGTCCAGGGCAGCACCGAGACTACGTTCTATGTACTGGCGGTGTACTTCGGTGCCGTTGGCATCCAGCGAGCGCGGCACGCGGTGGGCTGTGCGCTGCTGGCGGAGCTGGCCGGCGTGCTGGGAGCCATCGGGGTCTGCTACTGGTTCTTTGGCTGACAACGAGTTTCTGTGGGGGCGGGCTTGCCTTAATGCCAGTCTGCCAAGCCACAAACCTGGTGTGGGAGCGAAGCTTGCTCGCGATTGCGGTAAGTCAGTCAGCAACCATGTGACGGGTCTGTCGCTATCGCGAGCAAGCTTTGCTCCCACGGGTTTTGCGTCGTTTGATCTTTAACTGACTGGTATCAGGGCTTGCCTTGCTCATTCGGTTACGTTGAACCGCAGCACCCCGATCATCTGCCCGTTTTCCGTCAGCACCCGTACCTGCCATTTGCCCGCCGGCTTGTCCGGGAAGTTCTGCTTGTGGGTCCAGGCGCGGTAGCCTTCCTTGCGTCCACCGTGAATATCCAAAGCGATGCGGTCCACTTCTTTGCCGTTGAATTGCCAGACGTGATAGATCCGCTCATCCAGCCCGCGCGGTGCATTGATGGCGGTATAGGCATACAGGCCGTTGCCGCGGATCTGCGCGGCGCTGACTTCCTTAAGGCTGTCGCCGGGTGTGCGATCCTCCAACTGGGTGCTGATCGCCACTTCGTTCATCCACAGCGTGGCCGGTGGTACCCATGAGCGCAGCAGCCATCCGGCGGCGCCAATGCCCAGGGTGATGCACAGAATCGCCAGGGCGTTGCGCACGGTGCGGATCGGAAAGATCGAGGCCAGGCTCGGAAACGACAACAGCATGGAGATGCCCAGCGCCAGTTTGAAGCTCTGGTCGGTGGTCAGGTGCATGATGATCGGCAGCGCGGTGAGCAGGGCGGCGAACAGCGTCAGCGTGTGCAACGCCAGGAACGCCCAGCGTCGGGGCGCCAACCATTTGTAATACAGCGGATCGGTGATCGAAATCAGCCCTGAGGCCCCTAGCAATCCGGTGAAAATCAGCTGGCTGCTGTTCCAGGTGGTGGTGACCAGGAAAAACGGCAGGACAAAAAACAGGCTTTCCTGGTGAATCATCTGCGTGGCGTAACGCAGCAACGGCTGCGGTATTTCCCGTTTGAAAATCCGCGTGAACAGCCGGGTCAGGCTGTTCTCCAGCATCAGCCAGAGCCAGCTCACCAGCATCAGGATGGCGATCCAGGTTGCCAGGCCCTGTTGGCGGTCCACCAGTACGAAACTGCCGGCGCCGGAGATGAAACCGCCGAGCGCAATGACCCCTGGGTAGCGCTTCATCAATTCAAGGATGCGCTGGATGTAATGGGTCAGGGTCTGCATTGGGCGGTTTCACAGTAAGTTGTAGGAAATATCCCTGACAGAGTATCGTCCGGACACCTGCATGGCGAGGTTCGCATCGGCTCTTGTGGCGAGGGGATTCATCCCCGCTGGGCTGCGAAGCAGCCCTTAAAACCTGGCGCCTCGGTGTGCCTGACTGATCGAGTTGTCTGATTTGGGGCCGCTCCGCAGCCCATCGGGGATGAATCCCCTCGCCACAGGAGCCCGGCAGGTCAGGTCTTGCGACGCAACCGCCACACCAGCAACCCCAACAGCAACAACCCCAGCAAACCGCCGCCCCCCCACACCAACTCATCGTCGCTGAGCAGCGGTTTCTCGATGCGCAGGTAGCCCGGGTCCTTGAGCAGTTCGCGCAGGGCCTGGTTGGCCTGTTCCAGGCTCACTGCCTGCAAGCGCACGGCCGGGTTGGCGAAGCGGCCGTCTTCGTAGTCGCCCAGGGCGCCCCAGTAATAATCGGCCAGCGCACTGTTACCTTGAACCGCCCAGGTCTGGTGGGCAATGGCTGCGCGTTTGATGCGCATGAAGCTGTCGGGGTCCAGCCCGTCCTTGAGCAACGTCATGCGCAATTCTTCGAGGGCCTGTTCGGCTTGCGGCAGGTCTTCGCGGGCCAGGTCCGCGTTCAGGCTGAGGAAGCCGACGCCGCCGAACACCTCCCGCTCCACCCACGGCCCATAGGACAGGCCGCGGGCCAGGCGCAGCTGGCGATAGAGGGCCCAGTCCAGATAATTCTTGAGCAGGTCGAAGGTTTCGTCGTGTTGCTGTTCCAGCACTGGCTCGGGGAACAACCAGTGCAGCTTGGCGCCATCGCCCACCAGGCTGCGGATCAGGTTGCGCTTGGTCACGGCGCTGTAGCGGATCTGTGGCAATGCCTCGTGGGCGGTGGGCTCGACCGGTTTGAGTTTGCCGTAGGTGCGCTCCAGGTAGGCCGGCAGCAAGCGATCGAGGTCGCCGACCACGATCAGCGTCATGTTGTTCGGTGCATACCAGGCTTTGCGAACCTGTTCGAGGCGGGCGAGGGTGTGGTGCTCGACTTCGGCCCGTTCCGCGCAACGCAAGCCCAACTCCACTGCCAACTGGTTACTGGCCTTGTGTCCCAGGTCCTGGCGGTCGAGCCAGCGTTGCAGGTGGGTGTAGTGGCCGCCGTCCTCGCGTTCGACCACCCGTTTCGCCGCCTCCAGGGCCTTCTCGTCGATGCGGGTGCGGGTCAGCACCGCCAGCAGCAGGTCGAGGATCTTGCGCTGATTGCTCGCCGGTGCCTCGATGACAAAGGTGGTGTCGGCATTGCTGGTGAAGGCATTCCACTCGCCACCCAGCGCCTGCATCCGTTCTTCCAGGACGCCTTCGCCGCCCTCATCGATGCCGCTGAATAGCGCATGCTCGAGCAGGTGCGGCAGTTCCTTGTCGGCGCAGCTGAAGTCGTCCAGGCCTACGCCGACCACCAGCCGGATGGCGACGTGACCGCGTTCGCTGCCGGGCTTGAGCAGCAGCTGCATGCCATTGGGCAGCGTGTAGCCTTCGACCTGGAACCGGTCCAGGGCCACCGCGGGTAGCGCACCGAACAAGAAAAGAGTGAATAACAGACCACGCATAAACGGCTTCCTGGCGACTGACAGTCCAACCCTACTGACTGAACAATGCGCCAGATGTTCAAGGCGAATGGGTGATGTCGGATATTTCATCCGCCGCCAGGGCACCGATTTCGGCGGTTTCCAGCACCACATAGGCGCTGCCGCAGAACAGCGAGTTGAGACGCCGCATGTCGGCAATCAGCTCCAGGTGCAGGGAACTGGTTTCCAGGCTCTGGACGATCTTGCGCTGCAAGCGGCTGACATGGGCATGGGCCATCCGTCTCTCCTGGGCACGAAAGCGCCGTTTCTCGCGCAGCAACTGACGGGCGCTTTCCCGATCGCCACTGAGGAACACCGACAAGCCCAGCCGCAGGTTGGCGATCAAATGGCCGTGCAGCCCCGCCAGCTCCTCCAGGCCCACCTCGGAGAAGGACAGGCGCTGCGAGGTCTTCTGCTGCTGGACCTTGCGCAGCATGCGTTCGATGAGGTCGCTGCCGAGCTTCAGGTTGATCGCCAGCTCGATGATTTCCGCCCACCGACGGCTGTCCTGCTCACTGAGGTCTTCGCGGGGCATTTGGGCCATGTATAACTTGATGGCGCTGCACAGTATTTCGACGTCATCGCTTACGCGCCGCACCTCCTGGGTGAGCGCCGTCTGCTGGCCGCGCAGCACATCGAGCATGGCTTCGAGCATGTTTTCGATCAGGTCGCCGATGCGCAATGTCTCCCGGGCCGCATTCGCCAGGGCCAGGCTCGGTGTGGCGAGGGCCGTGGGATCCAGGTGCCGGGGCTTGATCGTGCCATTGGTTTCCGCGCGCTCCGGCAGCAGCCAGGCACACAGCCTGGCCATCGGTGCGACGCTGGGCAGCAGCACCAGGCAGCGCACGGAGTTGTAGAGCAGGTGAAAACCGATGACGGTTTCCTGAGGGCTGAAGTCCAGGCTGTCCAGCCACCCCACCAGCGGGTCGAGCGCTGGAATGATCAACAACAATCCGATCAGCTTGTACAGCAGGCTGCCCAGCGCCACCTGACGTCCAGCCGCGTTCTGCATGCTGGTGCTGAGGAACGCCAGCACGCCGCTGCCGATGTTGGCGCCGATCACCAGGCCGATGGCCACCGGCAGGCTGATCACCGCCGCGCCGGCCAGGGTTGCGGTCAGCAGCACGGCGGCCAGGCTCGAATAGGAAATCATGGCGAACAGCGCACCCACCAACGCATCGAGCAGGATGTCGCCGGTCAGCGAGGCGAAGATTACCTTCACGCCTTGGGCCTGGGTGATGGGTGCGGCGGCTTCGACGATCAATTGCAGCGCGAGGATGATCAGGCCCAGGCCGATGGCGACACGGCCCATCTGCCCGACGCGGGTCTGCTTGCGCGACAGGAAAAAAATCACCCCGAGGAAAATCAGCAGCGGCGACAACCACGACAAATCGAGGGTCAGCACCCGGGCCATCAACGCCGTGCCGACGTCGGCGCCGAGCATGGTCGCCAGGGCAGGGGTTAGCGCCATCAGCCCCTGGCCGACAAACGAGGTGACCAGCATGGCCGTGGCGTTGCTGCTCTGGACCATGGCGGTAACCATGATGCCGGCGACAAATGCCAGCCAGCGCCGGGACATGTTCTGGCCGATGACGTGGCGCAGGTTGGAGCCATAGACCCGCAGGATGCCGGTACGGACGATGTGCGTGCCCCAGATCAGCAGGGCCACGGCAGAGAGTAGATTCAGCAGGGTCAGCATGAGAGGCCCCCTGTTAGCGTCTCAAAGAGACAAGTTGTCGATGCCACATCGTTCTTCTTTGTACTTAAGCTGTAGTTGGCGAACGGTCCGAACGCCAGCATTGCACAGCTAAAGAATTGATTGAAACAAAACTGTCATGAAAAACATTGCAAGCCCTGTGGGAGCGAGCCTGCTCGCGATAGCGGTTTATCAATCGATACTGTTGTGACTGAAAGGACGCTATCGCGAGCAGGCTCCCACAGGTTCGGGATCCAGGGCACTTTCCTGCGGGCATGAAAAAAGGGGCTCCCGAGAGCCCCTTCGTGCATTGCTCCGTCCCGTTACTGACCCGGAACGTCCTTGCGCAGTTTCACCGGGTCCTGCTGTTTGCGCTTGCGCGCAATCGCGGTGCGCATCTTGATGTTGATCGCCTCCACGGCCAGGGAGAACGCCATGGCGAAGTAGACATAGCCTTTGGGTACATGGACGTCGAACGACTCGGCGATCAGCACGGTACCGACCACCAGCAGGAACGACAGCGCCAGCATCTTCAGCGATGGATGCTTGTCGATGAACTCGCTGATGGTACCCGAGGCCAGCATCATCACCAGCACGGCGACGATGATCGCCGCCACCATCACCGGCACATGGGAGACCATGCCGACGGCGGTGATGACCGAGTCCAGGGAGAACACGATGTCGATGATCGCGATCTGGATGATGGTGTAGAGGAAGTTGCCACCCTTGCCCGAAGGTTGATCGTCGCTTTCGTCGTCGCCTTCCAGCGCGTGGTACATCTCCTGAGAGCTTTTCCACAGCAGGAACAGACCACCAAAGAACAGGATCAGGTCGCGACCGGAGATGCCTTGGCCGAACACTTCGAACAAATCGGCGGTCAGGCGCATGACCCAGGTGATGGACAGCAGCAACAGGATCCGCGTGATCATGGCCAGGGCCAGACCGAAGATCCGGGTGCGCGCCTGCATGTGCTTGGGCATGCGGCTGACCAGGATCGAGATCATGATGATGTTATCGATGCCCAGGACGATTTCCAGGGCGGTCAGGGTAAAGAAGGCAACCCAGATTTCCGGGTTGGTCAGCCATTCCATGTGAGTTCCTTTGAACGAGTGTTAGGCCGCGCCGCGCTTCGGATTCACCAAAGCGGCGACGCCGCGGATATTGCTTTTATAGAGTGCTGAACAGCGGAAAGATCCCCATCAGCAAGGCGGCGACCATTATGCACAGGCAAACCAGCACTGCCCACTTCAGGGTGAAACGCTGGTGATCGCCGAACTCGATCCCGGCCAGCGCCACCAGCAGGTAGGTGGACGGAACCAGCGGGCTCAACAGGTGGACGGGCTGGCCGACGATCGAGGCACGGGCCATTTCCACCGCAGTGATGCCGTAATGACTGGCGGCTTCGGCGAGAACCGGTAACACCCCGTAATAAAATGCGTCGTTAGACATGAAGAACGTAAAGGGCATGCTCGCCAGCGCGGTAATCACTGCCAGGTACGGGCCGAGGAAATCGGGGATCACCGCCAGCAGGCTCTTGGACATGGCGTCGACCATGCCGGTACCGGACAGGATGCCGGTGAAGATACCCGCCGCGAAAATCAGCCCGACCACCGCCAATACGCTGCCGGCGTGCGCCGCAACGCGATCTTTCTGCTGTTGCAGGCATGGATAGTTGACGATCATCGCGATACTGAAGGCCACCATGAACAGCACCGGCAGCGGCAACAGGCCGGCGATCAGGGTGCACATCAGGACCAGAGTCAGGGCGCCGTTGAACCAGATCAGCTTTGGACGGCGGGCGTCGGGGAACTGGGACACGCTGATTTCGCTGTGGTCGATTTCATCGTGGGCCAGGTGCAATTCACCCAGGCGTGCACGCTCACGCTTACCGTACATGTAGGCAATCGCCAGGATCGCCAACACGCCGAACGCCATTGCCGGGATCATCGGCACGAAGATGTCGGACGGATCCACATGCAGCGCACTGGCCGCACGGGCCGTCGGGCCGCCCCAGGGGGTCATGTTCATCACGCCCCCGGCGAGGATGATCAGGCCGGCCATGATCCGAGGGCTCATGCCGATGCGGCTGTAGAGCGGCAGCATCGCGGCCACGCAGATCATGTAAGTGGTCGCGCCGTCACCATCGAGGGAAACGACGAGCGCCAGAACGGCGGTACCGACCGAAACTTTCAGTGGGTCGCCCTTGACCAGTTTGAGGATCTTGCGCACGGCCGGGTCGAACAGGCCGGAGTCGATCATCAGGGCGAAATAGAGGATCGCGAACATCAGCATCACCCCGGTCGGGGCGAGCTTGGTGATGCCTTCGAGCATCATCGGGCCGATCTTCGGCGCAAAGCCACCGAACAGGGCGAACAGGATCGGGATGATGATCAGGGCGATCAGCGCGGACAGGCGCTTGGTCATGATCAGGAACATGAACGTGATGACCATGGCGAAGCCAAGGAAAGTCAGCATGGGAAATACTCCAGGCGTGGCACGGCGAGGTTAAGGCGAACCGGACAGGTCAGCGCAGAACGTGAGGTGCGGGACGGACGGATGGAGTGGATGCAGCGGGACGGGTAGCAGCGGACATCAGAATCACCATTGTTGTTGTTAAAAAGGCCAAGCGGATCGTGGAAATCCGTTTCTGGCCACCGGTCTTTTGCCGGTAGTGAGGTGATCCTAATCGCGCAAGCTTTCAGTCAGCTTTCGCAAGACAACCGGATGCGGTGTCGCGATATTTCCTGTGGCGAGGGGATTTATCCCCGCTGGGGTTGCGCAGCGACCCCCCGACTCTGTGCCGCGACACATTTCGAGGGCGAGCGCTTCGCACTCGAGCGGGGATAAATCCCCTCGCCACCGGTGTTCTGTTCTGAAGGACAGTCGGGTTTAGAACACCGAAAGATCCAACGGCCGCATCGCCCCCATCCAGATCGCATGGTCGGTATGGTCTGCCAGTTCATCGCCGGTGTTCGGGTGCAGAAAGATCACCAGCCCTTTGCGATAGAGCGCCAGCCACGGCAGCACCACGCCGATGTACTGCGGATCGAACGACAGCTGGCAGCTCCAGTCCGGATGGGGCCCGACCGGGCGCTCGTGGACACGGCCCATCTTCAGCGGGAACAGGCGCGACGCTTCCTCGCACAATGCCCGCGCCTGGTCGATGCTGCTGGCATCGAAGTAAACATGAGCGTGGTAGCCCTTGATCCGTTGCATTGTCACTCCTTGCGAACCCTCGCCGTTTCCCGCAGGTCAGAGGCTTATACGCGGTAAAAAAGGGAAAAACAGCCATGAAAAACGCCGAAACCCCGGTGATCAAACTGGTGCTCTATGGTGCCATGAGCAGCCTCGGCAGTGCGTTGATGGCTGAAATGCTGCGACGCCAGCACGAAGTCATTGCCGTCCTCGATGATCTCACGGCCCTGGCGCCGCGTCCGGGCCTGCGGACCAAGACCGGGGACCTCTATGATCCCGAGCGGGTCAAGCAAAGCGTGGCCGGTGCCGATGCGGTGATCTGTCTGCTGAACGCGCCAGGGCTGCCGATGAACAGCGAGCACGTGGAGCGCACGCTGATTCCGGGCCCGGTGGAGCAGGTCCTGGCGGTGGATGCGTTGATCGCCGGCATGCAGGCGGTGAACATTCCCCGGTTGTTTCTGGTGGGCGATTTCGCCGTGCTCGACGAGGAGGAGGGCGAAGACGACTTGCAGCGTCATGCCGCCGAAGAAATCCTCGATGCCCTGCGCAACAGCACAGTGCAATGGACCCTCGTCAACTCGCCTTATGCTGTTGCCGGGTTGAGCATCGAGCATTTCACCCAAGTCAGTACCAGCCTGGAACCGGGCATGGCCGAATCCCTGGAGCGGCTCAACCGGGTGGCGGTCGGCATTGCCGATGAGCTGCGCTTGAACCTGCATGTGGGCGAGCATGTCAGCTTCGTAGCCGCTACCTGACGACCGTGCGAAACCTGTGGTGAGGATTGCTGTTGTGGCGAGGGGATTTAATCCCCGCTGGGCTGCGAAGCCGCCCCAAAAAAGCAGGGCTGTTTCGCGCCCCGCGGGGATAAATCCCCTCGCCACAGTAGTTTTTCTTTGGCTATGGAAGTGCCTTCACTCGCAAATCTCAAACAGCGATGGACGGCAACGGCAACCCCGTGAGCGACTCGCCGCTGTTGGCCTGTTCTTCCATCAGCCAGTCCACGAACTGCCTGATCAATGCCCCCCGCCGTTTACGCTGGGGCAGGACCACGTAATACCCCAGGCGCGACAGCACCGTCTCAGCGATTGGACGACACAGCAGGCCCTGGGCCAACAAGTTATCCACAAGGTGGCGCCAGCCGATGGCAACTCCCTGGCCGCCAATTGCCGCCTGGATAAGCAAGGTGTAGTTGTCGAAACGCAGTTGCCCGGGCGCCGGTGGCGAGGTGATGCCCAGCTCGCGGAACACGCCATTCCAGTCGAACCAGTGACTGCCGTTGCCGCCGCGCAGGTGCAAGAGCGGAAATTCCGACAAGGCCTGGGCGGACAAGGGCAGGGGACGTTCCTTGAGCAGCAACGGGCTGCACACCGGAAAGACCTCTTCGCTGAACAGCCAGCGACTTTCACCCTGTTTGAAGCGACCGTCGCCGAACAACACGGCAACGTCGATATCGGAGCGCAACATGTTGTGGTTGCGCTCACTGGTCACCAGGCTGACGTCCACCTGGGGGTTGGCAGCGTGAAAACGATGTAATCGCGGCATTAACCAGTAGGCGGCGAAAGCGAAATCGGTGGCGACCTGCAACACCTCATGCTGATGTTGCGCAGTGATCGCACTCAATCCTGCGTCGATATTCTGCAATCCGGCCTGGACCTGTTCGAAGAGTGTCGTCCCAGCCTCGGTCAATTCGATGCCGCGGTAAATGCGATCGAACAACCGCGTGCCGAGCTGTTCCTCCAGGCGTTTGATCTGCTGGCTGATGGCCGGTTGCGTGGTGCCCAGCTCGATCGCCGCGGCCGTAAAGCTTCGTTGCCTGGCCGCTGCTTCGAAGGCACGAAACAGATCCAGAGACAGGTCACCCAAGGCGTCATACATAAGCTGTGCTTATCCTAGTCATTATCCTGCATGGGCTTTACCCCAATAGGTTGGGGGGACATGCTCAATCGCAGCAATTTCGCATAACCGTTCACTATGGAATGCCGCGATTACATGAAGCGCAAGAACATTCTTTTCATCATGGCCGATCAGATGGCCGCGCCAATGTTGCCGATCTACGGTCCTTCGCCGATCAAGCTGCCGAATCTGTCGCGCCTGGCCGACCAGGGCGTGGTGTTCGACGCCGCGTATTGCAACAGCCCGCTGTGTGCGCCGTCGCGCTTTACCCTGGTGAGCGGCCAGTTGCCCAGCAAGATCGGCGCCTATGACAACGCCGCGGATTTTCCGGCCGACGTCCCGACGTACGCCCATTACCTGCGGCGCCTCGGCTACCGCACGGCGCTCTCCGGCAAGATGCACTTCTGCGGGCCGGACCAGTTGCACGGCTATGAAGAGCGCCTGACCAGTGACATTTACCCGGCCGACTACGGCTGGGCCGTGAACTGGGATGAGCCGGACGTGCGGCCGAGCTGGTATCACAACATGTCGTCGGTGCTCCAGGCCGGGCCTTGCGTGCGTACCAACCAGTTGGATTTCGATGAAGAAGTGGTGTTCAAGGCGCAGCAGTACCTGTTCGACCACATCCGTGAGGACGGCGACCAACCGTTCTGCCTGACCGTGTCGATGACTCACCCACACGACCCGTACACGATTCCCAAGGCTTTCTGGGATTTGTATGACGACAACGACATCCCGTTGCCGCAGACGCCGGCGCAAACCGAACTCGACCCACACTCCCAGCGCCTGTTGAAGGTCTATGATCTGTGGGACAAGCCGCTGCCTGTGGATAAGATTCGCGATGCCCGCCGAGCCTATTTCGGTGCTTGCAGCTACATCGACAGCAATGTGGGCAAGCTGCTGCAGACCCTTGAGGACACCGGTTTGATGGAGGACACGATCATTGTGTTCTCCGGCGATCATGGAGACATGCTCGGTGAAAAAGGGCTCTGGTACAAAATGCACTGGTTCGAGATGTCCGCACGGGTGCCGCTGTTGATCAGCGCTCCGGGTCAGTTCGCCAGCGGCCGGGTCAGCGCGGCGGTGTCCACCGCCGACTTGCTGCCCACCCTGGTGGAACTGGCCGGCGGCACGCTGGAGCCTGGTTTGCCGTTGGACGGCCGTTCGCTGGTGCCGCATCTGCAAGGGCAGGGCGGGCACGACGAGGTCTTCGGCGAATACATGGCTGAGGGCACCATCAGCCCGTTGATGATGATCCGCCGCGGCCAATGGAAATTCATCTATAGCGAAGACGATCCGTGCCTGCTGTTCGATGTCCGTAACGACCCCAAGGAATTGGAAGATCTCAGCCAGTCACCGGAGCATCACGCCCTGTTCGTCGAGTTTCTCGCCGAAGCCAGGGCCAAATGGGACATCCCGACCATTCATCGACAGGTGCTCGCCAGCCAGCGACGCCGTCGTTTCGTCGCCCAGGCGCTGACCCTGGGCAAACTCAAGAGCTGGGATCACCAGCCGCTGGTGGATGCCAGTCAGCAATACATGCGCAACCACATCGACCTCGACGATCTGGAGCGCAAGGCCCGTTATCCACAACCCTGCCAAAACCAATAACGAACGTAAGGGGAAGCACATGCAAAAGTTATCCACAGTACTGGCCGCTGGGCTGTTGGCGTTGAGCAGTGCCTCGGCGTGGGCCGAGCAGAGCTGCGAGACGGTCAAGATGGCTGACCCGGGTTGGAGCGATATCGCGGCGACCAATGCCATCACCGGTTTCCTGTTGGAGGGCATGGGCTACAAACCCAAGGTCGACACGCTTGCGGTGCCCATTACGTTCGGCGGTCTCAAGGAAGGCCAGGTCGATGTGTTCCTGGGCAACTGGATGCCGGCACAGCAGGGGTTCTATGACAAATTCGTGGCGAACGGGGATGTCACCCAATTGGCCAAGAACCTGGACGGCACCGAGTTCACCCTGGCCGTCCCGGACTACGTCTGGGACGCCGGTGTGCATAACTTTAACGACCTGAACAAATTCGCCGACAAATTCGATAAGAAAATCTACGGCATCGGTTCCGGCGCGCCGGCGAACCTCTCCCTGAAGGAAATCATCAAGACCAACGATTTCGGCATGGGCGACTGGAAACTGGTGGAGTCCAGTGAGCAGGCGATGCTGGCGGAAGTGTCCCGGGCGGTGAAGAAACAGAAGTTCGTGACCTTCCTTGGCTGGACGCCACACCCGATGAACGTGCAACTGAAAATGCGCTACCTCAAGGGCGGCGAGAAATATTTCGGCGATACGGGCAGCGTCTATACCCTGACCCGCAAAGGTTATGCCCAGGCCTGCCCGAACGTGGGCAAGCTGTTGACCAACCTGAGCTTCACCCAGGAAATGGAAAACAGCATCATGGCCGACGTAGCGAACAAGAAGCTCAGCAATGCCGAGGCGGCCAAGGCCTGGATCAAGGCCAACCCGGCGGTGTTGGACAAGTGGCTGGATGGCGTGAAGACGGTGGATGGTCAGGAAGCGTTGGCGGCGGTGAAGGCCAAGCTCTGATGACCCGCGTGCTCCGGATAAGCCCTCAAAAGGTGATCCGGAGCACTTTTGTGGCGAGGGGATAAATCCCCTCGCCACAGGGAGAACGGTGCCTGGTCCTGATACTCTTGTCCGCAACCCCCATCTTTGAGGCCCCATGGCAATCCCCACCCGCCATTCACTGTTCCCTTTCCTGAGCTGGCTGCCCCGACAGACCCGGGCCAGTGTCGGCCGTGACCTGATCGTGGGTTTGAGCGGCGCGATCCTGGCGTTGCCGCAGTCCATTGCCTACGCCCTGATCGCCGGTTTGCCGCCTGAGTACGGCTTGTACGCGGCGATTGTGCCGGTGTTGATCGCCTGTCTGTGGGGTTCGTCATGGCATTTGATCTGCGGTCCTACGGCGGCGATCTCCATTGTCCTATACGCCAGCGTCAGTCCCTTGGCCGTGCCCGCGACCCAGGACTACATCACCTTGATCCTGCTGCTGACGGTACTGGCGGGCATTTTCCAATGGTTGTTGGGCCTGTTACGTTTCGGCGCGCTGGTGAACTTCGTCTCGCACTCGGTGGTGCTCGGCTTCACCCTGGGCGCGGCGGTGGTGATCGCACTGGGGCAGTTGCCGAACCTGATGGGGCTCGATCTGCCGAACGAGGCCACGGCCTTGAAGGGCGTGCTGATGTTGCTCAGTCACCTCGGGGCTGTGGATAAGCCTTCGTTGCTGTTGGGCTTGGGGACGCTGGCCCTGGGGGTTCTACTCAAGCGGCTGCTGCCGCGCTGGCCGAGCCTGTTGATAACCCTGGTCATCAGCAGCCTGGTGGTCTGGTTGTGGCCGGCCATGTTCGGGCATGTGGCGCTGGTCAGCGCCTTTGCCGGGCGCCTGCCGCCGTTCACCGCGCTGCCACTGGACCTGGACCTGATCCTGCGCCTGCTCCCCGGCGCCGTGGCGGTGGGCATGCTCGGGCTGGTCACCAGTCTGTCCATTGCCCGCTCGTTGTCGGTGCGCTCCGGGCAATTGCTCGACGCCAACCAAGAGGTCAGGGCGCAGGGGCTTTCCAACATCGTGGGCGGATTTTTCTCCGGCTCCTTGTCGGCCGGTTCCTTTACCCGTTCCGGCCTCAGCTATGACGCGGGGGCCTGTTCGCCCCTGGCCGGGGTGTTCTCGGCCTTGTGGGTGGCCTTGTTTGCGGTCGCCGGTGCGAAACTGATCTCGCACATCCCGATTCCGGCGATGGCCGGCAGCATTCTGCTGATCGCCTGGGGGCTGGTGGACCACCGTGGTATCCGGGCGCTGTACCGCGTGAGCCGGGCCGAATTCGTGGTGATGAGCCTGACCTGCCTGGCCACGTTGCTGCTGGAGCTGCAAACCGCCATCTACGCCGGTGTGCTGGCGTCGCTGTTTTTCTACCTCAAGCGCACATCACAGCCGCGGGTGCAGCATTCCCACGAAGGCGAGGCGGATGTCCTGCGGGTCGGTGGTTCGATCTTCTTCGGTGCCAGTCATTATCTGCAGGTGCGCCTGCAACGCCTGCAAGGGCAACGGGTGGTGATCGATGCCCAGCAGATCAACTTCATCGACTATTCCGGGGTGGAAATGCTCCACCAGGAAGCCCGCCGCCTGGGTGCCCAGGGGCGCAGCCTGACCTTGCGCAGGGCCAGGCCCCATGTGGTGGAGGAGTTGAAGAAGCTTGAAGGGCCGGAGAGATGCCCGATTCACTTTGAGGATTGAAGAGCAGCACAGAGCTCCTCTGTGGCGAGGGGATTTAGCCAGACGTCGCACCGCCCCGCTGGACTGCGCAGCAGTCCCAAAAAAGAGGGGGCCGCTGCGCAGCCCAGCGGGGCGGTGCGACGTCTCGCTAAATCCCCTCGCCACAGTCCAGTTCAAACAGGGTCAGAGCGCCAGTTGGCGACGCAACTCGGCCAGTACCGGCGCGGTGTCCGGGCGCACGCCGCGCCACAGGTAGAACGCTTCGCCCGCCTGTTCCGCCAGCATGCCCAGGCCGTCCATCGCCACCGCGGCGCCCTGTTCGCGGGCCCAGCGGCAGAACGAAGTCGGCTCCTTGCCGTACATCATGTCGTAACAAACGGTCTTGCCGGGCTCGATCAGGCTGCCAGCAATTGGCGGTACGTCCCCTGACAGGCTCGCGGACGTGGCGTTGATGATCAGATCCACGGGCTCGCGCAGCCAATCGAAACCGCTGGCCGAGACCGGGCCCAGGTCGGCGAACAACTCGGCCAGCAACTCGGCTTTTTCCACCGTGCGGTTGGCGATGATCACCGAGGCCGGTGCCTCGGCCAGCAACGGCTCCAGGGCGCCGCGCACCGCGCCTCCGGCCCCCAGCACCAGAATGCGTTTGCCCTTGAGGCTGAAGCCGGCATTGACGGTCAGGTCCCGCACCAGCCCGGCACCGTCGGTGTTGTCGCCCAACAGATGGCCATCGGCCAACTTGCTCAAGGTATTGACTGCCCCGGCCCGCTGCGCCCGTTCGGTCAGGCTGTCAGCCAGTCGGAAAGCGTCTTCCTTGAACGGCACGGTGACATTCGCCCCACGTCCCTCGCGGAAAAAATCCCGCGCGCAACCGGCGAAATCATCCAGCGGGGCCAAAAGGGTGCTGTAGTCCAGTGTCTGCCCGGTCTGTTCGGCAAACAGGCGATGGATCAACGGCGACTTACTGTGGCCGATGGGGTTACCCATTACAACGTAGCGGTCCATGGTCATAGGGTCAGGCCTTCGCCAGCCAGTCGCGATCCTGCAGGAAATACTCGGTCAGGCGCGCTTCTTCGCTGCCTGGCTCGGCTTTCCAGTCGTAGCCCCAGCGCACCTGCGGCGGCAAGGACATCAGGATCGACTCGGTCCGTCCACCCGATTGCAGCCCGAACAGGGTGCCACGGTCGTAGACCAGGTTGAATTCCACGTAGCGTCCACGGCGGAACTCCTGGAACTCCCGTTGCTTGGCAGTGAACGGCGCGTGTTTGCGCCGGCGCACGATAGGCAGGTAGGCCTCGATGTAGGCATCGCCGATCGCACGGATGAAGGCGAAGCAGGTGTCGAACCCCCACTCGTTCAGGTCATCGAAAAACAGGCCGCCGATACCCCGGGGTTCATTTCGATGCTTGAGGTGGAAATAGCTGTCGCACCAGGCCTTGTAGCGCGGATACACCTCCGGGCCAAACGGCGCACAGGCCTGCTCGGCCACGCGGTGCCAATGCACGCAGTCTTCGGCGACGCCGTAGTACGGCGTCAGGTCGAAGCCGCCACCGAACCACCAGACCGGTTCTTCGCCTTCCTTTTCCGCGATGAAAAAGCGCACGTTGGCGTGGGAAGTTGGAACGTGGGGATTGTGCGGATGGATAACCAGCGACACGCCCAGGGCTTCGAAACCGCGTCCGGCCAGTTCCGGCCGATGGGCACTGGCCGACGGTGGGAGACCGCTGCCAAAGACGTGGGAAAAGTTGACGCCACCCTTTTCAACGACCGTACCGTTCTCCAGCACCCGGGTGCGACCGCCACCGCCGGCAGGTCGGGTCCAGGCGTCTTCGACGAAGCGAGTGCCGCCGTCCTCGGCTTCCAGTGCAGCGCAGATGCGGTCTTGCAGGTCGAGCAGATAGGCTTTCACGGCCTCGGTACGAGTGGTCATGACACCCCCTTGATCAGGACTGGGCTACGCGGCGTACAGCGGGCCGGTGGCCAATGGGCGCACAGGATACCACCGCACTTGCCCACGCCACAGTTGACGAAGGTCAAGCTTAGGAGTCCGATGGGAGGCTTGGTGAAAAGTCCTGCGACAAGGAGAGAGTGAAGATGGCCAAACGTATCCAGTTCAGTTCCCACGGCGGCCCCGAAGTGCTTGAGTACGTGGATTATCAACCTGCCGAACCGGGCCCTCAGCAGGTGCGCGTGAGCAACCGGGCCATCGGCCTGAATTTCATCGACACCTATTACCGCAGTGGCCTTTACCCACCGCCGGCCCTGCCTTCGGGCCTGGGCGCCGAAGGGGCGGGTGTGGTCGAGGCGGTTGGCTCGGGCGTCACCCGGTTCAAGGTGGGCGATCGGGTGGCCTATGGCAGCGGTCCGCTGGGCGCCTATAGCGACGCGCATGTGTTGCCCGAGGCCAACCTGGTGCACCTGCCTGAGTCCATCAGTTTCGAGCAGGCTGCCGGCGTCATGCTCAAGGGCCTGACGGTGCAATACCTGCTGCGCCAGACCTATGAGCTCAAGGGTGGCGAAACCATTCTGTTCCATGCCGCTGCCGGTGGCGTGGGTTCCCTGGCCTGCCAATGGGCCAAGGCCTTGGGCGTGAAGCTGATCGGTACGGTGAGCTCTGCGGAAAAAGCGGCCATCGCCAAAGCCCATGGCGCTTGGGAAACCATCGATTACAGCAAGGAAAACGTCGCACAGCGGGTGCTGGAGTTGACGGACGGTAAAAAAGTACCGGTGGTGTACGACGGGGTCGGCAAGGACACCTGGTTGACCTCGCTCGATTGCGTCGCGCCCCGTGGCCTGCTGGTGAGCTTCGGCAATGCCTCGGGTGCGGTGGACGGGGTGAACCTGGGAATTCTGTCAGCGAAAGGCTCGCTGTACGTGACCCGCCCGACCCTGGCGACTTACGCCAACAACGCCGAAAACCTGCAACGCATGGCCGATGAACTGTTCGGCATGATCAGCAGCGGCAAGCTCACGGTGGACATCAATCAGCGTTATCCATTGGCGGAAGCGGCCAAGGCCCAGGCCGAATTGTCGGCGCGGCGCACAACGGGGTCGACCATTCTGCTGCCTTGAAATGGTGGTGTGCATAAGTTCTGTGGCAACACAAAACCTCTGTGGGAGCGGGCTTGCTCGCGAAAGCGGTGGGTCAGCAACATCGATATTGGCTGACCCGACGCATTCGCGAGCAAGCCCGCTCCCACATCTGAACTGTGGTGTGCATAGGGTCTGTGGCAACACAAACCCTGTGGGAGCGAGCCTGCTCGCGATGGCGGTGTATCAGACAACACCCGTTCGTCTGACCCGACGCTATCGCGAGCAGGCTCGCTCCCACAGGGGATAGGTATTGAATCCGGAGGCTGCGACCGGGCTCAGTCCGGTCGAACTACTTTTCCGGTGGCCAGGTCGCGAATCACGCTGGGGTTCTTGCGCCCACCCAGGTTGCCGCCGAGCACCAGGTCGATCTGCCCGCGAAAATACTGCTCGACGCGAATCCGCGTGCGCGCTGCCGGGCGGCCCTGGGGGTTGGCCGAGGTGGACACCAGTGGCCCGACCAGCGAACACAAGTCGCGCACGGTGGGGTGATCGCTGACCCGCAGCGCCACCGTGTCGTGCACCCCGGTGATCCATTCCGGCAGCAGGTTCTGGTGCGGTACCAGCCAGGTGTTGGGCCCCGGCCAGGTGCTGGCCATGCGATCCATCCAGATGTCGGGGAAATCTTCGAACAGGAAGTCGAACTGGTGAATGTTGTCCGCCACCAGGATCAACCCCTTGTCGGGCAACCGCGATTTGATCGCCAGCAGGCGCTCCACCGCCTCCTCGTTCCATGGATCGCAACCCAGGCCCCAGACCGCTTCGGTTGGGTAGGCAATCACCGCCCCGGCGCGAATTTCTCGCGCGGCTTGTTGCACACGCCAACTGTTGACCATGAAAGATTCTCCGCAACACAAGATAAGGCTGTGCGCAGTTTACCGATCTTCCCCATAAAACCTAGCGCGTGCGCGCAAACCAGCGGCCGTTGTCACACGTGGCGCGCCCCTCCATTTCCAGTTCGGTCAGCGCCGCCAGCACTTTGGGCAATCCCCAGCCACTGGCCTCGGCCAACGCCTCGCTGGTGAGCGGCGCGGCATGGAGCAGGCGCAACAGCGGATGGGTGACAGGCGTCGGCTCCGGGGCCAACGGCAGTCGCTGCCAACCACGCAAGGCTTCGAGGATATGCTCGACGGTTTCCACCAGGGCCGCACCGTCGCGGATCAATTGATGACAACCCCGGGCACCGGGGTGATGGATCGATCCCGGAATGGCGTATACCTCGCGCCCCTGTTCCGCCGCCAGGCGCGCCGTGATCAGCGAGCCGCTGGCGACACTGGCTTCAACCACCAGGACGCCAAGGGACAAGCCGCTGATGATCCGGTTGCGGCGCGGAAAGTTGCTGGCGTGGGGCGGCGCGTCCAACGGAAACTCCGAGAGCACCGCGCTGCCCTGAGCAATCATGGCGTCCGCCAAGCGCCGATTGCGCTGTGGATAAAAATTTTCCAGGCCGGTGCCCAGCACCCCGATGGTTAGCCCGCCGACATCCAGCGCCGCTTGATGAGCCGCCGCGTCGATGCCCAGGGCCAGGCCGCTGGTGATGACAAAACCGGCGCTGGCCAGACAGCGGGAAAACGCCGCGGCCGTGTCCATTCCCGGACGCGAGGCGCGGCGACTGCCCACCATCGCCAACTGCGGTTTTTCCAGGATGGTAGGGTCACCAGCGGCGAATAATAGCGGTGGCGGGTCGCTGATCTGCGCCAGCAGCGCCGGGTAGTCTGGCTGGTCCCACATCAGCAAATGCTGGCCCGAACCCTCCAGCCAGGCCAATGCGTGGGCGGCGCCGTCGCGCACATCCGGGTTGCGCCGGGCTTCGACGCTCGCCGCGGGCAACCCCAGTGCCCGCCATGCGCTGGCCGGCGCGCTGATGGCTTTTGAGGCCGAGCCGAAGGCTTCCATCAGGGTCATGAAACGTTTGGGTCCCAGCTCCGGCAAGCGGTGCAGGCGCAGGCGGGCCTCCAGTTCCGCGGGGGAAACCGAAGGGCGTTCAAGCAATGTCATGTGATCAATCCTTGATCGTCATATGTCCCGTTCGAACGGGAACAAGCTGTGGATAACTCTGTTGGTAAGTTGTGAGACCCGTTATGGATTGCGCACCTTGTCGAGCACCGCCAACGAGCGCGAGGCGTATAGCACCAGGCCGTAGCTGAGCTTGTCGTAGGTACGGAACACCATCAGCAGGCCGGCCCGTTCGTCGGGGATCTTCACCGGTTCGCCGGTGACGCGGTCGCGCACGGTTTCACCGGTTTTCATCACCGCCAGCACGTTGCCCTCGGCCAGCCCGTCGCGGCGACCCTTGTTCAGGGTGACCACATCCAGCGCGCCGATCTGGGTCACGCCCCGTGGCACGTCGAGGATCAGCCCGTTGATGTCCGTTTTCGGCGCGCCGGGCATGAACGTCGAGTTGATCGAGCGTTCTTCGCCGCTGAACAGCCGGTCGCCGAGACGTACTTCCTGGGTGGTGCGTTGCAGGGTGAGGGTGGTGACGTCGCCCTCGGCGGTCACGACCTCGGCGCTGCCGATGTCATCGGCGTTGATGCCCAGTAGCTCCTTGGTCTGCGGATCGGTGTAGACCTTGCCTTGTCGGAAGATGCCGTAGGCCGACTGGTCTGTGGCGAATGCCCCGCGGGCGAAGATCTGGTCCCCGGCACCGCTGAGCACCCGTTCGGCATTGCCGGCGACGACGTAGGGCGCCTTGTTGAAATCCTCGGTCGTGTCGACGATGCGGTTGCTCAGCAGGAAGCTGTTGATGGCTTGCAGCGGGATGCTCGGGATGGCCTCGGCCACCGGCGAGCTGCGGATACGCGGCGACAGTTTGATGGTGCCCCGGGAGGCGCCACGGTTGAGGGTCAGCCGCGGCTGGCCATTGACGTAGACCAGTGACAGGGTATCACCAGGGTAAATCAGGTTCGGATTCTCGATCTGCGGGTTGGCCTGCCAGAGTTCGGGCCATTTCCACGGCTCGCGCAGGTATTTGCCGGAAATGTCCCACAGTGTGTCGCCAGCGACCACGGTGTATTGCTGCGGGAATCCTTCCCGAAGTTGCACTTGCCCGTGCGCGATACCGGCCGAGGCCAGGAGCAGCAGGGCGAGTAGTGATTTCCTCATGCGGTGAATCCCTTTATCATGTGCGTTCGCGTAAAACGCCAGAGCCCCAGTGGCTCGCTCCGTATCGAGAGCAACGTTTTACAACGGTAGCCTGCATCCCAAGACACGCCAGGCCAGCCACCCGACTTTACCTCACACGTGCATTTATCAAGCTTATGGCCATTTTGAACATTCTCGAATTTCCGGACCCGCGCCTGCGCACGATCGCCAAACCGGTGGCCGTAGTGGACGACGAAGTGCGTCAGTTGGTCGATGACATGTTTGAAACAATGTATGAAGCGCCCGGCATCGGCCTCGCCGCGACCCAGGTCAACGTGCACAAGCGTATCGTCGTCATGGACCTCTCCGAAGACCGCAGCGAGCCACGGGTGTTCATCAACCCCGAGTTCGAAACCCTCACCGACGAGATGGAGCAATACCAGGAAGGCTGTCTCTCGGTACCGGGTTTCTACGAGAACGTCGACCGTCCACAGAAGGTCCGAATCAACGCTTTGGACCGTGACGGCCAGCCTTACGAGCTGATCGCCGAAGGATTGCTGGCGGTGTGCATCCAGCATGAGTGTGACCACCTCAACGGCAAGTTGTTCGTGGATTACCTGTCGACCCTCAAGCGTGACCGGATCAAGAAGAAACTGGAAAAGATCCATCGCCAGAATGCTTGATGCCTCCTTTCAAAGGCTTGCTGCGGCAAGCCTTTTTTCTTTATGCGACTGCTGTTAATTGAGAGCTTCCATGACTGAGCCACTGCGCATCGTCTTTGCCGGCACTCCCGAGTTTGCCGCCGAACACCTCAAGGCCCTGCTGGCCAGCCCCCATGAAATCATCGCGGT
Source organism: Pseudomonas sp. B21-028 (assembly GCF_024749045.1). Taxonomy (NCBI): domain Bacteria; kingdom Pseudomonadati; phylum Pseudomonadota; class Gammaproteobacteria; order Pseudomonadales; family Pseudomonadaceae; genus Pseudomonas; species Pseudomonas sp. B21-028. Next base: position 73,407 of record NZ_CP087184.1, read on the forward strand.
CTACACCCAGCCGGACCGGCCGGCCGGCCGTGGGCAAAAACTGATGCCCAGCCCGGTCAAGCAACTGGCCCTGGAAAACGGTTTGCAGGTGTTGCAGCCGCCGACCCTGCGCGATGGGCAAGCCCAGGCCGAACTGGCCGCGCTGAAACCGGACCTGATGGTGGTGGTCGCCTACGGCCTGATCCTGCCCCAAGTGGTGCTGGACATCCCGCGCCTGGGTTGCATCAACAGTCACGCCTCGCTGCTGCCGCGCTGGCGCGGTGCGGCGCCGATCCAGCGCGCCGTCGAAGCGGGCGATGCCGAGAGCGGCGTGACCGTGATGCGCATGGAGGCAGGCCTGGACACCGGGCCGATGCTGCTCAAGGTCGCCACCCCCATCAGCGCCGAAGACACCGGCGGCAGCCTGCACGACCGCCTCGCGCTGCTCGGCCCGCCGGCCGTGGTTGAGGCGATTGCCGGCCTGGCCGCCGGCACGCTGGAGGGCGAAGTGCAGGATGACCGCCTCGCCACCTACGCGCACAAATTGAACAAGGACGAGGCCCGTATCGACTGGCGCCGTCCGGCGGTCGAACTGGAGCGACTGGTGCGCGCCTTCAACCCGTGGCCGATCTGCCACAGCACCTTGAACGGCGAAGCGGTGAAGGTACTGGCCGCCAAGTGCGCCGAAGGGAAGGGCGCTGCTGGGCAGATCCTCGAAGCCAGCAAGGACGGTCTTGTCGTGGCCTGTGGCGAACAGGCGCTGTGCCTGACCCGTCTGCAACTGCCCGGCGGCAAGGCGCTGAACTTCAGCGACTTGTTCAACAGCCGGCGTGAGAAATTCGCCGTCGGCAGCATCCTCGGCCAAGCGGTGGAGGCTTCATGAACCCGCGTCTGGCCGCCGCCAAGGCGCTTGCCGCCGTGCTCAGCGGCAAAGCGTCGCTCAACAGTTCCTTGCCGACCCAATTGGACAAGGTCGAGGACCGTGATCGCGGTTTCACCCAGGACCTGGCGTTCGGCACCGCTCGCTGGCAGCCACGGCTGTCGGCCCTGGCGGCCAAGTTGTTGCAGAAGCCGTTCAAGGCCGCCGATGCCGACGTCGAAGCGCTGCTGCTGGTGGGGCTTTACCAACTGCTCTACACCCGCGTGCCTGCCCACGCCGCCATCGGCGAAACCGTGGGCTGCGCCGACAAACTGAAAAAACCCTGGGCCAAGGCTTTGCTCAACGCCGTGTTGCGCCGCGCCCAACGGGAAAGCGAAAGCCTGCTGGCCGAGCTGGAGCATGACCCGGTGGTGCGCACTGCTCACCCGCGCTGGTTGCAGAAGGCTTTGAAGGCGTTCTGGCCCGAGCAATGGGAAGCCATCTGTACGGCCAACAATGCCCATCCGCCGATGATCCTGCGGGTCAACCGTCGCCACCATACCCGCGATGCCTATCTGGCCTTGCTGGGCGAGGCCGGTATCCCGGCCCGGCCATGCGTGTACAGCCGCGACGGCATCCTGCTGGAAACCCCGGGCGATGTGCGCGCTCTGCCGGGCTTCGCCGACGGCTGGATCAGCGTCCAGGACGAAGCCGCGCAACTGGCCGCCGACCTGCTGGAGCTGGCGCCTGGGCAACGGGTACTGGACGCCTGCTGCGCACCGGGGGGCAAGACCTGCCACATCCTCGAAGCCGAGCCGAAGCTGGCCGGCGTGGTGGCGGTGGATCTGGAGGCCAAACGCCTGGTGCGGGTGAAGGAAAACCTCGAGCGCCTGGGCCTGGATGCCGAGCTGATCGCCGCCGACGGTCGCGACACCGCAGCCTGGTGGGACGGCAAGCCGTTCCAGCGCATCCTGCTGGACGCGCCGTGCTCGGCCACCGGCGTGATCCGCCGTCACCCGGACATCAAGCTCACCCGCCAACCGGACGACATCGCCGCATTGGCGCTGCTGCAGGGCGAGCTGCTCGACGCTCTGTGGCAGACCCTCGACGTGGGCGGCATCCTGCTCTATGCCACCTGCTCGACCTTGCCGACCGAGAACACTGAGGTGATCGAAGCCTTCCTCGCCCGCACCCCCGGCGCGCGGGAACTGGACATCGCCACCCAGGCCGGCCTGAAGCAGCCCCATGGTCGCCAGTTGCTGGCCCAGGAGGGCGGGCACGACGGGTTCTACTACGCCAAGCTGATCAAGATCGCCGCCGCACGCGGTTAAGACCGATTCGATAGGAGTGAACGGATGAAAATCATCATCCTGGGTGCAGGACAGGTCGGCGGTTCGCTGGCGGAGCATCTGGCCAGCGAGGCCAACGACATCACCGTGGTCGACACTGACGGCGAACGCCTGCGCGACCTCGGTGATCGTCTCGACATCCGCACCGTGCAAGGACGTGGTTCCCTGCCGACCGTGCTGCGCCAGGCCGGCGCGGACGATGCCGACATGCTGGTGGCCGTCACCAACAGCGACGAAACCAACATGGTCGCCTGCCAGGTGGCCCACACCCTGTTCCACACCCCGACCAAGATCGCCCGGGTGCGGGAAGCGGCCTACCTGACCCGCGCCGACCTGTTCGACAACGAAGCGATCCCGGTGGATGTGCTGATCAGCCCCGAGCAGGTAGTGACCAACTACATCAAGCGCTTGATCGAGCACCCAGGCGCTTTGCAGGTGATCGACTTTGCCGGGGGCAAGGCGCAACTGGTGGCGGTCAAGGCCTACTACGGCGGGCCGTTGGTGGGGCAGCAACTGCGTCAGTTGCGCGAGCACATGCCGAATGTAGAGATGCGGGTCGCGGCGATTTTCCGTCGCGACCGGCCGATTCTGCCCCAGGGCGATACGGTGATCGAGGCCGACGACGAGGTATTCTTCATCGCCGCCAAGGTGAATATTCGTGCGGTGATGAGCGAAATGCGCCGTCTCGACGAGAACTACAAGCGCATCGTCATCGCCGGCGGCGGGCAGATCGGCGAGCGCCTGGCCGAAGCCATCGAAAGCCGCTACCAGGTGAAGATCATCGAGATGAGCCCGGCCCGCTGCCGCTATCTCTCGGACAACCTCGACAGTACCGTGGTGCTGCAGGGCAGTGCTTCGGATCGCGACCTGCTGCTGGAGGAAAACATCGCCGACGCCGACATCTTCCTGGCCCTGACCAACGACGACGAAGCCAACATCATGTCATCGCTGCTGGCCAAGCGCCTGGGGGCGAGGAAGGTGATGACCATCATCAACAACCCGGCCTACGTCGACCTGATCCAGGGCGGCGACATCGACATCGCCATCAGCCCGCAACTGGCAACCATCGGCACCTTGCTGGCCCACGTGCGTCGCGGCGACATCGTCAGCGTGCACTCCCTGCGCCGTGGCGCGGCCGAAGCCATCGAGGCGATTGCCCATGGCGACGCCAAGTCCAGCAAAGTGATCGGCCGCGCCATCCGCGACATCGGCCTGCCGCCGGGCACCACCATCGGCGCGATCATCCGCGACGAAGAAGTGCTGATCGCCCATGACGACACCGTGATCCAGGCCGGCGACCATGTGATCCTGTTCCTGGTGGACAAGAAGCACATTCGCGACGTCGAGAAGCTGTTCCATGTGGGGTTGAGCTTCTTCTGACCCTGGATGTGCAGTGATAGATGGGGCCTCATCGCGGGCAAGCCTTGCTCCCACAGTGGATGACGTCCCATGCAACATGACTACAGTGGGATCAGACTGTGGAAGCAGGCCTGTGGGAGCAAGGCTTGCCCGCGATAGCTATCTGACATTCAACAAATCAGCCACTGGAACAGCCAAAAAGGACAGGTCCCATGCTCGAATCCCTGGAAAAAATGCTCGCCAAGGGTGTGGACAACCCCCTGCTGCGCTTCGGCCTGGGCAAGGGCTATCTCGATCTCAACGAATTCCCCCGCGCCGCCGAACACCTGCAACGCTGCGTCGAGCTCGACCCCAAATATTCGGCCGCCTGGAAACTGTTGGGCAAGGCCCACCAGGGCCAGGGCGACCTACCGGCCGCGCGTCGTGCCTGGGAACAAGGCCTGGAAGCCGCCCGTGCCCATGGCGACAAACAGGCCGAAAAGGAAATGACGGTGTTTCTCAAGAAACTGGACCGCCATTCCTGATACATCCCACAACGCCTTCAAAGGCCAACCGCCCGCGGCGAGGGCGTTTTCTTCAGCGGTGTGAGCTGGTAGCAGAGGCCGCTGTTGCCCCGGTTGTGCTCACCGGCGGCATTGGCGTGGGCAGCCATGCCGCCCAATGCGAGGGCAAAAGCGGTCAGGTAGGTCTTGAGTTTCTTCATATTGACTCCTGTTTGCACGATGATTGCGGCTGTAATGAGTGCCGTGAAGCTCAGCTCCCTTCGTTGTTGCAGGTGTCTGCCTGCTTGAGGTACATCAGGGACCGCTGCTCACCCATCGAATCGAGGTAGTTGATCTGCGCATTCACCAAGCCGCAGGTCTGGCCGCCGTCCTCGGTCAGCGAGACCACTCGCTTGATGTCCAGATGGGTGCCGTAGGTGTAGGTTTCGCTGGCGGCTTTGTCCTGGGCCAGGGCGGGTAATGCGGCGGCGCTCAGGACAGTGATCAGGCAAGCGGTAGCGATGGTTTTCAGTTTCATGGTCGTTTTCCTTCAATGAGTTCGATGGTTTCATCGAGGCGATTCATGTTGTCTCGATGGGGCTCATTAAAGGCCGGTGAGGTATCTCGGCTGTGTCGAGAAATACCTCGGTTGGATGCGTTACGTATCTGAGGTGGGTTGCGATACAGAGCGATACAATCGCTGCTGTTCTGGCTCGGCTCTGGCTTGATCCCGGGCTGTAAAAGCAGAGCTGCGCTGCCTTGCCAACCGGCAACCGGGCATCGCCACACTGCGCACTCGATGCGCGTATTTCGGAGAGCAGGGCATGGAACATGTCGATCACGTATTGATCGTGGATGATGATCGCGAGATCAGGGAGCTGGTCGGCAATTACCTGAAGAAGAACGGTCTGCGCACCACCGTAGTCGCGGATGGTCGGCAGATGCGGGCCTTTCTCGAAACCAACCAGGTGGACCTGATCGTGCTCGACATCATGATGCCGGGGGATGACGGGCTGCTGCTGTGCCGCGAACTGCGCGCCGGCAAGCATAAGGCGACCCCCGTGCTGATGCTGACGGCTCGCAGCGACGAGACCGACCGCATCATCGGCCTGGAAATGGGCGCCGACGACTACCTGGCCAAGCCCTTCGCCGCCCGGGAGCTGCTCGCGCGTATCAACGCCGTGCTGCGGCGCACCCGCATGCTGCCGCCCAACTTCGTCGTCACCGAAAGCGGCCGCCTGCTCAAGTTCGGCCGGTGGCGCCTCGACACCACCGCTCGCCATCTGCTCGATGAAGACGACACCCTCGTCTCGCTGAGCGGCGCCGAGTACAGGCTGCTGCGGGTATTCCTCGACCATCCCCAGCGGGTGCTGAGCCGCGACCAGTTGCTCAACCTGACCCAGGGCCGTGACGCGGACATCTTCGACCGTTCCATCGACCTGCTGGTCAGCCGCGTGCGCCAGCGTTTGCTGGATGACGCACGGGAACCGCTCTACTTGAAGACGGTGCGCAATGAAGGCTACGTCTTTACCTTCGCCGTCGAGATGCTTGAGGAGCAGGCATGAAGCTCGCGTTGCAATGGCCGCGCACGCTGGCCTCGCGGTTGTGGCTGGTGTTTCTGGTCGGTCTGATACTCGCTCAGTCCCTGACGTTCGCAGCCCAGTACTACGAACGCTACCAAAGCACCAAGACCGCCATGTTGGGCAACTTCGAACACGACACGGCGACCTCCATCGCCATCCTTGACCGTTTGCCCGCCGACGAGCGCCTGGCATGGACCAAGCGTCTGCAGCGGCGCAACTATGACTACCTGCTGCGCGAACATGATCCTGGCATTCCACTGGCCTCGAACGATCTCGCGGCAACAGCGGCGCAATCACTTCAGGTCTCGCTTGGCAGCAACTATGACCTGACCTTCGTCCAGATCCCGGGGCCGCAGCAGCATTTCCAGGCCCAGGTGCGACTGGCTGACGGCAGCCCGGTCACCATCGACGTGCGCCCCTCGGTCAGGCCGTTGTCGCCCTGGTTGCCCTTTGTGCTGTTCGGTCAGCTGGTGTTGCTGATCGGCTGCACCTGGCTGGCCGTACGGATCGCGATACGCCCGCTCAGCCGCCTGGCCGAGGCCGTGGAGAACCTCGACCCGAACGCACACCCGGTGCAGCTGGATGAAAGCGGCCCACGGGAAGTGGCGTACGCCGCCCGGGCCTTCAACAGCATGCAGGCGCGGATCGCCGCTTACCTGAAGGAGCGCATGCAGTTACTGGCAGCCATTTCCCATGACTTGCAGACGCCCATCACGCGCATGAAGCTGCGCGCCGAGTTCATGGACGACTCGCTGGAGAAAGACAAACTGGGCAACGACCTGAACGAAATCGAGCACTTGGTGCGCGAAGGTGTTGCCTATGCGCGCAGCGTCCATGGTGCGACCGAGGCCAGTTGCCGCATCAGCCTGGACTCCTTTCTCGATAGCCTGGTGTGCGACTACCAGGACACCGGCCGGGAGGTCAGCCTGCGCGGCAATAACGGCGCGGTCATTGAGACACGGCCCCATGCGCTGCGTCGGATCCTGGTGAATCTGGTGGATAACGCGCTGAAGTACGCCGGGACCGCCGAAGTGGAGATCAGCGGCGACGCGAGCACGGGCGTTTCGATCAGTGTGCTCGACCGAGGCCCGGGCATTCCCGAGGAGGTCCTGGCCGAGGTGGTCAAGCCGTTCTATCGGGTGGAAAGCTCACGCAACCGCAGCACCGGCGGCACCGGCCTGGGCCTGGCCATCGCCCAGCAGTTGACTGTCGCTATTGGTGGGTCACTGAGCGTGCGCAACCGCGACGGCGGCGGTCTTTGCGTGACCCTCGACTTCGGCCTCAATCGGTAGACCATGCTTGCACGTCCCGCTGTCGGCCGGATGCGTGGACGTGCATTTGTAAGCCATTGTATCTAGCGCATTCGCGTACTCAAAAGAACGTATAACCGCCGGTTGTCGAACATAGGCGGTATACATCCCCTTGCAAGAATTCTCCCCATCGAATCGCCATCGGCCTCCCTGAATGGCGAACCTCACGACAGGAGATCTTGCCATGAATAACCCATCCTACCGCCCCCAGGGCTGGCAGCTGTTCGGCCTGGTCGCAGCCCTGGTGGTGGCGATGAGCATCACGGCAATCGCTGTCCAACCCGACCTGGTCGAGGGACTGCGCAGCGCCATCCGTGCCACCGCCCGTTCCTCCTTCGCATTGTTCCTGATCGCATTCACCGCATCGGCCTTCGCCGTACTGGTGCCTTCGCCGCTTTCCAAGGCACTGGTTCGCGAACGGCGCTTCATCGGCCTCGCCTTTGCCTTCTCGCACTTGGTGCACGCCGTGTTGATCTACGCCTACGGGCAGCTCAACACCGAGTTCTGGCCAAGCCGCACCGTGGCAAACAACATTCCAGGCGGGACCGCCTACACCTTCATCCTGCTGATGGCGCTGACCTCATTCAAAGCACCTGCCCGGCTGCTGGGGCCCAAGGCGTGGAAGGCGTTGCACGTTACCGGTATGTGGGTCATCGCCGCCGTATTCGCCCTCTCCAACTTCAAACGCATCCCGATGAGCGACTGGTACGTGCTGCCCTTCGGCATCACCTGCGCCGCCGTGGCGATCCGACTGGTCGGCAAGCTGGCCATCGCCAACAAACGCAGCCAAGCCAGGCAGGCCTCGATACGCCGGGCAGCAGTGGCCTCCTGATTTCGTAGCAAGCGAAGTGGCCTTCTCAGACGCGACATATTTCTTCAATACATTTCTCAGAAGCAGTCATCCCGACTGCCTAAAACAAGGAAGCAAAAAATGAGCACCAGCACCCCTACCCAGAACGGCAGCTATATCACCACCCAGGACGGCGTACAGCTCTACTACAAGGACTGGGGCCCGAAGGATGGACAAGTCGTCACCTTCAGCCATGGCTGGCCGCTGAATTCGGATAGCTGGGAATCACAGATGCTGTTCCTGGCTGACCAAGGCTACCGGGTGATCGCCCACGACCGCCGCGGTCATGGCCGCTCCAGCCAGCCGTGGGAAGGCAACGACATGGATCACTACGCCGATGACCTGGCCGCTGTGATCAACGCCCTGGATCTCAACGACATCACCCTGGTGGGCTTCTCCACCGGTGGCGGCGAAATCACCCGCTACATCGGCCGCCACGGTACCGCTCGGGTGAAGAAGGCCGCATTGATCAGCGCCGTGCCGCCGATGATGCTCAAGACTGAAGATTACCCAGGCGGCCTGCCGATCGAGGTGTTCGACGGCCTGCGCCAGGCCTCGCTGGACAACCGCTCGCAGCTGTATCGCGACATCGCCTCGGGCCCGTTCTTCGGTTTCAACCGCGACGGAGCAAAAGTCTCCCAAGGGTTGGTTGATTCGTTCTGGGTGCAGGGCATGCAAGCGGGCCACAAAAACACCTACGACTGCATCGCGGCGTTCTCGGCAACGGATTTCCGCGCCGACCTGGCCAAGTTCGACGTGCCGACGCTGATCGTGCACGGCGACGACGACCAGATCGTCCCGATTGAAGCCTCCGCCCATGCCGCCGCCGAGCTGGTGCGCAACGCCGAGCTGATCGTCTACCCGGGGGCGCCCCACGGCCTGACCGACACCCACAAGGACCGTCTGAATCAGGACCTGTTGGCCTTCCTGGGCCAGTAAACCCATCGCCCCGCTCATGTGCCGCCCAGGGCCGCACATGAGCATCGCCTACCCATAAATGAAAAGGAATGATCATGCTCAATATCAAATCGCTCTTGGCCGCCACCATCACCGCAGCAATGGCGCTGACCTCTCTTCAGAGCACAGCCGCCGCACAACCCGACGCCGCCAAGCCCACCGTCGTGCTGGTGCATGGTGCCTTCGCCGAATCGTCCAGCTGGAATGGTGTTGCCACCCGGCTGCTGAACCAGGGCTACCCGGTGGTGGCAGCGGCCAACCCGCTGCGCGGCGTGAAGCAGGACGCCGACTATGTCGCCGACATCGTCGAACACACCGCCGGCCCGGTGATCCTCGTGGGCCACTCCTACGGCGGAGCGGTGATCACCAACGCCGTGCATGACAACCCGCGGGTCAAGGCCTTGGTCTACGTCGCAGCCTTCGCCCCGGACAAAGGCGAAACCGCCATCGAACTGTCCGGTCGCTACCCTGGCGGCACACTCGGGCCGACCTTGGCCGCACCGGTGCCGCTGGACGACGGCAATAAGGACCTCTACATCCAGCAGGACAAATTCGGCCAACAGTTCGCCGCCGACGTTCCAGCCGCCGAGTCCGCACTGATGGCCGCCACCCAACGGCCCATCAGCGAGGCGGCCTTGAAGGAAGCCTCCGGCGACCCGGCCTGGAAAAAACTGCCGTCCTGGTTCATCTACGGTTCGGCGGACAAGAACATCCCCGAAGCTGCCCTGAAGTTCATGGCCGACCGTGCAGGCTCGAAAAAGACCGTCACCGTCCCAGGCGCCTCCCACGTGGTGATGACGTCCAATCCGGAGAAAGTTGCAGACCTGATCGTTGAAGCGGCGCAGGCCAGTTCCAAATGATGATCGCGTACTGACTAAAAAGGCCCGGCGCAGGACGCTGATGCCAGTCAGTTAAGGATCAAACGGCACAAACCCTGTGGGAGCAAAGCTTGCTCGCGATAGCGACAGATCAGTCAACATTGTTACTGACTGACTTACCGCAATCGCGAGCAAGCTTTGCTCCCACAGGTTTGTGGCTTAACTGATCGGCTTTAGGCGCAGGACGCTGGGTTTGTTATTGCGGAGTGGCCCAAAAAAACTGCTCAGTTAAAGACCAAATCACAATCCCCTGTGGAGTGCCACGCGAATCGCCTCGATCAATGGGCTCTGGCACTTTCTGTTCAAACCGAAGCGGGTTTGATTACCCATTTACTGGCGTTGGTATTTGGATCGCTCGGGAAACTTATGCCCGACTTGATCGAGATAGAACTTCTGGATATTCCTCATCCTTTTCATGCAGAGTTATTTCCTGAACTATCCTTTTTATTTGATCTGCACGTGAGTTCGCAGTGCCCGCCAAACTATCCGAGCACCCAGCTCCACGCAATGGCGCTCGGGCGTGGATAAGTCTACCTGCTGCCAGCGGTCGCCGTCGTAGTGAAATTCACTAAGGCTTACGCCGTTTTAACTAATGAAACTCTGAATTTGCCTATTTAACTCGCTGGCTATGTGTAGACAATAGCCGTAGTTTCAGCCAGCTAAATAAGGATGTATGGAAATGCTCGCGATACACATGGATGATGCCCTGCTGGAAAATGCACTCGATGTCGTGCGGAAACATCCCCTGTTAGGCCAGCCCGCTTCGTTCTTCATGAACGACCCCTACCACCGCCCGACTCGGCCACAAGACCTGAAACTGGATCAGTTGAAGAAGCGCTTGCCCAAAGGGCAGCTCAGCCAGCCCAGTTATCTTGCAGCCCAACGTTTGCTGATGAACCGCTACGAGCAGGACATGGTGTTTCTGCCGATTGAAAAGCCATTGAATTTCGAGCATTTCAACGGCTTCTACAACGCCGAATTGCGTAAGGCATTGGAACTGCTTCGTCCGCTGCTGGAGCAGCATGTCTTCGGCTGGCTGGACGATGAGATTTCATTATCAGGCAGCTGGGATCTCGAGAGCTTTCTGGCGTACACGAGCGGGGTACTGGAGAAGGTGCGCGATGCGCCCTCCGGCTTGCTCAGCAGCATCCAGAGCGCTTGCGATCCTAAGGAAGCGGCTCGCTATTACCTGATCCAGTGCGCCGGAGACTTCTTGAGCGAAGCCTCCGCCATGGGCCGCAATGTATTAGGAAACTTCGGGCCATTCACCAGCGAACTGTTCAAGATCTATCTGGATGAGTACGGCTACGGCGTGCACGAGAAGAAGCACAGTACGATATTCGAACGCCTGATGACGGCCTGTGACCTCGATCCGAGCCTTCACACGTATTGGCAGTTCTATACGGCGTCCTCGATCTCCCTGATCAATTACTTCCATTATGTATCCCACGATCACACCAAATTCTTCCGTTACCTCGGGGCCATGTATTACACCGAGGCAAGCCTTGCGTTCGTGACCCGGTCTCAGGCTCAGGCCATTAAAGCGGGCTTTGGTGACGACATCGATACCCTCTATTTCGATGAGCACAACCACATCGACGTTCACCACGGCCGCATGGCCCTGGAGAAACTGGTCATCCCGATGATCAAACAATACGGGGTGCAGATCATTCCTGAAATCCTGCGTGGTTTCGAAGAGTTCCGTTTGTTGCAAGACGTCGCGGATGAAGATCTGTTTCGAAATATCGAATGGCAAGACAACTTGCCCAAGTATGTTGCCTTGGCCCGCGAGCAGTTTTCTGGCATGTCGGAGGCGCATGTCGATGCCACGTTCGAGGAATCGCAAAACGAAATTTCGGTTCCGCACTCGCATCCAGTGGCGGAGCTGTTTTCGGTCCAGACGGGGTTGATCGAACTGGTGGCTTCGCCGGCGAAATCCATCTTGCTCAAGGCCGGCGAAAGCATCGTCATTCCCAAGGGGATGTTGCATGGCACCAAAGTGCTGTCCGCCACCAGTCGTTACGCTGTGACCGGTCTGGAGTGAGCCAATGAAGACCTTGAGCGTTAATAAGGACGTATTCAACCGCATACGCGCGGGCAAAATTGAATACTTCGCCACAGATGTGAACGGCAAGTATGCGTTGATTCCCAGCCAATGCCCACATCGGGGCGGGCCGCTCCATCTGGGTAGCGCTTCGAAGTGCCGGGCCAAATTGGTTTGCCCATGGCATGACAATGCGTATCACGTGTCACGCCTCGATACCAAGGGGCTGCCGCTGGTCAGAACCGGGACCACTATCCACCTGGTGGTGCCTAACGAAGACACGGTTCTCTGGAAAGAATACCTGCCGGGCATCATTGCGGCACAACGTGAGGATATGTGTTCATGAATCGCCATGTAATTAGCTTCTATGCCGTGGTGTCGGTATCTGCCTTGACCGACATGGCGCTGTTGATTGGTCTGATCTGGGCGGCGCTTCGGGGCACTTCCTCGCCGTTGCTGCTGGGTGTGCTGCTTGGCCTGAGTGCCTTTGTCCCGTTCACCTTGCGCAGGGTGTTTCCCGCGCTGGACAGCACGCGCCTCACGGTACGCGGCGTGGTGCTAGTGCGCACCGCTGTCTATGCAGTGCTGGCGCTGATCGCGGCAAGTGGCCTGCTGGAAACCTTGAATGGCTTTATCTTGACGGCGCTGCTGGTGGGCATTCTCAACTACATCACTACCAGCGCGTATGAAGCGGCCAATACCAAGCAGGTGCTGGCTGGCTTGATCGATAGCGGGCGCTCCGCACGCTGGATGCAGACCGCATTTCAGCTAGGGGCTTTTTCAGGCTCGTTCCTGGGCGGATTGATCCTGGACAAGGCCTCGCTGCCGACCCTGGTCTACGGGATGGGCGCTTTGTCGCTTATCGTCATTGCCTTCGTCTCCGTGGCCGGGGTCAATGCGGGGCAACCGTCGGCTTCGGCCAACCGTCAGAACGGTGCTGCCCCGGCGGCAGTATCGGCGGGTAGTGGCGTGGTCCTGCTGTGCCTGGTGCTGGGCATGATCGGTTTCCATATCGGCTCATTCAATACCATGGTTCCGCTTGTGTATCAGGGATTGAACGGCTGGAGTTCCGCCGAGTTCGGCCTGGCCAGCGGCGTAGCCGGGTTGGGCGCCTTCGCTGCGGCGATCCTGCCCTTGCCAAGGCTCAACACGCTGCTGTTCGCGGGGCTGCTGGTTGCGGCAGATTATGTACTCGCGTTCAGCCCGCTGCCGTTGCTGTCCATTGGTGTATGCGTGCTGGTGGGATTCAGCATCAACACCCTGCGCATATCCATACGCCAACACTTGATCGAGCTGGCAACCACACCTGAACAGGCCAATAGCCTGGCCGCGACCAGTTCTTTTTATTTCATCGTATTCCAGTCGGCGGCCCCACTGTGCGTGGGCTTCCTGGTCAGTGACTACGCGTTTGGCCGCACGGCCGCGCCTTATGTGTTCGTAGGCGTTGGTGTGTTGTTGATGCTGACGGTCGTCATGACCAGGCTGAATACTCCACGTGCTGTCATGGTGCGCTAAGAGAAAATTTTATGAAGCATGAAAAAGACGTGATTCTGATAGTTGACCCCTTCTCGACTGGGGCCCTCTACGCACCGCTGTTCAAGGCCAAAGGCTACCGCTGCCATGCCGTCCTTTCAGCGCCCACGGTTCCCGAGCGTTTCATCAAGTCGTTCACGGGCGAAGGTTTCGAGCAGGCCGAACTGATCGCCGCGACGGAGATCGTTGCGTTGATCGACCCTCTACAAGTTTGTGCGGTCGTGGCGGGCAGTGAGCTCGGCGTTCGGGTGACTGATCAACTGGCGCAGTATTTCGGCGTTTCCGGCAATACCCCGGAAACGTCGGCATGGCGGCGAGACAAAGATGCCATGCAGCACGCAATTGCCAATGCCGGCTTACGGCATATCCCCAGCGTCGAGGTCAGCTCGCCGGAGGATGCACAAGCCGCATTGAGACAGTTTCCTGAGCAGGGCGAGTTCGTGCTCAAACCGGTCAATTCGTTTATGACTGATGGCGTGGAACTGGTTCAAGGACGGAGGGGCCTCGAACAGGCACTGGCGAGGCTGGACTGGCTTGGTAGCAACGCTTTGGGGGAGCCCAAGGGGCGCTACCTGATTCAGGAGTTCGTATCAGGTCCTGAGTATGTAGTCGATATGGTGGTGTCAGCCCAAGGTATCCACGTGTCGAGCCTGTGCCGCTACCGTAAGGCCGAGCACAACGGTTCACGTTTCGTGTACGAAGGCCTTGAGGTCCTGGACCCCACCGACGCTGGGTCCAGCGCGTTGGTGGCCTACGCCAGGGCCTGTGCCTCGGCCTTGGATGTACGCTTCGGGCCACTGCACATGGAGTTGATCGACAGCCCCGCAGGGCCGGTCATGATCGAGGCCGGTGCACGGCTGCACGGTGGCGTGGCGCCCAGCCTTTTCAAACAGTGCTACGAACCGGACTTGCTGTCGATGGCGATTTCCACGTATATCCATGAGCCGGTTGCATACCCAGCCAGCAGCCGCCTGCGGCAACCGGGCCGGATCGTATTCCTGATCACCCAGCGAGAGGGCGCCCGCCTTGAAGTCGGCGAGCAAACGCTGCAACAGCTGCACGCCGTTGGGGCTTTCCAGGGTTTCAAACGTTTCATGGACGCGGACCAGCGGTTGCCACTGACCCGAGACCTGGCCACCTGCCCTGGCATCGTCTGGCTGGCCGCAAGTGACCAGGCCGAGCTCGACCAGGCCGAAGCTCGCGTACGACTGATTCTGGAGTCGTGCTTCCATGATTGAATCGGCATTGAATATCCAACAGGCCCGAGCGGTGTACCTTGAGGGCATAGAGGTCACGCCGAGCCGGGTACATGAACAAGCCTTGGCGGCGCGTATCGATCAACTGCGCGCCGAGTTCGCCAGCTTTATCGCTACGCCGGCCGTGCAAGGCTATCAGGAGCAGCTGCAAGCATTGGGCTTCATGGACACCCGACCGGCCAACCTCAAATTGATGGAGCGCTGCCTGGAAAAGGGCGTGCTGTGCATCAATAACGTGGTCGACGCCTACAACCTGGCCGCGCTCACGTTTGGCGCCAGTCTCGGTGGCCATGGCTTGAGCGAGAAGCCCGCTTGCCTGGAGGTCCGCTTGGCTCGGCCGGGCGACCGTATCATACCGCTGTTTCAAAGCCGCTCGCGGCCCGTGGCGGCAGGCAGCATCGTGTACGGCACCGGGGATGACCTGATGGCCTGTATCGGTGGAAAGGACGTGGATGCCGAGCCGTTCCGCATCAGCGAAGAGACGAAGGCGGTGTTGCTGGTATCGCTTGGGCATCACCAGGTCGATGCATCCTTCAGCGACGACCTGTTGAGTCTTGCGATACAGCTTATTAGAGCCACTTGCCCACAGATACGCGTTTGGGAGGTGCCGGTTACTGCTCCTGCCAATGCCGCAATACCGGCATAATGGTCACGCTTTTCACCAGCCCGGTAGCCAGAGCGCTTTCCTTGAACTCAATCACGTTGCTGATGTGGGTATGGTCGTAGCGCACGAGCAAATCAACGTCGCCGAACAGTGAGAAAGCTTCGATCACGCCAGGCTTGTCTTTGATGTAGTCCCACACCTGAGCGCACAAGTTTGGCCGGGTGTGGGTGAACTGCATGAACGCGGTGTGGCAAGGTGCTTCATTCGTTGTCGCGGCGAGGCGCGTGGTATATCCAAGGATGGGGCCCTGTGCCTCCATCCGGGCGACCCGCGCTTCAACGGCAGTTCGGGACTTGTGCACTCGGCGAGCAATGTCCGAAATACTGGTACGTGCGTCCGAAGTGAGGATTTCGAGGATCTTTAAGTCGGTGCTGTCGAGGTCTGGCATCATGCTCACTTATGTTTCCGTGTGGTTTCGTTCTTCATAAGAGTCCCCACCGTCAGTTCCGGAACCATGTCCCCTCCCAACGGTGCAAATATCCCTATTTCCAAGCCCGGCTGGTTATAAAGCCTGTATCAAGCTGCATAGCTGATGGGTGGTCAGCGAAATATCTTGTGTCACCTTGGACAACGCAATGGCTTTATAGCTGGCCGCGTACAGGATTAAAAGTACTGGATCGGGCATCATCATGCGGGTAAGCAAAGGCCTCCTCGCCGAGCAGCCCCAATCACCCCTCCACCTCACCCCCTCACCGACTCCGCATTGCTTAAAACTTCATCCTGAAAACAATCGGACAATGATCAGAGCCCTTCATCGGTACAGGAAGCTCCGATAACGACCCGGCCACATAGTGCTTTCTCAACTCGCTGGTCATTAACGCATGATCAATCAACCATTTAGAGCCTCCGCCCCGGCATTCGGGCAGGGCCTCATAACCTTCGGTTGGACGAAACAACCTGGCGGCGGCCGGCTCGCCATCTGAAAGCCCGGCGAAAAGACTCACGTCAGGTGCCGTTTCGTGTTCAACCGCAGCGTCAAATCGACGATTGAAATCGCCAATAATCATTGCGGAAGCGCCGGACTGGACTGCCTTATCGAGCCAGGCTTCCAGAGCTGGTGCTTGCCTCCTAAGAACGTCGCAGGTGACGACTCCGTTAGCTTTATCGCGCTCGGTCGCATACCCGCTGTTCAATGCTTGGTCAAAACAGCCACTTTTGAGGTGTACGGATAAAAACTTGAGGGTCATGCCCTTGATCGTCACAGGCAACTCCGCACCATGGCGAGCATGACTCTTGAAGGCCTCTCCAAGCGGGCGAACATCGCTGAGCCTCCCGACCTCAAGCCTGCTGGATTTGCGGACAACAAATCCCGTGCGCTGTATCCAGGGGCTTTGCATGTTCACATAGAAATCGTACTGATCCTTCGGCCAGATCTGCTGCAGCGCCTCAGTGCTCTCGACTTCCTGCACGGCAATCACATCAGCATTCAGCTTTGCCGCTACGTTCTTCAGGTCCGCTATCTGCGCCGGCGATTTGCATTCCCACCGGTAGGGGTGTGTTTCTTCCAGTCGCTCACGATCGGCGACCTTTATTTGGGTGCACTCCTCGAACTCGCGCTGGCTGAGCGGAGTCGACCGCTGCCACTCCAGGTTCCATGTTGCGAAGGTGAG
This sequence comes from Pseudomonas sp. B21-028, assembly GCF_024749045.1. Taxonomy (NCBI): domain Bacteria; kingdom Pseudomonadati; phylum Pseudomonadota; class Gammaproteobacteria; order Pseudomonadales; family Pseudomonadaceae; genus Pseudomonas; species Pseudomonas sp. B21-028. The sequence continues at coordinate 90,120 of NZ_CP087184.1, forward strand.
GGTTTCAGCCAGGGCAGGGTGTGAGAGGCAGGTAAGCAATAAGGCTAAATACAGTGGTTTCATGGGGGAGCATTCCGAGCGCGGTGGCAGTGGGAGTCCAGGGGACGGCACTGCTTTTAGCCGCTCTTTGAGCGTAGCAGTGCCGCTCTGTCGGCGCAGAGTGTTGACTGCTTGGCTGAAGGGCATTCATCGTCGGCTTCAGTCAGATCATCGATCAATATCCAACGCACAAGACCTGTCACTGGCACATCCGTGTTCCCAATAACGTGAAATGATTTGAATCCAATGCGCTCGTTGTAGAGAATCGCCACCTTTACCTCGAAAGGATACGAGCGATGAAGTTCGAAGGGACTTTCCAATACATGGGCAATCACGGGATCGTCTTCAATGTCTCGCAGATCACCCTCACCGACAGCGAACGCGGACGCCTGCGCGAACTGCATTTTGGCGAGGCGAAAAGCGCCCACTATGAGGTCAACAGCAAGGTCGTCGAGGTGTACGACAAGATGCAGGCCAAGAACCTACCTTGTGTGATGATGATCGGGATCTCCAAGCCGTTGACCCGGCAACAGGGCGATGTTCTCAATGCCCAACGCACCACGATCGCCAACCTTGCTGCCAGTGCCTTTGCTGCCGCCACCAAGGTCGTGGCCCCCTCTTACATGGTTGTACCCGTAGGAGCCGGTGTGCGCACGTATGTCAATGGAATCCTACCCACCTACCATGCGGGCGACGTACTGGTCAGCATCGAGGCACAGGTCAACGGCGGTATCGGCCCGCAACGCACCCTCTCGACGTTAATCATCAAGACCTGACTGGAGACCTATATGTCCGTAATTACTCAGGTGGTCATTGCCTTGGTGGTGTCCTTTCTGCTCGATCGGTTTCTCAAGCCGTATCTGCTGCGCAAGTGGCTGGGAGTGGCGTTGGTGGCGACGGGTGGGGTTGGTTCCGTTGTGGCAGGCCAGAGCCGCTTGTTGGGGTTTGATCTGGGGTTGTGGGCGGTTTTTGCCGTGGCGATTGGGATGGGATTGTTCATGAAGCGGCGGCGGTTTGAAGAGGATTGCTGAAGGAAAGAAGATGGATATCAGTAAAAATCATAATAAAGCGCCCATTCCCAATCACTGAAGTCATCACCCGAAAACCGCTTGTGATCGCTTGATGTAGTCGAGGAAGTTGATCCAAGGGGTTTGCACGCTTTCCATGTTGCAAACAGCAGGAATCTTCCAATTGCGCTTTTGCTTGTTCGCAGAAGGCTGAAACGCCTCATCCGTGACTAACTCGCAGCCATGTAGCTTCGCGGTGGCAATGATGTATAAATCGTTTTCATCGACCCCAGCACCGTATTTGTCCTCTTCGATCTCGAGCAATCCTTTGATACGAAAGGCTTCCAACAGGATCGCCTCGATCACGGGCATCTTTTGCAGACCTGCATCCTTCAGCCAAGTCACGCACTCCGGTGCTTTGTGCCCAACCTCTTCGGCGGCAACCTCGGACATCCGAATCACCCCTCACATCACTCGATCCGCCATCCATGCCCAAAGACCCGGAAACTGCGCGATAGGGTAGTTATCCCATGCGTAAAGCATGGATGAGGCATCAAACACCTGCATAGAAGCGTTCCAGCTTGTGCAGGTCCGAGATCTTAAGGTTGTCTAGATAGCTGCTTGCCTTGGCGAGAGTAATACGACGAGCGTTCATGGCCTCCAGCACTGTGCGCACGTAACCATCGCCAAAAATGTGCCGGGGTTCGCGATTGCGGTGCTCTCGGCTGCCACCCTCTTTTTCAGGCATTACTCGTTGCGTGCTCCACCGCCGGTATGCGGCATAGGCTTCGCTTGGCAAACGTCCGGCATCCATCAGACGCCGTAGAATCATCTCGCCGCTCACACCCCACGCCCTGCGTTGTGGTTCCAGCCAGCCATCAAACTCGGCCGCCTCAACAGGGCGCTCATTATCATGAATGCTCAACAGAAACCGATCTGGGACCAATAGATGGCCGGCGAAGGCGTTCGCTTCTTGCTCTTCATCCTCCGTCGAATACAAATCCTCTTCATCGTCAATCGAGCTTGCACGATGGATAAGTAGGTGCCCCAACTCATGCATCAACGTGAAGCTTTGGCGGGTATCTGCATCTTGCTTTTTGACGACGATTACCGGGCATTCAGAATCGTAGAGCGAAAAACCGAGAATCGGGTTTTCTTTGGCAATCTGCCATTTACCGTTGTAGCCATTGCTGCGGAAGACCAACAGGCCGCGCGCTTCGATGGCCTTACGATAACTGTCAAAATTGTTGCGGCTCGCCAGGCCTAGCCACTCACGCACACGGCTGGCCGCATCGGGGATGCTCAGGCCTGCCAGGTCGGGCGGCGAGAAACGCACGACCTCCGTCGGATCAAGCTCCTCACGTAGTGCAAGGTACACAGTGCGATGGTGCTCCACTCGCTCAACCAGCAACTTCAGGCGGTGCGAAAGCTCCGGTTTCTGATTGCTCAAGGTGCGGAACTGCGGCGAGTGCACCTTTGCCTCATTGACCGGCCCTGGCTCCATGAAAAATAAGGTGCCTCGCCCGAAAAAGGCCGCCAGCTTACGCAACTGGTTGAAGGTCAGTCCCGTCTCGCCGGCCATCACTTTTTCAAAGCTGGCAGGTGCTATATCGATCTCACGGGCGAGCTCGTCCCGCGTCATACCGTGATCGGTACAACACCAGTCTATCCGCGCGAGATTGATTGATTGGATACGTTCCATGATTTGAGTATATAGACGGTGTGTACCGGTGAACATGAGCCACCAAAGCTAGCTGCCGAAAGCTTGATGCGGTCGGGCCTATGACTTTCCCGGGGAGCTAGCATGCCGGAGTGTCATCGATACCGGCTCGGCCAGTGGTGAGGGAACGATAGAGCTCAAGGGCAGGGCTGAAAAGCCGGCGGATTCTGGTGCGGTTGTAGGCAAAGGCGCAAGGGTATGTGGCTTGGAGGTGCGGTGGTCAGATCCTGGCTTGGCCCACAGAAGGTGGGGAAGCAGGAGCAAGCATGCGAATGCTATTAAAAGGCCGTCTCTGCTTTCTAGCTCAGCTGCCATTTCCCGCTAGGCAGGCAAGCTTACGTGCTCTGTGACGATAAGATTGAGGCAGCCCCCGATTCTCGGCGCAATGAGCCAAGAGTTGGCTCAGTTCCAAATCCAGGGGAAAGCCCTCTTCCAACCATCGGAGCGCCAGTCCTGCCCAGTGCTCCGAATGTGAAGCCAGTGCTGTGACCACCAATGGTTGCAACGCTATCTCGCTAGGTAGCGTGTATTTTTTCCTCAAGGTCCTTACCGCGTCAGGCAAATCGAGCGCCGCCACGTCGAAAGGCTTTTCAAGCAGTGGCAATAACCAGACGTAGCTAAATTCGCCGCTCATCTTTTCTCTCGACTGCAATGTCTGTTCTTATCGGCAGTGAAACAAATCATACGGCCTAGCTGTTCGGATGTCCGCTATGGGGCTGCGAGTGGTTCCCCTGCTGATGGATCACCGACTCTTTCAATCTCACCTTCAAGGACCGAATCCGTGCCCGCATCCCCCACCAAACTCCTATTCCTCCCCGGTGCCTCTGGTAACACCCAGTTTTGGCATCCGGTTGCCGAGCGCCTGACCCATCCGGCGCAGCAGGTTCATATCGGCTGGCCCGGCTTTGGAAACACGCCTCCCGCACCTGGCACAACCGGTATGGAAGATCTGGCGACTCGCGTCCTGGCCGAGATCGACCGACCCACAGCGCTGGTTGCGCAATCCATGGGCGGTATCGTCGCTGTGCTTGCAGCGCTTGAACGCCCCGAGCTGGTCACTCACCTGATACTGACCGTCACCTCTGGCGGGGTGGATATGTCTGATCTGGACGCACAGAACTGGCGCCCGGACTTTGCTGCCACCAACCCGACGCTGCCGAGGTGGTTTCTCGACGACCGCACCGACCTCACGCTGCGGTTGGCTGAGTTGCGTATGCCAGTGTTGCTCCTCTGGGGCGATGCGGATCCGATCAGCCCCGTTCGTGTCGGCCAGCGCCTAGCCAAGCTTTTGCCCCGTGCGGAGCTACACGTTTTCCCTGGTGCTGATCACAGCTTGGGTGTCACGCATGCAGATGGGGTGGCGAGGTTGGTCGAGAGGCACCTGGCCTGTGGGTGAGCGGATATTCGTTGTTGCTATTACAAGCACCCCCCGAAGCGAATAGACTCCACTGCAAAACAAGCCAAAAGAAGGCAGCAACCTGCCAACAGAGTAAAAATACTTCCCAGTTTCCAAGGAGCGGTATGGGCATTTTGGATCGATTGTTTGGTGGACGCTTTACCATGCCTCCACCCGAGGAGACCGACCTCAGCGCATCGGCGATCATGAAAGAACTGCGATCTGACCCTTCGGATCCAGAAGAGGAAGCAGCACTCCGATCTTTCACCCAAGCGCTGGTAGCCATGATCCCGGAGAAAGAAAGCGCCAGACTGGTCAGGCGCGTCATGCGTCGATACGCGATGGGAGACGATGCCGGCAGCGCCCTCACGGAGGGACTTCTGGATGATTCCAAAGGGCAAAAACTTCAACAACTCGCGCTGATGAGCGTGGACTGGAAGGGCTTCGATTCCTTTGAGCACCTGGCTCCCTATCTGGTTAGCGCAAGTGGATTGAAAGAACCCTACGTGTACACACCCAACGGCACCTCAACAATGCCAGAGGTACTCACGGAGTTCGATCAATGGCTGGCTCTGTCCGGCAAGCGTTATCTTCACTTGGACTCCGGGAGTGATAATTACGATGGTTTTATTGTTGCGGCTGAAAGGGTGGAGGAAGTCATAGCGCTGGCTCAACAGGCTGGTATTAAGGTTAGTCTTGAAAATTTTTGATAGTTGCACAGAGAGAAGAGGGCGCGGATTTATTCCTGAAATAAATCTGCCCCCCCTCTTCTCTCTGTCTTTGTTTTGAGCTTAATCAGCACGCGGCTACTTATTTTCAAGCTGAATAATAATATAAGAGCCGACACCTGATTCGTTGTACATGTACGTTCTTTCTTTGACCCTATATACTTTGTTCTCCCAATTTCCTTGGAAACCATCACCAGGGCTTGGAAGCATCCAAGGAATGAAGGCGGCATCGTCAATAATTTCGTCATACGGATCTTTAATTATCACTCTCATATCGGTGGCCATTTTGAGCCCCTCGTGAGTTTGGTTGTGAGTATCCTTTAAGTACAACTCTCCATCCATGAAAAGGCGAGCATGACAAGAACTCCCTATGTCATGAATCTTATTCAAGGTTAAATACAAGCTTATGTCTACCTGTCAGAGATGACAGTGCCGATGAGCGGTCGGGACTGTTCAAAACCTTCCTTCGTCACCGGCTGACGGTAATAAACAGCAGTGCTAAAGGGGAACGTCGATAACTTAATGTCATACGAAGGTGGTTGATGTGATGGACTCTTTATATGCAAGAAGTTAGGTACGAACAAGGCACTGCCGTACGGTGGCGAAGGAGCTTGTCCCTTCGCCACAGGGGCGTTGCGGTTAGCGTGGGTCGACGTTATCCAACACCCGATTCGCCAGCAACGAACTCAACTCAATCAACTGCTGAATCCCCAGCGCCACATGACGCCGTGAGCCGTCCAGTTCGAATGCGAGGTCACTAACCATGGCATCAGCCGAAGCCAGAGTTTCCGTGAGGTTGGCAAGCAAGCATTCATCATCAAGGTCTTTCACAACCGTAAATATCTGCCCTGGTTTGGGTTCCTCTTCCGCCTTCGTCGGTTTCGGTTTCAGATAAAAATCCAGCGCACGCGTGGCAGCTTCGTCGAGCTTCTTGGCGTTGATGCCGTCGACGTAGGGGGAAGTGGAATCTGCTTCTGGCGGATTCGGGGTTATTTTGAACATCGTTGCGTTACCTCTGATTAGTAGGCCGCAACCATCTCGCTACTAAACGAATGGAGGCAGCTGTGCGCAAGTTAGTAGACCGGCAGAGGCAACGGAAACCGGCGCGCCCGAGGGCGCCATGCGCACAGCCACCATCGAGTGCAGGCGATGCCTGACTGATGAGACTCATGCAACCGTTGCTATTACCGGGCTACTAAACCCGACCACTGATGGGCAGTGGCAAGGAAACAATAGAACCCCGGAACAAGGCGCACAAGCGGGCGGATTCTGGCGTAGTTGTAGGCAAAGGCGCAAGGATGCGTGGCTTGGCGGAGGGGGGTAGGTGGGGGCTGTAGGCGCGGGGTTTACCGGCGATGCGGGAGACTTGTTTGGGTCTGGAACCGCGTCGATTTCATCGCGAGCAGGCTCGCTCCCACAGGGATTGGGGGTTGTTGCAGGTACTGTGTGTTCACCACCACCTGGTGTGGGAGCGGTGGTAGGAGGTCCTTCGCCCTGAACCCAGCCACTGCGTTGTGTCATGTAGATCGCATTTAGTCTTTTGGGGGGCTGCGCGCAGCCCAGCGGGGATAAATCCCCTCGCCACAAGGAATCGGCATGGCTTAGCTGAGCGGCGTGCCCCTGGAGGGGCTATTTGCGTTTCAGCATCTCCGGCAACTGCGCCACCAGCTTCTGATTATTCAACGGCGCGCGGATGAACCCACGTTGGTGGCCGTCCGGGCCGATGACGGCGAGGTTGCCGCTGTGGTCGACGGTGTAGTTGGGTTTGCTGGTGTCCGCCGGGATGAACGGGATGCTCACGGCGTTGGCGAGTTTTTGCAGGTCTTCGATGGATGCGGCGGTGAGGCCTATGAACTGTGGGTCGAAGTAGCCCAGGTATTGCTTGAGTTGCTTGGGTGTGTCGCGGTTCGGGTCGACGCTGACCAGTACGATCTGCAACTTATCCACAGCCTCTTTCGGCAACTCGCTTTTGATCTGGCGCAGTTGGGCGAGGGTGGTCGGGCAGATGTCAGGGCAGAAGGTGTAGCCGAAGAACAGCAGGCTCCATTTGCCTTTCAAGCCGTCCACGGCCACGGGCTGGCCGTCCTGGTCGGTCATTTTCACGTCCGGCAGGGTGCGGGCCTGGGGCCGCAGGATGATGCCGGCGTCGATCAGTGCCGTCGGGTCGCCTTCACCTTTGCCGGACAGCACTTTGTTGACGGTAAGGCCGAGGATCAACGCGATCACGGCCACGAGGGCGAAGACGGTTTTCTGGGTTCGGGTCATAGGCTCAACAGTAAGTAATGATCTACAAGCAGGGCGATGAACAGCAGGAACAAGTAGTAGATAGAGTACTTGAACGTGTTGATCGCCGCGTGCGGCCGACTGCCACGGTACAACACCACGGCCCATTGCAGGAACCGCGCGCCCAGCACGAGGGCACACACCAGGTAGAGCAGCCCGCTCATCTGGATCACGAACGGCATCAGGCTCACCGCCAGCAGCACCAGGGTGTAGAGCAGGATGTGGATTTTGGTGTAGTGCTCACCATGGGTCACCGGCAGCATCGGGATGTCGGCCTTGGCGTATTCCTCCTTGCGATGGATCGCCAGGGCCCAGAAGTGCGGCGGGGTCCAAGCGAAGATGATCAGCACCAGCAACAGCGGTTCGGCGCTGACGTGGCCGGTGGCGGCGACCCAACCCAGCAGCGGCGGCGCGGCGCCGGCCAGGCCGCCGATGACGATGTTCTGCGGCGTCGCACGCTTGAGGAAACCGGTGTAGACCACCGCATAACCCAGCAAGGAGGCCAAGGTCAGCCAGGCCGTCAGCGGGTTGGTGAAGGCCAGCAGCAGCGCCTGGCCGATTACCGCCAGAGCCAGGGCGAAGGTCAGGGCGGCGGCCGGTGAGACCCGGCCTTCGGCCAAGGGCCGTTTGTGGGTGCGGGCCATCACGGCGTCGATGCGCCGGTCCACCACGTGGTTGACCGCCGCCGCGCCACCGGCACACAGGGCGATCCCCAGGTTGCCGAATATCAGCACTGTCCACGGCACGCCGGCGCGGGTGGCGAGGAACATGCCGACCAGCGAGGTGATCAGCATCAGCACCACCACTTTCGGCTTGGTCAGCTCCAGATAGTCGCGCCAGATCGCCTGGCTGTGGCGTGCACCGGTCAGGGTTGCCATGGCATCTCTCCTTTTATTGTGATGGGGCTGGCGCCGTGTTTATGCGGGTTGAACCGCCAGCGCAGCGGGACTTGATGCTTGACCCGGACCAGGCTGGTACGGGCGTGATAATTGACCAGCACCAGGGTCAGCAGCAGCGCCGCGCCCCCGGCGTTGTGGGCGACGGCCACCGGCAGCGGCAAATGGAACACCACGTTGCTGATGCCCAGGGTGATCTGCGCCGCCAATGCAGCCAGCACCAGGCCGGCCAAGCGGGTCATGCCCACCGTTTTCAATTGCCAGGCCAGGCCCAGCAGCACCACCGTCACCAGCAACGCGCCGATCCGGTGGGTCAGGTGAATGGCGGTGCGGGCGTCGCTGTCGAGTTGGCCGCCCAAGTAGTTCGGGCCGATGTGTTGAGTCAGGTGGAAGCCATTGGCGAAGTCCGCCGCTGGCAGCCATTGGCCGTGACAGGTGGGGAAGTCGATACAGGCCACCGCAGCGTAATTGGAACTGACCCAGCCACCGAGAGCGATCTGTCCGATCACCAACAGCAGCCCGGCCGTGGCCCAGTGTTGCAGGCGCTTGGGCACGGTCAGCGCCGGCAGCACCCCGGACAATCGCAAGGTGAGCAGGAACAGCAGGCTTAATGTGGCGAACCCGCCCAGCAAATGCCCGGTGACCACTTGCGGCCAGAGCTTGAGCGTCACCGTCCACATGCCGAACGCTGCCTGGGCGAAGACCACGGCCAACAGGAACAGCGGCAACTTCAGCGGCAGGCCGGGATGACGGCGGTTCATCCAGGCCCGGGCTGCCAGTACCACAATCATCAAGCCCAGGGTCCCGGCGAAGTAGCGATGGACCATCTCGTTCCAGCCCTTGTGGGCTTCCACCGGGGTATCGGGAAAGTGCAGTTCGGCATGGGCCAATTGGGCTTCGCTCTTGGGCACGCTGATGAATCCGTAGCAACCGGGCCAGTCCGGGCAGCCGAGGCCGGCGTGGGTCAGGCGGGTGTAGGCGCCCAGCAATACGACGATCAGTGCCAGCAGGGTGGCAAACAGCGCAAGGCGAAATCCTGGTTTGGCCATGTCGATGCCCTCATCCGATGTTCGACAGTTTCAGCAGGTGCCGCAGGTCGTTGAGCAGGTCCTTGCCCTTGACCCGCGCGTCGTAGCGCAGCACCAGGTTGCTGTGGGGATCAATGATCCACAGCTGGGCGCCGTCGGTGTTCTGGACATCTTTCTGATAGACCGGCAGGTCCAGCGGGTAGCGTTGCAGTTGTGGGTATTCGCGCTGCAGTTGAGCGTCGTACTCGGCGTCCAGCGGTTGGGCGATGGCCAGGGCATGGCTGGCGCGGGAAGCGTCGCGACCGAGGCCGATCTGCACCTGCCGGGCCAGGTACACCAGTTGCCGGCAGTCCACCGAGCATTCCTTCGGTGCCGTGACGAGAATCTGCCAGCGTTGCTCGTCGGCCTGTACGCCGATCTCGGCGCGGGTCTGGCCGGTGCCGATCAGTTCGCCGTGGTAGCTGCGGCTGTCCGGCACCCAGAACTGGAATTTGTACATGCCGGTGGCGAGGATCATCGGGCCGATTACGCCGAGCACGATCAGCAGCAGTTGCAGGCGTCCCTTGCGACGGTCGCGCGCGGAGGGTGCCTCAGACGTGTTGGTTGGATTCATGGCGGTTCCCATGGTGTCTCCCTGCGTTATGCCATCCGAGATAAAGGAAAAGGCCGAACAGTGCCGCCGCCATGGCGAACCACTGAACGGCATAACCGAGGTGTTTTTCCGGCCCCATGCTCACCACCGGCCAATCGGTGCGGTAGGCGCCAGGGCCGCTTTGTTGACGCAATTCGTAGGCGAAACCGTTGCGATCCAGCTCGGCCCAGAGCTTGGCCGGCTCGATGGCGGTGACCAGTCGAGGCCACGGTGCGCTGGTGGGGTCGGCGCGGAGCTGGAACGTGGTGCCCGGTGCAACGTAGACCCAGGCCTGCAGGCTCAGGGGCTGTTCGGGGGTGTCGAAGACCGGCGGGGTGCGGCGGTCCGGCCACGGCAGCCAGCCGCGATTGACCAGCAACCACAGCCCGGTCCGATGATCGAGAAAGGGTTGCAGCAACTCGACGCCGACCTTGCCGTCGTGCTGGCGGTTATCCAGCAGGATGCTGTGCTCGGCGTCGAACTGACCATTTAGCAGCACCGGTCGGAAGGCCGGATCCGCCGTCTGTTGCAGCTCGGCGCTGTCCATCGGCGGCGCCACGCGACGCTCGGCGTAGTTCGCCATGAGCACGCGTTTCTGTTCGCCCCGGCTCAATTGCCAGAGGCCCAGGCACACCATGACCGGTACCAGAATGGCCACCACCAGCGACGGCACGAGGCCCGGCCGGAAGCCTTTCATGGTGCCGTCCGAAAGTCGTCGAACGGGAAAGCTATACTCACGTGCATCGCGTCCCCCCGGAGTGTCCCTGATGCTAAAAGCAGCCATCGTCCTGATGCTGATCGCCACGGTTGTCAGCCTGTTCAGCGGCCTGTTTTTTCTGGTCAAGGACGAAAGCGATTCCAATCGCCTGATGATCGCCCTGGCGATTCGGGTCAGCCTGGCCGCTGTCACCGTCGGCTTGATTGCCTGGGGTTTTTTCAGCGGCCAGTTGGTGTCCCACGCGCCTTGGTAAAGAACGCCCTGATAAAGAGCGCTAGAGCACGTAGACGAAGATGAACAACCCGATCCACACCACATCGACGAAGTGCCAGTACCAGCTCGCCGCCTCGAAGCCGAACTGATGCTCGTTGTCGAAGTGCCCACGCATGATCCGCATCAGCATGACGAACAAAATGATCGTGCCGATGGTGACGTGCGCGCCGTGGAAACCGGTAAGCATGAAGAACGTCGCGCCGTAGACACCGGAGCCCAGGGTCAGGCCCAGTTCCTTGTAGGCGTGCATGTATTCTTCGGCCTGAAAGCCCAGGAACGCGCAACCCAGTAGCACGGTGATCGCCAGCCAGAGCTTCAGCGCGCCACGGTGGCCTTTTTTCAAGGCATGGTGGGCGATGGTCACCGTGACGCTGGAGCTGACCAGCAACACGGTGTTGAGCAGCGGCAGGCCCCAGGGGCTGATGACTTCCTTGGGCGCAGGGAACAGTTTCGGGTCGGGATTGTTCAGCAGGGGCCAGGTGAACTGGAAGTTCGGCCAGAGCATATGGGCCACGCCTTTGGTGCCTTCGCCGCCCAGGGCCGGTCCCGACACGTGGCGTACGTAGAACAGCGCACCGAAGAAGGCGATGAAGAACATTACCTCGGAAAAGATGAACCAGCTCATGCCCCAGCGAAACGAGCGGTCGAGCTGCGGGCTGTACAGCCCGGCGCGGCTTTCCTTGACCACCGCGCCGAACCAGCCGAACAGCATGTAGGCCACCAGCAGGCCGCCGACAAAGAAGATCAGCGGACCGTGGGATTCCGGTCGAGCGGCCTTCAGGTCGTTGAACCAGGTCGCCAGGCCATACACCGTGACGAACATCCCCACCGTGGCGATGATCGGCCATTTGCTCTGGGCCGGAACGTAATAGTGTTCGTGAGTTGCCATTTATTGTTCTCCTTATCGGGCACGCTATCGTTCAGTGTTTTGAGCCACCGGTGGATGACGAGCGGTGATATCGAACAGCGTGTAGGACAGCGTCAGGTGCTTCACATCCTTGGGCATGTCCCGGTCGACGATGAAGCGCATGGGCATTTCGATCCGTTCACCGGGTTGCAGCACTTGCTGGGTAAAACAAAAACACTCGGTCTTGTGGAAATACGCCGCCGCGGTGCTCGGCGCGATGCTCGGAACGGCCTGGGCGCTCATCGGCCGGTCGGTGGGGTTATGGGCCACGAAGACCATCTCGTTCACCGCTCCCGGTTGCACCACCAATTGATCGCCCTTGGGGTAGAAGTCCCAAGGCATGTCCACCGCATTGGTCGACAGGAACTGCACGCGAACCTGCCGCGACGCATCGGCCACCTGCTCGCCCTCGTACTGCCCCGCGGTCTTGCCATTGATGCCGAACGCCTTGCACATCACGTCGTAGATCGGCACCAGGGCAAAGCCGAAGACGAACATCGCCACCACCACGATCATCAGGCGGGTGACCAGTTTCTTCATCGAGATGGAATCAGCCATGGTTCCCAACCTCCCCACCAACCCCTGTGGGAGCGAGCCTGCTCGCGATAGCGGTGCATCTGGCACACCGAGTCGCGCCTATCGCGAGCAGGCTCGCTCCCACAAGGGCAGCCGTGTTCATTTCACTTCCGGCGGCGTAGTAAAGGTGTGATACGGCGCCGGCGAAGGCACGCTCCACTCCAACCCTTCGGCCCCATCCCACGGCTTGGCCGGTGCTGGCGGGCCGCCGCGGATGGTCTTGATCACAATGAACAGGAAGAAGATCTGCGTGGTGCCGAACATGAACGCGCCGATGGAGGAAACCATGTTGAAGTCGGCGAATTGCAGGTTGTAGTCCGGAATCCGCCGGGGCATGCCCGCCAGGCCGACGAAGTGCATCGGGAAGAACGCCATGTTCATCCCGATGAACGACAGCCAGAAGTGCAGCTTGCCGAGGGTTTCGTCATACATGTGGCCGGTCCATTTCGGCAGCCAGTAGTAGGCCGAGGCGAAGATCCCGAAGATCGCGCCGGGCACCAGCACGTAGTGGAAGTGCGCGACCACGAAGTAGGTGTCCTGGTACTGGAAGTCCGCCGGGGCGATGGCCAGCATCAGCCCGGAGAAGCCGCCGATGGAGAACAGGATCACGAACGCCACGGCAAACAGCATCGGTGTCTCGAAGGTCAGCGAGCCCTGCCACATGGTGCTGGCCCAGTTGAACACCTTCACCCCGGTGGGCACGGCGATCAGCAGGGTGGCGTACATGAAGAACAGCTCGCCCACCAGCGGGATGCCCACCACGAACATGTGGTGCGCCCAGACGATGAACGACAGGAACGCAATGGCTGCCGTGGCGTAGACCATCGAGGTGTAGCCGAACAGCGGCTTGCGCGAGAACGCCGGGATGATCGAGCTGACGGCACCGAAGGCCGGCAGGATCATGATGTACACCTCGGGGTGACCAAAGAACCAGAACACGTGCTGGAACAGCACCGGGTCACCGCCGCCGGCGGCACTGAAGAAGCTGGTGCCGAAGTGGATGTCCATCAGCATCATCGTCACGCAACCGGCCAGCACCGGCATCACCGCGATCAGCAGGAACGCGGTGATCAGCCAGGTCCAGACGAACAGCGGCATTTTCATCAGCGTCATGCCGGGGGCGCGCAGGTTGAGAATGGTGGCGATCACGTTGATCGCGCCCATGATCGAGCTGATCCCCATCAGGTGGATGGCGAAGATGAAGAACGTCACGCTTTCCGGCGCATAGGTGGTGGACAGCGGCGCGTAGAAGGTCCAGCCGAAGTTCGGCCCGCCTCCTGCGGTGAACAACGTCGACACGAGCATCAGGAACGCCGCCGGCAACAGCCAGAAGCTGAAGTTGTTCATGCGCGGCAGGGCCATGTCCGGCGCGCCGATCATCAACGGGATCATCCAGTTGGCGAGGCCGACGAAGGCCGGCATCACCGCGCCGAAGACCATCACCAGGCCGTGCATGGTGGTCATCTGGTTGAAAAACGCCGGTTCCACGATCTGCAGGCCGGGCTGGAACAGCTCGGCGCGGATCACCATGGCGAACGAGCCGCCCAACAGGAACATGGAGAAGGCGAACCACAGGTACAGCGTGCCGATATCCTTGTGGTTGGTGGTCAGTACCCAGCGCATCAGGCCCTTGGCGGGGCCGTGGGCGTGGTCGGCGCCGGCATGACCGTGGTCATCGATCACAGCACTCATGTCCTGTCTCCTTCGAACGAATGGGCTGGACGGCGCGGGGCGATGAGCCCCGACCGGTTGCGGGAACACACGTCAGGCCGGCTCATTTGCTTTCCGCCTGTTTGAGTTCCAGCACTTCTTTCGGCGTGACCATGTCGCCCTTGTTGTTGCCCCAGGCGTTACGTTCATAGGTCACGACGGCGGCGATATCGACTTCCGACAATTGCTTGCCGAACGCGGCCATTGCGGTCCCCGGTTTGCCGTGGAAGACAATGCTCAGGTGATCGGCCTTCGGCCCGGTGGCGATCTTCGAGCCCTTGAGTGCCGGGAACATCGGCGGCAGGCCCTGGCCTTCGGCCTGGTGACAGGCCACGCAGGTGGTGTGGTAGATCTTGTCGCCACGTTCCTTGAGTTCTTCCAGGGTCCATTCCTTGCTGGTCAACTCTTTGAGCTGCGCGGCTTCGGCCTTGCGTTCGCCCAGCCATTTCTCGTAGTCGGGCTTGCTCTTGACCTCGACCACGATCGGCATGAAGCCGTGGTCCTTGCCACACAGCTCGGCGCACTGGCCGCGATACAGGCCGGGCTTGTCCACCCGGGTCCAGGCTTCGTTGACGAAACCGGGAATGGCGTCGCGCTTGACCGCGAAGGCCGGTACCCACCAGGAGTGGATCACGTCGGCGGAGGTCACCAGGAAGCGCACCTTGGCGTCGACCGGCAGCACCAGCGGCTTGTCGACTTCCAGCAGGTAGTGTTCGCCCTTGGCGCTCTGGTTATGGATCTGTTCGGCGGGTGTGGCCAGGTTGCTGAAGAACTCGACGTCCTGGCCCAGGTATTTGTAGTGCCACTTCCATTGGTAGCCGGTGATCTGGATATCGATGTCCGACTCGCTGGAGTCGTACATCTTGATCAGGGTCGCGGTGGCGGGAATCGCCATGGCCACCAGGATCAGGAGGGGCACGATGGTCCAGAGGATCTCGACGCGGGTGTTTTCGTGGAAGTGGGCCGCGTTCTGGCCGGTCGAGCGGCGGTGCATCATCATCGACCAGAACATGGCGCCGAAGACGATGAGGCCGATCACTACACAAATCCAGAAAATGGTCATGTGCAGGTCGAATACTGCATTGCTGATCTGTGTCGCTCCAGGCGCCATATTCACAGTCCAGGCAGCTTGCGCCTGGCTGAAAATCGAACACAACAGGAGGCCCATCCAAACATGTGGATGTCGCGTCATTGCGGGTTCCCCTTATCGTTCTTGTTATCCCGTAGGCGTAAAGCCTGCGGCAAGGAGAGCGGCTACATCAGACTACGAACTCGAACCGCCATGCCTTGCTGCCGTACATCGGGTTCATCAGCTAACTCCATTCAGAACCGAGTATAGACAGCCACTGCAACCTCGCAACGCGATGACGTAAATCGTTTGAAACAGACGGGACTTGCGCTGGAGGCCGCGAATGGAGAAGGATGCGAAACCAGATGATGGCAAACCGATATAACAGCGACGCATCAAGGAAGAAGCAGTTATGACAAATAGGTCTTAGGCGTGTTTATTCGCCAGCTAAGTTATGTCTTCCCTATTTCATTGCCTTTGTTTTCCTGGAGTTGTCATGAACACCGCCGCATTGCGCGAGCAGATCCAAAAAGCCCAACAACACGAGGCCGAGACTGGTCAGTTGGCCCGTCAGTTGGAAGGCCAGTTACCACACCTGCACCGGGCTATCCAATTGCCAGAGACGAACGCCAACGACGTCCTGGCGCGGTTTGTCGCCGCCTACATCGATGAAGTCCCCGACCTGCTGGATGCAGCCAACGAAGTCGCCAAGGAGGCGGGCATCGAGCCGCAGATCAAACCGGTGCTGAAAATCGCCGAACAGTATTTCCTCCAGCCGCCGACGATCATGGCCGGTCATGTCGGGCTCGACAGCTTGCTGGACGAGGCTTACCTGGCGCATCGATTCGTCGAAGAGGTCAACGACCTGTACATCAAGCATTTCGGCCAGCCATTGATCCCCCTGGACATGACGGTCGCCAATCTGATTGCCCACCAGTTGATCGGCGAAGCCTTTGCCAATCAGCTCGATGAAGTGGTGCATCACGCCTTTGACGAGATGCTCAACGACGAGACGTTTGCCCTGGAGTCGGTAGAAACCTACCGCGAGAAACTCAGCAGCCCGCACACCGGTGCGGCCTGGAAGCGCTGGCCGTGCATGTCGCGGCGCCTGGGCGTGGGGTTGGAGCTGGATCAGCCGGCGGCTTGATCCAGAGCTGAACTCACCAAACTCCTGTGGGAGCGAGCCTGCTCGCGATAGCGGTCTATCAGCTGACTAAAATGTTGTCTGATACACCGCCATCGCGAGCAGGCTCGCTCCCACATTTGTTCGTCAGGATGCCCCTCCGCTTTCAAGCCTTGAAATCTCTCATCGAGGCAAAGGAATTCGCGATCTTTCGATAGATCAAGTGATCGTCCAGGTCAGTGTCGCCATCGCTGTCGGCGTCGGTGGCGTTGATGACCTCTCGGTAAAGTCCTTTGTTGTAGCCGGTGACCGTCACGACTGAATCGGGGGCGGTCATGTCGGAATCTTTGTTGTAGAGGCCAATATCGACGTCAGGCAGTGCAGCGTTTTGGCTATTGCTGCCAAACGAAACCATGATGCACTTGTACAGCCGCCTCTCGTCCATGCGACTCAACGTGACCATGGCGTTGGCCAGGTCGGCGGCAAGGGTGTAGTAGGACGCGTCATCGGCGTCGATATCGTCGTCGCCCTCGACATCATCCACACCTTCAGCGGTTTCATATCTGCCATTGGAATCGGCATAGGCCGTGACGACGACATCGGGCTTGAGCCCAGGCCTGTAGCCATTGTTATAGCGAGAGATTAAGGCTTCGGACACGCCATCTTCATTAGAGTCGTTGAACTCGTATACCAGTGCATAGTTCATGGAATGCTCCATGGGAGATAGGAAAGATACTTCCTCTACAAACTAAAGCTCGCTCAACGAATGCGTCTACTGTCATAGCTGACAGGTGTACGTGCGTACACCCGCTTCAAATGCCAGCACAAAACCTGTGGGAGCGAGCCTGCTCGCGATAGCGGCCTATCAGCTGACAAAAATGTTGTCTGATACACCGCCTTCGCGAGCAGGCTCGCTCCCACATCAATCGGGGATATCAGGCAGAGGCTGCGCCAACCCCAGCCGTTGTCCGCAACCGTCCTTCCAACCGGCGCTTGAGCCCGCGGGATTCGATCAGCAGCTTCGATCCCTTGCTGGCGTTCGCCCGTCCCCATTCTTCCAACAACTCCAGGCACGAATGGTCGATGTAGCTCAGGTTGTTGAGCGGTACATGCACCGTCACGCCCTGGGGGATGGTTCCCAGCACCTGGGTCAGCGCCGGTACCTTGAGGAAGGTGGCCGCACCGACCAGCCGCAGCTCCATCTCACCTTCCTGAGGGAGATCGACCAGGCTGATTTTCAGTCGCGAGGCTTTCCAGGCCAGTTTCGCCAGGGTCAGGCCGAAGCCGATCAGCACGCCGGTCAGCAGGTCGGTGAAGATGATCGCCAGCGCCGTCGCGGCATAGGTGAACATCGGCATCCGGCCATAGCGGCTCAGGCTACGAAACGCCTTGAGGTCCACCAGTTTGAAACCGGTATAGACCAGCACCCCCGCCAGGCTCGCCACCGGAATGCTTTGCAGCACGCTGGAGAGCAGCAGGACAAAGAGTAGCAACCACAGGCCATGGAAAATCGTCGACATTCGCGTGGTGGCCCCGGCCTGGACGTTGGCCGAGCTGCGCACGATCACCCCGGTCATCGGCAAGGCACCGAGCAGGCCGCAGAGCATGTTACCAATACCTTGGGCGGACAGTTCCCGGTCGAAGTCCGCACGTTCGCCGCTGTGCATGCGATCCACGGCGGCCGCTGACAGCAGGGTTTCAGCGCTGGCGATAAAGGCCACCGCGAATGCCGCGATCAGCAGCGTGGGGTCGGCCAGGTTCAACAGGTCCGCCGGGCGCAGCCAATCGATGGCTTCGGCGAGGTTGTCCGGCACCTCGACACGCTTGACCTGCAAAGCCAGCACGAGGCTGGCAACGGTGGCCAAGCCCACGCCGAGCAAGGCGCCGGGTATGAAGCGCAGGCCATGCGGGCGAAACTTTTCCCACAGCCACATCACCGCAATCGTCGACAGACCCAGCAGGCCGGCCTGCCAGCCGAACGACGGCAACGCTTGGGCGACTGCGCCGGGGAACGCCGTCAGGTTATCCAGCCCTGACGGCTTGGGCGCCGCGTCGAGCATCACGTGGACCTGGGACAGCACGATCAGCACACCGATACCCGCCAGCATGCCGTAAACCACGGCCGGTGCGGTTACCCGGAACCAGCAGCCCAGGCGAAAGCGCCCGGCCAACAATTGCAGGAACCCGGCCAGCAGCAGGATCGGTCCGAGCATGCCCACGCCATGTTGGCGCACCAGCTCGAAAACCAGCACCGCCAACCCGGCGGCCGGCCCGCTGACTTGCAACTTCGAACCGGCGAAAAAGCCCACGATCAGGCCACCGACGATACCGGTGATCAGACCCTTGGCGGGCGGTAGGCCGGACGCAATGGCAATGCCCATGCACAAGGGCAGCGCCACCAGAAACACAACCACCGAAGCCAGCAGCTCCCGTGGCAGAACAGCTTTCAATTGAGCAGCACGCATGGTGACTCTCCCGAAGATTTTTCAGGCATGGCAAGGCCCGGCCGCTCGAAGAGCAGACAGGGGCTTGACCACGCAAAAATTTATTGAGGAGCGATTAGAAGCGCGCTTTGGGCGTCGCGACCGGGATCGGGTGGCTGCCATCGAGCGGCAGGAAACGACCCTGTTCCGCATCGAAGGCTTTGATCTCGCTGGTCTCGATGTTGTACACCCAGCCATGGATGAACAACTGGCCGCTGGCCATGCGCGAGGCCACCGAAGGGTGCGTTTGCAGATGCTGCAACTGCGCGATCACGTTTTCTTCGGTGAGGATGGGCATGGTCTGTTTTTCGTCGCCGCACGGGCAGTTGTCGTGGACCATGGTCTTGGCCACTTCGGCGTGGCGCAGCCAGGCTTTGACCGTGGGCATTCTTTCCAGGGTCTCGGGATTGAGCACCGCGCGCATGGCGCCGCAGTCGGAATGGCCGCACACGATGATGTGCTGCACCCCAAGGGCCAGCACGGCGTATTCGATGGCGGTGGAGACGCCGCCGTTCATTTGTCCATAAGGCGGAACGACGTTGCCGACGTTGCGGGTCACGAACAGGTCGCCTGGAGAGCTGTGGGTGATCAGCTCGGGCACGATGCGCGAATCGGCGCAGGTGATGAACATCGCCCGGGGCGATTGGGCGGTGGCGAGTTTCTTGAAGAGTTCTTCCTGCTGCGGGAAGACTTCGTGATGGAAATGCAGAAAACCGTCAACAATATGCTGCAGCGCTGCATCGGCGCTTTCCGCCTCGGGTTGGGCTGAAGCCGACGCAGCCAACGGCTGTTTATCCTTGTCACTCATGATTCATCCTCATAACGCCAGTGGCTGGTCAAAAAACGTCCAGATCGAAGGGTTCGACCTGTCAGTCACTCGATGAACAAGGTATCGGTCGAAACTTAACTCAAACTGAATCGGAGGCTCTAGGACAACGATTACAGGCATGACCTAAAGTGCAGGTATGATCCTGTCTGGCCTGTGCTGCAGGGTCAACTTCAGTCAAATCAACGACATCTGTCGGCCTGGCGGACAGAAGGCCTCGCAGTCGAGATTGTAGCCTTCGCGCCGGTCGAGCCCCAAGCGCTTGATCGCCTTGGCGAAGCGTTGGGCGAGCAGGTCGGCAAAGGGGCCTTCGCCGCGCATGCGCTTGCCAAACTGGCTGTCGTACAGCTCGCCGCCACGGCTCTGGCGGACCAGACTCAGCACATGGGCGGCGCGCTGCGGGTAGTGGGCCTGCAACCATTCCTCGAACAGCGGCGCGACTTCCAGCGGCAGGCGCAGCATGATGTAGGAGGCACTTTGGGCGCCGGCGGCGTGGGCTTCGTTCAGCAGGCTTTCGATTTCGCTGTCGTTGATCATCGGAATCATCGGCGCGCACAACACCCCCACGGGAATGCCTGCCTCGCGCATCACCCTGATCGCTCGCAGCCGCGCCTTGGGCGCCGCCGCGCGGGGTTCGAGAATACGCTTGAGCTCATCGTCCAGGGTGGTGAGGCTGATCATCACCGCCACCAGTCGCTGCCGGGCCAGTTCGGTGAGCAAGTCCAGGTCCCGCAGGATCAGCGAGCCCTTGGTCACGATGGTCACCGGATGGCGATAGCGCAGCAGCACCTCCAGGATCCGACGGGTGATGCGCTGTTCGCGTTCGATGGGTTGGTAAGGGTCGGTGTTGGAGCCCAGGTTGATCGGCGCGCATTGATAGCCGCGCTTGGAAAGTTGCTCCTCCAGCACGTCGGCGGCGTTGCTCTTGGCAATCAGCCTGGTTTCGAAATCCAGCCCCGGCGACATGTCCCAATACGCATGGCTGGGCCTTGCATAGCAGTAGATACAGCCGTGTTCACAGCCCCGGTAAGGATTGATCGAGCGATCGAAAGGAATATCCGGCGAGGTGTTGCGGGTAATGATGGTCTTCGCCGTTTCGAAGCTCACTTCGGTGCCTTGGGTCAGGGGTACTTCCTGGTACCAGCCGTCATCTTCGACCACCGAACGACTTGGGGCGAAGCGGTTGTGCGGGTTGGCAGCGGTGCCACGGCCGCGAGGCGGAAGGGGGACTGACATGGGGAATACTCCGGGGCTGTATGTGTATACAGTATCGCCTGCTTTTGGATTGGACCAGTGCCATTCAGCGCCTGAGCAGGAGGCGGCCATTTGCGGATCACAATTCACAACACTTTGACGTCCTTGTTACAGGTTTTTTACCGGGACGGGCCGAGACTGCTCCACCTCGAATTCCCTTATTTCCGGTCATCCGTGCATGCTCAAGCTTCGCTCCCGTTCACTGTGTTGCCTGGCCTTGCTGATGGGGCTGGCCGGGTCCTGCGCCCAGGCTGCTGATGTCGTACAGACGAGGCCCGCTGAGTGGGCACAGCCGGTGGAAAAGGATTACAACCTCTACCAGATGTCACCCACTCTTTACCGCAGCTCCCTGCCGGATGGTGGAGCCTTGCCCCTGCTGACGAAGCTCAGGATCGGCACGGTCATCACCTTCCTGCCGGAATCGGATGCGCGCTGGCTCTCCACCCCCGGCATCGAGCAGGTACGGTTGCCCTATCGCACCAATCATGTCGACGACAGCGACATCCTTCGGGCCTTGCGTGCCGTCCAGGCCGCCGAAGCCAAGGGCCCCGTGCTCATGCACTGTAAGCACGGTTCGGATCGCACCGGGCTGGTGGCGGCGATGTACAGGGTGGTGGTGCAGGGCTGGAGCAAAGAGGACGCGCTGAACGAAATGACCGAAGGCGGCTTCGGTGACAGCCATCACTTCAAGGATGGGATTCGTTACATGATGCAGACCGATGTGGAAAAACTCCGTCTTGCACTGGCGAACGGCGAATGCAGCACCAGCGTGTTCGCCCTTTGCTCCTTGAAGAGCTGGGTCAATTCGACCACGACAGCCCATCACCTTGAGCCGCAGCTCACCCCGCCCGAGCGCTGATCGGTGGCGTGCCTGAGAAGGTGGCGATGGAGACGGACAACGGTCGTGAATCCCCCGGCGCAAAAACGGTTTCACGCAACGCACGACCGGTTGCCGGGTTGAACACCCCATCGCGTTTGAATCGCTGGAACACCGTCACGGCCAACTCCTTCGACCAGACGTAGGCGTAGAGCGTCGCCCCATAGCCGGTCACCAGGTAGTCCAGGCCATTGGGCCAGCGCGCGTTCGTCGACACTGGCAGGTGCCCCACCTGTGTGCTGGCCTGGTCGAATACCTGCTGGACGGTCCGCCCGTCGCCGTGGGTGCGGTGTAACTCCATGTCGAATATCGCGCTGCGCAACAGCGTCGCGGTTTCCCAACTGGTCTGGGTACGGGCAAAGGCCAACAGTTGAGCGACGACCTCGTCAGGCATCTTTTCTCCGGTCTGGTAGTGCTTCGAGATCCGCACCAGGCATTCCCTGGAGAAGCACCATTGCTCGAGCAGTATCCCGGCAAACTCGGCGGCATCGCGAGACAGGCTATTGATGCCCGACAGGTCGCGATAGTCGGCGCGGGTCAGGACATGCTGCAGGCAATGGCCGAATTCATGGAAAAGGATTCGCAGTTGCAGGTGATCGAGCAGGACCGGGTCTGGACCCTCGCTGCGTGGCAGCCAGGCATGCAGCGTTGCGATGGGATGCCGAGGGCGTCCCTCGGCGGTGGTATGGCGGTTTCGCAGGGTGGTGGTATTGGGAAAGCCGTCTCGGTTTTCATCCGAAAACGGATCGAAATAAATGTAGCCAATGACCGCGCCCCGCTCGCTGACTTCGAACAGCCGCACGTCCGGGTGCCAGGTTGGCACATCCTGACGCTCGACGAAGTCGACGCCGAACAACTCCGTCGCCATCCGCAACAGCTGGGCGAACGTCGGTTCCAATGCAAACCAGACACTCAGCGCTTCCTTGGAAACGCCCGCCGCTTGTTGGCGCAGTTGATTCACCAGGTAGGGGTAGTCCCAGGGCTGGAGGTCGCTGAGACCTTGTTGCGCGGCAAAGGCCTTGAGCTGCTCGGCGTCCCGCTTGAAATGGTGTTGCTGTCGTTCGAGCTGTGCCCGCAGGAACGTTATGACTTCTTCGGTGGAGGCAGCTTGCTCTGGCTCGATCGCCAGTTGGGCAAAGTCCGAATAGCCCAGGGAGGTGGCGTACTGATGACGGTCATCGAGTAATTGCCTGAGTATGTCGGTGTTGTCGAACTGGCCTGCTTGCGGGCCCTGATCCGATGCGCGGGTGCTGTAGGCCTCGTACACCTGCTGGCGCAGGAGGCGGTCGTCGGCGTGCTGCGTGACGATGCCAAAGGATTCGTCACTGAGCGTCAGCAACCATCCCTTGCGACCGGCTTCCCGGGCCTGGCGGGCCATCTGTTGCTTGAACCGCGACGGCAAGCCACTCAGCCGGGCGTCATCGTCAAACGTTTTGCGCCAGGCCAGATTGGCCATGTGCAGGTTTTCCAGGAATAACCCCTGGAGCTCCTTGATGCGCAGCTTCAACAGGCCCAGGCCCGTCGGCATGTTCTGGTGAAACTGGCGCAGGATCTTCTTCAGGACCCGTGTGCGGGTCGGTACGAAATGCCTGGCGATCTGACTGTTCGCCAAGCGCTGATAGAGCTCGAACAGCGTGGGGTGTTGTTTCAGTGAGGCCTGGAAATCATGCAGCCGCTCACTGCAATCCAGGGACGCCCGCGCCCAGGCATCCCCTGTCCTGGTCGTGGTCAGAAGGTGCAGCAGGTAACCGAAGCCTTCCAGTCGTGTGTGGATTTCATCCATGGCCAACACGAGATCGTCCCAGGTGGGAAAAGGCGTCTGGGTCTGGATGATGTGGGCCACCTGATCGCGGCTTTCGGCAAGCAACCGGTCGAGGGCGGGTAAGAAATGTTCGGCTTGGATCTGCGAAAAAGGCGGCAGGTCATACACCTGCAGCAGTGGATTATCGTCGTGGGGCATGGAGTGCCTTCCTGTCTGTCTGGGCGGCCAGTCTGGGCAGGAAGGCGTGAAGCCTGGCGGTATATATGTATCGCTCCCGGGCCGGACGGCCCGGAAGGTGATGCCGGAGATGTCAGTCGGTTTTTTTCTTCAACTTGGGGTTGGGAAAGAACTGCACCGCCTGGACCTTGGCGTCCGGCACTTTCAGCGCCGACGTGTTGACCCGGGTGCCCAGTTCCTTGGGCACCGACAGGCCTTGTTCATTGAGCGTGTCGGAATAACCGCAGGCGACGCACTCGCGATGGGGCACGCCGTCTTCGTTCCACATCATCAACTTGTCCGGCTCGCTGCACGCCGGGCAGACCGCCCCGGCGATAAAACGTTTTTTCGTGATCACAGGCCCCTCGCTCATGCTGCCGCGTCCTCGCTCAGGCCGCTATGGCGCAAGAGTGCGTCAATCGACGGCTCACGGCCACGGAAGTCGACGAACAGCACCATCGGTTCCTGGGAACCGCCACGGGCCAGGATTGCTTCGCGGAAAGCGCGACCGGTGTCGGCATTGAGCACGCCGTCTTCCTCGAACTTCGAGAACGCATCGGCCGACAGCACTTCCGCCCACTTATAGCTGTAGTAGCCCGCCGCGTAGCCGCCGGCGAAGATGTGGGCAAAGCTGTTTGGAAAGCGGTTGTAGGCCGGAGGACGCATGACCGACACCTCGTCGCGCACGCCTTCGAGCACTTGCAGCACGCTGCGACCGTCGCCATGGGTGGCGTGCAGCTCGAAGTCGAACAGCGAGAACTCCAGCTGGCGGACCATCATCAGGCCGGACTGGAAGTTTTTCGCCGCGAGCATCTTCTCCAGCAAGTCCTGAGGCAGCGGTTCGCCGGTCTCGTAGTGGCCGGAAATCAGCGCCAGGCCTTCAGGCTCCCAGCACCAGTTCTCCATGAACTGGCTCGGCAGTTCCACGGCGTCCCAGGCCACGCCGTTGATGCCGGATACACCGGCGTGCTCGACGCGGGTCAGCAAATGGTGCAGGCCATGGCCGAACTCGTGGAACAGCGTGGTGACTTCGTCGTGGGTCAGCAGTGCCGGTTTGCCACTGTCGGCCGGGGTGAAGTTGCACACCAGGTTGGCGACCGGGCTTTGCAGCACGCCATCGATGGTGCGACGACGGTCCCGGGCGCCATCCATCCAGGCACCACCACGCTTGTTGGCGCGGGCATAGAGATCGAAGAAGAAGCGTCCGACGTGCTGGCCGTTCTCCTTGATTTCGAACAGGCGCACGTCCGGGTGCCAGGCGTCGAAACCTTTCAGCTCGGTGATCTCGATGCCGTAGAGGCGTTGCACGATGGCGAACAGACCGCTCAGTACCTTGTCGATCGGGAAGTAAGCGCGCAGGGCTTCCTGGGCGACGCTGTAGCGCTGCTGGCGCAGTTTTTCACCGTAGAAACCGCTGTCCCAGCTTTGCAGGTCGGGGCAGCCTTGCTCGGCGGCGAAGGTTTTCAGTTGTTCCAGGTCCTGGGCCGCGAACGGTTTGCTGCGCTTGGCCAGGTCACGGAGGAAGCTGAGAACCTGATCGCTCGATTCGGCCATTTTGGTCGCCAGGCTCAACTCGGCGAAATTGGCGAAACCCAGCAGTTGGGCCAGTTCCTGGCGCAGGTCGAGGATCTGCTCCATCACCGGGCCGTTATCGTTCTGGCCGGCATTCGGGCCTTGGTCCGACGCACGGGTGCAGTAGGCCGCGTAGACTTCTTCACGCAGGGCGCGGTCTTCGGCGTAGGTCATCACCGCGTAGTAGCTGGGGAATTCCAGGTTGATCAGCCAGCCGTCCAGCTCTTTGGCCTGGGCAGCCGCGGCCATTTGCGCCTTGGCCGAATCGGTCAGGCCGGCGAGGGCGGCTTCATCCGTGACGTGCTTGGTCCAGGCCTGGGTGGCATCCAGCAATTGATTGGAGAACCGGCTGCCCAGCTCGGACAACTTGCTTTGCACCTCGGCGTAGCGTTTCTGCTGCTCTGGCGGCAGGTCGATACCCGACAGGCGGAAGTCCCGCAGGGAATGTTCCAGGATGGTTTTCTGCGCCACGTCAAAGCCGGCGGCTTCAGGGCTGCTCGCCAAGGCTTCGAAGGCCTGGAACAATTCACGGTTCTGGCCCAGCTCGGTGGAGTAGGCGCTCAGGGCTGGCAGGCAGGCTTCATAGGCTTCACGCAATTCAGGGCTGTTGCGCACCGCATTCAAGTGGCTCACCGGGCTCCAGGCAGCGCCCAGGCGATCGTTGAGCTCATCCATCGCCAGCACCAGGCCGGCCCAGCTCGGCTGTTGGCCTTGGGTCTTGAGGATCTGCGCGATGGCGGCACGGTTGTCAGCCAGGATCTGCTCGATGGCCGGTTGCACGTGCTCGGCACGGATCGCCGAGAATGGCGGCAGGTCATAGGGCTGTAAAAGAGGGTTGTTCACGCTCACGGTTGGCACCTTGGCTGGAAGAAACATCGGCCCATCTTAATTACAATCGACCTTCACCGCAGCTAGCAGCGACTATCAGTAGAAAAGAGAGAGCCTATCGTGACCCTTCGCACGTACCAGAATCACACCCCACGGCTTGCCCGGGGCGCTTTCGTCGACAGCACTGCGGTGGTGATCGGCGACGTTGAAATCGGCGAAGACAGCTCCGTCTGGCCACTGACGGTCATTCGCGGCGACATGCACCGCATCCGCATCGGCGCCCGTACCAGCGTCCAGGATGGCTGCGTGTTGCACATCACCCACGCCGGTCCTTTCAATCCCGATGGCTTCCCGTTGCTGATCGGCGACGACGTGACCATCGCCCACAAGGTCATGCTCCATGGCTGTGCCGTGGGCAGCCGGGTGCTGATCGGCATGGGCAGCATCGTCATGGACGGCGCGGTGGTCGAGGATGAGGTGATCATCGGCGCCGGCAGCCTCGTACCGCCGGGCAAACGTCTCGAAAGTGGCTTCCTGTACGTGGGCAGCCCGGTGAAACAAGCCCGGCCGCTGACCGACAAGGAGCGCGCCTTCTTCACCTACAGCGCGGCGAACTATGTGAAGCTCAAGGACCTGCATCTGGCCGAAGGTTACGACCAGCCCTGAAACATCTGTTGAATCTCCTTGCCACAGATGCCCCCCCCTTTGCTACTGATTCATTCACCCCGGGAGCCTCCATGCACTACCAGACCGTACTGTTCGACCTCGACGGCACCCTCACCGACCCACGTGAAGGCATCACCCGTTCGATCCAGTTCGCCTTGAGCCAACTGGGTATCGACGAGCCCGACCTCACTCGCCTCGAACATTTCATCGGCCCGCCGCTGCTACAGGCCTTCATGCAGTTCTATGGCTTCGACGAAGCGAAGGCCTGGGAGGCGGTGAATTTCTACCGCGAGCGCTTCAAAGTCACCGGCCTGTACGAAAACCGCGTTTTCGAAGGAGTGATGCCACTGCTGGAAACTCTGGACGGCCAGGGCCGGCAGTTATTCATCGCCACCTCCAAGCCCTGGGTCTTCGCCCGGGAAATTGCCCGTCACTTCAATTTTGCGCGGCACTTCAAGGTGATCTACGGCAGTGAGCTGGACGGCACGCGCACCGACAAAGTCGAGTTGATCGCCCACCTGCTCGCTGAGGAAGGCCTCGACCCGGCCAATACCCTGATGATCGGCGATCGTAAACATGACCTGATCGGCGCTCGCCGCAATGGTCTGGATGCGGCGGCGGTAGGGTATGGGTTTGGCAGTCGCGAGGAACTCATGGCCGAGAGTCCGGCGTATCACTTTCAGACGGTGGATGAACTGCATCAAGCGTTTTTGCGGGGGTAGTTCGATAGTTGTCGCGGGCAAGCCTTGCTCCCACAGAACCTACAGTTCCCTCATGCCGGATGGATTCTGTGGGAGCAAGGCTTGCCCGCGATGAGGCCGTCATGAGCACCGCGTAAGCCGACTCAGATCCATGCTGCGTCCCACAACGGATAATCCCCTATCCGCTTAACCAATCCCGCTCGCAAAGGGTTTGCCACGATATAACGCGCGACGGCTTGCAAATCTTCATCCTTGCGAATGGCCCGGTCGTGGAAACCTTCTTGCCAAAGTGGTCCTTGACGTTGCGTCTGTCGATTGAGGGCCACGGTGGTCCGGGACTTTGTGCGCGCAATCAATTTCGAAAGCCTTATATCTTGCAATTCAATCAGCCAATGGAAATGGTCCGGCATGACAACCCAGGCCAGAGAGCGGGCGAATTGTTCTTGCTGAGCTTTTCGAAAGGCGTCCACTACCAAACGTCCTGTCTCGAAGCGATTGAAAACCGGATCGCGGCGGAGCGCTACTACCGTCAATAGATAAATTTGTCCGGATTGCGAATAACGCCCGAAACGCAATCGATTGGAATGTGGCTGGGTTTTCAATGGGGATCCTCCTTGATCTGTCTTTGTCCTAAGGCTAGACAGCAGAAGCGGATCTGATCTGAAAAGTTGGAGCAGGATGTGTCTGGAGGGGCCTCATCGCGGGCAAGCCTTGCTCCCACAGAACTCATCGGCATGAAGGACTCCCTTGTGGGAGCAAGGCTTGCCCGCGATGAGGCCGGGTCAATCACTGGATATCTATGATCCTGCCAATGCCCTCAACGCCGCCTTACGCTCATCCATAGGCAGCTTGCCCAGCTTTTCCACAGCAGCATAAAACGCCACCCAATCG
This sequence comes from Pseudomonas sp. B21-028, assembly GCF_024749045.1. NCBI lineage: Bacteria > Pseudomonadati > Pseudomonadota > Gammaproteobacteria > Pseudomonadales > Pseudomonadaceae > Pseudomonas > Pseudomonas sp. B21-028. Next base: position 118,300 of record NZ_CP087184.1, read on the forward strand.
CCCGAAGTCTGCCGGAACAATGTTGCAAACGCCGGCACCCACTGGTCGTAGAGCCCGAACGGTAGCAACCGTGCGTTGTTCAGCGGCGCATAGACCCAGGCGTCGTAACGTTTGTCGCCGGCCCACTGGCTGTCACGCATCTGCGCATATTCGGCGCGCAGCCGTTCGAACGCCTGCGCCTTTTGCTGGCGCATCTGTTCGGTTGGCAGGGGCTGGGCATAGAGTTTTTCCAGTCGTTGTCGGGTGTCGAGGATCAATTGGATGAACTGGTCGCGCTGACGTACCTGCTGGCCATTGTCCGGCGCGAGCCCGCGACTGGCGCGCCACTGCCGGGTGCCTTCCTGTTCGACGAAGGTGGCGAAGGACTCGTTGAACTCGGTGTCGTCCTGTACGTAGAAGCGTTGGTGTGCCAGTTCATGAAAAATCAGCGTGGCCAGGCGTTCGTCGCCCCAGTGCATCATCGAGCTCAGGATCGGGTCGTCGAACCAGCCCAGTGTTGAATAAGCCTCCACTCCGCCAATTGATACGTCCATGCCACGCAAACGTTGCAAGGCCGCTTCGCCACGGGCGGCACTCTGGCTGTAGAAGCCGCGATACGCCACGCAACCGGCGATGGGGAAACAGTGGTTTTGTGGGGCCAGGGAAAATTCCTGCGTGGCAAAGACATTCCAGACTACATATGGTCGGCCAATGTCCGCATACAGGCGGTAACTTTTGTTGTCCGGCAGATGCAAATGTGAGCTGGCGAAGGTTCGTGCCTCGCGAGCCTGGGCCAAGTGCTGCCGCAAGCGGGCGTCGCGGGTGGAATCGGCAATCACCTGGTCGACAGGCTCCCGGGCCTGCAACAGCCGCAGCTGTCCGCCGACGAGCTGGCTGTAGTAACCGACGTTGGAACAACCGTTGAGTAACAAAAGCAGGAGACTCGGAAACAAAATCCTGAAAACACGGTCGAGTAACCGATGGCTGGAACGCGGCCTGATCAATTGGAATCACCTTGGGAAAGTCTGCCCACAAGACTATCCCGCCTGCCCGGAGCTTCGCTATGCGCATGTTGATGCTGACGAGTGGCCTGTTGCTGCTGACCGGTTGTGCCAGCTTGCCCGACCCTGATCCTTCGCAAGCGTGGATAGATCTTGGCAACCATCAGGACACGGCGCTGCAAGCGCTGGAAGTCGATGACAAGACGTCCCTGGACAAACGCTATTTCGAAGTGCAGCCCGGCGCCCATGAGCTGACCGTGCGTTATCAATTTGCCGTCGAGCCCGGAAATATAGGTCCGGATGCCGGGCCGCTGTGGCGGGATTGTCGGTTGAATGTGAAATTCAAGGGCTTCAACGCAGGCCAGCGTTACCAGTTGCAGGCCGGCAGCATCGGTTTCCGTCCGTGGGCCAAGCTCTATGACCAGCAGCGCAAAGTAGTGGGCCAAGGTACGCCAGCGGGCTGCCAGCAGAGTTGATCGGCGCTATGCTCAATACCCGACTTCAGGAAATCCATCATGCGCTTTCATATCCTGTTACTGGCTTTTGTCTCGTTGAGCGGTTGTGCATCAAGTCCGCCGCCCCCTGTTGATCCGAACATGGCCTGGGTCGATTTTGCGACCCCCATGCCGGGCGGCAAAATGCTCATGGCCGAGGGCCTGGATGGGCAACGCTTGCAGGATGGGCGGTTCTTCCAGGTTTCGCCGGGCAGCCATGAGCTGAAAGTGCGCTTCGACTTCGAGGTCATGGGGGGTGGTGGGTTGGGCATGCAGGCCGAACCGCAGGAACGGTTGTGCTACATGATCGTGCGTTACGATCATTTCGAGGCCGGCCAGCGTTATCGTCTGGAAGCCCGCAACCTGGCATTTACCCCAAGCGCCCGGCTCTATAATGCCAAGCGAGAAATTGTCGCCGAGGAACGGCAGGTCAACTGCATTCCTTAGCTGTCATTCTTCTGGTAGATGATTTTCTTCGTACCGCCTTCGCAGGTGCCGACCACCATGTTCTGATCGCTGACTTCTTCGTTCGTGACGATTTCCAAGGTGTAGGACGACACCTTGTTCGCCTGGATCTTTGCCTCGATTTCCGCTTTCAGTTCTTCACAGGATTTTGGCGCCGCCAGAGCCGACGTGGTCAATGCGCAACCAATGATGACCAGGGCAAACCGTTTCATGCTCGAACTCCTCGCTGCAGCACGTACCGCTTGTACGTTGAAACTGCCTACTGCATTCGACCACACATTGCTTATCGGGTAACAGGGGAAAGATCGCAGCCTTCGGCGGCTGCGATCCTGATGCGGGGCGTCAGTTCACCAGCGTGGCATCCAGGGTGATCTTGGCGTTCAACACCTTGGAAACCGGGCAACCTTCCTTGGCCTTGTTGCTCAGCTCTTCAAACTGCTGCTGGCTGGCGCCGGGAATCTTCGCCTTGAGAATCAGCTTCACCGCAGTGATGGCAAAGCCGCCGTCGACTTGGTCGAGGGTCACTTCGGCACTGGTGTCGATGCTGTCGGCCTTGAACCCGGCATCTCCCAGGATCATCGAAAACGCCATGGAGAAACAGCCGGCATGGGCCGCGCCGATCAGCTCTTCGGGGTTGGTGCCGCGGCCGCCTTCGAAACGGGCCTTGAAACCATAGGGTGCTTCACGCAGCACGCCGGTTTCCGTGGAGATGGAGCCGATGCCGGTTTTCAGGTCACCTTCCCAGTGAGCCGATGCTTTCTTAATGATAGCCATGTCTGCCTCCTCAAGATCCGGCGCGAGGGTATGCGCCGGGTGTTTTTTGACTGCCAGGCTTGTGAGGATAGACCGCCTGATAAAGTTCACTTCATCGATTAGTCGACTAATTTAGTAGGAAAATTCGTTGCAGCTATTGAAACTCGGGTATATGCCCACATTGCAGGGTACACACCTACAGAAAACGGCAGGCTTTTGCCCGTAGCAAAAGCCCCGTTGGAGACGCCGGCCCATGAAACAGCTGTCCGAAGTGAAATTCTCAACCCTCGATCTCGTGCCTGTCCGCGAGGATGGCAATGCCGCCCGGTCCTTGCGAAACTCGCTGGATCTGGCGCAGCACGTGGAAAAATTCGGCTACACCCGTTTCTGGGTGGCTGAACATCACAATATGGATGGCATCGCCAGCTCCGCGACGGCGGTGCTGCTGAGTTATCTGGCCGGTGGTACTTCGACCATTCGTGTCGGCTCCGGCGGGGTGATGTTGCCCAACCATGCACCGTTGATCATCGCCGAGCAGTTCGGCACCCTGGAAAGCCTCTTCCCGGGTCGGATCGACCTGGGGCTGGGGCGTGCCCCCGGCTCCGATCAGCTGACCGCCCGGGCCCTGCGTCGTGAGCGCTCCGGTAGCGCGGACGATTTCCCCGACGACGTGGCCGAGCTGATGCGTTATCTCGGCCCGCGCACACCCGATCAGCGCATCATCGCCATGCCCGGCACCGGGACCAATGTGCCGGTGTGGTTGCTGGGCTCCAGTCTGTTCAGTGCGCAACTGGCCGGTGAACGCGGTTTGCCCTACGCCTTCGCCTCCCATTTCGCACCGCGCTTTATGCACGAGGCCATTCGCATCTACCGCAACCACTTCAAACCGTCGGCGGTCCTCGACAAACCCTACGTGATGCTCGGCGTGCCTTTGGTCGCGGCGGATACCGATGAGCAGGCTGATTATCTGGCGACTTCGGTGTATCAGCGGATCCTCGCGCTGATGCGCGGCCAGAGCCTGGTCCAGCGTCCGCCCGTCGAAACCATGAACGGTCTCTGGTTACCCCATGAGAAAGAAGCGGTGGGCGATTTCCTTGGCCTGGCGATGGTCGGTGGCCCGCAGAAGATCCGCGCGCGCCTCGAGGTATTGATTGAGCAGACCCAAGCCGATGAGCTGATATTCACCAGCGACCTGTATGAGCATGCCGACCGTTTGCATTCATATGAATTGCTGGCACAGGTCATGAAGGGCTGAATCGTGCCCATGAAAAAGCCGACGCATGCGTCGGCTTTGACATTCGGGCAGCATCAGCTTTTTTTGTAGACAATTTCCTTCGCGCCACCCTCACAAGTACCGACGACTTTTCCGTCAGTCGCCGTTCCTTTATCGACGATTTCCAGCGAATAGTCTTTCACCTGCTTGGCATCGAGCTTCGCCGCGATTTCGCTTTTCAACTCCTCGCAGGGCTTGGCGGCGGCAAACACCGAACCCGCAAGGCTCAGCAAACCCACAGCAACCATCAACTTTTTCATCGCTCGCACTCCTTGGTCGGATCAGTAGCCTGGTATTAAACAGGAGGGATGCGCTCACCGGATAGCGCATCGCCATTCCTATGGCACTCCGCCAGCGTGCAAGTTCCAAGCGCCTCAGCTATTTGCGATCCGGAAGCCGACCTTGAGGGTCACTTGGAAGTGTGCGGCGCGGCCGTTTTCGATATGCCCGCGGGTTTCGGTGACTTCGAACCATTCCAGGTGCTTGAGGCTCTTGCTGGCTTCGGCCAGGGCGTTGTTGATGGCATCTTCGATGCTGGTGGGGGATGAGCCGACCAGCTCGACCTTTTTGTACGTGTGATGATCAGTCATGACGTTTCTCCTGGGTTATCTCTAGCCGCTTGGCTACCAAGAGCCTAGCAGCGATTTTTCGCCTTACGTGTGGTGCCGTTCACGCGCTGAAGTTCAGATTTACTGCACTTTCAGAAACGGTGGGAGTCCCAACTTTCACACGCACTCAACCACTGCAGGAGAGAGCCACCATGGCCAGCAATTCATTACGCAAAGCCTCGTTGCAAAGCATGGAAGCGGAAATCGAGAATCTGCTCAAGTCGTTGGAAAGCCTGAAGGACGACGCATCGGACGAGTCGCGTAAGACCCTCAAATCGCTCAAGGCAAACGCCGAAAATGCGTTGAAGCATTCGCGTCATCTGCTCAGCGATGCGTATGAAGAGGTCAAGGTGAAAACCCGCGAGACCGGGCTCGCCACACGCGATTACGCTCAAGAGCACCCATGGACGACCGCCGGTGTCGCGGTCGGGGCCCTTGGTCTGCTGGCCGCTTATCTGCTGTGCAAGCGCGGCGACTAAGCAAGCGCGGCGACTAAGTCGGTTGGCTCAGCTCATGCCTGAGCCACTGGGCCAACTGCCGAGCGCGGCCGTCCGCGGCGCGTTTGGGTAGCCACAACGCCAGTCGCGCCGGGGTTTCATTGAATCCCCAGGGCGCGACGAGGCGTCCGGCACGCACATCCTCGGCCACCAACGGTTCGGGAGCGATGGCCACGCCCAGCCCAGCCACAGCGGCCTCCAGCAAATAATATAAATGCTCGAAACCCTGGCCGAACTTCAGCGCCTGGGGATCGAGGTCGTTCTGCCGTGCCCAGGTCGGCCAGGCCTGTGGTCGGGACGTGGTATGCAGCAACGGCTCACCCAGCAGCGCACTGGCCGGGGCGGATTTCAGGCCGACGAAGCCGGTATAACGCGGGCTCATGACGGGGCCGATCCGCTCACTGACCAACTCGTATACCTGCATGTCCGCTGGCCAGGGCGGCTCGGCGAAGACCAGTAGAGCGTCCAGCCCTGGGCGTCTGGGGTCCAGATCACCTTCGCCAGCAGACAGATGCAGACGCAAGTCCGGCAGATCGGCATTGAGCCGGCCCAGGCGAGGAATGAACCAGCGTGCCAACAGGCTGCCTGAACAGCCCAGCACAAACGGCGCATCCGCCGTGCTTTGAGTGAGTTCGGCACAGACGCTACGCAACCGCTCGAAAGCTTCGGCGCTGGCATCACGCAGACGCAGGCCCGCATCTGTGAGTTTCAGGCCGCGTCCGTCCTTGATGAACAGGCTGACGCCCAGATGTTCCTCCAGCACCCTCAGCTGTCGGCTGACGGCGCCGTGAGTGACGTGAAGCTGTTCGGCGGCCTGGCTTACGCTGTTCAGGCGAGCAGTGGCCTCGAAGGCACGCAAGGCATTGAGCGGAGGCAGATCGTGGCGCATGGTATCTGTGAGTTTTCCTGACAGGTTGTGGCGATCTTATCGGTTTTCAGGGCGAGATGTCAGGGGTAGAGTGAGCCTCATTGTCTTCTCACGCATTTGCCTGGAGCGTTCCCATGACCCAGCCTACGACCCCTTTCAACCTGCGCAGCGGTCCCGATGCCAACGGCCTGTTCGGTACGTTCGGCGGCCGCTATGTGGCCGAAACCCTTATGCCATTGATCCTCGATCTGGCCCGCGAATACGAAGTGGCGAAGGAAGATCCTGCGTTCATTGAGGAATTGGCCTACTTCCAGCGGGACTACGTCGGTCGTCCAAGCCCGCTCTACTTCGCCGAGCGCCTGACCGAATACTGTGGCGGCGCGAAGATCTATCTCAAGCGCGAAGAGCTGAACCACACCGGCGCGCACAAGATCAACAACTGCATCGGCCAGATCCTGCTGGCGCGGCGCATGGGCAAGAAACGCATCATCGCCGAGACGGGTGCCGGCATGCACGGCGTGGCGACTGCCACGGTGGCTGCACGTTTCGGCCTGGACTGTGTGATCTACATGGGCACCACCGACATCGAGCGCCAACAGGCCAACGTGTTCCGCATGAAATTGCTCGGCGCCGAAGTGATTCCGGTGGTCGCCGGTACCGGCACTCTTAAAGATGCCATGAACGAAGCCTTGCGTGACTGGGTCACCAACGTCGACAGCACCTTCTACCTGATCGGCACTGTGGCAGGCCCGCATCCGTATCCGGCTATGGTTCGTGACTTCCAGGCGGTGATTGGCAAGGAAACCCGCGATCAACTGCAAGCCCAGGAAGGCCGTTTGCCGGACAGCCTGGTGGCGTGCATCGGCGGCGGTTCCAATGCGATGGGCCTGTTCCACCCGTTCCTGGATGACAAGAGCGTCGACATCATCGGCGTTGAAGCGGCTGGCTACGGCATCGAAACCGGCAAGCACGCGGCGAGCCTGAACGGTGGCGTGCCCGGTGTACTGCACGGCAACCGCACCTTCCTGTTGCAAGACGACGACGGCCAGATCATCGACGCTCATTCGATTTCCGCCGGCCTCGACTATCCGGGTATCGGTCCGGAACACGCCTGGTTGCACGACATCGGTCGCGTTCAGTACACCTCGATCACCGATGCGGAGGCCCTGGACGCCTTCCACAAATGCTGCCGCCTGGAAGGCATCATTCCCGCGCTGGAAAGCTCCCATGCCCTGGCTGAAGTGTTCAAGCGCGCGCCGAACCTGCCCAAGGATCACCTGATGGTGGTCAACCTCTCCGGCCGTGGCGACAAAGACATGCAAACCGTGATGCACCACATGGAACAGTCCCAGCAGGAGAAACACTGATGAGCCGCCTGCAAACCCGTTTTGCCGAACTCAAGCAACAGAACCGCGCCGCCCTGGTGACCTTCGTGACCGCCGGCGACCCGAACTACGACACCTCGCTGGCAATCCTCAAGGGTCTGCCGGCGGCCGGTGCCGATGTGATCGAGCTGGGCATGCCGTTCACCGATCCGATGGCCGACGGTCCAGCGATCCAGTTGGCGAATATCCGCGCGCTGGGGGCCCAACAGAACCTGGCGAAAACCCTGCAGATGGTTCGCGAGTTCCGTAAGGACAACAGCGAAACACCCCTGGTGCTGATGGGCTACTTCAACCCGATCCATCGTTACGGTGTGCAGCGTTTCATCGGCGAGGCGCTGGATTCCGGCGTTGATGGCCTGATCGTGGTGGACATGCCACCCGAGCACAACGGCGAACTGTGCGATCCGGCCCAGGCCGCGGGCCTGGATTTCATTCGCCTGACCACACCGACCACCGATGATGTGCGGTTGCCGACCGTGCTCAATGGCAGTTCGGGCTTTGTGTACTACGTGTCGGTGGCGGGCGTGACCGGCGCCGGTGCCGCGACGCTGGAGCATGTGGAAGAAGCCGTGGCGCGTCTGCGTCGTCATACCGATTTGCCGATCAGCATCGGTTTCGGCATCCGCACGCCGGAGCAGGCCGCGGCCATTGCACGGTTGGCCGATGGCGTGGTGGTTGGCTCGGCGTTGATCGACCATATCGCCAGCGCCGAGACATCGGAGCAAGCTGTCGACGGCGTGCTGAGCTTGTGCGCCGCTCTGGCCGACGGTGTGCGTAATGCGCGCGTGAGCTGATTTATTGCTGCAACAAAAAAGGGTTCAGAACCGGGTTCTGAACCCTTTTTTTATGCCGCTGGGTATGGCCTGTGGGGATTGTGGCGAGGGAATTTATCCCCGCTGGACTGCGACGCAGTCCCAAAAAGCTGCGAACTGATAAGCCGGGTGGGATCGCTTTGCGACCCAATGAGTCCCTCTCGTACAGGGCGCAGGGGCTAGGGCAACTCCAAGCCACCGCTCGCCTTGTGCAACTTGCGCAGATGTTCACCAAGCTCCTTGACGTTGGCTTCGCTCGCGGCGATTTCGGCGGCGCGGCTTGGCTCGAGCAAGGCGCGGACTTCCTTGTCCAGGTCGCCCGTCAGTGTTTGCAGCTGTTTCTGGCGCAGGCTGCTTTCCGATTCCAGTCGCTGCCACTCGCTGGGCTGGGGCAGCCCGTAGCCGCTGCTGCCCAGCAACTCGGCGGGGCGACTCAGGAAGCCACTGTTGGCAAGGATCTGCTGCAGTGTCGCGTTGGCCCGTTCCATGCCGCCGTTCTGCAGTTCACGGGCACCGAGGTAGCGTTGTTTGACTTCATCCTGGGCCAGCAGTAATTGCCTGCGATAACTGGCTTGTTCCAACAGTAGCAACGCCGCGCTGGTGCGCAGGTCAGCCTGTTCGAACCAGACACGGCGCTCGGCGGCGTCCAGGGCCAGCCAGTCCTCTACCGATTGCTGTTTGATCGGCAGGTACTTCTTCAACACATTGAACATCGCCTGATACCGATCGCGAAATGAATCGAAGCGGTAGCCCAGGCGCAGGGCTTCCTTGGGGTCGTCGAGCACACTGGTATCCGCCAGCCCCCGCCCCTTGAGGACTTCCAGCAACCCGTTGGGCATGATGCTGTCCAGACCCTTGAGTTGTTCGTTATTGCTGCCGCTGCGCAGCAGCTTCAGGCTCTCTACCGCGCAGTTATTGGACAGGAAGTAATAGCTGCCGTCATAGCTCCAGTGCATTTCGGCGGCGTGTTCGACCGTCTCCTCGATCTCGGTCCGTGACAGGTTCAGTGGCACGGACGCCAGGCTGCGCAGTTCAGTCTTGGTGTATTCATCGATCACCTGGGCCAGCGGCAACACGAACAGGCGTGACGGGTACTTGCCCACCAGGCCGTCCCAACTGGACAGCTGCACATCACCCACGAAGGCCCGGTACGAGAGCACCAGGTGTTGATCCAGATCCAGCCGGCAATCCGGCCCACGTGGGCGGCCGGGCGCACAGATCACCAAGCGAAGCATGCTGTGGCCCCAGCGGCTGACCCAGTTCTGGTTGGCTTCGGCCAGCAGATAATCGATGGCATAGACCCGTTCCGGGTCGACCTTGCCCAGTGGTGTCCTGGCGAAGTCGTTGCCGGCATTGAGGAAGGCGAACGACTTGGCGCAGGTGTCCTTGGCGGGCGGGGCCCAGCCAAAGTGCTCCTGATAATAGCGGTACAGCGCGGGCCGTCGGCAGGCGTAGCTCGGGTCGAGGAGAAAGTACTCCATGTTGACCGCGACGAACTCCTTGGGGCTGCTGGTCTCGTAGAGGTCCGGGCTGCGGGCGATCTGGCGGTTGTGCTGCTCTCGTTCACCGCGACGGCCGACGTACTGTGGCCAGCCAGCAAGGTCTAGCAGGCGGGGATCATCACTGAGGGTGAAGCGGCGATCGTTCTGGCCCCGGCACTCATCCGGAAGGCCGATCAGCCCGGCGCTGTTGTTGCGTCGCGTGCAGCGCTGGATCAACGCACGCTCGGCATCCGGCCATAAACGCGCACGGTCATAGATGTGGGTCAGTTCATGCAGGACGGTGGCAAGCAATTCTCGCCGCACGGTGCCATGGGGGCGGTGAGTCTTTTGTGTAGCGGCGCTGCCGTCCGTGAGGCTGTCGAGCAGATTGCTGTTGAGGTCGAGCTGCGACACCAGTGAGGCCTGGCCATACGCGTTGGCTGGCATCTGGTCGGTCCAGCCGACATCGATACGACGGTCCAGTTGCTCGATGAAGCGTGGCGGCAAGGCCGCCATGGCTTCATCGAGCAGCGCCTGGCTGGCCTGCTGTTGTGCGGGGCTCAGGCCTTCGCCGTTGAGGTGCAGTCGCAGGCCGGCCTGGGCCGTGTCACCCATGAGCAGCAGAATCCCGGCCGCCAGCCAGGCGGCGAGCCGCCTCACAGCGCGAGGATGGCTTCGGCGAGGACCTGGTCACTGGCATCGCGGGCTTCCGGCACGCGGGTACGCAAGGTATCGAAGGCGGCCTCGAGGTGAGCACCACGGATTTCACCGTTGCTGGCGACGAAGCTGGCTGCATCGTCGTGGGCTTCGCGGACGATCTTCGAGTCGCGGATGGACGTGGTGGTATCGGAGGTGAAATCGATCGTGCGCTGCGAGGCGCGAACGATGATGTTACTGGTGGCTACCAGGGTATGGGCCTGGACCACATCGGCCAAAACCAGCAGGCCTAGGGCGGCAGCAATCAGCGGGCTACGCATGGAACGACTCCGGAAAGTAGGGATAACTATTGGACGAGAATTGCCTGTGCCAGTTCAAGGTCGCTGACATGAAGTTTTGGCTGGGTCTGGTGTAGATAAGCCAGGGCCGACTCCAGCCGTGCGCCTCGCAACTGTCCGTCACTGGCAACGAATGCCGCGGCGTCATCGCGAGCGGCGATGATCAGTTTATGGTCGAAGGGCGCGGAGGTCACCATGCTGGTGGCATAGCCGCTGACTACCACCTGTTGGGTGGATACATCGAAGGCATGCGCCGAAACGGACCAGCAGGCAGCGACCAGGAACAAAGCGATAGGCAGATCTGAGGTAAAACGCATGGCACTCGACAGTTGATGGCGAACCTGAAGGCTAACGCAAACCGTCGGGCCAGAGCCAGCGCTGAAACATCGGGATACCTACGGTCGCCCGATGTTTCATGTTGGATCAGATCACCAGGATCGCCTGGGCCAGCTGGGCATCGGTGGCGTTCAATTGCGGTGCCTGCTGGCGGATGAAGTCCAGGGCACTTTCCAGCTTCACGCCACGGATGGCGCCTTCGCTGGCCACGAAGCTGGCGGCATCGTCACGGGCCGCCTGGACGATTTTGTTGTCCCGCAGCGACGAAGTCGCATCGGAGGTTGCATCGGACGTGGCCTTGAGCGCCCCGACGAGGGAGTCGGTGGTGACGATGAAGCTGCTGGCATTGGCATGGGCGGTTACGGCCAGCAGGGCTGCAACGCTGAGCAGACGAAGACGGATCATGATGAGACTCCTTGAGTGATGATTCTGGTAGCGGGAAGAGGAGACGCCTGTTCGACTCGCTTCGCCACGTTCGCCTGGATAGTAAGTCAGATCGCGGCGTAGGACAGCCCTGATATGGAGCCTCAGTCTCGAAGTGCTGCAAATCAAAACTGTACCCGTTCAAGTATGGTCATGTAAAAACTGTACTTGTCCATGGTTGGGCGTTGAATTTCAGGGGGCCGAAACGACAAGACCCGTCGCGATTTCCCGCGACGGGTCTTGTCTTGTTCAATTCGGTGCTGGCGGTGGACCCGGTGGGTCAGGGCCAGCGACGCTGAGTTAGCGCCAGAACGGCTTGCTCAGCTCTTCGTAGCGTTGTGCTTCGCTGATACCGGCGTCTGCCAGCAGGCGAGCATCCAGACGAGCCAGTTGATGGCGGCTGGCGATACGGCGCTGCCACAACATCAGGTTGGCAAGAACGCGAAGAGGCAGGGAAGCCTGGTTTTTTTCAGCGTGGTCTTCGAAAAACAGCTCGGAACTGAGTGTACGTTCCATGGTTGACATCCTTCCGCTTATGGCGGGATTAGGTAGTGGTTTAACTTTAACTGGTGCCCATGATCCTCTCGTTTGGCCAGACTCTGTAGATACAGTTCTCTAGTATTGTGCGCGACCAGTTAACTGTTAAAGGGTGGTGTACTGGTCAATATTGAGACAACTGTACCTATCTGCACAATTATGGTGCGTTTTGTGATGGCTTGAGGTGTTAAGCGGCAAAATTCGCTACGAAAACACCGGTACAGCAGTACAGTTTTTGTCGGTAAGCGCGCTGAGTCTATGACCGACGAAAACTGTGTGTGCTGTAGCGCCGATCCAGCTGTATCAAACAGCCAACATGCGCCCGGTTTCTTCCAGGTTCAGGTGCCAGCTCAGTGCATCGCGCAGGATGTGGGGTGTATGCCCACCCAAGGCACATGCCGTTTCAAAATATTCGTTCAAGGCCTGGCGATAGATCGGATGTACACAGTTGTCGATGATCACCCGTGCCCGTTCCCGGGGTGCCAGGCCTCGCAGGTCGGCCAGACCGATCTCGGTGACCAGGATGTCGACATCATGCTCGGTATGGTCCACATGGCTGACCATGGGCACGACGCTGGAGACAGCGCCTCCTTTAGCAATCGACTTGGTCACGAAAATCGCCAGATGCGCATTGCGAGCGAAGTCGCCCGAACCGCCGATGCCGTTCATCATCCGTGTGCCGCAGACATGGGTGGAGTTGACGTTGCCATACAGGTCGAACTCCAGGGCGGTATTGATGCCGATGATGCCCAGGCGGCGGACGATTTCAGGGTGGTTGGATATCTCCTGGGGCCGCAGGACCAGTTTGTCCTTGTATTTCTCCAGGTTGGCGAACACATCGGCATTGCGCCGGCTCGACAGCGTAATGGAGCTGCCTGAAGCGAAGCTCAGCTTGCCGGCGTCGATCAGGTCGAACGTGGAGTCCTGCAGTACCTCGGAGTACATGGTCAGTTCTTCGAAGGGTGAGTCGATCAACCCGCACATCACGGCGTTGGCGATGTTGCCGATTCCTGCCTGCAGCGGGCCAAGCTTGTTGGTCATGCGCCCGGCCGCGACTTCGCGCTTGAAGAAATCGATCAGGTGATCGGCAATGGCCTGGGTGTCGCTGTCCGGTGGTGTGACGGTCGAGGGCGAGTCGCCCTGGTTGGTGATGACAATGGCGGCGATTTTCTCCGGTGGGATCGGGATGGCGGTACTGCCGATACGGTCGTCGACCTTCATCAAGGGAATCGGTGTGCGAGTTGGGCGATAGGTTGGGATATAGATGTCGTGCAACCCTTCCAGGTCCGGGTTGTGAGCCAGGTTGATTTCAACGATCACTTGTCGGGCGAAGATGGCAAAACTGGCGGAGTTACCCACGGATGTGGTGGGGACGATGTGGCCTTGCTCAGTGATGGCGACGGCTTCGATCACGGCAATATCCGGTAGCTTGAGCTGGGCGTTGCGCAACTGCTCGACGGTTTCCGAAAGATGCTGGTCGATGAACATCACCTCGCCTGCGTTGATTGCCTTGCGCAGCGTGCTGTCGACCTGGAACGGCATGCGCCGCGCCAGCACGCCGGCCTGAGTGAGCTCTTTGTCGAGATCATTACCCAGGCTTGCGCCGGTCATCAGGCTGATTTTCAGCGGGCTCACCTTGGCGCGCTCGGCCAGGGCGTGGGGGACTGCTTTCGCTTCACCGGCGCGGGTGAAGCCGCTCATGCCGACGGTCATGCCGTTCTCGATCAACAAGGCTGCGTCGGCAGCGCTCATCACTTTATTCAATAGCGAAGGCAGGCGGATGCGGTCACGGTACATGGAGTGTGTTCTCGGGCTGGGAGCAAGGATGCGCAGTCTAGTGAATTCGCGCCGTGCCCGACCCGCGACAAAAGTCGCATTTGAGGCGTCTATTACGGGGGTTTCAGGCAAAACATCATTACCGGATCGGTAACATCAGGCCTTGATACAAATCAAAACGCCCCGACAAGTCGGGGCGTTTTAGTGAAGCAGAGGGCGTTATTCCACGGCTTTGACCATGTCTTCGATGACTTTCTTGGCGTCACCGAACACCATCATGGTCTTGTCCAGATAGAACAGCTCGTTGTCCAGGCCGGCATAGCCGCTGGCCATGGAGCGCTTGTTGACGATGATGGTCTTGGCCTTGAAGGCCTCGAGGATCGGCATGCCGGCAATCGGCGATTTCGGATCGTTCTTCGCCGCCGGGTTGACCACGTCGTTGGCGCCCAGCACCAGCACCACGTCAGCCTGGCCGAACTCGGAGTTGATGTCCTCCATCTCGAACACCTGGTCGTAGGGCACTTCGGCCTCGGCCAGCAACACGTTCATGTGCCCGGGCATGCGACCGGCCACCGGGTGGATCGCGTACTTCACGGTCACGCCATGGTGGGTCAGCTTCTCGGTCAGCTCTTTCAAGGCATGCTGCGCCCGCGCCACCGCCAGGCCATAGCCCGGCACGATGATCACGGTGTCGGCGTTGGTCAGCAGGAACGTGGCGTCATCCGCCGAGCCCGATTTCACCGGACGCGCTTCTTTCGAGCCGGCCGGGCCTGCTGCATCGGCGCTGTTGCCGAAGCCGCCCAGCAGCACGTTGAAGAACGAACGGTTCATGGCCTTGCACATGATGTACGAGAGGATCGCACCGCTGGAGCCCACCAGGGAGCCGGCGATGATCAGCATCGAGTTGTTCAGCGAGAAACCGATACCGGCCGCTGCCCAGCCCGAATAGCTGTTGAGCATCGACACCACCACCGGCATGTCCGCACCGCCGATGGGGATGATGATCAGCACGCCCAGCACGAAGGCCAGGGCCAGCATCAGGGCGAACGCGCCGAGGTTGCCCGTGACCATGAACATCACGCCCAGTCCCAGCGTGGCCAGGCCCAGGATCAGGTTGAGCTTGTGCTGGCCGCCGAACTGCACCGGCGCGCCTTGGAACAGGCGGAACTTGTACTTGCCGGACAGTTTGCCGAAGGCGATCACCGAACCTGAGAAGGTGATTGCGCCAATCGCCGCGCCGAGGAACAGCTCCAGGCGGTTACCGGCCGGAATCGAGTCGCCCAACTGCTTGACGATGCCCAGGGATTGCGGCTCGACGACGGCGGCGATGGCGATGAACACGGCTGCCAGGCCGATCATGCTGTGCATGAACGCCACCAGCTCCGGCATCTTGGTCATCTCGACGCGCTTGGCCATGATCGAACCGGCGGTGCCGCCGATCAGCAGGCCGACGATGACGTAACCGATACCTGCGGTTGCAAGCTCGGCCCCCAGCTTATAGATGAGGCCCACGGTCGTGGCGATCGCCAGCGCCATGCCGAGCATGCCGAACAGGTTGCCGCGACGGGATGTGGTCGGGTGCGACAGGCCCTTGAGGGCCTGGATGAAACAGATCGACGCGATCAGGTATAGCGTCGTTACCAGGTTCATGCTCATTACTTGGGCGCCTCTTCTTTTGCTTTCGGGGCTTTTTTCTTGAACATCTCAAGCATGCGGCGCGTCACGAGGAAGCCGCCGAATACGTTGACCGCGGCCAGGGCCACAGCCAGGGTGCCCATGGTCTTGCCCAGCGGTGTCACGGTCAGTGCGGCGGCGAGCATCGCGCCGACGATCACGATCGCCGAAATGGCGTTGGTCACGGCCATCAACGGTGTGTGCAGTGCAGGCGTTACGTTCCAGACCACGTGGTAACCGACATAAATCGCCAGCACGAAGATGATCAGGTTGTAGATACCGGGGGAGATAAGCTCTTCCATTGTCTGAATCCCTGCTTAGGCGTTTTTGCGGATGACCTGGCCGTCGCGGCACATCAGGCACGCGGCGACGATGTCGTCTTCCAGGTTCACGTCGAACTGACCTTCCTTGGTGAAGACCAGCTTCAGGAAGTCCAGCAGGTTACGGGCGTACAGCGCCGAAGCGTCGGCTGCGACTTCGCCGGCCAGGTTGGTCGGGCCGACGATGGTCACGCCGTTCTCGACAACCACCTGATCGGCCACGGTCAGCGGGCAGTTGCCACCCTGGGCTGCCGCGAGGTCAATGACCACCGAGCCGGGTTTCATCTGGGCCACGGTTTCGGTGCTCAGCAAGGTCGGTGCCTTGCGGCCGGGGATCAACGCCGTGGTGATGACGATGTCGGCCTGCTTGGCGCGCTCGTGCACCGCCTGGGCCTGGCGCTGCATCCAGCTTGCGGGCATGGGACGAGCGTAACCGCCGACGCCGACAGCGCATTCGCGCTCTTCATCGGTTTCATAAGGCACGTCGACGAACTTCGCGCCGAGGGATTCGATCTGTTCCTTCACCGCCGGACGCACGTCCGAAGCCTCGATCACCGCGCCCAGGCGTTTAGCCGTGGCAATCGCCTGCAACCCGGCCACACCCGCGCCGAGAATCAGCACGCGCGCCGCTTTCACGGTGCCCGCAGCCGTCATCAGCATCGGCATGAAGCGAGGGTAGTAGTGCGCGGCCAGCAGCACGGCCTTGTAGCCGGCGATGTTGGCTTGGGACGACAGCACATCCAGGCTCTGGGCGCGGGAGGTACGTGGCGCTGCCTCGAGGGCGAACGCGGTAATGCCGCATTCGGCCAGCTTGGCGATGGTTTCGTTGTTGAACGGATTGAGCATGCCCACCAGAACGGTGCCGCTCTTGATCAGCGCCAGCTCGCTATCGCTGGGAGCAACCACCTTGAGAATCAGTTCGGCCCCGAACGCTTCGCTGGCGCTGCCAATGGTCGCGCCGGCGGCTTCATAGGCACTGTCGATAACGCTGGCCTTGAGACCCGCGCCGCTTTGAACAGTGACTTTATGACCTTGGCCGATCAGCTTCTTGATGGTTTCCGGGGTAGCAGCAACCCGTGTTTCACCCGTCTGGGTTTCGAGAGGAACACCAATGTGCACGTCAAATCTCCTGCGTGATCTTATTGAGTAAACCCATGCACTTCGGATGGTGCGGCTGGGGCGGCGGATCAGCACGATCCCGCCGAATCAGGCGGGGCGCGGCATTTTGCAGGCGAAAATACAGCCCTTCAAGGGATTATGACGGGTGACGAAAAATTAACTACAAGTCACCCTGTGACCGAATGTCGCAATCATTGGTCCTTAACCCTTGCAGGCCGTGCCTTTCCCGGATTCAGGCTCAATTTTATAAATTTTCCCATCGGCCAGATGAATGAGCCGTAATGAGCGGGGCGATATGGCTCAAAGCCACGTATTTGAACGCTTCTGAGACTACTGTACTGATTTCTGAACAGATTGACTGATTGCGACAAAAACTTATATCTGTAGCGCTTTTTATTAGCTTACTACCAGACTGGGTTATGAGCGTTTTCCTTAGTAATCAAGTAGATAACTTCTGGCTTGGCCTACCAACCAATCACGAAAAGCCCGCAGAGACGCGGATTCGACCTTTCGTTCCGGGATCATCAGGTAATAGGCCTTGATGCTCGATAACGCATTACTGTTGGCAACGACCAAGCGTTTTTCTGCCAATTCCCGCTGTATCAGGAAGGGCGGAATCAAGGCGATTCCCATGTCGTGCATGGCGGCCTGGGCAAGCATGGAGAATAGTTCATAACGCGGGCCTGTCAGGTCGCGCGCAATGTTGAGGTCTTGCGCGTTGAACCACTGACGCCAGGCATATGGGCGGGTGGTCTGCTGTAGCAGAGGCAACTCGGCAATGGCTTGCGGTGTCAGGTTGTCGCGGTCGCCCAACAGCGCGGGGCTGCAGACTGGCATGGGATTTTCGCCCATGAGCTTGTGGGATTCGGTACCGGACCAGTCCGCGTCGCCAAAATAGATGGCAGCGTCAAAATCCGTGTCCGCAAACAGAAAAGGTCGCGTGCGGTTGGTCAGGTTGACGGTGACTTCCGGATGTTGCTGCTGGAAATCCTTCAGGCGTGGTAATAGCCATTGGGTTCCAAACGTGGGAACCACGGCCAGCTCGATCACGTTCGCGCCGGTGTGCCCCATCACTGAAAGCGTGTCGCGCTCGACGGCGTCCAGTTGGGTGGCGACCCGGCGGCTATAGGACAGGCCGGCTTCAGTCAGTTTTACGCCGCGTCGTGAACGTCGGAATAACTCTACGCTGAGGAAGTCCTCCAGGCTGGCGATCTGTCGGCAGATCGCCCCTTGGGTGAGAGAAAGCTCCTGCGCGGCCTTGGTGAAGCTCTCATGGCGTGCGGCGGCCTCGAAGCTGACCAGTGCGGCGGTACTGGGGATCTTGCGGCGCATGTACGGTGACCTCACTGATCGTTGGCACAAACAGGACGTTTGACGTGTACGGAGTGAGAAATTAGCACAAGCACATGCGTAATCGTCGTTTGCCCTTGTAGGAAAGCGCGCCTAGGATCAATCCACGATTTTTCATTTGATTGGCGAGGATTTTTTCATGGCCGGTAAAGCAAGCTTCAACTGGATCGATCCATTGTTGCTGGACCAGCAGCTCACCGAAGAAGAACGCATGATCCGCGACACTGCCGAGCAGTTCGCCCAGCAAAAGCTAGCGCCACGGGTGCTGGAAGCGTTCCGTCATGAAAAAACCGACCCGGCGATCTTTCGTGAAATGGGTGAAGTGGGACTGTTGGGCGCTACCATCCCCGAGCAGTACGGCGGCAGTGGCTTGAACTACGTCAGTTATGGCCTGATCGCTCGTGAAGTAGAGCGTGTCGACTCTGGTTACCGCTCGATGATGAGTGTGCAATCTTCTTTGGTCATGGTGCCTATCAACGAATTTGGCACCGAAGCCCAGAAGCAGAAATACCTGCCGAAGCTGGCCTCCGGTGAGTGGATCGGTTGCTTCGGCCTGACTGAGCCGAACCATGGTTCCGACCCGGGCGCGATGATCACTCGTGCGCGCAAAGTCGAAGGCGGCTACAGCCTGACGGGCAGCAAGATGTGGATCACCAACAGTCCGATTGCCGATGTGTTTGTCGTTTGGGGCAAGGACGACGCCGGCGATATCCGTGGCTTTGTCCTGGAGAAAGGCTGGAAGGGCCTGAGCGCGCCGGCCATCCATGGCAAGGTCGGCCTGCGAGCTTCCATCACCGGCGAGATCGTCATGGACAACGTGTTTGTTCCAGAAGAGAACATCTTCCCGGATGTGCGTGGCCTGAAAGGTCCGTTTACCTGCCTGAACTCGGCACGCTACGGCATCTCCTGGGGCGCCTTGGGTGCCGCCGAATTCTGCTGGCACACCGCTCGCCAATACACCCTGGATCGTCAGCAGTTTGGTCGTCCACTGGCGGCCAATCAGTTGATCCAGAAGAAACTGGCTGACATGCAGACTGAAATCACCCTCGCCTTGCAAGGATGCCTGCGTCTGGGGCGTATGAAAGATGAAGGCACAGCGGCGGTAGAGATCACTTCGATCATGAAGCGCAACTCTTGCGGCAAGTCCCTGGATATCGCCCGCATGGCGCGGGACATGCTCGGTGGCAATGGTATCTCCGATGAGTTCGGCATTGCCCGTCATCTGGTGAACCTGGAGGTGGTGAACACTTACGAGGGGACCCATGATGTTCATGCGCTGATCCTCGGTCGCGCGCAAACCGGTATCCAGGCGTTCTATTAACAGGAGGACGGCCATGGGCGCGCTTTCGCACCTGCGGGTACTGGATTTATCGAGAGTCCTGGCCGGGCCGTGGGCCGGCCAGATCCTGGCGGACCTGGGGGCGGAGGTCATCAAGGTCGAGCGTCCGGGCAATGGCGACGACACCCGTGCCTGGGGGCCGCCCTTCTTGAAGGATGGCCGAGGCGAAAATACGACCGAGGCGGCTTATTACCTATCAGCCAATCGCAACAAGCAGTCGGTCACCATCGACTTCACCCGCCCAGAGGGACAGAACCTGGTGCGGGAGCTGGCGGCCAAGTCCGACATCCTGATCGAGAACTTCAAGGTCGGTGGGCTTGCGGCTTATGGCCTGGACTACGACTCGCTGAAGGCGCTCAATCCGCGGTTGATCTATTGCTCGATCACCGGTTTTGGCCAAACCGGTCCTTATGCAAAGCGCGCCGGTTATGACTTCATGATCCAGGGGCTGGGGGGCTTGATGAGTCTCACCGGTCGGCCTGAAGGGGATGAGGGCGCTGGGCCGGTGAAGGTTGGGGTGGCGCTGACGGATATCCTTACGGGGCTTTATTCGAGCGTGGCCATCCTGGCGGCGCTGGCTCACCGCGACCAGGCGGGTGACGGTCAGCATATCGACATGGCATTGCTGGACGTTCAAGTGGCTTGCCTGGCCAACCAGGCGATGAACTACCTGACGACGGGCAATGCGCCGAAGCGATTGGGCAACGCTCACCCCAATATCGTGCCTTATCAGGATTTTCCTACGGCTGACGGTGACTTCATCCTCACCGTGGGTAATGACGGCCAGTTCCGCAAGTTTGCTGAAGTCGCCGGTCAGCCGCAGTGGGCGGATGATCCTCGTTTCGTGACGAACAAGCAGCGGGTGGCGAACCGAGCGGTACTGATCCCATTGATTCGTCAGGCGACGGTGTTCAAGACCACTGCCGAATGGGTTGTTCGGTTGGAGCAGGCCGGCGTGCCGTGCGGGCCAATCAATGATCTGGAGCAGGTGTTTGCCGATCCACAGGTACGGGCACGCGGGTTGGCGATGGAGCTGCCCCATGCTTTGGCCGGTAAGGTGCCGCAGGTAGCCAGCCCGATTCGCTTGTCCAAGACGCCCGTGGAATACCATCGCGCGCCGCCTTTGTTGGGGGAGCACACACTAGAAGTGCTGCAGCGTGTGCTGGGGTTGGATGAAGCGGCTGTGGCTGCGTTTAGGAAAGCGGGGGTCATTTGAAGCTTCTTCTATATAGAAGAAGCTTTTTGAAGGTGCAGACGCTGTTTGTCGGGTGTCTTCCAACGTATTGATAGAAAAGCGAAATTAGGGGTTGACGGCAGATTCTGAGTCTCTATAATTCGCCCCACTTCCGGCGCAGTCGAAACGGAAAACTCCTTGAGTTTCAATGAGTTAGATGTTTTCTGGCAGCGCAGGACTTCAGTTCATCGAAGTCCGGAAGGAGTCGGCAGGGCAGGTTGTTTGGCTCGGTTTGACGGTTCGATCTTCTCGGTCGAAAGCGGTGAAAAAGAGGTGTTGACAGCAGCGACCAACGCTGTAGAATTCGCCTCCCGCTAACGAGAGATCGAAAGCGCAAGTGGTTGAAGTTGTTGAGGTTTTGGAAAGCAAAACTTTGAAAACTTCTAAAATAACCGCTTGACAGATACACGGGGCGCTGTAGAATGCGCGCCTCGGTTGAGACGAAAGGCTCAACCCACCGCTCTTTAACAACTGAATCAAGCAATTCGTGTGGGTGCTTGTGGAGTCAGACTGCTAGTCAACAGATTATCAGCATCACAAGTTACTCCGCGAGAAATCAAAGATGTAACCAACGATTGCTGAGCCAAGTTTAGGGTTTTCTCAAAACCCAAAGATGTTTGAACTGAAGAGTTTGATCATGGCTCAGATTGAACGCTGGCGGCAGGCCTAACACATGCAAGTCGAGCGGTAGAGAGGTGCTTGCACCTCTTGAGAGCGGCGGACGGGTGAGTAATGCCTAGGAATCTGCCTGGTAGTGGGGGATAACGCTCGGAAACGGACGCTAATACCGCATACGTCCTACGGGAGAAAGCAGGGGACCTTCGGGCCTTGCGCTATCAGATGAGCCTAGGTCGGATTAGCTAGTTGGTGAGGTAATGGCTCACCAAGGCGACGATCCGTAACTGGTCTGAGAGGATGATCAGTCACACTGGAACTGAGACACGGTCCAGACTCCTACGGGAGGCAGCAGTGGGGAATATTGGACAATGGGCGAAAGCCTGATCCAGCCATGCCGCGTGTGTGAAGAAGGTCTTCGGATTGTAAAGCACTTTAAGTTGGGAGGAAGGGCCATTACCTAATACGTGATGGTTTTGACGTTACCGACAGAATAAGCACCGGCTAACTCTGTGCCAGCAGCCGCGGTAATACAGAGGGTGCAAGCGTTAATCGGAATTACTGGGCGTAAAGCGCGCGTAGGTGGTTCGTTAAGTTGGATGTGAAAGCCCCGGGCTCAACCTGGGAACTGCATTCAAAACTGTCGAGCTAGAGTATGGTAGAGGGTGGTGGAATTTCCTGTGTAGCGGTGAAATGCGTAGATATAGGAAGGAACACCAGTGGCGAAGGCGACCACCTGGACTGATACTGACACTGAGGTGCGAAAGCGTGGGGAGCAAACAGGATTAGATACCCTGGTAGTCCACGCCGTAAACGATGTCAACTAGCCGTTGGGAGCCTTGAGCTTTTAGTGGCGCAGCTAACGCATTAAGTTGACCGCCTGGGGAGTACGGCCGCAAGGTTAAAACTCAAATGAATTGACGGGGGCCCGCACAAGCGGTGGAGCATGTGGTTTAATTCGAAGCAACGCGAAGAACCTTACCAGGCCTTGACATCCAATGAACTTTCCAGAGATGGATTGGTGCCTTCGGGAGCATTGAGACAGGTGCTGCATGGCTGTCGTCAGCTCGTGTCGTGAGATGTTGGGTTAAGTCCCGTAACGAGCGCAACCCTTGTCCTTAGTTACCAGCACGTTATGGTGGGCACTCTAAGGAGACTGCCGGTGACAAACCGGAGGAAGGTGGGGATGACGTCAAGTCATCATGGCCCTTACGGCCTGGGCTACACACGTGCTACAATGGTCGGTACAGAGGGTTGCCAAGCCGCGAGGTGGAGCTAATCCCACAAAACCGATCGTAGTCCGGATCGCAGTCTGCAACTCGACTGCGTGAAGTCGGAATCGCTAGTAATCGCGAATCAGAATGTCGCGGTGAATACGTTCCCGGGCCTTGTACACACCGCCCGTCACACCATGGGAGTGGGTTGCACCAGAAGTAGCTAGTCTAACCTTCGGGAGGACGGTTACCACGGTGTGATTCATGACTGGGGTGAAGTCGTAACAAGGTAGCCGTAGGGGAACCTGCGGCTGGATCACCTCCTTAATCGACGACGGCAGTTGCTTCATGAGCTCCCACACGAATTGCTTGATTCATTGAAGAAGACGATTGGGTCTGTAGCTCAGTTGGTTAGAGCGCACCCCTGATAAGGGTGAGGTCGGCAGTTCGAATCTGCCCAGACCCACCAATTACTGGTGCACCCTGTAGCGATACGGGGCCATAGCTCAGCTGGGAGAGCGCCTGCCTTGCACGCAGGAGGTCAGCGGTTCGATCCCGCTTGGCTCCACCATTACCGATTGGTGACCCTCGTTAAAGCTTAGAAATGAGCATTCCATCAAGACGATGCTGAATGTTGATTTCTAGTCTTTTGATTAGATCGTTCTTTAAAAATTTGGGTATGTGATAGAAAGATAGACTGAACGTTACTTTCACTGGTAACGGATCAGGCTAAGGTAAAATTTGTGAGTGGCTCTTTGAGCACAATCGAATTTTCGGCGAATGTCGTCTTCACAGTATAACCAGATTGCTTGGGGTTATATGGTCAAGTGAAGAAGCGCATACGGTGGATGCCTTGGCAGTCAGAGGCGATGAAAGACGTGGTAGCCTGCGAAAAGCTTCGGGGAGTCGGCAAACAGACTGTGATCCGGAGATGTCTGAATGGGGGAACCCAGCCATCATAAGATGGTTATCTTGCACTGAATACATAGGTGCAAGAGGCGAACCAGGGGAACTGAAACATCTAAGTACCCTGAGGAAAAGAAATCAACCGAGATTCCCTTAGTAGTGGCGAGCGAACGGGGACTAGCCCTTAAGCTTCTTTGATTTTAGCGGAACGCTCTGGAAAGTGCGGCCATAGTGGGTGATAGCCCTGTACGCGAAAGGATCTTAGAAGTGAAATCGAGTAGGACGGAGCACGAGAAACTTTGTCTGAATATGGGGGGACCATCCTCCAAGGCTAAATACTACTGACTGACCGATAGTGAACTAGTACCGTGAGGGAAAGGCGAAAAGAACCCCGGAGAGGGGAGTGAAATAGATCCTGAAACCGTATGCGTACAAGCAGTGGGAGCCCACTTTGTTGGGTGACTGCGTACCTTTTGTATAATGGGTCAGCGACTTATTTTCAGTGGCGAGCTTAACCGAATAGGGGAGGCGTAGCGAAAGCGAGTCTTAATAGGGCGTCTAGTCGCTGGGAATAGACCCGAAACCGGGCGATCTATCCATGGGCAGGTTGAAGGTTAGGTAACACTGACTGGAGGACCGAACCGACTACCGTTGAAAAGTTAGCGGATGACCTGTGGATCGGAGTGAAAGGCTAATCAAGCTCGGAGATAGCTGGTTCTCCTCGAAAGCTATTTAGGTAGCGCCTCATGTATCACTGTAGGGGGTAGAGCACTGTTTCGGCTAGGGGGTCATCCCGACTTACCAAACCGATGCAAACTCCGAATACCTACAAGTGCCGAGCATGGGAGACACACGGCGGGTGCTAACGTCCGTCGTGAAAAGGGAAACAACCCAGACCGTCAGCTAAGGTCCCAAAGTTATGGTTAAGTGGGAAACGATGTGGGAAGGCTTAGACAGCTAGGAGGTTGGCTTAGAAGCAGCCACCCTTTAAAGAAAGCGTAATAGCTCACTAGTCGAGTCGGCCTGCGCGGAAGATGTAACGGGGCTCAAACCATACACCGAAGCTACGGGTATCACGTAAGTGATGCGGTAGAGGAGCGTTCTGTAAGCCTGTGAAGGTGAGTTGAGAAGCTTGCTGGAGGTATCAGAAGTGCGAATGCTGACATGAGTAACGACAATGGGTGTGAAAAACACCCACGCCGAAAGACCAAGGTTTCCTGCGCAACGTTAATCGACGCAGGGTTAGTCGGTCCCTAAGGCGAGGCTGAAAAGCGTAGTCGATGGAAAACAGGTTAATATTCCTGTACTTCTGGTTATTGCGATGGAGGGACGGAGAAGGCTAGGCCAGCTTGGCGTTGGTTGTCCAAGTTTAAGGTGGTAGGCTGGAATCTTAGGTAAATCCGGGATTCTAAGGCCGAGAGCTGATGACGAGTTACCCTTTGGGTGACGAAGTGGTTGATGCCATGCTTCCAAGAAAAGCTTCTAAGCTTCAGGTAACCAGGAACCGTACCCCAAACCGACACAGGTGGTTGGGTAGAGAATACCAAGGCGCTTGAGAGAACTCGGGTGAAGGAACTAGGCAAAATGGCACCGTAACTTCGGGAGAAGGTGCGCCGGTGAGGGTGAAGCACTTGCTGCGTAAGCCCACGCCGGTCGAAGATACCAGGCCGCTGCGACTGTTTATTAAAAACACAGCACTCTGCAAACACGAAAGTGGACGTATAGGGTGTGACGCCTGCCCGGTGCCGGAAGGTTAATTGATGGGGTTAGCTAACGCGAAGCTCTTGATCGAAGCCCCGGTAAACGGCGGCCGTAACTATAACGGTCCTAAGGTAGCGAAATTCCTTGTCGGGTAAGTTCCGACCTGCACGAATGGCGTAACGATGGCGGCGCTGTCTCCACCCGAGACTCAGTGAAATTGAAATCGCTGTGAAGATGCAGTGTATCCGCGGCTAGACGGAAAGACCCCGTGAACCTTTACTATAGCTTTGCACTGGACTTTGAATTTGCTTGTGTAGGATAGGTGGGAGGCTTTGAAGCGTGGACGCCAGTCTGCGTGGAGCCATCCTTGAAATACCACCCTGGCAACTTTGAGGTTCTAACTCAGGTCCGTTATCCGGATCGAGGACAGTGTATGGTGGGTAGTTTGACTGGGGCGGTCTCCTCCTAAAGAGTAACGGAGGAGTACGAAGGTGCGCTCAGACCGGTCGGAAATCGGTCGTAGAGTATAAAGGCAAAAGCGCGCTTGACTGCGAGACAGACACGTCGAGCAGGTACGAAAGTAGGTCTTAGTGATCCGGTGGTTCTGTATGGAAGGGCCATCGCTCAACGGATAAAAGGTACTCCGGGGATAACAGGCTGATACCGCCCAAGAGTTCATATCGACGGCGGTGTTTGGCACCTCGATGTCGGCTCATCACATCCTGGGGCTGAAGCCGGTCCCAAGGGTATGGCTGTTCGCCATTTAAAGTGGTACGCGAGCTGGGTTTAGAACGTCGTGAGACAGTTCGGTCCCTATCTGCCGTGGACGTTTGAGATTTGAGAGGGGCTGCTCCTAGTACGAGAGGACCGGAGTGGACGAACCTCTGGTGTTCCGGTTGTCACGCCAGTGGCATTGCCGGGTAGCTATGTTCGGAAAAGATAACCGCTGAAAGCATCTAAGCGGGAAACTTGCCTCAAGATGAGATCTCACTGGAGCCTTGAGCTCCCTGAAGGGCCGTCGAAGACTACGACGTTGATAGGCAGGGTGTGTAAGCGCTGTGAGGCGTTGAGCTAACCTGTACTAATTGCCCGTGAGGCTTGACCATATAACACCCAAGCAATTTGCTTGCTCCGAGCTGAAAAGCGCAAGGGCACCAGATTGCGGTGTGTGAAGACGAAATGAACCGAAAGTTCGACGCTCACAAAGCACCGAAAGCTGTCACATACCCAATTTGCTGAAGCGAGGCCAGCCGGTCACGAATCAGTACCCGAATTTCTTGACGACCATAGAGCGTTGGAACCACCTGATCCCATCCCGAACTCAGCAGTGAAACGATGCATCGCCGATGGTAGTGTGGGGTTTCCCCATGTGAGAGTAGGTCATCGTCAAGATTAAATTCCGAAACCCCTATCTGCTGATGCAGGTAGGGGTTTTGTTTTAGTAGAAGTTATCGATTTTCACCGGCACGTTGCTGTTGAACGGGCTGGTCACAGAATTTCTTGACGACCATAGAGCGTTGGAACCACCTGATCCCATCCCGAACTCAGCAGTGAAACGATGCATCGCCGATGGTAGTGTGGGGTTTCCCCATGTGAGAGTAGGTCATCGTCAAGATTGAATTCCCAGAACCCCTGTCTGCTGACGCAGACAGGGGTTCTGTCGTTTTGGGCCGGTAATCGGATCGTCCCGCTGATTACTGTCGACACCCCGGCAAACGCCGGGGCCGTTGCTATGCTGTGAGTGTCGGGGACTGGCAAAAATGGAGTCCGCGACGCCAATGCGTCACTGGTCATGGGGATTCCAATAATGAAAAACCCTTATGCTCCCGGTTTCTGGTGCGCCATCGCGGCCTTGGTGCTGCTTTCGGCGACTTATTTCTATGGCGTCATGCTGACTCACCAGATCGAAAAAGCGCTGATATTCCTGGACAGTGCGTCTGCGCTGATCGGCGTGATCTCCATCGCCGTCGTGGCCTGGGCGTCATTGCAAGGGCAACGCATCAAGAAAAAGCATCTTGGACAAGGCAAGACCCTGGTGCTGATCTGGGATACCAAGGTTGCATTGAGACGGGTCGAAACAGTGTTCGATCGTTATTTCTGGGGTAGCTACTGGCAGCCTGGCCGCACCTTCCAGGAAGTCATGGGCGAACTCACGGGCACTCCGTTGGAAAAAAGCCTCGAAGCCTTGAAGATCCAATGCGCCGCTTTGGACAAACAAGTCGCCCAGGACGGCTGGCATTGGCTCAACAATGCCCGTGAGCTATGCGATGTGGCCAATGCCATGGCCCGTGAACGCTATCAGCTGGACTTCTGCGACCCTCGTGCAGAGTCATCGGGCGCGGCGGTCATCAACCGCGATTTCGAGGTGTTGGTGTACACCTGGACGGCGCGGCTCAGGACTTTCGACCATCAACTGGACGAAATCGAAGTCCAATATTCGTAGACCACCTCTCAAGAATTTGCTTTCCCCCCTTTAAA
This sequence comes from Pseudomonas sp. B21-028, assembly GCF_024749045.1. Classification (NCBI taxonomy): domain Bacteria; kingdom Pseudomonadati; phylum Pseudomonadota; class Gammaproteobacteria; order Pseudomonadales; family Pseudomonadaceae; genus Pseudomonas; species Pseudomonas sp. B21-028. Next base: position 145,933 of record NZ_CP087184.1, read on the forward strand.
CATTGGGCCCCCAGGGGTGCCTGATGGTAATCTCCCCCCCCACTCTACGGCGTCAAGCCACACCCTTCGCGGGTCAGGGAAGACGACGGCTTTTTTCAACCATGGATATCGATCGGGTCACTTATGAATAAATCAGCAAGCGTACTCTTGGGAATCGTTGTAGCGATCGGAGCTGTCAGTGCGGGCGGCGCCTGGTACACCGGAACCAAGCTTGAGGGCGTGCTGCAAACTGCCATTGCCGAAAGTAACAAGCAGATGGTAACTGCCTTGGCCGGCTCCAACAGCTCGTCCTCCATCGAACTGGTTTCGCTGGATCGTGGGATCTTCAGTAGCACCGCCCATTATCGCCTCAAGGGTGAAGGCGACATGTTTGGTGGCGAAGCGGTCGAGTTGCTGGTCGTGGACCACATCGAACATGGTCCGCTACCTTTTTCCCGTCTGATGACCCTCAAGTGGCTGCCGGTCATGGCCACCAGTCACACCGAAATCGAGCGGACCCCGCTGACCGAAAAATGGTTCGCCGCCGCCAAGGACAAATCGCCGCTCAAAGGCGTGTTCAACCTGGGCTATGACCAATCGGTCAACGGCACGCTGGAGTTGCTGCCCCTGGACGCCAAGCTGGATGAGCAGTCCCAGGTCGTATTCTCCGGTTTGAAACTCGACCTGGCCGCCAATGCCCAGGCACAGAAGATCAAGGCCGACGGCTATATGGACAGCCTCAAGCTGACCAGCGTCGCGGAAGATCAGAGCCCGGTAGTGGTCGAGCTGAATGGCCTGACCCTTGCCAGCAATCTGAGCAAGAGCAGCTACGGCTATTACATGGGCGATAACGCCCTGATTCTGAGCAACATCAAGGCCAGCTTCGGCGAGCAGAAGTCGGTGGTGGGCCTGAAGAATATCGAGATGAAGAACAGCAGCACCGAAAGCGGCACCAGCGCTTCGGGGCGTGCCGATTACAAGATCGGTGAGTTGTCGTTCAACGATAAGACCATTGGCGCCGCGCAAATGGTAATCAGCGCGAAGAACCTCGACATCCCCGCCACCATGTCGCTGATGCAGGTTTACCAGGCCAAGCTGCAGCCCTATGAAAAAGCCGCCGCCGAAGCCGCCGAAGCTGGCGAGCCTGCTCCGGAGCTGAACCTGACCGAGGCCGAAGAGGCTCAGGTCAAGGCCGATCTGGAAAAACTCCTGGCCGCTGGCCCGCAGATAGCGTTGGAGAATCTGTCGTTCAGTACCGCCAGCGGTGAAAGCCGTGCGAGCCTGGTCGTCGATCTGGCCAAGCCGCAATCGATGGACCTGCCGCCTGATGAACTGGGTCGTCAGTTGCTTGCCCTGCTGGAATTCAACGTGAAAGTGTCCAAGCCGATGCTGGTGGACCTGGCGACCGTGCAAGCCCAGATGGAAGGCCAGACCGACGCCAAGCTGATCGCGGATCAGGCCCTGGCCACCAGCGATATGTTCAGCGCCATGGCAGTGGGGACGCAGCTGGCGACCCTGGAAGGCAACGACGTGGTGACCAAGCTGCGCTACGCCAACAATCAGGTTGATTTCAACGGTAAGAAAATGACGGTCGAAGAATTCACCGCGTTTGTGATGAACCAGATGGGTGGCGGCGTCGCCGTTCAGTAACCGCTTCAGCAACATCCAGAACCGGTCCGTGCCTTGCGCACGGGCCGGTTTTTTTTCGCCTTTGGATCAGGGCTGAATCTGTATCGATTCTGAAGAATTGTGGCGTTCTCAAAAATGCCCCGCCCCGCAATGCAAGACTAGGCCCATTAGAGCTTGGCTGGATTCCTTTGATCCGGCTTCCTGTTTGATGGGCAAGGGGGCACTGCGACCCGGCTGGCCATGTAAGGATGCTGACGAATGCCGCGTACTGTGGGTCCTCTTATTCAATGCGGTTTGCGCCCGCTGTTTGGCGTTGTGTTGTGCAGCCAGTTGTACTGGCCGGCCTTCGCATTCGCCGATACCGCTTATGACCAGATGGTGCTCGACGCCCGTGCCGGTCATTACACGCCTGCGTTGACCCTGTTGCGTCAGCTACCGGCCGAACAGGCCAGTACCGCCCAGATCAGTGATTATCTGCAGATCGCCAGTTGGGCCGGCCTTGATACCGAGGTGGTGAAGGTCTACGAAACCCAGGGGCGCCATCGCAACCTGCCGGTCCAGGCACTGAGCGCAACGGCTCGCGCCTACCGCAACCTCAAGCGCTGGGATCCGGCTGCCGAGCTGTACCGCCAGGCGCTGCTGATCGACCCCCAGAACCCCGACCTGCAACTCGGCCTGGCCTTGACCCAGGCCGATGCCGGCAAGCCTGATGAAGCCGTCAAGCGCGCACGGGCCATGGTCGCCGCGAAGCCGGAAGACCCGACGCGTCGCATGGCCTTGGGTTATGCGTTGACCCGTGCCGACAACCCTCACGAAGCGCTGTTCGAATACGACCAAGCGTTCTCTCGCGCTGGCAGCAGGCCTGAAATCGCCGGGGAATACATCAACGCCCTGCAGCGTGCCCGCTTGCCGGAGCCAGCATTGCGCCTGGCCCGTCTTCAGCCTGGCCTGATTGATCGTGGCGTGCAGCGGCGACTGGAAGGTGACGTGGCGGCCGAGCGGGTTCGCCTGGCGGACATGGCCAGTCGCAGCGAAAAGGAACGCTTCGTCATCGCTGACCGTGCCCTGGCTGATTACGATAAGTTGCTCGCCACCTGGACCCCGGTGGCCGAGGCCCATGATGACGTACTCCGCTGGCGGATCGACCGCATGGGCGCGCTCAACGCCCGGGCGCGTCGGGCGGAAGTGATTGCCGAGTACCAGAAGTTGATCGCCGAAGGTGTGAGTATTCCCACCTATGCCCTGCGTTGGGTGGCGTCTTCTTATCTGGAGCAGCGTGAGCCGGAGATCGCCGTCGACCTGTACCGACGGGTGCTGAGCGCACCGGACGCCGATACCGCTGATCGCTTCGAAGACAGTACCGCGCTCTATTACGCGCTGCTGGAAAGCGAAAGATCCGAAGAGGCCCGTGCCTGGGCCGAAGACCTGGCCAAGTCCCAGCGTCCACGGGTCGAGCTCAAGGGCTTGCCAATCGGCAACCCCAACGACGAGTGGATGGATGCTCAGATGCTCGCCGCTCAGTCCGGAACCCATGGCGCCGATCTGCCTACCGCGGAAGCGCGTCTGAAAGCCCTGGTCAGCCAAGGGCCTGGCAATATCGGTCTGCGGTTGGCCCAGGCCGATCTGTATCAGGCTCGGGACTGGCCGCGACGTTCGGAAAACCTGCTCAAGGAAGTCGAGGCGACCACCCCGCGCAACCGGGACCTGGAAGTCGCCCAGGCCCGCGCCGCCATGGATCTGCAGGAATGGCGGCAGTTGGATGCGCTGACCGACGACGTCGTTGCTCGTTACCCGGAAAACGCCCACGTCAAACGCTTGCAACGCCAGCGCGACGTGCACGACATGGCTGAGCTGCGCATCGAGGCCTACACCGGCAAAAGCTATGGCGGCGGCAACGGCGATGCCGGTGCGGTCACCGGCAGTCGGGACTTCGGTATCGAAACATTGCTCTATAGCCCACCCATCGACGAGGACTGGCGGTTGTTCGGCGGCGTCGGTTACGCCACCGGCGACTTCGAGGAAGGCACCGGCCATCATCGCTGGCAGCGCCTGGGTGTGGAGCGCCGCAGCCGCGACATGACCCTGGAAGCGGAAGTCTCCAACCATAGCTATGGTTCCGGTGACAAACAGGGCGCGCGGGTGGCATTGGCCCGGGATATCAATGATCACTGGCAGTATGGCGGCAGCCTGGATTACCTCTCGGCGAACACGCCGCTGCGTGCCCTCAACAGCGGTATTCGCGCCAATGGCGGCAGCGGGTTCATCCGCTGGCGTGCCCATGAAAGCCGCGAGTGGCAATTGACGGTCAGCCCGTCCCATTTCAGCGATGGCAACAACCGTCTCGAGACCTTGCTGACCGGCCGTGAAGGCCTCTACAGCACACCGCGTCTGCAGGTGGAAATGGGGCTGGAGGTTGCGGCCAGCCGCAACAGTGGCTCCAACGAGGTGCCCTATTTCAACCCCAAGTCGGACCTCGGCGTCATGCCGACCGTCACCGCCAACCATGTGTTGTATCGCCGTTATGAAACCGCGTGGAGCCAGCAATTCCAGGTCGGTGCCGGCAGCTACAGCCAGCGCGACTACGGTACCGGCGCCATGGGCCTGCTCGGTTACGGCCAGCGTTTCCTCTGGAACGACGTGCTCGAGGCAGGCGCCACGCTGAGCTGGCTCAACCGCCCTTACGACGGCGATCGTGAAAGCGATCTGCGCCTGCTTGTCGACCTCACCTACCGCTTCTAGAAGAGTTTGAAGATGCCTGTCATTTCGCGATTCATCCTTCTGCTGGGGGTCTTGCTGATCAGCGCGTGTGCCCAGCAGGCCCCGGCGTTCACGCCGCCCTCGCAACGGCCCCTGGCGGCCAACGACGAGCCGTGGCCAAAGAACCATGTGCTCGGTATCGCCTATCACGACGTCGAGGACCTCGATCCGGACCAGGCGCTGGTGGCCGTGCGCACCGAGCGACTGATCGAACAACTGGCGTGGCTGCGGGAAAACAACTACCAGCCGGTCACCGTGGACCAGATCATCAACGCCCGTAACGGCGGCCCCGAGCTACCGCCGCGTGCGGTGCTGCTGAGTTTCGACGACGGCTATGCGAGTTTCTACACCCGGGTCATGCCGATCCTGCGCGCCTATAACTGGCCGGCGATCCTGGCGCCGGTGGGCAGTTGGATAGATACGCCATTGAACCAACCGGTGGATTTCGCCGGGGTGCCGCGCAAGCGTTCCGAGTTCCTGACCTGGGAGCAGATTCGCGAAGTGTCGAAATCGGGCCTGGTGGAGATCGCGGCCCACACCGACGCCAATCACAAAGGCATAATCGCCAACCCGCAAGGCAACCAGCAACCCGCGGCCACTTCCCGGCGCTACGATCCCGCTACCGGCCGCTATGAAACCGAGGCCGATTTCCAGGCACGCCTGCGCCAGGACGTGGCGTCGATCTCGGAGAAAATCCGCAAGGTCACCGGCTACCGTCCGCGAATCTGGGTCTGGCCTTACGGGGAGGCCGACGGCACCGCGCTGCAAGTGATCGGCAATGAGGGTTATCAAATGGCCCTGACCCTTGAAGACGGCCTCGACAGCCTCGATAACCTGATGAGCGGGCCGCGGTTTTTGGTGGCCTCCGATCCGGATGGCGCACATTTCGCCGAAAGCATCGTGTCCGTACAGACGATGGACCCGATGCGCGTGGTCCATGTCGACCTGGACTACGTCTACGACCCGGACCCCGTGCAGCAGGAAGCCAACGTCGGCAAGTTGATCCAGCGCATCTACGACCTGGGCGCCAACACGGTATTCCTCCAGGCGTTCGCCGATCCGAAAGGCGATGGCCTGGTGCACTCGCTGTATTTTCCCAACCGTCATCTGCCAGTACGGGCCGATCTGTTCGACCGGGTTGCGTGGCAGTTGCGCACGCGGGCCAATGCCAAGGTCTATGCCTGGATGCCGGTGCTCAGTTTTGCCCTGGATGCGAAGCTGCCGCGTGTGCAGCGTTGGGATCCGGAAACCGGCAAGACCGGTGTCGCCCCGGACCAGTACGTGCGTTTGTCGCCGTTCGATCCGAATGTGCGCAAAGCCATCGGCGAGATCTACGAAGACCTGGCGCGGATGAGCTCGGTGGACGGGGTTCTGTACCACGACGATGCGGTGTTCTCCGACTTCGAGGATGCCGGTCCCGCCGCCCTGAAAGTCTATGCCGCCAACGGCCTGCCGACATCTATCGCCGCTCTGCGCGAAGACCCGGCTGCGATGCAACGCTGGACCCGCTTCAAGAGCCGCTACCTGATCGACTTCACCCGTGAGCTCACCGCCAAGGTCCGGGCGATTCGTGGCCCCCAGGTGCTGACAGCGCGCAATATCTTTGCCGAGCCGATGCTCAATCCCGAAAGCGAAGCCTGGTTCGCCCAGAACCTCGATGACTTCCTCGGCGCTTATGACTGGACGGCACCGATGGCCATGCCGTTGATGGAGAAACAGACCCGTGAGCAGTCCGGCCCGTGGCTGGAGCGCCTGGTCCAGACCGTCAAGAGCCGCCCCGGTGCCCTCAAGCGCACGGTGTTCGAGTTGCAGGCCCGTGACTGGGACAGCAAACCGGTCAGCGATATCGAGGGTGAACAACTGGCCGACTGGATGGGACGCCTCAAGCGCCAGGGCGTGACCAGTTTCGGCTACTACCCGGACAACTTCATCGAAGACCTGCCGGCGGTGAAAACCGTGCGGCCGGCGCTCTCCAACAAGTGGAATCCTTGACATGCTCGACAGACTGCTCGCCCTGCTGGTGCTGGCGATCGTCCTTGGGGTGCCCCTGGGCCTGATCTTCCTGGTCACCGGGCAATTCCTGATGGACTTCGTGTTCTTCTACCCGCTGTTCATGTCCGGCCTGTGGATTGCCGGTGGCCTGTATTTCTGGCTGCACTGGGAGCGCCATTGGCCGTGGAAGGACGACACCTTGCCACCGCCGCTGGCCGGCGAGCCGCTGATCAGCATCCTGGTGCCTTGCTTCAACGAGGGCGACAACGTCGCCGACACCATTCACGCGGCGCTGGGCCAGCATTACCCGAACATCGAAGTCATCGCCATCAACGATGGTTCCAAGGACAACACCGGCCAGGTCCTCGATCTGTTGGCGCTGGAAGATCCACGTCTGCGGGTGCTGCACCTGGCGGAGAACCAGGGCAAGGCCGTGGCCCTGCGCATGGGCGCCATCGCGGCTCGCAGCGAATACCTGGTGTGCATCGACGGCGATGCACTGCTGGCGCCCAATACCTGCGCCTATCTGGTCGCGCCGATGCTGGAGAACGCCCGTCTTGGCGCGGTGACCGGCAACCCGCGTATCCGCACCCGCTCGACATTGGTGGGTCGGGTACAGGTCGGCGAGTTCTCCTCGATCATCGGCCTGATCAAGCGCACCCAGCGGGTTTTCGGGCGGATCTTCACCGTCTCCGGCGTGATCGTCGCCTTCCGTCGCACGGCCCTGCACCGGGTCGGCTACTGGAGCCCGGACATGATCACCGAAGACATCGACATCAGCTGGAAGCTGCAACTGGACCACTGGAGCATTTTCTACGAGCCCCGTGCGCTGTGCTGGATCCTCATGCCCGAAACCCTGCGCGGCCTGTGGCGGCAACGGTTGCGCTGGGCCCAGGGCGGTGCCGAGGTGCTGTTCAAGAATATCCGTGGCATCTGGCAATACCGCCATCGCTACCTGTGGCCGCTGCTGTTCGAATATTGCCTGTCCACGGGGTGGGCATTCACGTTCCTGCTGTCGGTGGTGTTCTGGGGCGCGGGTAAATTCGTCGAGATGCCGGCGGCCATTGCGGTCGAGCATCTCATGCCGCCGGCTTTCACCGGCCTGTTGCTGGCGGTGGTGTGCCTGATTCAATTCGCGGTGAGCATCCTCATCGATCGCCGTTATGAAAAGGGCCTGTGGCACATCATGTTCTGGGTGGTCTGGTACCCGTTGGTGTTCTGGTTGATCAGTCTGTTCACCACCCTGGTGAGTTTTCCGAAAGTCTTGTTCGGGCAGCATCAGAAGCGTGCGCGCTGGGTCAGCCCGGATCGGGGAATCAAACCGTTTGCTGATGAAGAAGAGGAAGTGATCCGATGAAAATTATCAGGACCCGGCAAAGGCCCTTTCTGGTGCTCATCGATGTGTTCTTCACCGTGTTGGCGTGGGTCGGGCTGCTGTACCTGCTGGTCAACGGACTCTGGCCGCTGTTCGACAGTCACGCCGGACCGCGCTTGGGCGGCACGTGGCTGGACACCCTCGGGACGTTACAGATCTATGGCTGGGTGGCGCTGGTCAATGCAGTCATTCTGATTGGCTGGGCGCGTTATCAGCAGCGCAAAAGCCAAAGTTTCGCCCAGCGTCGACTGCCGGCGCCGGTGGTCGATGATCGGGGTTTGAGCGACAGTTTCAAATTGACCGACGAACGCCTGGACACCCTGCGTCGGCCAGGTTCCAAGATCATCCACAATAACCAGGACGGGGACATCAGCCACGTGGTGCCGCACTTCCATGTGTTGAGCAAGGAATTGCAACCACCACCCCTGGCGCCGTTGGAGCAGGCACGGGTTATCCAGCTTCCGGCCGATAATTCGATGTAGACACCGCCGACGCCATCGCGAGCAGGCTCGCTCCCACATTAAGCTGCGTTGTCGACAAGCTTGGTGTTCAACATCAATTCCTGTGGGAGCGAGCCTGCTCGCGAAGGCGATGGATCAGGCGCTTGAGAAATCCCTGATCAACCGCCACGCCTCATCCACCGGCAGCGGTTGTTTCATGCGTTGGGCCAGCGCCGCCATGGCCCGGCCTTCGTCGCAGGCCACCGCCGCGGCAACGAGGCCATCCTTGCCCAACAGGCCGATGAAGGGCGGCTGCTCGGGAGTGCCCTTGAACTGCACCTCATCCCATTGTTCGGCATGGCCGAGGTAGTCGTAGCGTTTACTGAAGTGATAGGTCCAGAAAAACGGCACGTCCAGGTAATGCTCTTCACCACCGAGCATATTCGCTGCCGCGATTCGGGCCTGTTGCTGGGCCAGGCGCCAGTGTTCGATTCGCCGGGGTTCGCCGCTGAGAGGAAATGTTGCGATATCGCCGACGGCCCATACGCCATCGGTCACGCGCATGCCGGCGTCGACGGTCAATGACTGGTCCCCTTCCTGTGGCAAATCGGCGAACGGTTCGGTGGCCGGGCGCACGCCGATGCCGACAATCACCAGGTCCGCCGCAAAGCGCTGGCCGTTATCCAGCACTACGGCCTCAACCTTGCCGGCGCCTTCGATTCGCGCCGCTTCGCCACCGGTGTGATACACCACGCCGTTGGCTCGATGCCGGGCCAGAATAGCTTGGCCGACACTGTCGCCCAACTGCGCCGCGAACGGCACGGGATGACGGGCCAGGACAGTGACGCTCAGCTGCCGTTTGCGCAGCGACGAGGCGACCTCCATGGCAATGAAACTGTCACCGATAATCACCGCCCGTTGCCCCGGCCGGGCGCTGTCGAGGATGTGCCTTGCGTGTTCCATCGAGCGCAGCACGAATACCTGGGGCAGGTCGATGCCGGGCAGGTCCGGCGTCCTGGGCGTTCCACCCGTGGCGATCAGCGTAGCGTCGTAGCCCAGCGACTGCCCATCGGCCAGGCGAATCTGGCGAGAGGTGGTATCCAGGCTCACGACCTCGCCATGAATCCGTTCGATGCGTTGCTGGGTGAAGTAAGTTTCATCCCGAAGCGCAGGTGTCTCCTCGACGCTCATGTCCCCGGCCAGCACGTATTTGCTCAGCACCGTGCGGTCATACCCGGCGTCGGTTTCGCGATCAATCAGTTGAATCCGGCCGCCGAAGCCTTTATCGCGCAATGCCGCGGCGCATGCCGTGCCGGCGGCCCCGGCACCGATGATGACGAAGGTGCGCGGGTCGTCGGCTGGGGGGATTTTCTCGGCGGGCAACGGTTGGTCATCGACCCAGATGTCGCCGTCGCGCACCTCGACGTGATAACGCTCCAGGCTGTCGAGGGCCGGCGGTTCGCACAGCGCGCCGTCTTCGGCCCGAAAGGCCGCCTTGTGCCAGGGACAGATCAGCCTGCCGTGACACACCGCACCCTTGGCCAGCGGTGCGCCGGCGTGCGGGCATTTGCCCTGGAAGGCGCGAACCTGGTCGCCCACGCGCAGCAACAGGAGGGTCGTTTCGTTGATCTTGACTTCGAGGCCGCGGTCTTCGCGTACATCCGCGAAGCGGGCGACTTGATGCAAGGGCATGGTCGGTCTCCGGCAGGCGTTTCTCATTGGAGTCGGCCGGTTGGGGCGAGGTTCAGCATAATTGTCACTGCAACCCGGGCGGCGCTGAGGCTATAGTGCGCAGGCCGTCCATGGCCTGACCCGCATAAGGTGCCCGGTATGACCCGATTGACTTCCCTCACTCCTTGGCTGGCAGCCTTCGCCCTGGTGCTGTGCGCACAAGGGGCTGTCCAGGCCGAGGAGCGCTTCACCCTCAGTATCCCCGGCGTGTCGGATAACCGTCTTTTCACTGCTGCGGCTGCCAGTGACGCCAACAGTTGCGGCGGCAAGAACATTTCTCCTGCCTTGAGCTGGAACGCTGGCCCGCCGGGTACCCTTAGCTACGCCATCGTCATGCTGGACCCGGATGGCCAAAGGGGCCAGGGCGTCGACCACTGGGTGCATTACGGCATCAAGGCCACCACGCGGCAAATACCCACGGGGGCAGGCAGCAAGACCACGCTGGAAGGCATGAGCGGTATCAACAGCAAGAATACCCACGGATATATCGGTCCTTGCCCGCCCATAGGCGACAGCGCTCATCACTACCTGATCCAGCTCTTCGCCCTGGACCTGCCACCGGATGCGTTGCCCGCGGGGCTGACCCGTGCCCAACTGATGGAAAAGATCAACGGTCACGTGTTGCGCAACAGCAGCGTTGTGCGGCGTTACCATCGCTGATCCAGGCCATGTGAACCTTATGGTCGGGGTCCAGCGCGACGGCACCCCGCCATTCCAGCAACCTGATAGTCAAATCTGCCCATGACCACCATCACCCATCCGCCAGGCGACCGGTTCAGCCGGTCCGACTACAAGACCCTGGGGCTTGCCGCCTTGGGCGGGGCGCTGGAGATCTACGATTTCATCATCTTCGTCTTCTTCGCCCTGACTCTCAGCCAGTTGTTCTTCCCACCGGAAATGCCCGACTGGCTGCGCTTGCTGCAAAGCTTCGGGATCTTCGCCACCGGCTACCTGGCGCGGCCACTGGGCGGCATCCTCATGGCGCACTTCGCGGATCGTCTGGGACGCAAGCGGGTATTCAGTCTGAGCATCCTGATGATGGCCTTGCCATGTCTGCTCATCGGCGTGATGCCGACCTACGCGCAAATCGGCTATTTCGCACCGCTGCTGCTGTTGGCGCTGCGCATCCTGCAGGGCGCGGCGGTGGGCGGTGAGGTGCCGAGCGCCTGGGTGTTCGTGGCCGAACATGCACCGCTTCACCATCGCGGCTACGCCCTGGGCTTCCTCCAGGCCGGCCTGACCTTCGGCTACTTGCTCGGCGCGTTGACCGCCACGGCGCTGGCCCGTATCTACACACCAACGGAGATCCTCGATTACGCCTGGCGCATGCCGTTCCTGCTGGGCGGGGTCTTCGGTGTCATCGGTGTCTGGCTGCGTCGCTGGCTGAGCGAAACGCCGATCTTCATGGCCTTGCAAGCCAACCGTGAAGGCGCGGCGGAACTGCCATTGCGCACGGTGCTGCGGGACCATCGACAGGCCTTGCTGCCCGCCGTCATCCTGACCTGCGTGCTGACCTCCGCCGTGGTGGTGTTCGTGGTCATTACCCCGACCGTGATGCAGAAAAGCTTCGGCATGACGCCCGGCCAGACCTTCGCCTTGAGCAGCCTGGGCATCGTCTTCCTGAACATCGGCTGTGTCCTGGCCGGCCTCATCGTCGACCGCATCGGCGCCTGGCGCAGCGTCATGCTCTACAGCCTGCTGCTGCCCCTGGGCATCTCCGTGCTCTACGCCAGCCTGATCAACGGCGGTGCCTGGCTGGGCCTGGCCTATGCCGTGGCCGGCCTGGGTTGCGGCGTGGTCGGCGCGGTGCCTTCGGTGATGGTCAACCTGTTCCCGCCGAAGATTCGCGTCTCCGGGATCTCGTTCACCTACAACATCGCCTATGCACTGTGGGCGAGTGTCACGCCGCTGGTGCTGATCGCGCTGGTGCCGTGGAGCCCGTGGGTGTGCGTGGGGTATAGCGTGGTGATGGGGGCGGTGGGCGTCGTGGCGGCGATGTTTTTTTCGCGACGCCCAGTGAAGTCGGCGCAGCCTTCATTGGCCTGTGACGCCTAGTCCTGCTCAGGCGCCTCTGCAGGTCCGGTGAACCGGCCTTCAAAGGCGTTCACGCAAGAAATCCACAAAAGCCCGGGTACGTGCCGAGCGGCGTCGGTCCTGGCTGAATACCGCGTGGATGGGCAATGCCGTCGGCTGATAATGGGTTAGCACGTTGGTCACGGTTCCCTGGCGAACGTCGGCGGCGAACAACCACTGGGGTGAAAGCGAAAGGCCTAACCCGCACAGCACCATTTCCCGGATCGCTTCGCTGCTGTTGCTGGTGACGTTGCCCTTGATCGTCACGTGATGTTGCTCGCCATGGTGGTCGAATTGCCAGGCGTCATAATGCTCCAGCAGGGTAAACCCCAGGCAGTTATGGCGGGACAGGTCAGACGGTTCGAGCGGTGTGCCGTGCCGTTGCAAGTAGGCGGGGGAGGCATACACCCGGCGTGGGCTCTCGCCGAGCTTCAGGGCTACCAGTCCTTCGTTCTTGACTGCGCCGATACGAATGGCCACGTCGATGTTTTCCTTCAGCACATCCTCATGGTGATCGCTCAGCCTCAGGTCGATCCGGACCTGTGGATGACGCGCCAGGAAATCACCCACCAGGGGGGCAATGCACAACCGCCCGAAACTCACCGGCGCCGCCACCCGCAGGGGGCCGGCGACCTGTTCCTGGCCGCTGGCGAAACTGAGCCGGGCAGTATCCAGGCTGGCGAGGATTTCCTTGCTCTGGGCATAGAAACGCTGGCCTTGGTCGGTCAACGCCAGATAGCGGGTGCTGCGGGCAAACAGCGCTCCGCCCAGGTGTTTCTCCAACCCACGGATCTGCTTGCTCACCGCCGGTTGACCCAGGTTCAGTTCCCTGGCGACGGCCGAGAACGAGCCGCGCTCCACCACCCGTACGAACACCTACATTGCATCGAACAGATCCATAGGGATTTGGCCTGTGTGAGGAATAAATCCTATCCATTGTTGCTTACTTATCGGAATACGTCGGCACTCGCAATATGAACCTACCCACTCATTGGAGGTTTACCGTCATGAACAACACCATGTCCGCTGCCGTCGCCGAAACTACCCAGGCCCCGCTGGTCGTCCGTCACATTTCCCGACCTGTTCCGGGCAAGGGACAGGTCTTGATCAAGGTCCACGCTGTAGGAATCAATCCGCTGGATACCAAGATCGCGGCAGGTGGCGGTGCCCATGCTCGTCAGCCACTGCCCGCCGTACTAGGGATTGACCTGGCCGGGACGGTCGTAGCATTGGGGGAAGGTGTGAATGACTTCGCCCCCGGCGAGGAGGTATTCGGCATGGCGGGTGGTATCGGCGGCGCCCAAGGTGCCCTGGCCGAATACATTGCCGTCGATGCTCGCCTGATCGCCCCCAAGCCCGCTTCACTGAGCATGCGGGAGGCGGCGGCACTGCCGCTGGTCTTCATCACGGCTTGGGAGGGATTGGTGGATCGCGCCAATGTCCGGGCTGGCCAGCAAGTGCTGATCCATGGCGGCGCGGGCGGTGTCGGTCAAATGGCGGTGCAGATCGCCCGGGCCCGGGGCGCCGAGGTCTATGCCACCGGCTCGGTCGGCAGCTTGGATTTCATCCGCGGACTGGGCGCGACGGCCATTGACTACCGATCCGAGGACACCGACAGCTACGTACGCCTGCACACCGATGGCGAGGGCTTCGACATCGTTTATGACACGGTCGGCGGCCCGACCCTGGACGCGTCGTTCAACGCCGTGAAGACCTACACTGGCCACGTCCTCAGCTGCCTGGGCTGGGGACAACACAGCCTGGCGCCATTGTCGTTTCGTGGCGCGAGTTATTCTGGCGTATTTACCTTGATGCCCTTGCTGACCGGCAAGGGGCGAGAGCGCCATGGCCAGATCCTGCGGGAGGCGGCAGGGCTGGTTGAGGCCGGAAAACTGCGGATCAAGGTGGATCCGCAGCGGTTTGGCCTGGGCGAGGTCAATGACGCGTTTGTGCAAGTGGCCGAAGGACGCGGGCAAGGGAAAACAGTGGTGGAAATCTGGGTCGAATGATTGGATTTCCCCGTTGCGACTCATGTGCCAACCAAAGCTCCGGTTCATAACGGCCGGGGCTTTTTGCTTCCGGGGGAGAGCGTCAGACAGCACTGTCGCCTAAACAGCTTGAGAAGCCCTCCAGACTCCGTAAAATCCACCGCGCTTTACCATCAACTCTTCAGGGACGAATTTCGATATGCGCTTTCTCGCCACATTTGTGGTCCTCTGCCTCCTGGCGGGTTGTGCCTCCAAGCCCGATTACTACATTTCTCCCACGCCGGTCGCGATCCCCAAGACCGCCACCTACTGGATCGACACCTTCAACGTTGAAGTTGTCGGCAAGAATGAACGCTTCCTGCCTGACGAAACCGTTCGCGAACAATTGAACTGCGATCTGGTCCTGCGTCTGCTCGATGCCAATCGCTATGCCTCCAGCCGGGAAACAGCGGACTATCTGCTGGACGTGAACACCGTTTACGCGCGCCGCATCCAGGACACCCAGGGCGGCTTCATGAACAAGATCGTCGCCGACGGTACGTACCTTGCCAGCGTCGATTTCAGTTATCAGGTCAAGGTGAAGAAGGCCGATGCCGAGGTGTTGCACTTTGCCCAGGCCCGTGAGGGACTGATGCTCAGAGGCCCGATAGGGATGAAAAGCATGCTGGGCGCGCTGACCAACCAGGGTAACTCCGATGTCGAGGGTTATTACACCAGCGCGTTGGGCCGCTTTATTGTCGATGACTTGCAGGCCATTCCGTCTCGTTGAATTTTTTGACCCCACGCAACGCTGATTCTTACCCCAGGAGTACCCCGTGAAGACATTGTTCAAAATTTTGCTGTCAGGCCTCGCCGCCGCAGCGTTGCTGACTGTGGCCGGTTGTGCCTCGGAAAGCTCCCGTGCGTTGCCGATCGAGAAAGTTGCCAGTGCCGGTGTCGTCTATTCCGGTGTGCGCGTGCCGATTGCCGTAGGCAAGTTCGATAACCGCTCCAGCTACATGCGCGGGATTTTTTCCGATGGTGTCGATCGTCTTGGCGGTCAGGCCAAGACCATCCTGATCACCCATTTGCAACAGACCAATCGCTTCAGCGTGCTGGACCGCGACAACATGAGTGAGATCTCCCAGGAGGCCGCGATCAAAGGCACCGCGCAGAAGCTCAAGGGTGCTGATTACGTAGTGACCGGTGACGTGACCGAGTTTGGTCGCAAAGAGACCGGCGACCGCCAGCTGTTCGGCATCCTCGGTCGTGGCAAGACCCAGGTGGCTTACGCCAAGGTCAACCTGAATATCGTCAATATCAGCACTTCCGAAGTGGTGTATTCCACCCAGGGCGCGGGTGAATACGCTCTGTCCAACCGTGAAGTGATCGGCTTCGGCGGCACCGCCAGCTATGACTCCACTCTCAATGGCAAGGTCCTGGACCTGGCCATGCGCGAGGCAATCAACCGCCTGGTGGACGGCATCAACGCCGGCGCCTGGAACCCACGCAACTGATCAGCAGCATTTCATGGAGCAGTACAAGGATGAGCAAGGCAGTGAAGTTGGCGTTGACGCTAACAGCAGTCGCAACGGTCGCTGGGTGTCAGACGGCCCCTACAACTCTGTATCAATGGGAAAGCTACCAGCCGCAGGTTTACGAGTACTTCAAGGGTGAGCCCAAGGAAGCGCAGGTCGAAGCGTTGGAGCGGGATCTGCAGAAGATCAACGCCAGTGGCCGAAAGGTCCCGCCGGGCTACCATGCCCACCTGGGCATGCTGTACCTGAGCATGGGCAAGGATGACCAGATGGTGCAGGAGTTGCGCACCGAAAAGGCGCTGTTCCCTGAGTCCGCGACTTACATGGACATGCTGCTCAAGAACGCCAAGACCGGAGACGTCAAATGAGCCTTTTGAAATGGCTGGGCACTCTGCTGGCCGTGGCGTTGCTGGCCGGTTGTGCAGCCCCCAAGACCATCGACTATTCGGCCTTCAAACAGGCTCGCCCCAAGTCGATCCTGGTGTTGCCGCCGATCAACGAATCCCCTGAGGTGCAGGCCTCCTATAGCCTGGTTTCCCAAGTGACCTACCCGTTGGCCGAAGCGGGTTACTACGTGTTGCCGATTGCCCTGGTGGATGAAACCTTTCGCCAGAACGGCCTGACAACACCGAACGATATCCAGGGCGTAGCCCCGGCCAAGCTGCATGACATTTTCGGCGCGGACGCGGCGCTGTACATCACCATCAGTGAATATGGCACCCGTTACATGCTGATCTCCAGTGAAACGGCCGTCACCGCTTCGGCCAAACTGGTGGACCTGCGCAGCGGCACCACCCTGTGGACTGGCTCCGCTCGTGCGTCCAGCGAGGAGGGCGGGAATAGCAACGCCGGTGGGCTGGTCGGCATGCTGATCACGGCGGCGGTCAAGCAAGTGATCAACAGCTCCACTGACGCGGGTCATCCAATTGCCGGTATTGCCAGCGCACGGTTGCTGTCGGCCGGGCAGCGCACCGGGATCCTGTACGGACCACGTTCGCCCAAGTACGGTTCGGATTGATCAACTTATAGTCAACCGCCTGGTCTATTTCCGGATGGCCAGGCCTTGTTCTTCTGATCCTGTAAAAAAATTTTCCAATCATTAACCCGAACCGCAAATCTCCCTCGTCTGAGCTTGTGAACGGATCATCCACTCACGAGGTTCAGACCATGTCCCGCCCCTATCCATTTCTTCGTCCTGCAGCCCAGGGCTTCGCCGTGACCTTATTGGTGGCGCTGGCGGGTTGTGGGTTGTCTTCGTCCCGAGAGCCCGCCAGAACCGCCGAACCCGCCGCAGCGGCCGCCAAGCCCGAACTGCAACGCGAGATCGCCCCCGCGCCGTCTCAGGTCAAGCGCATGGCCGCGCCGGCGCCGGTTGGTTCGCTACTGGTGGCAAACGATGCCGCCATCGCTGATTACCGCAGCGAGCCGCGGGAGCAATATGAAAAACTGCCGGACAATCCCATCCACAGCGTTGCCGAAACACCGGTGTCGACCTTCAGCGTGGATGTCGATACCGGTAGCTACGCCAATGTGCGACGGTTCCTCAACCAGGGCAGTCTGCCGCCCGAAGGGGCTGTGCGACTGGAGGAAATGGTCAACTACTTTCCCTACACCTACGCGCTGCCCACCGATGGTTCGCCTTTTGGCGTGACCACCGAAGTAGCGCCATCGCCCTGGAACCCTCATACCCGTTTGCTGCGCATCGGCATCAAGGCTTCCGACCGCGCCGTGGCGGACCTGGCGCCGGCCAACCTGGTCTTCCTGGTGGATGTGTCCGGCTCGATGGACCGTCGCGAAGGCCTGCCGCTGGTCAAGAGCACGTTGAAACTGCTGGTGGACCAATTGCGGGATCAGGACCGGGTGTCCCTGGTGGTCTATGCCGGTGAGTCGCGGGTGGTGCTCAAACCCACCTCGGGTCGCGACAAGGCCAAGATCCGCAACGCTATCGATCAGTTGAATGCCGGAGGCTCCACTGCGGGCGCCTCGGGTATCGAGCTGGCTTACCAGATGGCCCGCGAGAGCTTTATCGACAACGGCATCAATCGCATCCTGCTGGCCACCGATGGCGACTTCAACGTCGGCGTCAGTGATTTCGACAGCCTCAAGCAGATGGCGGTGGATCAGCGTAAAAGTGGCGTATCCCTGACGACCCTGGGTTTCGGTGTGGATAACTACAACGAACACCTGATGGAGCAACTGGCCGATGCCGGCGACGGCAACTACGCCTACATCGACAACCTGCTCGAAGCGCGCAAGGTGCTGGTGGACCAGCTCAGCTCGACCCTGGCGGTGGTGGCGCGGGATGTGAAGTTGCAGGTGGAGTTCAACCCCGCCCAGGTCAGCGAGTATCGCCTGCTGGGTTATGAGAACCGCGCGCTGAAACGTGAGGACTTCAACAACGACAAGGTCGATGCTGGCGAAATCGGTGCCGGGCACACGGTGACGGCGTTGTACGAAATCGTGCCAAAAGGTGAGCAGGGCTGGCTGGAGCCGCTGCGCTATGCCAGCCCGCAGCCCAAGCAGGAAGGCAAGGCCGGTGAGCTGGCAATGTTGCGGGTACGCTACAAACCCGCTGAAGGCGGCAGCAGCCGGCTGATCGAACATCCGATCGCCAGCGCCCAGGGCGAAGGCAAGGCCAGCGATGACCTGCGTTTCTCGGCCGCGGTGGCAGCCTTTGCACAGCAGCTCAAGGGTGAGGGGCGCTACACTGGGGCGATGAGCTTGAAGGACACCGCTCAGTTGGCCCGTTCTGCGCGGGGCGATGACCCGTTCGGGCTGCGTGCCGAGTTCGTGCAGATGGTTGAGCTGGCGCAGAGCCTCAAGCCTGAGGTCAAGCACGGCTCCTGAAGATTAATGGTGGGAGCCGGGCTTGTGGGAGCAAGGCTTGCCCGCGATTGCGGTAAGTCAGTCAGCAACAATGTTGACGGGTCCATCGCTATCGCGAGCAAGCTTTGCTCCCACAGGTGTTGCGCCGTTTGATCCTTAACTGACTGGCATTTAGGGCAAGCCCGGTTCCCACAGTGGACCTGTGCTGTGTACAGAATCACATTTCAATTGGAAGGAGTCCGCCACCCAAATGCCCGCCCCGATTGACTCAGTCAGCGACGAATCGTTGCTGGCCCGCTACCGCGACGGTGATGGCGCCAGTTTTGAAATCCTATATGCGCGGCATCGGCAGGGGCTCTATCGTTTCCTCATAGCCTTGAGCAACAAGGCCGAGCTGGCCGAAGAAGTGTTCCAGGACACCTGGCTCAGCCTGATCCGCAGCAGCACCCAGCCACAAGGACGGGCGAGTTTTCGTACCTGGCTGTTCCAGATTGCCCGCAACCGTTTGATCGATCACTGGCGCCGGCACGGTGTTCACAATCCATTGCATGACAGCTATGACGAGCAGCTTCACGTCCAGACCGACGACGCCAACAGCCCGGAACAACAGTTGAGCCTGAGCCGCGATCAGGGACGCCTGGAAGCCGCATTGCAAGCCTTGCCAGAAGACCAGCGCGAAGTCTTCTTGCTACGCCTGCACGGCGACCTGGAACTGCCGCAGATCGCCGCCCTGACCGGCGTCCCGCTGGAAACAGTAAAGAGCCGTTTGCGTTACGCCCAGCAGAAATTGCACCGGCTGCTGGCCGAGGAGGTACCCGCATGATTGACTCCCGACAGACCCCGGATCCCGCTGACGAAGCGCTGGTCGAGCATTTCCGCCAACACGCCAGCGGCGAGCCCCCCGCGTCCCTGGACGCCTTCATCCTGGCCACCGCCCGCCGCGAAGCGCCGGCGCCCAGGCCGAGCCTGTGGCAACGTTGGCTGCAGGCCTGCCAACGGCCGCGCTGGCAGGTGGCGTTCGCCACCGTGGCCGGTGTGGCGCTGATGATTGGCCTGGTACTGCGCTCGCCGGTACCAAGGGACGACCTGGCTGCGCCGGCTTCACTGGATTATTCCGCTGCCCGGCAGGAGCTTGCCGTTGCCCCCGCGCCAGCAGCCCCCGCTGCCCCGGCACCATTGGCGCGCATGGCGGCGCCAATGGGCGAACTGAGCCAGGCCCCGGAGAAGCCTGTGCAGGTCCAGGCAGATGAACCCATGGCGAAAAAGAGCAAGTCCGTACCCGCCGCAGCCCCTTCGCTGGAGCAGGGATTGCTGGAAATCCTGCGGTTGCGTCAGGCGGGAGAGACCAAGGCGGCGGATAAGAAGCTGCTTGCGCTGCACAAGCGCTTTCCCAAGGAAGACTTGCCGGCGCGGCTGGAGGCGTTGCGCAAGCGTTGAGTGGAAATCAATCTTTATAGAAAGCCCTGAGTCGTAACGACCTGGGCTTTCGAAAAAACTGTTTTCGCAGAGGCTGAGAGAACTACTCGTCGTTGAGAGCTGCTTCGTAATCAGCAGAGAAGCTCGTCAGGTTCGTGCCCAGTACTAAACACAGGTCTCGCAACTGAACCGTATCTAACCTTCTTACCCCTCGTTCCACATCGCTCATGAACGACTGTGGCCTGCCCAGCGCCGCTGAACATTGCGCCTGCGTCAGCCCGGAAGCGATACGCGTGCGCTTGAGTACCTGAAGAAAGACATCGTGTTCGCGTCGATAGATAGCTTTGGTCATGGCGGCGTCTGTGGTAATTCGATTTTCAGGCTATATCTACTTTTCAGATATCTGATTTTCAGTTATCTTGGTTCAAAAGCCGGAAAAGTAAGGTTCGAACACGGCAGGATCGCCTATCTGTCTCAGATAGACGCGATGCCGGTTTGGCTGCTGTATCGACTTATCCACCTATCGGTTCGTCTGACAAGGAGTCTCGACATGTCGCATTACGTACCGTTGCAAACCAACAATCCTGATTGCCCCGTTCTGCTCATCGACAGCCAGATGCCTACTGGGATGCTGGTCGAGAGTGCGCTTAATCGCATCAGGGCTGGGACAGATCTTCTGGAGAGCATCACCTCGGTCACGATCAAGGGTATCGACGATGGTGATTTGTATCGTTTCACCAATGCTGCGTATCTGCTTTTGCGAGAGGGCTCGGATTTGTTGGAGGTAGTGAGTCGGAATGTCGAGGGTGCTGGCACAGTGTCGCCATAAGCCGTTGATACTCGAGCATAGGGTTACAAATGCAGGCGTAGCAGGATCACATGAGCGGAACTATACTCGCCAGCATGAAAAAGCTGATGCTCGAACTCGACGGAACCGATCCAAGCAAGCTCTCGATGGCTCGCTTGACGGATTATCTATGCGAGCTCGCTGAGCTTTTTGGCTCGCAAGATAATGTTCATTTTGACTCTGTTACCGAAGGCTGCGTCTGCCTTAATACTTGGGTGGAAGATGAGAAGTACCCCCATGTATTAAACCGGGTCCGTGAAGCAGCTCAGGGAGTTGGCCCTAAGCGCGCAAGAAAAGCGTACGCGCAGCTATCGGCATTGATGGAGCAGGATCGAGTCGATGGTGTCTTGCAAGCCGCAGATGCGAACATTCTTCAGTTTCCCAAAGCTAAGGCTGCCCCTCCTCCTATGGTTGTCATCAAGCAAGGTAGCGTCCAAGGCCGTCTGTATATCGTTGGCGGGAAAGACGAGACGGTTCCTGTTCGGCTCGAGGGCGCGGGTGGCGAAACCCTTCTGTGTGAGGCCGATACAGCATTAGCCGAGCAACTGGGCAAATTGTTGTTTAAGCACGTTCGGGTTCATGGGAAGGGGGAATGGGAAAGTCGGCCGCATGGTGGCTGGCGGCTGCGAAAAATGTTCATCCAGTCCTATGAAAAGCTTGAAAAAGCCTCCTTGCGTAGTGCGGTTACCCAACTTAAAGAACTTGGTGGTAACACCTGGAGTGAGATGGATGACCCTCATGGAACGATTCAAAACCTAAGGGGTTGAGGTGCGCATAGTTCTCGATACCAACGTTCTTGTCCAAGCCTTGGGAAATGCAAAAGACGGTATCGTCTTGGTTGATCCTGCCACTGGCCACAATGTTGATAGAGCGATGGCGAGAGCGGAAGCTCTGATAGAGCTAGTCGACGCCAGGGGCGGGACGGTGCTGATTCCAACGCCTGCGTTGGCTGAGTATCTGGTTGGCATTGATCGGGGTTTTCATCAGAGCCACCTTGATGTCATAAACGGGTTCTCATGTTTTGAGATCGTGTCGTTTGATCAGATCGCTGCGGTCGAATGCGCCCGTATGGTTGATGACAACGAATTGAAGGTACTTGATCCTGCTGCAACGAAAGCCAAGTTACGTTTTGATCGTCAGATCATTGCTACTGCCCTGGCAACCAATGCTGATGAAATCTGGACTCATGATGCGGGGCTTTATTCCAAGGCTCAGAAGTGCGGGCTTGTGGTGCGATCGCTGGGAGATATTGAGCCGGCTCCCGAGCAACTTGAGGTCAATCTCGATCCCTAGAATTGATTGGAACGTAGACACCGGGATTTATTTGATTTCATACCCGCGGAGCGTGAAAACGATCACCCATAAAAAAGCCTCAGGTCTTACGACTCGGGGCTTTTTGTGTTCAGACAATCTTTAAATGTAGCCGTCATGGAAGAAAGCGCGCAACAGCGTTCAGAACGCTATGTATCCGCCCGTAGCCAACACCCGGCGTGGCTTTTGCTCGCCTCGCGTCGTGCTCCGCTCGTATTGGGTTGCCTACGAGCGTGAAGACGATCACCCACAAAAAAGCCCCAAGTCTCGCGAATTGGGGCTTTTGAACATCTGTATGGTGCACCAGGCGGGATTCGAACCCACGACCCCTGCCTTCGGAGGGCAGTACTCTATCCAGCTGAGCTACTGGTGCAACGCGGCGCCATGATACTCACATGCGTGGCGGGCGTCCATGCTGCTGATTTGCCGTTGTTTTCCGGCCTTTGGGCGGGCGTCGGCTACGCTGATCAGAAAAAACGGCCAATTTCGTCTTTTTCGTTCTTTTTTTCGAACAGCCTATTGTCCTTCACCCCCATCGGCCCTAGGATTCGTTTGAGATTTCAAACGCTCTTGTCTGGGTGCTGAACCGCACGTCTATGCTTGTTGTGCGTTATTTCTGTGCTTCAGCCCAGTGAATGATTTCCCTGACGGCAGCCCATAAGGCGCCTTTCTACAACTCTAATTCGCTCCGCGTGCGCGCGGTGCTGTTAAGGAAAGCCGACATGCAGCTTAAAGACACCCAATTGTTCCGCCAGCAAGCCTTCATCGATGGCGCTTGGGTCGATGCGGACAATGGTCAGACGATCAAGGTCACCAACCCGGCAACGGGCGAAGTGTTGGGTACTGTGCCGAAAATGGGCGCTGCCGAAACCCGTCGTGCGATCGAAGCCGCCGACAAGGCGCTGCCGGCCTGGCGTGCGCTGACCGCCAAGGAGCGCGCCAACAAGCTGCGCCGCTGGTATGAATTGCTGATCGAGAACCAGGACGACCTCGGTCGCCTGATGACCCTGGAGCAGGGCAAGCCACTGGCCGAAGCCAAGGGCGAGATCGTCTATGCCGCGTCGTTCATCGAGTGGTTCGCCGAAGAAGCCAAGCGCATCTACGGTGACGTGATTCCCGGCCACCAGCCGGACAAGCGCCTGATCGTGATCAAGCAGCCGATCGGCGTGACCGCCGCCATTACTCCGTGGAACTTCCCGGCCGCGATGATCACCCGCAAGGCGGGTCCAGCCCTGGCCGCCGGGTGCACCATGGTCATCAAGCCGGCCTCGCAAACCCCGTTCTCGGCCCTGGCCCTGGTGGAACTGGCGCACCGTGCCGGCATTCCGCAAGGCGTGCTGAGCGTGGTCACCGGCAGCGCTGGCGACATCGGCGGCGAGCTGACCAGCAACCCGATCGTGCGCAAGCTGTCCTTCACCGGTTCGACTGAAATCGGTCGCCAGTTGATGGCCGAATGTGCCAAGGACATCAAGAAAGTCTCCCTGGAACTGGGCGGCAACGCGCCGTTCATCGTGTTCGACGACGCGGACCTGGATAAGGCCGTCGAAGGCGCGATCATTTCCAAGTACCGCAACAATGGCCAGACCTGCGTCTGTGCCAACCGTCTGTACATCCAGGATGCGGTGTACGACGCATTCGCGGAAAAACTCAAAGCCGCGGTCGCCAAGCTCAAGATCGGCAATGGTCTGGAAGACGGCACCACCACCGGTCCACTGATTGACGAGAAAGCGGTCGCCAAGGTCCAGGAACACATCGCCGATGCCGTTGGCAAAGGCGCGACCGTACTGGCCGGTGGCAAACCGATGCAAGGCAACTTCTTCGAGCCGACCATCCTGACCAACGTGCCGAAAAACGCCGCCGTGGCCAAGGAAGAAACCTTCGGTCCGCTGGCGCCGCTGTTCCGCTTCAAAGACGAGGCCGAAGTGATCGCGATGTCCAACGACACCGAGTTCGGCTTGGCCTCGTACTTCTATGCCCGTGACCTGGGCCGTGTGTTCCGCGTGGCCGAAGCCCTGGAATACGGCATGGTCGGCGTCAACACCGGGTTGATCTCCAACGAAGTCGCGCCGTTCGGCGGCATCAAGGCCTCTGGCCTGGGCCGTGAGGGTTCCAAATACGGCATCGAGGACTACCTGGAGATCAAATACCTCTGCCTGGGTATCTGATCCTGCTGCAAGCGCAAGGGGCACGAGAGCGCTGCCCCTTGCGCCGTTTCAAAACTGCACTTTTTTCTGCGGCCGGGAACGCCGTGGCAGTCGATCATCGCATGCTGCCGCCGTTGAATTCCCTCCGTGTAAATCCTTGAGCCACGCCGACCGATGAGCGGCGAATGAGGACTGTAATGAGCAAGACTAACGCTGATCTGATGGCCCGCCGTACCGCTGCCGTTCCACGCGGCGTCGGCCAGATTCACCCGATCTTCGCTGAATCGGCGAAGAACGCCACGGTAACCGACGTTGAAGGCCGTGAATTCATCGACTTCGCCGGCGGTATCGCCGTGCTGAACACCGGCCATGTGCACCCAAAAATCATCGCCGCCGTGACCGAACAGCTGAACAAGCTGACCCACACCTGCTTCCAGGTCCTGGCCTACGAGCCGTACGTGGAGCTGTGCGAAAAAATCAACGCCAAGGTACCTGGCGACTTCGCCAAGAAAACCCTGCTGGTAACCACCGGTTCCGAAGCGGTGGAAAACGCCGTGAAGATCGCCCGCGCCGCCACTGGCCGTGCCGGGGTGATCGCCTTCACTGGCGCTTACCACGGTCGTACCATGATGACCCTGGGCCTGACCGGCAAGGTCGTGCCGTACTCGGCCGGCATGGGCCTGATGCCCGGCGGTATCTTCCGTGCGCTGTACCCGAACGAATTGCACGGCGTGAGCATCGATGATTCCATCGCCAGCATCGAGCGCATCTTCAAGAACGACGCGGAGCCACGTGACATCGCTGCAATCATCATCGAGCCGGTACAGGGCGAGGGTGGTTTCTATGTGGCGCCGAAGGAGTTCATGAAGCGCCTGCGCGCCCTGTGCGACCAGCACGGTATTCTGCTGATCGCCGACGAAGTGCAGACCGGCGCAGGCCGTACCGGCACCTTCTTCGCCATGGAGCAGATGGGTGTTTCCGCTGACCTGACCACCTTCGCCAAATCCATCGCTGGCGGCTTCCCGCTGGCCGGTGTCTGCGGCAAGGCCGAGTACATGGATGCCATCGCCCCGGGTGGCCTGGGTGGCACTTATGCGGGCAGCCCGATCGCTTGCGCGGCGGCGCTGGCGGTGATGGAAGTGTTCGAAGAAGAGCACTTGCTGGATCGCTGCAAGGCCGTGGGCGAACGCCTGGTCAGCGGCCTCAAGGCTATCCAGAACAAGTATCCGGTGATCGGTGAAGTCCGTGCCCTGGGCGCGATGATTGCCGTGGAGCTGTTCGAAAACGGTGATACCCATAAGCCGAACGCCGCTGCCGTCGCCCAGGTCGTGGCCAAGGCGCGTGACAAGGGTTTGATCCTGTTGTCCTGCGGCACTTATGGCAACGTCCTGCGTGTGCTGGTGCCGCTGACCTCGCCCGACGAACAGCTGGACAAAGGCCTGGCGATCATCGAAGAGTGCTTCTCCGAGCTCTGATGCTGCGAGCTGTGCGCTGACCCACAAAAAACCCGCTTTTAGCGGGTTTTTTCATGTCCGGGCACCTATCCTGAAGGTTCGAGCTGTCTGGAACGACGGCCATTGTCTAAGGTGCAGGTATTGCAAGGGAGCGATGCCGCATGACTGCTGTGGATTTACCCGCTGTACCTCGCGTGTTGATTGCCGAGGCCGACCCGGCGTCCCGTGAGTTGCTGGAACAGGTGTTATCGGACTTGCGCTGCGATGCGCGGGTGGACACGTGCAGTGAGGGCAAACAGGCGCTGGAGTTGTTGGCGCACCATCCTTACGACCTGGTGATCGCCGATTGGGAGCTGCCGGGTGTCGATGGCTTGAGTATCCTGCGCGGCCTTCGCCACCAGCACCGCATCCCGCCGTTGCCATTCATCCTGATGAGTCGACGCAATGACAGCGCCAGCGTACGCGAGGTATTGCCGCTGGCGCCGGCCGCTTATCTGACCAAACCCTTGAACCGGGAAAACCTGACCCAACGTCTGCAAGGCTTGCTGTTGAGTGGCTCTGAAGACGCCGCCGCCGACGCGCCCGCTCCTGGGCCCGCGCAGACCCTGGCAACCTATCTTGAGCGTCGGCGCGAGCTGTCCGAAGGCGCGCCGCTGATGACCGATGTGCAAGTGGCGGTCAAACGCAGCCTCAACCCCGGCGGCCTGGACCTGAAGTTGCTGGAAGAGGAAATCCGCACCGACCCGCAGATCACCGCCGTGCTGATTGCCGCGGCCAACAGCGCAGCCCAGCATCAGGGCGGCGGTCCAGTGCAGACAGTGGCCCAGGCGCTGCACCAGCTCGGCAGTGGGCAGAGCATGAACCTGATCCTCGGATTGACCCTCAAGCGTTGTGCCCGGCTCAATGACCCCCTCCTGGCGGACTATGCCGAGCGTTATTGGCTGTTGTCGCTGCACACCGCCGAATACGCCCGGACGATGGCCCGCTTGCTGGATCTGGAGCAGGAGCGCTGTTATTGCGCCGGGCTGCTGCATCGCCTGGGTGAACTGGCGGTGTTGCGCTGTCTGGAAGAATGGAAGCAGGCCGATGGCGAACTGGATGAGCCGGAGGAAGTGGGGAATGTCCTGGAGCAGTTCGGCGCCGGTTTCGGCTCGGCGTTGCGTACCCGCTGGCGCTTGCCACTGGAGCTGCGGGAGTTGATCGCGGCGGTCTACGGCCTCGGTGGCGGGGTGTACTCCCGCGAGGCCCTGGTGATGAACATGGCGGCGCAAATGGCCCACCTGACCGAGCATGAAGGGCTTGAGGAACTGGCCCGAGGGCGCACGGCGCGTCTGCTGAAGATCGGTTTGCCGGAGTTGATGCGTTTGCGCAGGAAGTAAAACCGCAGATCCGGCCCTGTGAGAGCGAGCCTGCTCGCGAAAGCGGTCTTGCATTCAACGATGCAGTGACTGTCAGACCGCTTCGCGAGCAGGCTCGCTCCCACAGGGTACTTGTGTAGGAAGTCGGTCAGGCGACGATGATCCGATTCTTGCCCTGGCGCTTGGCTTCGTACATGGCGGCGTCGGCGCGTGAGAACAGGCTGTCGAGGGTCTGGTCTTCGTCGGTGATGCTGGTCAGGCCCTGGCTGACGGTGATACCGAAACCCTGCTCCCCGCTGCGGAAGGTCAGGCGCTGGATTTCCCGTTGCAGGCGCTCGGCCACTTGCATTGCCATGTCCGGCGCACAGCCGGGGAATACGGCGGCGAACTCTTCGCCGCCGATCCGTCCGAACAGGTCGCCGCGCCGGAGCACGGTCCGCCCGCTCTCGGCGATTTTCTGCAGCACGCTGTCGCCTTCCTGATGACCGTAGGTGTCGTTGATCACCTTGAAATCATCGATGTCCAGCAGCAGGAATGCCATGGGCGTCCCTTGCAGTCGGGCCTGCTCGAATTCGCGGTGGGCGCATTCGAAGAAGTGCCGGCGATTGCTGCTCTGGGTCAGCACGTCGGTGGTCGCCAGTCGCTGCAGTTCGCTTTCCAGCAGCTTCTTTTCGGTGATGTCTTCGGCGATGCCCACCACGATCACCGGCTGCCCCGATTCGGCCTGGCGATTGATGAAACACTTGTCGCTCAGCCAGCGGATCTGGCCATCAGCGGCGATGATGCGGTACTCGCGATCTTCCACTGCACCTTTGACCAGCACTTCGGCCAGGCTGCGCTCGGCATAGTCCAGGTCATCGGGGTAGATTGCGTCGCGCCATTCGTTGAAGTCGGCCAGTACCAGGCCGACGGGCCGGCCGAAGATCCGTTCGTAGGCGGGGCTGACGTAGAGTAATTGCCGGGTTTCCCAATTGAACGCCCAGAGCACCGCGTTAACGCTGACCAGCAATGAGCTGAAGAGCTGTTCACGTTCGCTCAGGCGCGCCACTTCGCCTTGGGCGTGCATCAGCGCCATGAGTGTCTGAGCCGCCTCGGGCCAATGAGGTTGGGTTGAATCCTGCAGGTTCTTGTCGACCATTGGTACAAATCTCAACGAGCGTGCACTGTTGAAGGTTCGCACGCGCTTGCTCCAAAGCCCGCCTGGATGGCGAAGTGCTCTTGAGATAAGGGATTCGGGGTGAAGTTCCTTTTCAGGCGACGAAGGGGTGGGGTTTGGCTGCCAAATATGTGGCGAGGGGATTTAGCCCCTGCCACGATAGTGGGCTCAAGCCGTAGCAGGCCGCAACGAATAGGTCTTGAGCTGATCGGCAAAGTCCCGCAAGGACTGGATACCGCTGACCTCGGCGTCGTGGACCCATTCCTTGATGGCCGCCAGCATGTCGTGGCCATTGCTGCTGGTCTTGGCCCAGATCTGCTGCAGCGCCAGGCGTTTTTCGTAGATCACCTTCAATGCCTGGCTGTGTTCCAGCATGTTCTGGATGCGTAGATGGTGACGGTCGTCCAGAAGGCTGGTTTCCCGCGACAGCAGGCGCTTGGCCCGATGGAATTGGTGGCGTACCGAATGATCGACCTTTTCCAGTTCCTGCTTGACCAGCGGTGCGATCACCAGCCTGCGGTACTGAGCCATGATCTGGAACCGGTTGTTGAGGATCGCGATGGCGGTGTCCATGTCCAGATGGCCCTTGCCTTCGATCCGGTGGGCAATCGGCGCGACCCGCTGGACCTTGGCCAGGCGCAGGAAGCGGAACACCTGGATCCAGGCCCAGCCCAGGTCGAATTCCCATTTGCGTACCGACAGCTTGGCCGAGTTGGGGTAGGTATGGTGGTTGTTGTGCAGCTCTTCGCCACCGATCAGGATGCCCCAGGGCACCAGGTTGGTCGCCGCGTCGCGGCACTCGAAGTTGCGGTAGCCCACGGCATGGCCCAGGCCATTGACCACGCCGGCGGCCCAGACCGGAATCCACATCATCTGGATGGCCCAGATGGTGATGCCGATGGTGCCGAACAGCAACAGGTCGATCACGCCCATGATCGCCACGCCCAGGAGTGGGTAGCGGCTGTAGAGGTTGCGTTCGATCCAGTCTTCGGGACAGTTCTTGCCGTAGATGCGCAGGGTTTCCGGGTTTTCCGCTTCGGCGCGGTACAGTTCGGCGCCTTTGCGCAGTACGGTGGACAGGCCTTTGACGACCGGGCTGTGGGGGTCGTCGACGGTTTCGCATTTGGCGTGGTGCTTGCGGTGGATAGCGGTCCACTCGCGCGTGTTCTGTCCTGTGGTCAGCCACAGCCAGAAGCGGAAGAAATGTTTGAGACCGGCGTTCAGCTCCAGGGAGCGGTGAGCCGAGTAACGGTGCAGGTAGACCGTGACACTGATGATCGTGACATGGGTCATCAGCAGGGTGACCGCCACCAGTGACCAGGGCGACAAGCCAAGAAAACCTTCGTACCACATAGGCTGTAGGGCCCTCGATAAAGATAGAAGCAGCCGTTGCATTATCACCAGCCCTACAGATAAAACCAGTCGGCCTTTCAGATAAGAGTGGCAGGATGTTTCTTCCTCTATAATCCCGGCCTATTTATAGGGACATGGACGACCGCATGACTGCCCATCACCGCATTGCTATGGGTGAAGCGCTGCTTTACCTCGTGCTGTCAGTTGCCTGGCTGCAATTGGTTGGTTATTTATTAAGCAATTTCTTCGATCAATCCGCCGCCAGACAGACCTGGCAACTGATCAACGGCTATGCCTGGCTGTTGGTCAGCGCCGGGTTGATCTTCTGCGCGCGAGCGCGGATGTCCCGGTCCGGCGAAGGGGGGCACGCGGACGATCGTGAACGTCTGCGCCAGGCCGCCGCCGTCTTCGATTGCACCCGCGAAGGGGTGCTGGTGACGGATCGCAGCGGACTGATCGTGCACGTGAACCGGGCCTTCATGGCGATCACTGGTTATGACCGGGACGAGGTCTTGGGCCGGCGCCCCAACCTATTCAAGTCCGGGCGCCACGGGCCGGATTTCTACCGCCAGATGTTTGCTTCCCTGAGCGGGCGGGGCGAATGGAGCGGGGAAATCTGGAATCGACGCAAAAGCGGTGAGATCTTCCCGCAGTGGCAGACGATCCGGGCGCTCGTCGACGACAACGGCCAGGTCAGCCAATACGTTGCGGTGTTCTCCGACATCAGTGCGATCAAGAATTCACAACACGAACTGGCGTATCTGGCCCATCACGATCCGCTGACCGGCCTGCCCAACCGCATGCTGTTTTCCGACCGCGCGGAACAGGCCCTGGCCTCGGCGCAACTGCACAAGCGCGGCTGCGCCCTGTTGCTGGTGGACTTGGACCACTTCAAGAACATCAATGACAGCCTCGGACACGCGGTGGGCGACGAGTTGCTCAAAGGCGTGGCCGAGCGGTTCCAGGAGCTCTTCGTGCCGGGGGTGACCCTGGCTCGCCTGGGTGGCGATGAATTTGCCGTGCTGGTGGAAAATTGCTCGCAACCGGGGCAGGCGGCGGTCCTGGCCCAGCGTATTCTCGACGCGCTGAAAGAGCCGCTGCGGCTCGACAGTCATGCCTTGTTCATCAACGCCAGTATCGGTATCAGCCTGTTTCCCGGCGACGCCCTCAGCGCCGGGCAATTGTTGCGCAATGCCGACTCGGCCCTGTTCAAGGCCAAGAGCGCCGGGCGTGACGGCTACGCCTTGTACACCGAAGAACTGACCGCCCACGCCCAACAACGGGTCGAGATTGCCTTCGAACTGCGTCGTGCCCTCGCCCAGCAGGAGTTGCGGGTCTACTACCAGCCGGTGCACGACCTGGCGTCCAGCCGCTTGATCGGGGTCGAAGCGCTGGTGCGCTGGGAACATCCTGTGCGTGGCTTGATCTCGCCGGCCGAATTCATCCCTATCGCCGAGCGCACCGGGCTGATCGCCCAGGTCGATGGCTGGGTCATGGCCCAGGCCTGCCGGCAGATGTGCGAGTGGCAGCAAGCCGGGATGGCGTTGACGTTCGTCGCGGTGAACATTTCCAGCCGACTGTTTGCCCATCGCGAGTTGTACGAGCAGGTTTCCCAGGTGCTGCATGAAACCGGTCTGGACCCGGCGTTCCTGGAGTTGGAAGTGACCGAAAGCGCGGTGATGGAAGACCCGGAGGTGGCGCTGGAGCAGATGCACCGTTTGCGGGAGCTGGGCGTGAGGCTGGCGATTGACGACTTCGGCACCGGCTACTCATCGTTGCTGCGGCTCAAACGCCTGCCGGTGCAGAAGCTCAAGATCGACCAGGGTTTTGTCGCCGGGTTGCCGTGGGATGAAGATGACGCGGCAATCGTCCGGGTGATCATCGCCCTGGCCTATAGCATGGGTATGCAGGTGCACGCCGAAGGCATCGAACAGCGCGAGCAGGCGCGATTCCTGCTGGAGCAGGGCTGTGGAATGGGGCAGGGCTATTGGTTCGGACGGCCGATGCCGGCGCAGCAATTGGATTGGGCGCGGGCCCCGGCAATCACCTGATGAGGCGAAGACCTTGTGGGAGCGAGCCTGCTCGCGAAAGTGTCGGCACATCCAGTATTTATTCAAGCTGACCCATCGCTATCGCGAGCAGGCTCGCTCCCACAGGATTTTGTAGTGTTTTTAGTTATATAAAAATTCTTAAATAGTCTTTTTAAGAATATCCAGGCTTATCTAGTATTGCTCCACGCCCCAGGCAGTGCCGCCCACTGCCGGGCACTCATTCAAGGAGCAACAGCATGAGCGCATCCCTACGTAGCGTCGACGGCCAGGACGAAGCAAGCATCTTGCGCGAGATCCAGAGCGCATTGCGCGATCTGCGCTTTGGCGCGGTGGAAATCACTGTGCACAACGCGCAAGTGGTTCAGATCGAACGCAAGGAAAAATTCCGCCTGCAGCAGCCGAGCCACAAACCGGGCTGAAACAGTTTGGCTTTGCTCCCACAGGTGGGGAATTTTCAAGCCCACCCGATCTGCCAGAAACCATAAGAAACCGGAATTCCAGGAGCTATCACCATGTCGTCGATTCGCCGTTATGTCCTGGCCGTCCTGGCCAGCGCTGTTTTCGCAGGTTCCGCCGTCGCGAAGGATTACGAACTGCTCAACGTGTCCTACGATCCGACCCGCGAGCTGTACCAGGATTACAACGCCGAATTCGTCAGTTTCTGGAAGCAGGCGCACCCGGACGACAACGTGAAGATCCAGCAATCCCACGGTGGTTCGGGCAAGCAAGGCCGGGCGGTGATCGACGGGTTACGGGCCGATGTCGTGACTCTGGCCCTGGCCGGTGACATCGATGAAATCGCCAAGCTGGGCAAAACCCTGCCGGTGGACTGGCAACAGCGCCTGCCGGAAGCCAGCACCCCTTATACCTCCACCATCGTGTTTCTGGTGCGCAAGGGCAACCCCAAGGGCATCAAGGACTGGGGCGACCTGATCAAGAATGACGTCTCGGTCATCACTCCGAACCCGAAGACCTCCGGCGGTGCGCGCTGGAACTTCCTCGCGGCCTGGGCCTATGGCCTCAAGGCCAATGAAGGTGACGAGGCCAAGGCCAAGGAGTACGTGCAGGCGTTGTTCAAGCACGTACCGATCCTCGACACCGGCGCCCGCGGCTCGACCATTACCTTCGTCAACAACGGTCAGGGCGACGTGTTGCTGGCCTGGGAAAACGAAGCCTTCCTGGCGTTGAAAGAAGAAGGTGGGGCCGACAAATTCGACATCGTTGTGCCGTCGTTGTCGATCCTCGCCGAGCCACCGGTGGCGGTGGTGGACAAGAACGCCGAGAAGAAAGGCAACCTGGAGGTCGCCGAGGCTTATCTCAAGCATCTGTACAGCCCGGCCGGACAGGAAATCGCCGCGAAGAATTTCTATCGCCCGCGGGACAAGGACGTGGCCGCCAAGTACGCCCGGCAGTTCCCCAAACTGGAGCTGGTGACCATCGACAAGGACTTCGGCGGCTGGAAAGCCGCCCAGCCGAAATTCTTCAACGATGGCGGTGTGTTCGACCAGATCTATCAGGCGCAGTAAGCTGGGCTGATCTGAAAAACCGAACATTGAATCTGTGGCAAGGGGATTTTGTGGGAGCAAGGCTTGCCCGCGATGAAGGCGATGCGGTCCTTTAGAAACCGAGTCGCCCCCATCGCGAGCAAGCCTTGCTCCCACCCGGTTTTGCTCCCACAGTGTGTTTTCAACCAAGGACTTTTATGTCGCGTCGCATCTCCCCCGTCATACCCGGCTTCGGGCTGACGCTGGGCTACACCCTGGTGTACCTCAGTCTGATTGTGCTCATACCGCTGGCGGCGATGTTCGTACATGCCGCCCAACTCACCTGGGACCAGTTCTGGGCGATCATTTCGGCGCCGCGAGTGCTGGCGGCCTTGAAGCTCAGCTTCGGCACCGCACTGTGCGCCGCGATCATCAACGGTGTGATCGGCACGCTGCTGGCCTGGGTGCTGGTGCGGTATACCTTCCCCGGCCGCAAGATCATCGACGCGATGATCGACCTGCCGTTCGCCCTGCCCACCGCCGTGGCCGGTATCGCCTTGACGGCGTTGTACGCGCCGACCGGCCTGGTCGGCCAGTTCGCCACCGACCTGGGGTTCAAGATCGCCTATACCCCGCTGGGCATTACCCTGGCGCTGACCTTCGTGACGCTGCCGTTCGTGGTGCGTACGGTGCAGCCGGTGCTGGCGGACATCCCTCGTGAGGTCGAAGAGGCCGCCGCCTGCCTCGGTGCCAAGCCGTGGCAAGTGTTCCGCCATATCCTGATGCCGGCGTTGTTGCCGGCCTGGCTGACCGGTTTCGCCCTGGCGTTTGCCCGGGGCGTGGGCGAGTACGGTTCGGTGATTTTCATCGC
This sequence comes from Pseudomonas sp. B21-028, assembly GCF_024749045.1. NCBI lineage: Bacteria > Pseudomonadati > Pseudomonadota > Gammaproteobacteria > Pseudomonadales > Pseudomonadaceae > Pseudomonas > Pseudomonas sp. B21-028. The sequence continues at coordinate 179,685 of NZ_CP087184.1, forward strand.
CGGCAACATGCCGATGAAAACCGAGATCCTGCCGCTGCTGATCATGGTCAAGCTCGACCAATACGACTACACCGGCGCCACTTCCATCGGCGTGCTGATGCTGGTGGTTTCCTTCGTCCTGTTGCTGCTGATCAACTTGCTGCAGCGGCGCATCGAAACCCCATAAGGAGGCGCGAACATGTCCCAATCGTCTATTTCCGCGGCCTCCACCAACGCTGCCCGCCGCGGCAGCGCGACGTCGCGGCTGATCCTGATCGGCTTTGGCTGGTTGTTCTTTGCGCTGTTTCTGCTGTTGCCGCTGTTCATCGTGGTGTCCCAGGGCTTGAAGCTCGGCCTGGGGGCGTTCTTTACCGCGATCTTCGAACCCGATGCGCTGTCGGCGTTGAAACTCACGGTGATCGCGGTACTGATTTCGGTGCCGCTGAACCTGGTGTTCGGGGTCAGCGCCGCATGGTGCGTGAGCAAGTATTCGTTCCCTGGCAAGAGCATGCTGGTGACCCTGATCGACCTGCCGTTCTCGGTCTCGCCGGTGATCGCGGGCCTGGTCTACGTGCTGATGTTCGGCGCCCAGGGCCTGTTCGGGCCGTGGCTGGCGGACCACGATATCCAGATCGTGTTTGCGCTGCCGGGCATCGTGCTGGCGACGATTTTCGTCACGGTGCCGTTCGTGGCCCGTGAGCTGATCCCGCTGATGCAGGAGCAGGGTACCCAGGAAGAAGAGGCCGCGCGCCTGTTGGGCGCCAACGGCTGGCAGATGTTCTGGCATGTCACCGTGCCGAACATCAAGTGGGGGCTGATCTATGGCGTGGTGCTGTGTACCGCCCGGGCCATGGGCGAGTTCGGCGCAGTGTCGGTGGTGTCCGGACACATTCGCGGGGTGACCAACACCCTGCCGCTGCACGTCGAGATCCTCTACAACGAATACAACCACGTGGCCGCGTTCGCCGTGGCGAGCCTGTTGCTGATCCTGGCGCTCTTCATCCTGCTGCTCAAGCAGTGGAGCGAAAACCGAATCAACCGCCTGCGCGCCAGCGCCGCGGAGGAATAAGTCATGTCGATCGAAGTCCGTAACGTCAGCAAGAATTTCAACGCGTTCAAGGCGCTGGACAACATCAGCCTGGACATCCAGAGCGGTGAGCTGGTGGCGCTGCTCGGCCCGTCGGGTTGCGGTAAGACCACGCTGCTGAGGATCATCGCCGGCCTGGAAACCCCGGATCAGGGCAGCATCGTGTTCCACGGTGAGGACGTCTCCGGCCACGACGTACGCGATCGCAACGTCGGTTTCGTGTTCCAGCACTACGCCTTGTTCCGCCACATGACCGTGTTCGACAACGTCGCCTTCGGCCTGCGCATGAAACCCAAGGGCCAGCGTCCGAACGAGAGCCAGATCGCGACCAAGGTTCACGAGCTGCTGAACATGGTGCAACTGGACTGGCTCGCCGACCGCTACCCCGAGCAACTCTCCGGCGGCCAGCGCCAGCGTATCGCCCTGGCTCGCGCCCTGGCGGTAGAGCCCAAGGTATTGCTGCTGGACGAACCGTTCGGCGCCCTCGACGCCAAGGTCCGCAAGGAACTGCGCCGCTGGTTGGCGCGGCTGCACGAGGACATCAACCTGACCTCGGTGTTCGTGACCCACGATCAGGAAGAAGCCATGGAAGTCGCCGACCGCATCGTCGTGATGAACAAGGGCGTGATCGAACAGATCGGTTCGCCGGGCGACGTGTACGAAAACCCGGCCAGCGACTTCGTGTACCACTTCCTGGGCGACTCGAACCGCCTGCACCTGGGCGAAGACCGGCACGTGCTGTTCCGTCCCCATGAAGTCTCGCTGTCACGTTCGGAGCTCGAAGACCATCACGCCGCCGAAGTGCGCGACATCCGTCCGCTGGGTGCCACGACCCGGGTGACCTTGAAGGTGGAAGGTCAGAGTGAGCTGATCGAGGCCGAGGTGGTGAAGGACCACGACAGCCTGGTGGGACTGGCGAAGGGCGAGACGCTGTTCTTCAAGCCGAAGGTCTGGCAGAAGGTCGCCAACCTTTAAGATCAAGAGCATCGCGAGCAGGCTCGCTCCCACAGTGGGCAGCGTCGATCAGCTGATTTGTGTACGACACTGAACCCTTGTGGGAGCGAGCCTGCTCGCGATGGCGTCCTCCATGACACCGCTCTTTGAATCCGAATAACACCGTAAGGCCTTGCTTCGATTGGTTCTACTTCCACCCCTTTGCTTGAGTCAAACCCTACCTAGACTTTGACGTGCCAGGAGGCAGTGAGAGTCCATGACGGACCGGTGTGATCTCCTGGCCCTGATTGCCAAGGAGATCAAGCATGAGAATGGAAGTCAGTCGGCATGGCCCGCTGGGCTGTGCCTTGTTAAGCGTTTTGCTATGCCCGTACGCCAGCGCCGACCCCTCGCTGTCGTCGCAAATACCCTTCGATGTCACGGCCACCCAACCCGTCTCCCTGTCCAGCCTGCAAGGCAATTTCGATGACCTGTCGTGGCAGACTTTCATCGCCCTGAACTGGCCGGCGCTGGGCAACGGCAATCCCAATACCGGCACCACCATTGGCAAGCAGGATGGGGCCACGGTCTGGGAAAGCTGGAAAGAGAGCTACCAGATTTTCCGCGCCAAGGGCCAGACACCCTTGCCCTGGGATGCGCCGGCGACGCTTCCCGAAGTGTGCAAGCAGCTCAAGCCCGGGCGGTTGCTGCAGCAGATGGGCAAGGTCCCCGACATGCTGGATGAGTTTATCCAGCCCTTCGATAGCGGCCCGCTGGTGGATCAGAATGGCGCTTATACGCGCAACGAAATCGTGGTCAACCAATCGATGTTCAACGGGATCGTCGACAACGGCCTGTACAGCATCGAAGGCCAGCAGAAATTCTTTGCCGCGAACAAGACCAACACCGTGGCGTTCAGCTGTGGTTCCAACGACACGAGCCAGGTCGGTTCGGTGATGGTGAAGGCATCCTGGAAGGTGCTGGGCGCCAACGACCGCCCCCAGGATTTCCATACGGTCGACGCGTTGGTCTATACGCCGGGCAACAGCGATCCGAGTCATGGTCCGATCGTCGAGGAGTCGTGCGCATCGCAATCGGTCGGGCTGGTGGGCTTACATATCGTCCATAAGACCGCCAGTGCACCGCAGTGGGTCTGGTCGACCTTCGAGCACGTGAACAACGTGCCGGAGCAATCCACACCGGTGGCGCAGCGCAAAGGCCCGTACCTGTTCTACAACGCCGCCAGCACCAGCGCGATCAACCAGCCGCCACCACGACCATGGAACCCGGCCGTCAAGGCGACGCCCTCGCAGATCGTGCGTGAAGTACCGCTGACCGGACCCACCAATGCCTTGAATGCCAAGTATCAGGGCCTGTTGCGTACGGTCAACCCGCAGAGTGTCTGGGCCAACTATCAGTTGATCAGTACCCAGTGGCCGAGCGCCACGCCACCACCGAACTGCCAGATTTCGGCCGCCAATCCGTTGGGCAATCCCGCGCCCCCGTTCCTGGCCAACGCCACGCTGGAAACCTACATCCAGGGCACCACGCCCCAGGCGTCTTCCAGTTGCATGGCCTGTCATGGCAACGCAGCCACCCATGTCACCGAGTCCCCACGCACCAGCTTCGCGGACTTCACCTATTTGCTCGAACGCGCGCAGTCCACTTCCGGACAAGGAGCCAAACAATGAGCACTGACCTGGACAATTTCGTCGGCCTGTCATCGGCCCTGACCGGTATTCCCATCGCGCGCCTGGCGCCGCAGCTCGACCCGATAGGTCTGCCGCCGCTGTTTCTCGATTACGTCACCCCACGCATCACCACCGATGTGCTCAACCCGTTGCTGGCGCAGTACGCCACGTTAGCGGCGGACAACGTGCCCCCGGACAAGATCGCCCAGCAGGTGCTGGTCACCACGCAACCGACCCCCAACTCCGTGCTGGCGGCGCGTTCAATCATGAAACTGTGGTTCCTGGGTGTCTGGTACCAGCCGTATGACGCGGGGAGTTACAAAAAGGGTGCCTCGGCGGTGGTGTCCGACCAGGCCTACATCAACGGCTGGTCCTGGAAAGTCGCCCAGGCTCACCCCATGGGCTACAGCGAATCGTTCTTCGGCTACTGGAACGAACAACCGCCGAGCCTCGAGGACTTGACCGGCGTACCCGCCACCGCGTCCTCCAATGCACAACAAGGAGGCCGGTCATGAGTACTGAACAAGCCGAAGTGGTGATCGTGGGCGCTGGACTGGCCGGTAGTATCGTTGCCTATCAACTGGCCATGGCCGGGGTGGAGGTGTTGGTGCTCGAGTCGGGGCCGGAGATCCCGGTCAATCGGGCTCAATACCTGGAGCGGTTCTACACGACCACGCTGAAAACCCCGGAATCACCCTATCCACCCGTCACCAGCCTGGACCCGCCCCGTGACCCTGCCGGGCAAAACGCCCCGCGTGCGACCATCGCCGACCTGATCCTGGGCTGGGCCAATCCCAAAGTCAGTTACCTGGTGCAGAAAGGCCCGATGCCCTTCACCAGCACCTATGAGCGAGTCGGTGGCGGGACCACCTGGCACTGGGTCGGAACGAGCCTGCGCATGGTGCCGAACGATTTTCGCCTGAAATCCTTGTACAACGTCGGAGTGGACTGGCCCATTGGCTACGACGATCTGCAAAGCGCCTACTGTCGGGCCGAGGCGGAAATCGGCGTCTCGGCCAACGTCGCTGACCAGGCGTACCTGGGCATCACCTTTCCCGAAGGCTACGCCTTCCCGATGCACAGCATTCCGTTGTCGCTGGTCGATGGCAGTTTTGTCACGGCGGTAACGGGGCAGACCTTCGACGGCTTACCGTTGGTGGTCAGTCCGACACCCGCTGGGCGTAACTCAGAACCCTATGCGGGGCGCCGGGTGTGTGCCGGCAATACCAACTGCACACCAATCTGCCCGATACAGGCCAAGTACGACGCCACCGTGACGATGACCAAGGCCCTGGCTACCGGCAAGGTCAAGGTGCTTTACCGAACCGTGGTGAGCAAAGTGACCGTGGGCGCGGACAACAATGTCAGCGGTGTTGAGTTCATGCAGTATCAATTGGGTGACGGACCGGTCACCGGTACTGGCGTGGCCGTCGGCCAACGTTATGTGATCGCCGCCCATGCCATCGAAACCCCCAAGCTGTTGCTCAACTCCGCCACGCCCGCCTGGCCCAAGGGCGTGGCCAACAGCAGCGGACAGGTGGGACGCAGCCTGGCCGACCACCCGATCTACCTGGCGTGGGGCCTGATGCCTGAGGGCAAGGCGATTTTTCCGTACCGCGGCCCGCTGTCCACCGCGGGTATCGAGAGCTTGCGCGACGGCGCCTTTCGCAGCCAACGAGCGGCGTGGCGCATTGAAATCGGCAACGAGGGCTGGAACTGGCCGGCCAACGATCCTTACAACACGGTGGCCGACTTCATCGACGGCACGAACAACAACTGCGTCAACCCGGTGAACCCGAACCAAGATCCCAAAGCCCCCACCGAAGCGCTTTACGGAACAGCGCTGGTGCAAAAACTCAACGACATCTTCGTCCGTCAGTTCCGTATCGCGTTCCTGGTGGAGCAGGTGGAAGACGATCCCGATAACGCCAAGTGCTACATCGTTCCGTCGACCGAGTACAAAGACCTGCTCGGTATTCCCCGGCCGGAAATCCACTATGAATTGTCCAAGTACACCCAAAAGGGGTTCCTGGAGGCAAAACGGCTGGCCACTCACATTATCAAAGACCTGCTCGGCGCCGTGGAGCTGACCATACCGATTCCGCCAGGGAATTTCATTTACGGGAACGAACCCATGAGCTTCCAAGGTGCCGGGCACCTGATGGGTACCTATCGCATGGGCAGTGACCCGGCCAAATCGGTGGTCGACAAGGACCAGCGCAGCTGGGATCACAAGAACCTGTTCCTGGTGGGCGATGGTGTTTTCCCCAGCAGCGGAACCTCGAATCCGAGCCTGACCATCGCGGCGTTGTCGTTCCAGGCCGGGGACACCGTGGCCAACGACCTGAAGGCGGTGACGATGCGGGTCCAATCCAACGTCTCCTGGCAGGGCACTGGCGTGCAGGTCAACGGGTTGGTGCCGCGCCTGGTTCGCTACGTCAGCGGGTTATGGTGTGCCAGCCCGCAAGGCGGCAATGTCGATGGAAAGGGTGGTTCGAGGCACATCGACTACAGCAGCTATGCCTTGCCCGGTGCAGCCGAAGGCGCCTTGATCGGTCGTGTGGGCAACAACGGCACGCCGTTCCTGGTGGGTGATCTGGCGCAGGTGCCGGGCAACCAGCAAGGGGAGCTGCAACTGTGCATCAATGATGACCTGACCGGAAAGTACGGGGCTGGCTTGAGCGATAACACTGGCGCGCTGACCATCCGGGTCGAGTTTGGTGCGCTGTAATCCTCGAAGGAGTATGCAAAACCTTTGTGGGAGCGAGCCTGCTCGCGATGGCGTCCTGTCAATCAACTGCGTGTTGACTGACCCACCGCTATCGCGAGCAGGCTCGCTCCCACAGGGTTTGCCCGGACAGCCTTGTCGTTGTTGATCAGGCAGCCGAGCGCTGGTTGCGCAAGGCCACCGGGCCGGCGCGTTCCTCGATGGCCTGCTTCAGCTCGCTCCGCAGCCCCATCAGGAATCCTGCCTCGACCACCACGAACAACGGCCCGACGATCAACCCGGTCAGGTCATCGACGAATGCCGGTTTGCGGCCTTCGTAATAGTGACCGACAAACTGGATCACCCAACCCACCACGAACATCCCCACGCCACTGCCCAGCCACACCGATGTACTTTGCGCGGCCAATAACTGCCCCAGCCACACGGCCAGGCCCAGCAGTACTGTCATCAGCACACCCAGGCGCAACTCCAGGCGCAGGTAGAACCAGGCACTGGCCACCGCGACCATCAACGCAGGCGACAGCAGTACCGCCCCCATTGGCCAGCCCGGTCGTGACAGCAGCACGGCGACGGCGACGAAGATCAGCGGAATGCCAATGAAATGGCTGGCAATGTTGCGCGGGTCGCGGTGATAGGCGGCGTATTGACTGAGATGGTCGACGAGGCTTTTCATTGTTGTTCCTCCTGAGGTGATGCCTGCATGATGCCCGGGTCCCATAAGGTGTTCTGTCAGTTAGCCGACACTTCCCGGAGTTTCCATGAATTCGCACCCCTGGCATTCGCACCTGATGGCCGGCCACTGGTACAGCCATCTGCCCGTTGAATTACAGAATAGTTTGCTGGGCATGTCACGGGAACGTCGTCTGTCGCCAGGGCATCGGCTGTTCCAGCGCGGCGATCCGCCGTGTGGCCTGTACGCTGTGCTGGAAGGCGCGGTGCGGGTCGGCTCGGTGAACGAGCAAGGCAAGGAAGCGCTGTTGAGCGTGGTGGAGGCGCCTCACTGGTTTGGTGAAATCTGCCTGTTCGACGGTCAGCCGCGTACCCATGACGCGGTCATCGTGGGGCAATGCACGTTGCTGCATCTGCCCCAGGCGACGTTGCTGGCCTTCCTGGAACAACACCCGGTCTACTGGCGGCATCTCGCGCTGCTGATGAGCCACAAACTGCGCCTGGCCTTCATCAATCTCGAACAGCTGAGCCTGATGCCTGCTCCGGCACGCGTAGCCCATCGCCTGCTGCTGATCGCCGAGGGCTACGGCGAAATCGAATCGGCGCGACAGATGCTGCAACTGTCCCAGGAACAACTGGCGCTGATGCTTTCGCTATCCCGCCAGACCACCAACCAGATCCTCAAGGACTTGCAGGCCCAGGGCATTCTTCACCTGGGTTATGGCGAGATCGAGATTCTGGATATCGGGCGGTTGCGGCAGATGACCCAGGTCTGAGCGCGGTATCGACTGATCCATTGCTTTCGCGAGCAGGCTCGCTCCCACATTGGGTCTGTGTTGGCCGTGCATCCCTGTGGGAGCGAGCCTGCTCGCGATGGGGCCAGCCCAGCTAGCGCAACCCCTCCCGAAACTGCCCCGGCGTCATTCCGGTCCAGCGCTTGAACGCGCGGCTGAAACTGCTGGCGTCAGCAAAGCCCAGCAGGTAGCCAACTTCGCTCAGCGAGCACTGAGGATCGCGCAGGTGCAGCAGCGCCAGGTTTTCCCGGCATTCGTTGAGCAGCGAGTCGAAGCGGCAGCCTTCGTCGGCCAGGTGTCGTTGCAGGCTGCGCAGGCTCAGGTGCATGGCTTGGGCGATGCGTTCGGCGCTGGGTTCGCCTTCGCATAGTTGGGCCTCGATGGCTGCACGCACCTTGCGCTCCCAGGTCAGCGGCTGGAGGTGGGCGAGGGTCCGCTTGAGCACCGCTTCGTTGTGTTCGGCCAGCTCCGGGTTGGCGTCGTCCAGGTGGCTGTCGAAGTCGGCGAGGCTGAATTCCAGGTAATCCTGTTCGGCGGCGAAATGCACCGGCGAGCGGAACGCTTTATGCCACGGCGCGGGGTCTGCCGGTTCAGGACGCCGCAGGTACACCGCCAGCGGTGCGTAGTCGCGACCCAGGCGGTTACGACAGGTACGCACGTAAATCGCGGCGAACGCGTCGATGGCTTCGAAAGCCGGCATAGGACGACCCTGGGGCACATCAAGCGTGAAGCGGTAACGGTCCTCGCAGCGGCTCAGTTGCAGCGTCAGCGCATCGCTGACCACCGGGTGATAGCGCACGATGCGCTCGAACACTTCCCGCAGGCTGCCGCTGGCCACCAGGGCGTAACCCAATGCGTGGAACGTCGTGGGGCTGACGAAGCGCGATACCCGCAGGCCGATGGCCGGATCACCGCTGGCCTGCACCGCCAAGGTCCATAGACGGGTGGTGGCTGAAAGCGGGTAGCGGGCGTTCGGATCGTCCATCAGCTGCGGGTCGAGCCCGGCCTCAAGGCACAAGGCATGGCCATCCAGGCCCAACGCATCGAGCTGTTTGCGCAGAGCGCGGGTCCAGCTGGCGAGGGTAGTGGGTTCGGTCATGATGATTGGCGCTTGCGGTCAACAGGTTGGCGTCTACGGCTACCGCCCTGGGCGGCAACGCTGGTCAGGATGAGCACATCTCTAACAGAGGATTTAAGCCATGCCTGGCCGTAGCGCAAGTCCCGAGCGATTGAATGCACAACAGCGATCCGCCCATATTCGCCAAGTGGTATTGGCCCATGGCGAAGAATTGCGCCGACGCTACCCGATTCTGCTCCATCAGGATGCCTTGGGTGCGGGCATTCTGGCGTTCGCCCTGGCGGGGATGATCGGTTCGGCGCTGCTCTACATCAACGGCCATCTGGCCGGCTGGGCGTGCCTGCTGCTCAACGCCTTTTTCGCCTCGCTGACCCATGAGTTGGAGCACGACCTGATCCACAGCATGTATTTCCGCAAGCAGCGCCTGCCCCACAACCTGATGATGGGGCTGGTGTGGCTGGCGCGGCCGAGCACCATCAACCCGTGGATCCGCCGTCACCTGCACCTCAATCATCACAAGATGTCCGGCACCGAGGCCGACCTGGAAGAACGGGCCATCACCAACGGCGAACCCTGGGGGCTGGCGCGGTTGCTGATGGTCGGTGACAACGTCATGTCGGCTTTCATCCGTCTGTTGCGGGCCAAGACCTGGGCGCACAGACGCAGCATCCTCAAACGCACGCTGAAGGTGTACTTCCCGCTGGCGTTGCTGCACTGGGGAGCCTGGTACGTGTTTCTCGGCTTCCACGGGGCCAATGGCGTTGCCAGTCTGTTCGGTACCTCGATTGACTGGTCGGAGAACACCCTGGCGCTGATGCACGTGATCGATATCGCGGCGGTGGTGATCATCGGACCAAACGTGCTGCGTACCTTTTGCCTGCACTTCATCAGTTCCAACATGCACTACTACGGCGACGTTGAGCCGGGCAATGTCATCCATCAAACGCAGGTGCTCAACCCGTGGTGGCTGTGGCCGTTGCAGGCGTTCTGCTTCAACTTCGGCAGCAGTCACGGGATCCATCATTTCGTGGTGAAGGAGCCGTTCTACATCCGTCAATTGACGGTGCCGGTAGCACACAAGGTCATGCGAGAGATGGGGGTGCGCTTCAATGACTTCGGCACCTTTGGCCGGGCGAACCGGTTTGTGGGCGAGGGTAAACCGAGGCAGGAAGCGGTGAGTACGGTTCGGGTCTGAAGAGGCCGTTCTGACACGTCGTTGATAGACCCATCGTCCGTGGCGAGGGGGGGCAGGTTCCCTCGCCACGCCGGCTCGCCGGAACAACTTCCCACCGCTCCCGAGGTCGCGCCCGTTAACCATGCTGCGGCCGTAGCAGGCGGGTGCATTAGCGACTACTCCCATCCTCTCGTCGGCCCATTCCAAAAAATCCTAATTTTTTCTCGGGGCTTGCCGACAGACTGATATGCCTGCACCAAAGTGGAGCAGACCACAAGTCCTGCTCGCGCTGTTACGTGAACGTTGCAATCGGAATGCACCCCCACTCCCTGCATAAGAAGCCTCATCGATGAATTTGAAGTTCAGCCATAAAATCCTTCTGGCCGCCTCTGGTGTGGTGGTTCTGGCGTTTGCCCTGTTCACCCTCTACAACGACTATCTGCAGCGCAACACCATCGGCCGCAGCCTTGAGTCCTCCATCGAGCAATCCGGTGACCTGACGGCCAGCAGCGTCCAGAACTGGATGAGCGGGCGCGTGCTGGTGCTGGAAAACCTGGCGCAGAACATCGCGCACCAGGGGGCCGCCGCCGATCTGGCGGGGCTGGTCGACCAGCCGGCGCTGACATCGAATTTCCAGTTCACCTATGTGGGCCAGGCCAGCGGGGTATTTACCCAGCGCCCTGACGCAAAAATGCCCGACGGCTACGACCCGCGCCAGCGGCCCTGGTACAAGCAGGCAGTGGCCGCCGACAAGACCATGCTGACCCCGCCCTATTCGGCCGCCGTCGGTGGGCTGGTGGTGACCATTGCCCTGCCGGTGAAGAAAAACGGTGAATTGCTGGGTGTGGTGGGCGGCGACCTGAGCCTGGATACCCTGGTGAAAATCATCAACTCGGTGGACTTCGGTGGCATCGGCCATGCTTTCCTGGTCAGCGGCGACGGTCAGGTGATCGTCAGCCCGGACAAGGACCAGGTGATGAAGAACCTCAAGGACATCTATCCCGGCACGCCTGTGCGCATCGGCAAAGGTATCCAGGACGTCGAGCTGAACGGGCAGGAGCGTATTCTTTCGTTCACCCCGGTGACCGGCCTGCCGGGCGCCGAGTGGTACATCGGCCTGTCGATCGACAAGGCCAAGGCGTATGCGCCGCTGAGCCAGTTCCGTACTTCGGCGCTGATTGCGATGTTTGTCGCAGTCGCGGCCATTGCGTTGCTGCTGAGCCTGTTGATTCAGGTGTTGATGCGTCCGCTGACCACCATGGGCCGTGCCATGCAGGACATTGCCCAGGGCGAAGGCGACCTGACCCGGCGTCTGGCTGTGCAAGGCAAGGATGAGTTCGCGGTATTGGGCGGCTCGTTCAACCAGTTCGTGGAGCGGATCCATGCCTCGATCTCCGAAGTGTCTTCCGCCACCCGCCAGGTGCATGACCTGTCGCAGCGCGTGATGACGTCGTCAAACGCCTCGCTCGTCGGTTCGGATGAGCAGAGCGCCCGCACCAACAGCGTGGCGGCGGCCATCAACCAGTTGGGCGCCGCGACCCAGGAAATCGCCCGCAATGCCGCCGACGCATCGCAACAGGCCAGCGGTGCCAGCGAACAGGCCGACGACGGTCGTCAGGTGGTGGAAAAAACCATCCAGGCCATGACCGAGCTGTCGCAGAAAATCAGCCTTTCGTGCACCCAGATCGAAACCCTGAACGCCAGCACCGACAACATCGGGCACATCCTGGACGTGATCAAGGGCATTTCCCAGCAGACCAACCTGCTGGCCTTGAACGCCGCCATCGAAGCGGCCCGTGCCGGTGAAGCCGGACGTGGCTTTGCGGTGGTGGCCGATGAAGTGCGCAACCTGGCGCACCGCACTCAGGAGTCGGCGGAAGAAATCCACAAGATGATCACCTCGCTTCAGGTCGGCTCCCGTGAAGCGGTGACGACGATGAACGCCAGCCAGATGTCCAGCGAAGAAAGCGTGGAAGTTGCCAACCAGGCCGGCCTGCGGCTGGTCAGCGTGACGCAGCGTATCGGCGAAATCGATGGCATGAACCAGTCGGTGGCCGCCGCGACCGAAGAACAGAGCGCTGTGGTGGAAACCCTCAATATGGATGTCAGCCACATCAACCTGCTGAACCAGCAAAGCGTGGCCAACCTCAACGAAACCCTGAAGGACTGCGATGCCTTGTCCCAACAAGCCAATCGGCTGAAGCAACTGGTGGACAGCTTCAAGATCTGATCCAGTACTGTGGGCTCCCACAGGAACCCATGTGGGAGCGAGCCTGCTCGCGATGACGGCGGCACAGCCAACCTCATCGCCAACTGACCCGGCGCTATCGCGAGCGGGCTCGCTCCCACAGGGGGACTACCTAGGCGAACATCGCCTGCACATTCCCCATGGCCTCATCGGCAAAGCCTTGCAGGAAATCCCTGAACCCCGACGGCGAATGAGCGTCGGTGTGGTCGGCGATGATGGTCCAGGTGGCGCGGCAGCGGTTATCCGCCAAGGGCTCGACGCGCATCGCGGCCCACAGGTTGTCGATGCCCAGGGTGTTGTAGATCAGTGTCCAGGTCATGTGCATGGCCTGGTCGTCACGGCTGTTGAGCTGCTCCACCACCAGGTTCTGCCCGTCGACAAAGAACTTCTTGCGCAGGGATCTCACGCCCTCGCCGGTCATTTCGATACGTGCAAGCGCCGGAATGAAACGGTTGAAACCGCCAAAATCGCCCACCAGTTCCCAGACCCGCGCCGCGTCGGCCGCGACCTCCACGCAGGTTTCGACGTGGCAGGCTTGAGGATTCCTGATCAGGGTGTCGGGTTGAAATGTGTTCATGGTCTTGCTCCTTGCTTTGGGTTGGATGGCTTCAGATGAAGTCGATGGCTTTGAGGTAGTCGGCACCACGTCGTAGCAGGGCCGGGGATTTTTCCGGGTAGCGGGCACCCATCTGCCGCACCCCGGTCCGGGCGTTGTCATGGCGGATCATCGAGATGTCGCCGATGTCTTCCTCGAAGCCGTTGAGGTAGAACCCCAGCACGCCGAACAGCGCGTTGTCGGCATCGACCCGGCCCAGTTGCCGTTGCCAGTCCGCGACGCTCACCAGGGAAAACTCCCGGCCGCTGTCGCGGAACGACGCCACGTAGGCGTCCCAGCTCAAAGGCTCGGGGTTGTGCAGGTTGAACACCGCTTGCGTCGGCTGGTAGCGGCTGGCGTGGAAGGCGATGAAACGGGCCAGGAAATCCACCGGCATCAGGTCGAAGTTGAGTGACAGATCCGGCACCTGGCCCAGCTGGATCGAGCCCTTGAGCATCAGCATCAGGCGATTCTTGTGGGGCTGGCAGACCCCGGTCAGGCTGTTGAAGCTGATGTTGCCCGGGCGGAACAGGTTGACCCACACCCCGCGATCCCGCGCCCGTTGCAGGATCCGTTCGCCGACCCATTTGGACAGGTTGTAGCCGTTCTTGATGTAGATCGGTGGCGTCGGTGCGGCGGGTTGTTCCAGTACCTGGCCGTCGGCGCCCAGGGCACTGGAGGCCGAAAGCGTGGAGACGAAATTGAAGATCTTCTTGCTGCGGCCTTCGCACAGGCGCAGGCATTCGAAGATCGGCTCGACGTTGTCCCGCGCCAGGGACTCGTAGTCGAGCACATGATTGACGTGGGCGGCGTTGTGCACCAGGGCGCCAAAGGTCCGGTCGATACGGGCATAGACGTCGTCCGGCAAACCCAGCTGCGGCTGGGTGATGTCGGCGGCATAAACGCTGACCCGACTCAGGTCCAGATGCGTCAGGCGATTGTCCTGCAGGGCCTGGGAAAAGCGTTCCGCCGCGCTTTGTCCGGCGGACGCGCGCACCAGGCAGGCGACTTCGGTAGCACCCCAGGCCAGCAGCGCCTCGACAATGTGCACCCCGAGAAAGCTGTTGGCGCCAGTCACCACCACTTTATGCACGTCACCGCATTGGTTGATGGGCAGTGGCTCGATGTTGAGTTCGGCTTCGGCATCGATAAAGGCCTGGGGGCTGAGCACCGATGTGTCGCTGTGTTCAGGGCTGTCGAGCAGCTTCGCCAGGGTCATCAGTGTCGGCGCCTCGATGAAGCGATTGATCGACAGGCTGCGACCGAAGGTCTGGCGAATGCTCAGCAGCAGTTGCGACAGCAGGATCGAATGCCCGCCCAGATTGAAGAAACTCTCATCGGTGGCAATGTCTTCGGCCGGCAGCTCCAGCAGCTCGGCCCACAATTGCTGCAATTGGGTTTCCAGCGGATTCTGCGGCTGGCGTCGTTGGCTTCCGACCTGGACCTGCACCGACAGGGCGAGCAGGGCTCGGCGATCGACCTTGCCGTTGCTGGTGTAGGGCAGGCTGGGCAGTTCGATGTAGGCGCCCGGGTGCATGTAGCTGGGCAACGTGTCCTGCACCTGCTCGCGCAGTGCCTGGAGCGCGGCGCCGGGCCGGTCTTCCCGGGGATGGACCAGGAACGCCAGGATCCGTCGACGCTCGTCCACACCCACGGCCACCTGGCGGAACAACTGGCTCTCCCGCAGGCAATGTTCGATTTCCTCGGGTTCGACCCGAAAGCCCCGGACCTTCACCTGATTGTCGCGCCGGCCGCACAGTTCGATGCCGTTGTCGCTCCACTGGCCGATGTCGCCGGTGCGATAGACCCTCAGGCGCTGCCCGCCGGGTAGCGTCAGGTCGAGATACCGCGTGGCCGTCAGTGTCGGGTCGTGCAGATACCCCAGTCCGACGCCCGGACCGGCGATGTAGAGCTCGCCGGGTACACCTTGGGGCACCGGTTGCAGCTGTTCATCGAGGATCAGCACCCGAGCGTTGGCAATGGGCACGCCGAGGTTGCGGTTGTTATCACCCACGGCAAACTGCCGCGTAGTGGCAAGCACGGTGGTTTCAGTCGGGCCATAGATATTGTGGAAGCGGCATTGGGGCGCGAGTTGCTCGATCACGAACGGCTCGCAGACATCCCCTCCGGTGATCAGGTGCGCCAGGCCCAGCGGTGCCTCCAGCGGCAGCACACTCAGTAGCGCAGGCGGTAGAAAGGCGTGGCTGACACGCTGCGCGTGAATCAGCGCCACCAGTTGCTGCGGGTCGCGGCGCTGGTCTTCGCTGGGCACTACCAGCAATGCACCCTGGAGGAACGTCGGGAGGATATCCAACAGCGACGCATCGAAGTTGATGGTGGAGAACTGCAACGCCCGACTGTCGTGCTGCAACCCGACGTAGTCGCTGTACCAGGCACAGAAATGGCTGAGGTTGCGATGGCTGAGCAGCACACCTTTGGGTTGTCCGGTGGTGCCGGAGGTGTAGATCGCCACGGCCGGTTCGTCGATGGCCACCGAGCGGCGGATCAGCGAGCCGGGGATGCCCGGCTTGAGCGCTGGCAGCCGATGCACGTTCAGCGTGGGCACGGACAAATCGCCCAGGTCGCTGTCGCCGTCGTGCAGCAACAGGTCGGCCTTGGCGTTCTCCAGGATGAAGCGTCGACGCTGCACGGGGTGTTGCGGGTCCAGGGGCAGGTACACGGCGCCGCAGCCCAGCACCGCCAGGATCGCTGCATATAACGGTGCGGATTTAGGCAGACACACCGCAATTACCGTTTGAGAGCTAGGCTTGTGAGTGCAAGGCTTGTGGGAGCAAGGCTTGCCCGCGATGAACGATGACTCGGTTTGGTTGGGTACCGCTGTGTCTGTATCGCAGGCAAGCCTCGCTCCCGCAGGCTTTGCTTCCATCCACTCTGCGTGCCCTAGCTGTTCCAGCATTGCCTGCTGCAACCTAAGCGCCTGGGTGCGCAAGGCTTTGTAGTCGGTGAGCTGGCCTTCGACCCACAGCGCCGGTTGCACCGCATCGTCGAGCATGCGCTGTTCGATGCCGTGCATCACCGGCACGTCGGCGGCGGTCAGCAGCCAGGGCTCCGACGGTCGGTTGAGGCCATGCTCGAAGGCCAGCGCTTCCAGCGCATCGAGCCCGTGTGAAGGCAGCTCGGTCGCGTCGGCCTGCACCGTCGGCCAATGATCGAGGCCGGTGTCATCTCGGGATAATTGGCTGACCAGCCGCGCACCGACCTCAACCACCACCGCCAGGGCCTGCAACCGCAAGGACTGACCGCTGCCGCTTTGCGGGGTGATCACCTCCTGGCATAGCAACCGCTGCGCACCGTCGCGAAACACGATGATCGGTTGCGGCAAGGCTTCGCCGGGCACCGTCCGCAACGCCACACGCACCTCGAGGCGTGAGCGCGCTTCAATGGCGCATGGCGCCGTACCGTCGTCGATCAACAGATCCAGCGCCGGCGCTTGAGTCGTCACGACACCATGGCCGTGCAGTTCAAGTTCCTGGGCCAGTTCGGCCATGGCCTGGCTGGTGCCAGGCACTGCAATTTCGAGGCGTCTCATCAGCAGTTCCTCATGGGGTCAGGTAATCGGCCAGGGCATTGCGCACGCAGGGGGAAGCGAGCATCGAACTGCTGCGGAAAAAGCGCGTGATGTTGCCCACCAATGGATGGAAGCGATTGATGGGGTAGGCCAGCGCGCTGGCCTCTTCGCGCAGCGACTGGCGTACCGATTCGTCGACGGGCAGGTGAGCGATCAGCTCGAAATCGAAGGCCTGCTGCAGATCGCTGGCCAGGTACTGGACGATGAAACCGGGCATCAGCCGGGCAATCGCTTCGTGGTCTTCTTCGGGGGCTGCGCGCCAGTACATCTGCACCAGCCGCGTCCAGAAACCCGAGTGCCGTCCCTCATCCATCAGATGATCGGCCATCAGGCCCTTGATCGACGCCTTGACCGAGTCGTCCCGGGCAAACGCCGCGACTTCGTTGGTCACTGTGTTTTCGGCGATCGCGATACAGATCAGCTCCACGGCGCTTTGCAGGTGTTCCGGGGCCTGGGCCAGTGTCGCCGGTACCGCGCGGCTGAGTTCGATCTGGGGCGGCAACGGAATCGGCTCGATGCCGGTCATGTCGATGGTCTGCTGCATGAAGTCCATCGCCACCAGCGCGTGATAATCCTCGTCCACCACCACCGTCATCGCGTCGTAGCGGCAGGCGAACGGGAATTCGATACCGAAGCGATTCTTGGCGATGCGCCGGGCGGTGTGGTCCACCAGTTCGGTCTCGAAGATCACCACATCGTTGATGAACTTGTAGAGGCTCTGCACCAGCGCGTAATCGCGCAATTGCGGGCAATGGCTGAGAAAGGTCTGGCTGTGCACCAGGGGCTGACGGCTCATGGGAAAGATCAGCTTGTCGTCATTTTCGACCCGACGCCGTGGCCGGGTACGGATCGTGGCGCGGCTTTCCCAGGCATCGGCGAAAGACTGGTATTGGATGGCATTCATGGCGTCACCTGCGCGACCGGCTGGGTCATGCTCTGGCGCAGGCCATCCCACAGCGCCGCTCGACTGTGGACGGCGGCGAGCGCGGCGGACAGCACCTCGGTTTCGCGCTGCGGGTCGCCGTCGATCAAGCGCGCCAACAGTTTCTCCGCAGCGGGGCCGTGGTCTTCGGAGTCGACTTCGATGTGCCGTTGCAGGTAGTACCGGAACGTCGGCGCCTGATCCAGGCCGATGCCCCAGGCATCCAGCATGCGTTGGAACATCTGCGGGATGACGCTCTCGCGACCGTGCACGAACGCGGCGGCCACGCTGTGGGCCGGGGCGTGCAGGGCGGTGTTCAGGGTCTGGCGAACGAAGCGGGCCGCCGCGGGTTCAACCTCGACGCTATCCAGGGCGGTTTCGGGGCTGACGCCTTCCTGTTGCAGGGTGATGAATTGCTCGATCGCCCGGGTATCCGCGCCGACTTCCCGCATGGCGTCCAGGTACAGTTCGAAATGGCTGCAATACCCTGCGCCGGGGCGATCGTCGGATTCTTCTCCCAATACTATTTCATTGATCAGGCGTGCCGCATGCGGGTCCGCCGGTGGCAGCCAGGGCAAATGAGTACAGGTCAGTTCCCGTTGCAGCCGCTTGGTCAGCGACATGAAGTCCCACACGGCAAAAACGTGGCTTTCCATAAAACGGCGTAACAGGTCGATTGATGTTATTTCGGAAAAAACGGGGTGTTGGCCAAGTTCGCGCTTTTTCAGAAAAAGTTGTTCTTTGGTTGGCAGCATTTGAACGTCCTCATCAATGATGTTTGTCCGGTAAGGTGCTCGTTGTATTTAATAGGGCGAGCGGGTGCCTGAACCGGAATCCATGAATTACCCAAGTTATGCAAGTGTGTACTGCTGTTTCGGCTGGTAGACCTGAAGGCCTTGAGTTTTAAGTGGTTAGCGAGAATTTAAGGCGTCGATAACGACTCGACGTAGAAAAAACTAATACATGAAACAAGTCAGCGGCAAGCGGTTTTTTAATTATTTTAAGTTGCGGGTTTATTGGGCATGAAGAGGGTTTATAAAACTTGTTCAATAAGTTTTATTTGGGCGAAGTTGCTCCTTCCGATTTATAACGATCAGAATGGATAGTTCGAGTGAATGCCTCACCCGGAGCACTTCAGGGAACAGGGAATAATGAAGTTTGTGTTTTATGGGCGGGACGTCGGTCGGACATTCGATTCTCCCGCCGGTGGGCGACGCTCCTTGCGTGGTGGCTTCGATCCGCCGGGTATGTAGCCAGGCGCTGACTTCTTCAGGTCTTTTTTTGAATCGACAAACGCAAGAGTGAGCCCAAATCGACGGCAGTGCCATTGAACTGATGGGGTGGCGGATCGCAGACACGGCCAAGCCGCGTCAGATGGGCGGGAAGACGGGTAGGAAGGATATGTAAGAAAGTGATACGCCGGCCAGGTCGCCGGCGAACGATCAGTCGGATAATTGTTCCAGGTAACGTCGAATAGTGACGCAGGCTTTTTCCAGATGACGCTCCAGCAGGGTCACTGCGGTATCGGTGTCCTTGGCGCTCACGGCCTCGAGCAATGCGCGGTGATCGTCCTGGGTCAGTATGCCCAGCCCCATGGATGACAGGTGAAAGCGCAGGAAACGCTCCTCTTCATTGAGCTCACGTTCGATCAGGTCCAACAATTTGCTGTTCGGAGCCTTGTGATAGAGCGACATGTGGAACAGCCGATTGAGCTTGCCGATCTCGGCATGATCGGTCTGTGCTTCCAACTGTTCGATGTAATGGGCGGCCAGCGCCAGGTCATCGGCATCGAGCAAAGGTATCGACAGGCGCAAGGCGAACGCTTCCAGCACCGCGCGCAACGCGTAGGTTTCGATGGCGTTGTTGGTGATCAGCGGGGCGACCACGGCGCCTTTGTGTTGAACCACATTGAGCAGCGATTGCGCTTCGAGCTGGCGCAACGCCTCGCGTACCGGCATGCGACTCACGCCGAACAGGTCGGCCAGTTCCTGCTGGCGCAGAGCCGTGCCGCAGGGCAGGCGTCCGTCGAGGATAGCCTCGCGCAGGGAGCCCTCGATGATCGAACGGGCCTGGGCAGCGGGGATGGGCCCATTGACCTGGATAGTGCTTAACGGCTTGGGCTTCTTAGTCACGACCACACACCCTGAATGACGAATTGGATCCATGCCAACATTAGTGACAGATTACCAGCCCGTCAAAGTCTCACGGCCGGCCTTCATGAACTAAAGTTTAGCGTGCCTGGAGTGATTGCATCCTGCCATTGTCTTTTGCCGGGCCAGGCTTCACCATCCCACGAACCCTCAACGGTCTTTTTGGACGCATTCCCTTGGCTGCACCTTCCCCTGCCTTCAGGTCCCTGCGCTGGCTGTGTTCGGCATTCTTGCTGGCCGGTCTCATGCTGGGCGGCCTGCACGCCGATTGGGACTTTGCGCAGATCAGCCGACGGGCGCAGGCCCTGTATGGGGCGTTGGGCGAAGGCCAGCAACGGATCGATGCCTGGCAGCACCTGCTGGCGACCGAGAAGCAGACGCCTGAGCTGGAGCAGCTCAAGGTGGTGAACCTGTTCTTCAACAAACAGGTGCGCTACGTGGAAGACATCGACCTGTGGCATGAGGTCGATTACTGGGAAACGCCGATCCAGGCTTTATGGAAGGGTGCCGGCGATTGCGAGGACTACGCCATCGCCAAGTATTTCAGCCTGCGGCATCTCGGGGTATCCAGCGACAAGTTGCGCATCACCTACGTCAAGGCGTTGCGGCAGAACCGGGCGCACATGGTGCTCACCTATTACGCCACGCCCGAAGCCATGCCGCTGGTGCTCGACAGCCTGATCGACGCTATCCAGCCGGCGAGCCAGCGAACCGACCTGTTGCCGGTCTACTCTTTCAATGCCGAAGGGTTGTGGTTGCCGGGCGCCAAGGGCAACAAGAAAGTCAGCGACACCAAGCGCCTGTCCCGGTGGCAGGATGTGTTGAAGAAAATGCAGGCCGAAGGTTTTCCGGTCGAGACGACTAACTAGGAGCACGCGCTCAGATGTCTTTGTTCAAACAACTGTTGATCGCTATCTGTCTGTTCCTGGTGGTTGCCTTCAGCGGCAGCTTCATGGTCAGCCTGGAGAGCTCGCGGGCCCAGTACGTCAATCAGCTGCGCTCCCACGCCCAGGACGCGGCCACGGCGCTGGCGTTGTCCCTGACGCCGAACATCGACGATCCGGCGATGGTGGAGCTGATGGTCAGTTCCATCTTCGACAGCGGCTACTACGCCAGCATCCGCGTGGTCGACGTGGCCACCGACAAGACCCTGGTCGAGCGCACCGGTACGCCGGACGCCGGCAGCGTGCCGCAGTGGTTCGTCAAGCTCATCGGCCTGGAGCCGGCCGGTGGCGATGCGATCGTCAGCCGTGGCTGGGAACAGGCGGCACGGGTCGAAGTGGTCAGCCATCCGATGTTCGCGCTTGCCAAGCTGTGGCAGAGCGCACTGGGCAGCCTGGGCTGGTTGCTGCTGTGCGGTGCCGTGAGCGCGGTGCTGGGGGCCTTGCTGCTGCGTCGCCAGCTCAAGCCGTTGGATTATATGGTGCACCAGTCCCATGCCATCGCCCGGCGCGAATTCCTGAGCCTGCCGGAGCTGCCGCGTACTCCTGAACTGCGCCGCGTGGTGCAGGCGATGAACCAGATGGTCGAGAAGCTCAAGGCATTGTTCCAGGAGCAGGCCGAGCGCAGCGAAAAGCTGCGGGTCGAGTCCTACCAGGACAACCTCACGGGCCTGGCGAACCGACGTTATTTCGAAATGCAGCTCAATGATCGGGTGAGCAATCCGGAGCAAGCCAGTTCCGGTTATCTGTTACTGCTGCGGGTCAGGGACCTGGCTGGCTTGAACCAGCGCTTGGGTGGGCAGCGCACCGACCAATTGCTCAAGGCCGTGGGCGAGCAGTTGTTGCGCGAATGCGCCCGATACCCGGAAACCCAGAATCTGGTGACGCGTATCCGTGGCGGGGAATTCGCGGTGCTGGCGCCGGGGCTGGTGCGCGAGGAAGCGCTGCAACTGGCGCAGAGTCTCGAAGCGGCACTGGCGAGTCTGCATGCCACCGGTGCGACCGACGTGGCGTCGGTGGCCGCTATCGGGCTGGCGCCCTTCGTCCATGGCGACTCGCCGCAAGCGGTGCTGCAGCTTGGCGACCAGGCCCTGTCCCAGGCCGAAAGCCAGGGCGAGCCGGGCTGGGCCTGTCTGGAGCACAGCGCGTCGGCCAGTGTCGGCGACGATCATCATGCCTGGCATACGCTGCTCGACCGGGCGTTGGAGGATCAGAGGTTCGAGCTCTATTTCCAGCCGGTGGTGGCCGCTCAGGACACTCAGTTGGTGCTGCATTACAAAGTCCTTTCCCGGTTGCTCGACGATCAGGGCCAAACCATTCCCGCCGGGCGTTTCCTGCCGTGGCTGGAGCGCTTCGGCTGGACGGCGCGTCTGGACCGCCTGATGCTTGAGCAGGTGCTCCGGCAAATGGCCGGGCACGATCAGGCCCTGGCGCTGAACCTGTCTTCCGCCACCCTGGCCGACCCGCAGACGCTGAACAAAATCTTTGAGATTCTGCGGGCCCATTCCAACCTCGGGTCGCGCCTGACCCTGGAAATCGGTGAGGAACAATTGCCTGAGCAAGCGGTGCTGGAGCAACTGACCCGGCGTCTGCGTGAGCTCGGTTTTTCCTTGAGCCTGCAGCGTTTTGGCGGGCGTTTCAGCATGATCGGCAATTTGTCGCGGTTGGGGTTGGCCTATTTGAAAATCGATGGCAGTTACATCCGGGCTATTGATCAGGAGAGTGATAAGCGTCTGTTTATCGAGGCTATCCAGCGTGCTGCCCACAGTATTGATTTGCCGTTGATTGCCGAGCGGGTGGAGACGGAGGGGGAGCTGGCGGTGATTCGGGAGATGGGGGTGTTTGGGGTGCAGGGGCAGTTGGTGGGGGGGCCGCGGCGTTGGGGGTGAGGTTTTTGGGATTTGAGTGCATATCCGTTGCTGCGGTAGCGGCTGCTGGCGGTTCCGCCCTTACGGCGGGTTACTTTGGCAAACGCCGGAATGCCGGCCCAGCCCAAAGTAACTAAAGGTCTTTGCCCCACCACTCGGCACCTCGCCAAGGCGAGGTGTTCCCTCACTCCGGCATTGCTCCGTGGGCCCGCCGCGAAGGGCCATCCATGGCCCAGCGCGGCTAACCCGGCATCCATGCCGGGTTGCCCACTACGCAATGCCTGCGTTCGGCCAGCGTGGTTAATGGGGCCTTCAGATCAAAAGCAAAAGCAAAAGCAAAAGCAAAAGCAAAAGCGAGGCGGCCTTATGGCCGGTCTGTTCTTGCGGCTGACTTCGATCCCCTTGTGGGAGCGGGCTTGCTCGCGAAGGCGGCCTTACAGCCAACCTGTCTCTCCGGCCTTACCCCGATCCACTGTGGGAGCGAGCCTGCTCGCGATGGCGTCAGTCCAGGCGCCTAGATCAATCCCTTCTCATCATCATCGATCAACCGGCTCAGCCCGCCCAGGGCTTCCCGGGCCTGGTTGCGGTCCATCAGCTTGGCCTGGGCGGCCGGGGGCAGGTCGGTGACGCGGATGACGCCTTTGCTGGTCAGCACCTGGATCAGGTCGTCGAGTACCCGGATCATCTCCAGGTCGCTTTGCTTGAGTTGTTTGAGGCTGTTTTCCACGGCTTGGTTGGCGAACCAGTCCTGGATCTCGTGGCTGTCGGCCGGCAGGGTTTCGGTGGCTTCGGCATAGGCGATGGCTTCTACGCGCACCAGCAGGCCTTGTGCATCGCGTTGCACATAAAACATCGGGCATCCCTCATGGATTAAGCGGCGTCATGCCGAGCAGCATAGGCCAACTGAACGCGAGTATGAACACTTAACCCGTGGCGAGGAAGCAAGCGTCCTCGCCACGGGTGTGTCAGGTTCAGCTGTTGTTGTGATCGACCTTGATGGTCGGGTCACTGCCGGCGATCAACGTGTTGAGGTTGACGTTCGACCAGTTGTTGCCTTCCAGTTTGATCGTCACGTCCGGTGCGGCCGATGCACCGTTGGCCCCGTTGAATTGGCCGGTGGTGCTGACCTGCAACGACGACACGCCATCGACCGTGCTGATCTGCAGGAAGTGGTCGATGGTGCTGCCGGATTCGCCTTGCAGCAGATCCCGCAGGTCGATCCGGTCGCCATCGGCAGCCTTGAAGTCCTTGATCACATCGTTGCCGGTGTCGCCGGCCTTCCAGACAAAGGTATCGCCGCCCAGGCCACCGATCAGCGTGTCGTGACCCTGACCGCCGATCAGCGTGTCGCTGCCAGTGCCGCCGAGCAGGATGTCATTGCCCTTGCCGCCGTTGAGCGAGTCGTTGCCGCCCTGGCCGAAGAGAATGTCGTTGCCGCCGCCACCCAACAGCGTGTCGTTGCCATCGTGGGCACCGGACACGTCGAACGCGGTGTAATGCTCGGTGATGTACTGGTGCACGTTGCTGGTGGTGACCTTGCTGACCTCAACGCCGCTCTGTTGGGCCACGAACGCCTGGAGGGCCTGGTAACCCTCGCCGGTGACGCCGTTGAAACTCACCAGGTCGCCGAAGAGGATGTCGTTGCCTTCGCCACCGTTGACCGTATCGGCGCCCGGCAAGGTTGCCTCGGTGTGGCCGATGATCGAGTTGGCCAGGTTGCTCGGGTCGATGTTGGTCTGCGGCACGCCATCCGAATCGTACGGCTTGAGGTCGTTCAGGGTCACACCGTTGTTTAGGCCGATGGCTTCGACGTTGCTCAGGCCTTTGAGCAGGGTGAAGCTGGCGCTCGAACCCGTCGCTGCCCAGGAGTCGGCGTAGCCGGTACCGTCCACGTAGGAGAATTCGAAGGTCCCGTTGCCCTCGGCATGCACCGTGCCGACATAACCGCCATCCCAATGCTTGCCGTTTTTGGTCGACAAGTACATGTCACCGTCTTCGTAGATGGTGAATTTGTGCTTGCTGTCGATCGTCTGGGTGTAGTACTGGCCGACGGTGTAGTTGGCCGCGCTCAAGACGTCATCGAGTTTGACGTTGTCGTACAGCGTCGGGTTTGTCTGCTCGCCGGACTGGTAGAGCGTCGGTTGACCGTCGGTGATGAAGTACGTCAGGTTCTTCGCGTCGGTATTGTTCAGGGCTTGGGTGCTGTTGAAGAAGTTCGCCGTGGTCTTGAACACGTCTTCGTAGTTGGTACCGCCGCCGGAGACCATCGAATTGAGAACGTTCTGGAGCAGTGTCAACGCGTTCGGATCATTGAGGTTCACCGCAACGTTGTTGTTCACCTGGTTGTCGAAGTCCGCCAGGAAGATGTTCACGGTCCCGGAGTTGCTGCCCAGGCTCTGCTTGAGGGTATTGAACACCTGGGCCAGCGATTCCTTGGCCGCTGCGATGGACGCCGAACTCATGCTGCCGGAGCTGTCGACCATGAACGCGATGTTGTAGTTGACGCCCGGCACGACGGTCAGCCCGCCGATGTCGGCAACCACGATGTCGTTGCCATCGGTGCCGGTGACGTTGTCATTGCCCGAGGTGGCGGTCACGGCGTTGTAGACCGCGGGGTACACGGTGACCGGGATGTGTGCGGTAGTCACCGCCGACCCGCCGAGGTTTTCCGTGGATGTGGAGGTCACGGTCAGGTCCAGGTGACCGTTGTAGTAGGCTGGCGGCGTCAGGGTCAGGCTGCCCAGGTTCCAGCCGCTGACCGATGCTTCGCCGTTGCTGCCCACGGTCGCTGTGTGGCCCGCGCCGTCGGTCAGCACGCTGCCCTCTGGCATGCCACCGATCTTCACGCTCAGTTTCTCGGAGCCGTCGGTGTCGGTCAGTGCCGTGGTGATCTTCGACAGATGCACGCTGGTGCCTTCGGCGCCTTCGTTGAGCTTGTAGCCGTCGTAGTAGCCTTCGCCATTGGTGCCATGCAGGTCGGAGACGGTCACGCCGGCATTCGCCAGATCGGTCACGCTGGTGTACAGCGGCACGCCCGCGCCGCTCAGGTCCACTGGTGTGCCGCCATTGACCGACAGGTTGACGTCATAGCTGCCCGGGCCGGTCTGGTTGTGGTGGTAGATGTCCAGGGTGTAGTAGCCGCTGCTGGTCGGCGTGAACGAGCCGTTCAGCTGGCCGCCCGCGCCCCAGGTGATGGCTGCCACGTTCTTGCCGCCGACGGTGACCAGCAGGCTGTCGTCGCCGGTGCCGCTGAAGGTGTAGGTCTTGCCCGCTTCAAGGAAGATCAGGCCCGATGTTTTCGACGCCGTGCCGGGATTCACGTTGCTGTCGGACTGTACGTTGGTCACGGTGCTGGTGCTGTTCGGTGTGCCGGCAGCATCGATCACCGACTTGAGCGTGCCGGACGGCGCGCCGCTGCCGTCGGTGCCCAGGCCCGACAGGCCGGTCCAGACTTCTTTGATCAGGCCGGTGGAGGTCACGTTGTTATCGCCCACGCTCAAGCTCGGCGCATCCGCCACCGGAGTGATGTCGATCTTCACGGTGCTGGTGTTGCCCAGTGCCTGGCCGTCGGTGGGCTGGAACTGGATCTGTGCGTAATCGGACTTCTGGTCGCCCACGCCGGTCGGGTTGCCGTTGGCGCCGGATTCGTTGGCGTCCGGTGTGAAGCGCAACTTGCCGCCGTCGATGTCAGCCTTGGTGAAGGTCTGGTTGCTGGTCACGTCCTTCCAGGTCGTGCCGTCCAGATACTGCAATTTGCCGTCGCCTGGCAGGCCGGTGATCTTCACGCCCTGGCTGGCGGCGGCGCTGTCCACATCGCTGACGCCAAAGGTCGACCAGCCGAGGACCAGCGCAGTGTCTTCGGTACCGGTCACTGTGCCACCCGTGGCAACCGGTGCATCGTTGACCCCGACCACGTTCACGGTGGTGGTGGCGGTGTTGGAATAGTTGCTGCCATCGGTCACCGTCACGGTGATGATGCGCGGCACACTGCTCGGGTCGTCGCTGTTGTTGATGAAGGTGATGTTCTTGATCTGCTGCATGTAGTCGGCCAGCGTCGCATTGCCCGACATCGTCAGCGTGACGGTGCCGTTGGTGCTGTTGGCGTTGATGCTGATGCCGTTGACGCTGTTGCCCAGGTTCAGCGCATCGCCCGGCTGACGGTTGGTCAGCACGACGGTGGCGCCGGTCAGCAGGGTGCTGTCCGGGTCGGTGATCTTCAGGTCGGTATCGCCAATCGACACGCCCGGTCCGGCGGTGCCTTCGGTGAAGGAGACCTGGTAATCGGCTCCGGTCTTGCCGCTGGAGTTGTTGGCGTCCAGGTCGAGTACCGGTGGCGCATCGTTGTCGATGATCGAGGTGCTGACGCTGCCATTGGTGTTGCTGATCGCCAGGTGCTCGAAGTTGCCACCGGTCGCCGAATCGATCTTGACCACGAAGTTTTCAGTGCCTTCGGTGATCTTGTCGTCCAGCGTCGCCACGTTGAAGGTCGCGCTGCTGGCGTTGGCCGGGATCTTGACGGTGTAGACGCCAGTGAAGTCCGAGCCGTCGGCAGCGGTGCCGCTGTAGACGAGCTTGAGGGTCACCTCGGTCTGCGCCGGGTTGGTCAGGCTGACGGTGTAGGTCGCGGCCTGGCCTTCGGTGACCGACGTGCTGCCACTGATGCTGACGGTGGTGGTGTCGACCGTGTCGGTGACGGCAGTCACTGCAGGCGTGGTGCTTGGCACCAGGTGCTCGAAGTTGCCGCCGGTGGCACCAGTGATGGTGGCGCTGACGGTGCTGCCGTTGTTGTAGACGTCGTTTGCCGGGGTCTGGACGTTGACCGTGCCAGTGGTTTCGCCGGCGGCGATGGTGATCGCCGAGCCGTTGCTCAGGGTGACGGTCACCGGCGTCTGCGCTGCGTTGCTCAGAGTGGCGGTGTAGGTGATCTGGCCGCCTTCGGTGATGGTTTCGCTGGCGCTCAAGGTGAGGCCAGTGTCGTCCACCGAGTCGGTAATGGTGGTAACGGCTGGCGTGGTGCTCGGCACCAGGTTCTCGAAGTTGCCGCCGGTCGCACCAGTGATGGTGGTGCTGACGGTGCTGCCGTTGTTGTAGACGTCGTTTGCCGGGGTCTGGACGTTGACGGTGCCAATGGTTTCGCCGGCGGCGATGGTGATCGCCGAGCCGTTGCTCAGGGTGACGGTCACCGGCGTCTGCGCTGCGTTGCTCAGAGTGGCGGTGTAGGTGATCTGGCCGCCTTCGGTGATGGTTTCGCTGGCGCTCAGGGTCAGGCCAGTGCTGTCTACCGAATCAGTGATTGTGGTGACGGCTGGTGTGGTGTCCGGCACCAGGTTTTCGAAGTTGCCACCGGTGGCGCCGGTAATGGTGGTGCTGACCGTGCTGCCATTGTTGTAGACGTCGTTGGGCGATGTCTCGACGGCAATGGTGCCCGTGGTGTCGCCAGCGGCGATGGTGATCACCGAGCCGTTGCTCAACGTTACGGTGACCGGGGTCTGGGCCGGGTTGGTCAACGTGGCGGTGTAAACGATCGAACCACCTTCGGTGATGGTCTCGTTGGCGCTCAGGGTCAGGCCAGTGCTGTCTACCGAATCAGTGATTGTGGTGACGGCTGGTGTGGTGCTTGGCACCAGGCTTTCGAAATTGCCGCCGGTCGCGCCGGTAATGGTGGTACTGACCGTGCTGCCGTTGTTGTAGACATCGTTGGCGAGTGTATTCACCGCAACAGTGCCGGTGGTGTCGCCAGCAGCGATGGTGATGACGGAGCCATTACTCAGCGTCACGGTTACCGGGGTCTGAGCGGCGTTGGTCAAGGTCGCGGTGTAGGTGATCTGACCGCCTTCAGTGATGGTTTCGCTGGCGCTCAAGGTGAGGCCAGTGGTGTCCACCGAATCAGTGATCGTGGTGACGGCTGGTGTGGTGCTTGGTATCAGGCTTTCGAAATTGCCGCCGGTCGCGCCAGTGATAGTGGTACTGACGGTGCTGCCGTTGTTGTAGACGTCGTTGGCGAGTGTATTCACCGCAACAGTGCCGGTGGTGTCGCCGGCAGCGATGGTGATCACCGAGCCGTTGCTCAGGGTCACGGTTACTGGGGTTTGAGCGGCGTTGGTCAGGGTCGCGGTGTAGGTGATCTGACCGCCTTCAGTGATGGTTTCGCTGGCGCTCAAAGTCAGTCCAGTGTCGTCCACCGAGTCGGTAATGGTGGTAACGGCTGGTGTGGTGCTCGGTACCAGGCTTTCGAAATTGCCGCCGGTCGCGCCAGTGATGGTGGTGCTGGCGGTGCTGCCGTTGTTATAGACGTCGTTTGCCGGGGTCTGGACGTTGACGGTGCCGGTGGTGTCGCCAGCAGCGATGTTGATGACCGAGCCATTGCTCAGGGTGACGGTGACTGGTGTTTGAGCGGCGTTGGTCAGCGTCGCGGTATAAACGATCGAACCACCTTCGGTGATGGTCTCGCTGGCGCTCAAGGTGAGGCCAGTGGTGTCCACCGAATCGGTGATCGTGGTGATCGCAGGCGTGGTGTCCGGCACCAGGTTCTCGAAATTGCCGCCAGTTGCGCCGGTGATGGTGGTGCTGACGGTGCTGCCATTGTTGTAGACGTCATTCGCAGGCGTATTGACCGCAATGGTGCCAGTGGTGTCGCCGGCGGCGATGGTGATCGCCGAGCCGTTGCTCAGGGTGACGGTCACGGGCGTCTGCGCGGCGTTGGTCAGGGTCGCGGTGTAGGTGATCTGACCGCCTTCGGTGATGGTCTCGCTGGCGCTCAAGGTGAGACCAGTGTCGTCCACCGAATCAGTGATCGTGGTAACGGCTGGCGTGGTGCTTGGCACCAGGCTTTCGAAATTGCCGCCGGTCGCGCCGGTGATGGTGGTACTGACGGTGCTGCCGTTGTTGTAGACATCGTTAACCGGTGTATTCACCGCAACAGTGCCGGTGGTGTCGCCGGCAGCGATGGTGATGGCGGAGCCATTGCTCAGCGTGACGGTGACTGGTGTTTGAGCGGCATTGGTCAGCGTTGCGGTGTAAACGATCGAACCACCTTCGGTGATGGTTTCGCTGGCGCTCAGGGTCAGGCCAGTGGTGTCCACCGAATCAGTGATCGTGGTGACGGCTGGCGTGGTGCTCGGTACCAGGCTTTCGAAATTGCCGCCGGTCGCGCCAGTGATGGTGGTGCTGGCGGTGCTGCCGTTGTTATAGACGTCGTTTGCCGGGGTCTGGACGTTGACGGTGCCGGTGGTGTCGCCAGCAGCGATGTTGATGACCGAGCCATTGCTCAGGGTGACGGTGACTGGTGTTTGAGCGGCGTTGGTCAGCGTCGCGGTATAAACGATCGAACCACCTTCGGTGATGGTCTCGCTGGCGCTCAAGGTGAGGCCAGTGGTGTCCACCGAATCGGTGATCGTGGTGACCGCAGGCGTGGTGCTCGGCACCAGGCTTTCGAAATTACCACCGGTCGCGCCAGTGATAGTGGTGCTGACGGTGCTGCCATTGTTGTAGACGTCATTCGCAGGCGTATTGACCGCAATGGTGCCAGTGGTGTCGCCGGCGGCGATGGTGATCGCCGAGCCGTTGCTCAGGGTGACGGTCACTGGCGTCTGCGCGGCGTTGGTCAGGGTCGCGGTGTAGGTGATCTGACCGCCTTCGGTGATGGTCTCGCTGGCGCTCAAGGTGAGACCAGTGTCGTCCACCGAATCAGTGATCGTGGTGACGGCTGGTGTGGTGCTTGGCACCAGGCTTTCGAAATTGCCGCCGGTCGCGCCGGTGATGGTGGTACTGACCGTGCTGCCGTTGTTATAGACATCGTTAACCGGTGTATTCACCGCAACAGTGCCGGTAGTGTCGCCGGCAGCGATGGTGATGGCGGAGCCATTGCTCAGGGTCACGGTTACCGGGGTCTGCGCGACGTTGGTCAAGGTCGCGGTGTAGGTGATCTGGCCGCCTTCAGTGATGGTTTCGCTGGCGCTCAGGGTCAGGCCAGTGTTGTCCACCGAATCAGTGATCGTGGTGACGGCTGGTGTGGTGCTTGGTACCAGGCTTTCGAAATTACCACCGGTCGCGCCAGTGATAGTGGTACTGACGGTGCTGCCGTTGTTGTAGACGTCGTTAGCGAGTGTATTCACCGCAACAGTGCCGGTGGTGTCGCCCGCAGCGATGTTGATCACCGAGCCATTGCTCAGGGTGACGGTGACTGGTGTTTGAGCGGCGTTGGTCAGCGTCGCGGTGTAAACGATCGAACCACCTTCGGTGATGGTCTCGCTGGCGCTCAGAGTGAGGCCAGTGGTGTCCACCGAATCGGTAATCGTGGTGACGGCTGGTGTGGTGCTTGGCACCAGGCTTTCGAAATTGCCGCCGGTCGCGCCAGTGATAGTGGTACTGACGGTGCTGCCGTTGTTGTAGACAT
The DNA here is from genome assembly GCF_024749045.1 of Pseudomonas sp. B21-028. NCBI lineage: Bacteria > Pseudomonadati > Pseudomonadota > Gammaproteobacteria > Pseudomonadales > Pseudomonadaceae > Pseudomonas > Pseudomonas sp. B21-028. The sequence goes on from NZ_CP087184.1 coordinate 210,526, forward strand.
CGTTTGCCGGTGTATTCACCGCAACAGTGCCGGTGGTGTCGCCCGCAGCGATGGTGATGACGGAGCCATTACTCAGCGTCACGGTCACTGGCGTTTGAGCGGCGTTGGTCAGGGTCGCGGTGTAGGTGATCTGCCCGCCTTCGGTGATGGTCTCGCTGGCGCTCAGAGTGAGGCCAGTGGTGTCCACCGAATCGGTAATCGTGGTGACCGCAGGCGTGGTGCTCGGCACCAGGCTCTCGAAGTTGCCGCCAGTTGCGCCGGTAATGGTGGTGCTGACGGTGCTGCCGTTGTTGTAGACGTCGTTGGCTGGCGTCTCGACATTGACGGTACCGGTGGTCTGGCCGGCGGCGATGTTGATCACCGAACCGTTGCTCAACGTTACGGTGACCGGGGTCTGGGCCGGATTGGTCAGGGTGGCGGTGTAGGTGATCTGCCCGCCTTCAGTGATGGTCTCGCTTGCACTCAGGGTCAGGCCAGTGTTGTCCACCGAGTCGGTGATCGTGGTAACCGCAGGCGTGGTGTCTGGCACCAGGCTTTCAAAGTTGCCACCGGTCGCGCCGGTGATGGTGGTACTGACCGTGCCGCCATTGTTGTAGACGTCGTTGGCGGGTGTCTCGACATTGACGGTACCGGTGGTCTGGCCGGCGGCGATGTTGATCACCGAACCGTTGCTCAACGTTACGGTGACCGGGGTCTGGGCCGGGTTGGTCAGGGTGGCGGTGTAGGTGATCTGGCCGCCTTCGGTGATGGTCTCGCTGGCGCTCAGGGTCAGGCCAGTGTTGTCCACCGAATCAGTGATCGTGGTGACGGCTGGCGTGGTGCTCGGTACCAGGCTTTCGAAGTTGCCGCCGGTCGCGCCGGTAATGGTGGTGCTGACCGTGCTGCCATTGTTGTAGACGTCATTGGCCGGGGTGTCGACGGCAACGGTGCCGGTGGTCTGGCCCGCAGCGATGGTAATGACCGAGCCATTGCTCAAGGTCACGGTCACTGGCGTTTGCGCCGGGTTGGTCAGGGTCGCGGTGTAGGTGATCTGCCCCCCTTCGGTCACGGTCTCGCCTGCGCTCAGGGTGACGTTGGTGGTGTCGATGGTGTCGGTGATCTGGGTCACGGCTGGCGTGGTGGGCAGGGTCACGGCAATGCCGCTGCCACCGGTGGTGCCGGTCACGGTCACGCTGATCTGGCTTGGGTCGTTGTAAACGGTGTCGTTCGGTGCCAGTGGGACGTTGACGCTGCCGGTGGTCTGTCCGGCGGAAATCACGATCACCGAACCATTGGACAGCGTCACCGTCAGGTCGGTCAGGGGTGCCTGGGTAACGGTCGCGGTATAGACCAGCACACCGCCGGCCTCGGTCAGGGTCGGGGTGGCGCTCAGCGTCAGCGTTGAATTGAGAAGGGTGTTGGCAGTGGTATTGGCGTTGGCATTGGTAGCCAGGCCGGTGATGTTGTTATCAGCGGCGGCGGTCGCGCCCAGGCCTTCAGTCGGGAAGCCGACAGTCGGGTCGACGCTGCCGGCCGTCGCATCCAGCACTACTACGCTATGGCCGCCCCCGGCGGCACCACCGACACTCGCTTCGCCAGCTCCGGCGGCGGTGGCTTCCAGGGCGGTGGTCGGGTCGACACCGGCGGCGATGGCTTGCTGCAGTTCTTCTACCGATGGCGCGGCCTGGGCAGTGGCCTGCTCGAGGTCGGTGGAAGAGTCCGGAGCATTGGCGCTCCACTGGGTGTCTCGGCCCAGGTCGAGGGTGCGACCATCGGCCAGGTCCAGGGTGACGGCACCGGCAGGGCCGGTGTCCAACTGATCGCCCGTAAACAGACGATCGCCTTCAATGAGTACGCGCCGGATACCCTCCGGGGATACGGCGAAAACCTGACCGACAATGCTTTTGACGACGGCAATAACGCTGCTCATTGAAGACTCTCCGGGTGCCACGTTCAGTGAACTTCCATGGGCCCGCAACTATGGGTAGCGGCGGTCTGGACGTTTTGGCTTTACTTGATAAGGTTAATTTGACGCTCTGTTGTGTCAATATTTTGGCTTTAAATTCAATCTTTTTTGTTTATGCCAAACTATTGACCTTCTGCCGGCCATCCTAAACAATCGCCCAGGTAATGTCACATTGATATTTAAGCGGCGGCCCGTTCTTTCGGTGCAAGATTCAGTACCTGTTTCGAACTTTCCGACATACGGTATTCCGGTTGCCATCATCCGATGCAGCGCCTCGTTTCGCTGTGATCCAAAAAAGCGTTTCAGGAAGAAAAAACACCATGCGTTCGCATTTGTTCATGGCTTTACCCTTCGCTCTCGCCGCCGGCTTCGTACAAGCACAAACCTTGCCGCAGGCGATGCAACAGGCGCTGGACGTGCACCCTGAAATCCAGGCCGGGGTAAACAGCCGACTGGCGGCGGACTACCAGCTCAAGGCGGCGAAGGGCGGTTACCTGCCTCGGGTCGATCTCGCAGCCGGGTACGGCCGCGAAGGCACCGACAGCGTCACCACTCGCTCGGGCAACAACAATCATTGGGAAACCCTGAACCGTAGCGAGTCGAGCTTGCGTGTGACCCAAATGGTTTTTGACGGTTTTGCGACGTCCAGCGAAGTGGGGCGTCAACAAGCCACCGTTAATGCCCGCGCCTATTCGTTGCTCGATACCTCCGAGCGCACCGGCCTGACCGTGGCCCAGGTTTATCTGGATGTGCTGACCCGGCGCGAGTTCGTGCGCCTGGCCGAAGAGAACCTCAAGAGCCACGAGCGCATTTTCGATCAGATCAAGCTGCGCACCGAGCGCGGCGTGGGCAACCGTGCCGACCACGACCAGGCCGAAGCACGCGTGGCCCAGGCCCGCAACAACCTGATCACCGAGCAGACCAACCTGGCCGACGCCGAGACCAACTACCTCAGTGCCGTGGGCCAGTTGCCCGACCAATTGGAGCGCCCCGCCGACTTTATGGCGCTGCTGCCGGCGAATCTGACGGAAGCTCGTGCCCAGATGCTGGAAAACAGCCCGGTATTGCGTTCGGCTGAAGCGGACATCGTCGCCACCGAAAAACAGTACGAAGCCGCCAAGTCGAGCTTCTACCCACGGTTTGACGCCGAACTGGGCCGCACCGCCGACAACGACCTGGATGGCCAGAATGGTCACAACAATGAATGGCAGGCCATGCTGCGCATGCGTTTCAACCTGTATGCCGGCGGCAGCAACAAGGCCGACCTGGAATCCAAGTCGTACCTGTCCAACCAGGCCCTGGACATCCGTAACAACGCCTTGCGCCAGTTGACCGAAGAGCTGGGCCTGGCCTGGAACGCCCTCAACAACGCCAATGCCCAGGTGCCGATTGCCCAGCAATACGTGGACCGCAGCGCCAGCGTGCGCAACGCCTATCAGAAGCAGTTCAGCCTCGGCGAGCGGACCCTGCTCGACTTGCTCGACAGTGAGAACGAGCTGTTCAGTGCCTCCCGGCGGTTGGCGGAAATCAAGAACGTGCAGCTGTTCACCCAGTACCGGATCAAGGCAACCATGGGCGAATTGCTCAAAAGTCAGGGGGTCGTCGCGCCGTTGGCATCCGTTGTGCAGAACGACGTGAAACCCAAGGTCCAGTTACCTGGGATGAATTGATTCATCCATCCAGTTTGATCAGTAAAGAGTGCAGAGCGTGGAATCAGAAGTCAGTCGAGTCGAACTAGTCCATGACCCGCGCACACTGCACGACGACCCGTTGTTGGACGGGTTGCTGGCGCTCTGCATGCTGCATCAGAAACCGGCCAGCGCGGCAATGCTCACCACCGGCCTGCCGCTACCCAAGCAGCGGCTGAGCGTCGATTTATTGTCGCGCGCGGCGGCCCGGGCCGGTTTGCAGGGCCGGGTGCTGCAACGCCGGCTCGAGCAGATCCCGACCATTGCCATGCCGGCCCTGTTGCTGCTCAAGGACGGTCGCAGTGCGGTGTTGCTGGGCTGGGTCGGCGACGACCAGGCGCGGCTGCTGCTCAGCGAAAGCGACGGCGGAGAAGTGACGGTCAGCCGTGAGCTGCTGGCCGACGACTACAGCGGCAAGGTTTTTTTCGCCCAACCCCAGCACAAATTCGATGTGAACCACGGCACGCTCATTCCCCGGGCGCGTTCGTGGTTTCGCGACACCCTCAAGCGTTCTCGCTGGCTGTATGCCGATGCGATTGCCGCCAGCCTGCTGATCAACATCATCGCCATGGCCGCGCCGCTGTTTGTGATGAACGTCTATGACCGCGTGGTGCCGAACCAGGCCGAGTCGACCCTGTGGGTGCTGGCCATCGGCATTACCGGCGCCTATCTGTTCGATCTGATCCTGAAGATGTTGCGCAGCCTGTGCCTGGACCTGGCGGGCAAGAAAACCGATCTGATCATTTCCGCCACGCTGTTCGAGCGTATCGTCGGCATGGCGATGAAGTACCGTCCGGCGCGGGTCGGCAGTTTTGCCCAGAACATCCATGAGTTCCAGAGCCTGCGAGACTTCCTCGCCTCGCTGACCCTGACCAGCCTGATCGACCTGCCGTTCACCCTGTTGATCTTCATGGTCATCGCGATCATTGGCGGACACCTGGTGTGGATTCCGGTGCTGGCGTTCCCGATTGCGCTGTTGATCGGCTACGCCTTGCAGAAACCTCTGGTGGCGACCATGGAACGAACCATGGCCCTGGGCGCCGAGCGCCAGTCCAGCCTGATCGAGACTCTGGCCGGCCTGGATGCGGTGAAGGTCAACAACGCCGAGAGCGAGCGCCAATACCATTGGGAGCAGACCATTGGCACCCTCAGCCGTCTCGAGCTGCGGGTAAAAATGCTGTCCGGACTGGCGATGAACATCACCTTGCTGATCCAGCAGTTGGCCGGGGTGATCATGATCGTCTTCGGTGTCTACCTGATCATTGCCGGTAACCTGAGTATGGGGGGGCTGGTTGCCTGCTACATGCTCAGTGGTCGCGCCCTCAGCCCGTTGGCATCGTTGTCGGGCCTGCTGACTCGCTACCAGCAGGCGCGGGTGACCATGACCTCCGTCGACCAGATGATGGAGCTGCCCCAGGAGCGCAATTTCGAAGAGCGTCCGCTGAGTCGCAAGGTCCTGCAGGGTGCCATCGAGTGCCGGCAGTTGAATTTCACTTATCCGAACCAGCAGAACGCCGCGTTGAAGAACATCAACCTGGTGATCAAGCCCGGTGAGAAAGTCGGCATCATCGGCCGCAGCGGCTCGGGCAAGAGCTCTCTGGCGAAGTTGCTGGTGGGCCTTTACCAGCCGGACGATGGCGCCTTGCTGGTGGACGGCGTGGACATCCGTCAGATCGATGTCAGCGAGTTGCGCTACAACATCGGCTACGTGCCCCAGGACATCCAGCTACTGGCCGGCACCCTGCGGGACAACCTGACTTCGGGCGCTCGCTATGTCGAAGACGAGTTGGTGCTCCAGGCCGCCGAACTGGCGGGCGTGCATGAGTTTGCGCGCTTGCATCCCCAGGGTTATGAGCTGCAGGTCGGCGAGCGCGGGCAGAACCTGTCCGGCGGCCAGCGCCAGAACGTAGCCCTGGCCCGCGCGCTGCTGCTCAACCCGCCGATCCTGCTGCTGGACGAACCCACCAGCGCCATGGACAACACCGGTGAGGAACGTCTCAAGCAGCGCCTGGCCGCCGTGGTGGAGAACAAGACCGTGCTGCTGGTGACGCACCGGGCATCCTTGCTGTCGCTGGTGGATCGCCTGCTGGTGATCGACCGTGGACAGATCCTGGCCGACGGCCCGAAAGCTGCCGTGATGGAAGCGTTGAAGAAGGGGCAGATCAGTGTTGCTTAAGTCGGGTTTCAAGGATTCCGTGGGCCGCTACTTCAAAGGCACCGCTTCGCTTCGCGGGCAACCCCTGCCGGAGGTCAACAAGGCCCTGATCGAAGACGCTCCGCGCGTGGTGCGCCTGACGATCTGGAGCATCATCGCGTTCTTTGTGTTCCTGGTGCTGTGGGCCAACTTCGCCGTGGTCGACGAAGTGACCAAGGGCGATGGCAAGGCGATTCCGTCGTCCAAGGTCCAGAAGATCCAGAACCTGGAAGGTGGCATCGTCGCCGAGCTGTTCGTCAAGGAGGGGCAGATCGTCGATGCCGGTGCGCCTTTGATTCGTCTGGACGACACGCGGTTTGCCTCGAATGTGGGTGAAACCGAGGCGGATCGTCTGTCCATGCTGTTGCGGGTCGAACGATTGAGCGCCGAGGTCGACGACCGGCCGCTGAACTTCCCGGCCGACGTACTCAAGGCGGTGCCACGTCAGGCCGCCAGCGAAGAATCGCTGTATATCAGCCGTCGCCAGCAGTTGCACGATGAAATCGGCGGGTTGCAGGAACAATTGGTGCAACGTCAGCAGGAGTTGCGCGAGTTCGCTTCGAAGCAGGCCCAGTACCGCTCCAGCCTGGCGTTGCAACGCCAGGAAATCAACATGTCCGAACCGTTGGTGGCTCAAGGCGCGGTATCGCCGGTGGAAGTGTTGCGGCTCAAGCGCGCTGAAGTCGAGACCCGTGGGCAACTGGATGCCACGACGCTGGCGATTCCTCGCGCCGAATCGGCGATCAAGGAAGTGCAACGCAAGATCGACGAGACCCGTGGCAAATTTCGCAGCGAAGCGCTGACCCAGCTCAACGAGGCGCGCACCGACCTGAACAAGGCCCAGGCGACCGGCAAGGCCCTGGAAGACCGCGTAAGCCGCACCTTGGTAACGTCGCCAGTGCGGGGTGTCGTCAACAAAATGCTGGTGAACACCATCGGCGGGGTGATCCAGCCCGGCAGCGACCTGGCGGAAATCGTACCGCTGGACGACACCCTTCTGGTGGAAGCGAAAATCCGTCCCCAGGACATCGCCTTCCTGCACCCTGGCCAGGACGCCACGGTGAAATTCAGTGCGTATGACTACACCATCTACGGCGGGCTGAAAGCCAAGCTGGAGCAGATCGGTGCCGACACCGTCACCGACGAAGACAAGAAAACCACCTACTACATTATCAAGCTGCGCACCGAGCGCAGCCACCTGGGCACCGATGACAAGCCGCTGTTGATCATCCCGGGCATGGTGGCTTCGGTGGACATCATCACCGGCAAGAAAACCGTGCTCAGCTACCTGCTCAAGCCCATTATCAAGGCCCGGTCCGAAGCGCTGCACGAGCGGTAGTGTCCCAGGTTTTGCCTGATGTTGAGGCTTCCTACGGATTCGTTGCTGACGCTCCGCCATCGCGAGCAGGCTCGCTCCCACAGGGGATGAGTGTGGCCACAGATATCACAGTCATCACAGGCCCCATGTGGGAGCGAGCCTGCTCGCGATGGCGGACTTCAACTCGCCCCAATTAGCCAGGTAAAGCCACTTCCATTTCCTTTAGACTTGCGCCTCCCAAGCAAGCCTTCAGGACACGGAATGCCAGCCCCTCCCAGCTCCCTTCGCAAAGCCCTGGTCGCTTGGCTATACGCCGCTGCCCTCACGCATCTGCTGGTCGGCCTCGGGCTGACCTGGGCAGGGCACTCGGGGCTGCTCGACGGCTATCTGCAAACCATCGAGCGAGCGTTCTGGTTCGATGTTGCGGTGCCTTCGGTTGCCCGGGCGCAGCAGGTCTGGTGGCTGGCGCTGTTCGGCGCCACGTTGCAAAGTTATTCGCTGTACATGCTGGCCCTCGTCCATATCGGCAATCGGCTGAGAAGCGCGATGCCCTGGGGATGGTTGATCGCCGGCATCGTGATCTGGGCGCCCCAGGACATGCTGCTTTCCGCCCAGGCACAGGTCTGGTCGCACCTGTGGTTCGACAGCCTTGCGCTGTTTGCACTGCTGCCGCCGCTGTTCTGGCTCTACCGTCATGATCGCTGCAATCCCCTTGTCGACCACTCGCTGAGTAAGCCGAACCATGCCTGACTTCTCTCTCCTCGACTGGGCGATCACCTTGTTGATTGCCCAGGCCGTCCTGGGTGCGCTGGATACTCTCTATCACCATGAACTGACCGTCGCGCTGCCCTATCGCCACAGCGCCCGGTTGGAGCTATCGATCCACGCCTTGCGGTCGTGTTTCTACGGGATCCTGTTCCTGGGCATCGCCCATCTGGCTTTCCAGGGAATATGGGCAATCGTCATCGGGTTGCTGTTCGCCCTGGAGATCGGCCTGACGCTCTGGGATTTCGTGGTCGAGGACCGCAGCCGCAAGCTGCCGGCCATCGAGCGCATCATGCACACGGTGCTGGCGGTCAACGGTGGGGCGTTCTTCGCGCTGTACGGGGTGCAACTGGCGCAATGGGCGAATATGCCTACCGGCCTGGAGGCGCTCGACCTGGGCTGGCGCGGCTGGTTGCTGACGCTGTTTGCCGTGGGTGTCAGCGCCTCGGGTATCCGTGACGGGCTGGCGGCGCTGCGCATGCAACGCCGGGGCAGATCGGGCAATCCGTTCGCGGGCGGCGCCCATAAGCGCGTGCTGGTGACCGGTGGCACCGGGTTTATCGGGGAGACGCTGGTCAATCAATTGCTCGATGCCGGACACACCGTCAGCGTGTTGGCCCGGGATCCACTGAAAGCGGCCTATCTGTTCGACGGCCGTGCCCGTTGCCTGCGTTCGCTGAGCAAGCTGGGCCATGACGAAATCTTCGACGTGGTGATCAATCTGGCGGGTGCGCCGGTGGCCGGTCCGCGCTGGAGCCCGCGCCGTCAGGCGCAACTGATCGCCAGCCGGGTCAATACCACCGAAACATTGATGACTTGGCTGAAGAACGCCCGGAACAAACCGACGCTGTGGGTCCAGGCCTCGGCCATCGGCTTTTATGGCGTGCGTGATGCCAGTGAGAGCCTGGACGAGCATGCCGCCAAGGGTGATGGGTTCATGGCCGAGCTCTGCGCGCGGTGGGAAGCGTCGGCGCGGCCTGCCGTCGAATTGGGTCTGCGTCAGGTGGTGATGCGCCTGGGCGTGGTCTTTGGTCCGGGCGGTGCGTTGTTGCCTTTGCTGATTCCATTTCGCCTGGGGTTCGGTGGGCGGATGGGCGATGGTCGGCAGATCATGAGCTGGATACACCGCGATGATGTGATCCAGGTGATCGCCCGGGCCCTCGACGATGAGAGCCTGAGCGGCACCTACAACCTGGTGGCGCCGGACACGGTCAGCCAGGGAGAGTTTGCCGAGCGTGTCGGTAAAGTTCTCAAGCGCCCGGTATGGTTTCACATCCCTGCCGCACCGGTGCGAGCCCTGGCAGGGGAGATGGCCCAGTTGTTTTTCGACGGCCAACGTGTGGTGCCGAGCCGTCTCGCTGACGCCGGGTACCGGTTCCGTTACCCGACCCTCGACGCTGCCCTGCGCGATCTGGCCTGAGGACCGCTCATGAGCAAGCCCCTGATGTACCTGCTGGCCGGTAACGGCGGCGCCGCCGATTGGTGGGATGATGCGTTGCCGCACTTCGAGCACTACGAGGTACTGCCGCTGGAGCTGCCCGGCTTCGGCAATCATCCCCAGGCGCCTTGCGAAGACCTGGCCGCCTACGCCCAGGCTTTGCTGGAGATGACGGTCCAGGGCAGCGCGATCACTGCGGTGGGGGTGAATGCGCTGCTGGTGTTGCATGCCTTGCAGCGTCAGCCAGGGCACTTCTGTCGCAGTGTATTGCTGGCGCCGGTCGGGGCGTTTTTATGGCAGCGCCGCCTGCCGGCATTGATGTCGCCCCTGCCGCTGCGCAAAACCATTCATTGGCTGTTGGCGAACCAACCGAGGCTGTTTGCCCGCAAGTTTTCCAACCAGACCTGGACGCCTGCGCAGTACCGGCGCATGGGTGCCGGGTACGCCCGCTGTCGGGCATTTGTGCCGCATTGGGATCTGGTGCGCGCGGACACCGCGCTGCCACTGCTGGAGTGGGTTACCGACTCGGTCGAATTGGTCTGGGGCGATCAGGACAATGTGTTGGGCATCGAGCAGGCCGCGGCGTGGTCAGCCATTCTCGCCCGCGCCGATCTGACCATCAGCCTGAAACCCGGTTGGGGTCACTATCCGTGGATTGATGCGCCGGCCGAATTCGCTAAGTGGCTGGAGTCGGGCGAGCGAGGATTCGTCGCCCATACCAAGGGTGGGCGCTTGCGCCTGGCGGCGCTGGCCGGGCAAGCGGTGCCCCCGGCACTGTCGCTCAACGACTGCCACGATCCGCGCCTGCCGGCGTTCCTCGACGGCCAATCGGACGTCCTCTGGGCGGTGCGTTCGTCCAGTTATGGCGAAGACCAGGCCGATGCGGCGAATGCGGGCCTGAGCACCACTTTCTTGCGTGTAGCGACGCAGGATGTGCCGGGTCGCGTTGCCGAGCTGAGTGCAACGGGGGTCGAGGAAGTGGTGGTGCAGCGGTTCATCACGCCGCGGCTGTCCGGGATCGCCTTCGTCCGTCACCTGACCGTAGAACTGGAGTGGGTCGAAGGTCATCTCGAAGCGTTGGCCGACGGTCAGGCGAGCCCTGAGCGCGCGATCATTTCGCGTCTGGGGGACTCGTGGAACAGCGACACGTTCAAGCCCTCCCACGGCCTGACCGCCGATCAGCTATGGCGATTCCTGCAAAGACGTGCTGCGGGTGTTCCACTACGTGCCTGGTGACATTGAATGGGCCTGGGACGGCAGCCGACTCTGGCTGCTGCAATACCGGCCGATCAGCGATTACGGCTGGCGTCGACACCTGACCGCCGCCAACATCGCCGAGATCTTGCCCCCGCAACCCAGTGTCCTGGTGGAATACGCCCAGCGCCGTGCGGCGGCGAGCATTCCCGCGATCATGGCGCGCTGGGATCCGCGGATATTGCAGGACAACGAGCCCTTTACCGCGGTATTCGGCGGTGCTTCGTACATCAACAACGACCTGTTTCTCGCTCGCTTGGCGGACTGGGGCATCAACGCCAGCAACTACGCGGGTGAGGTCGGCGGCGCCACACCGCATCTGCCTTGGCGACCGCTGCGCCTGCTCCGTTCGGCGCCGTTGTTCCTGCGCATGCAGCGCATCGCCCGTGGGCATCTGCCGACGTTGGAAAACGGTTTACGGCGCTTCGACCGGGAACTCTCCGAGCTGACCGAACACGGGGCCGATGGGCAACAATTGGCTGACTGGTTCACCCGTTTCTATGTATTTGTTGTCCAGGGCAACCTGTGCATTGCAACCGCATTGGCCAGCAGCGGTGGCGACTGGCTGGGCCGGCCTCCAACCGCCTATGACAACCTGGAATCCGCCCCGCATCGGCTGCCCTGGGAAACCGACCCGGCTACGCCGCGTCCGGCACCGACCGAGTTGCCGTTGCAGGCGTTTCCCCGATGGCCCTTGGCGGTTCGCCTGGCCCATTCGGGCGGCCTGCCGGGGCTGCGCGGCTACTACCTGCAGGTGCGCGAGTGGTATCGCGACAACCTGATGCGAATTTTCTTTCGCTTGCATCACGCCATGCCGATGGCCGAACGGGCCCATTGGTTCGCACCGCATCCGGACATCCGGAGCCGGGAAGGCAGCTTCTGGCAGGATGGTCGCGAGGGCACCGAGCAAGCGAGTGGATTCCTGATCTACCCGGGACAGGTGCAAGGCATCCTGGGCGACGACATTCTGCTTGAAGAAACCCTGGACCCAGGTCGTCATGCACACTATCAGAACGCCCGGGCAGTGATTGCGCGCATGGGCGGACGCCTGTCCCACGGATCGACCTTGCTGCGCGAACTGCGCAAACCCTCGGCGGTTTTGCCACAGGTGAATGCGGCATGGTTGGGGCGCGAGGTGCTGTATCGGGATGGGGAGTTGACGTTGGTGGAGTAGGGTGTGGCTGGGGTGGTCGCCAGCAGCGAGTTTGAGTCAGATGACCAGCCCGGCACCCGCGTCGTGGAGCGGTAACAGCGACTCAAAAGCGGTGCGCACAAACTCAATCCCCAGAAACGAAAAAACCGGCATAAGCCGGTTTTTTCACCCCAACGGCCATAGAACTGAATCTCTGCGTACGAGGTCGAGCAGTGGGCAAATCCTAGCCTGGGATGATCCTGCGTCAACCGTGAATGACTGACCAACGTCAGCAAAAAACCAAGCATCTTTCGGCCCCTCTCTCAACCTTTTTGAAACGGGAGATTTCCCAAACCTGAACGCATCTCCCTTGACGCTCCCCACCGCTGTCGTAGACTCCGACCATCCGTCAGGGAGTAGCGGTCATGCAGCGTTTTTGCAGTTGGGTTGTGGGATTTGCCTTTGTAACGTGCGCAGTCCAGGCGCAGACGCCTGTTGCGGGTGATCCGTTGTTCGAGAGCAACGTGGCCGCTGGTACGTCGGGCGGCAACGAGGCGCGGGGGGTGCTTCGGGCGCGGGATCAGGCGGTGCTGGCCAGTGAGTTGGCCGGACGTATCGTCGAGTTGCCGTTCAGTGAGGGCGAGTCATTCAAGAAGGGCGATACCCTCGCGCGTTTCGATTGCTCGGCTTATCAGGCCCAGCTCAATGCTGCCCAGGCGGCGAGTCGGGGCGCCAATGAAGAGTTGGCGCATAACCGGCAACTGGCGGCGTTGAAATCTGTCGGGCGTTTCGAAGTCTCACGGGCCGAGGCTCGACTCAGCGAGGCTCAGGCGCAGGCCCAGGTGTATCAGGTTCAGGTCAAGCGTTGCAGTGTGATCGCACCGTTCGATGGGCAGGTGGTGTCACGCAAGGTCCAGCGTTATGAGAGCGTGGCGGCTGGCGCGCCGTTGCTGGATGTGGTCGACAATCGCACCCTGGAGATCCATCTGCTGGTGCCGTCGCGCTGGATGGGCAGGCTCAAGCCCGGCCAATCCTTTACGTTCATTCCCGACGAAACCGGCCGGCCGCTGCAAGCGACGGTCAAGCGCCTCGGCGCACGCATCGATGAAGGCAGCCAGACGTTGCTGCTGGTAGCGAGCCTGCCTGACGCCAGCGGCTTGTTGTCCGGCATGAGCGGCACCGCGCGTTTCGCGGAGTCCAAGTGAACGCGCCGGTCATGGGTAACGCCGAGCAGGTATTTGCCCGCTTCCTCGATCTGGAACGTCAGACGCGGGCGGCGCGTAACCCGGCGCAACTGAGCTACAGCCTGGTCAACGATGGTCAGGCCCTGTTCGGGTTTCGTCACGCCGCGCTGTTGATCGCCGGCAAGGTGCAGGCGGTGACCGGCGTCAGTACGGTGGAGCCGAACGCGCCCTTCGTGGCGTTTGTCGAGCAGGCGGTGGCGCAGTTGTTCAAGCAAGGCGTGCTGAATCAGGCCCGGGTGATTGCCGCCGATGGCGTGAGCGAAGCCGTTCAGGCGGACTGGCGAAGCCTGTCGGCCGGGCAGGTATTCTGGCTGCCGTTGATTGATCACAAGGGCCTGGTTTTCGGAGGCCTTTGGCTGGCCCGTGACCTGCCTTGGACGCCGGCCGAGCAAGTGCTGCTGTCGCAACTGGGCGACACCTACAGCCACGCGTGGCTGGCGTTGCAACCGCGCAAGCCGTGGCGTTTGCGCTGGACGCGCAAGCGTCAGGTCGCGCTGGTGGCGGTGCTGTTGCTGGGCTTGCTGGTCCCGGTGCGCCAGTCGGTGCTGGCCCCGGCCGAAGTGGTGCCGCTGGGTGGTCAGGTGGTGGCGGCGCCGCTGGACGGCGTGATCGCCGAATTCATGGTCAAGCCCAACCAGGCCGTCAAGAACGGCGACCTGTTGCTGCGCTTCGAAAGCACCAGTCTCAAGGCTCAGGCCGATGTGGCCGAGCGCGCACTGGACGTGGCCGAGGCGGAGCTCAAGGCCAACTCCCAACGCTCATTTGCCGATGCCGAATCGAGCTCCAGGATCGATCTCCTGGCCGCTCGCGTCGAGCAGAAGCGTGCCGAGCGCAACTATGCCCTCGAGTTGCTCAAGCGCAGTGAAGTGCGTGCCGAACGGGATGGCATCGCGGTGTTTGCCGATGTCGAGCGCTGGCTCGGCAAGCCGGTGCAGACCGGTGAGCGGTTGATGGAAATTGCCGACCCCAGCCAGGCTGAGCTGCGTATCGAACTGGCGGTCGGCGATGCGATAATCCTGGCCCCCGGTGCGCAAGTCGCATTGTTTCTCGACAGCGATCCGTTGCAGCGGCATGTGGCCTGGCTCGAGCGTTCGGCCTACGAGGCGCAACCCACCGCCGGCGGACAGCTTGCTTATCGATTGGATGCGCGCTTCGACGGCGTCGCGCCGCGTATCGGCCTGCGGGGCACGGCGAAAATATTCGGTGATCGCGCGCCGCTGGCGCTGTACCTGTTGCGTCGGCCACTGGCTGGCCTGCGCCAGAGCGTAGGTCTGTAGCGTGGCGCTGCCGAGCCTGCGGCCGGATCTGCAGCTGTCTCCGGCGGCACCGGACCCTGATGGTTCGCCTCAATGGACGCTGGCCGATCCAGTGCGCGGGCGTTATTTCAAGCTGGGCGCGGCGGCGATGCGCATGCTGCGCCATTGGTCCCTGGGCGATCCGGAAAAGGTGCTGCAAGCGGCGAACCGCGAGCCGGGCCTGCCCCTCAATGGCGAGTCGCTGGAGCAGCTGCTGGGCTTTCTGCGCGGCCACGATCTGATCAGCGCACTGGATCCGCAACAGCGTGACAGCTATCAGTTCAAGACGGCCGCCCGGCGCCAGAGTCTGTGGCAGATCCTGTTGCATCAGTACCTGTTTTTCCGGATTCCGCTGTGGCGTCCGGACGCCTTTCTCAACCGCGTCTGGCCCTGGCTGGCACGGTTCGGGCCCAGGATCCTGCGTTACGGATTGCCGCTGACCCTGGGTGCCGGGGTTTTTCTGGTGTCACGGGATTGGCAGCGGTTCCTGGCGACTTTTCCACACCTGTTCAGCCTGGCGGGTGCGCTTGCGTTCGGGGTGGCGTTGTTTTTCGCCAAGCTGTGCCATGAATTCGGCCATGCCTTCATGGCCAAGCGCGCCGGTTGCCGGGTGCAAAGCATGGGCGTGGCGTTCATGGTGCTGCTGCCGATGTTCTATACCGATGTCAGCGACGCCTGGCGGATCAATGACCGGCGGGCCCGGTTGCTGATTGGCGCCGGCGGCGTGCTGGCGGAACTGCTACTGGCGTGCATCGCCCTGCTTGCCTGGTCGCTGCTGCCTGACGGACCGGCCCGCACCGCGGCGTTCATGCTGGCCAGCGCCACCTGGATCACCACGCTGATCATCAACCTGAATCCCTTCATGCGCTTCGACGGATACTTCCTGCTCAGCGATTTCTGGGCGGTGGACAATCTTCAAGGCCGGGCGTTTGCCCTGTGTCGCTGGCGCTTGCGCGAAGCCTTGTTCGGTTATGGCGTGGCGGCGCCGGAACCCTGGTCGCCGAAGATGCGCCGCCGCCTGCTCGTATGGGGATATGGGTCGTGGTTGTGGCGAGCGGCGTTGTTTTTCGGCATTGCCCTGGCGGTCTATCACCTGTTCTTCAAGGTGCTGGGCATTTTTCTGATGATGGTGGAATTGGTCTGGTTCATTTTCATGCCTATCGTGAATGAGTGGCGACAATGGTGGCAGCATCGCGGGCAGGCCCATGGGCCGCGGGTACTGCTGACCGGGTTGGTCTTGCTGGCGTTGATCCTGGCCTTGCTCTTGCCCTGGCGCAGCGCCGTGGAAGTGCCGGCAATGCTGGAGGCCGGACGGGCCAGTGCCTTGTATGCACCGGTGGCGGCACGGGTCAAACAGGTGAATGTGCACGATGGGCAGGTGGTGGCCCAGGGCGATGTGTTGATTGAACTGGAGTCGCCGGACATGGCGTCACGCCTGAGCATCGTGCGCCGGGAAATCGAAATCCAGAAATTGCAGATGCGTCGCCAGGCCGGCCGTAGCGAAACCGCCGCCGATGCGGGCATCGTCGAGCAGCAACTGGCCGAAGCGGTCGCCGAGTACCGCGGCCTGGTCGCCCAACGTGAGCGACTGTTGTTACGGGCGCCTCATGCCGGCCAGGTGCGTGACCTGCTGCCGCAATTGGCGGCAGGCCGCTGGTTGTCACCCACGCAGCCGTTGGTGCGGGTGGTGCAGGCCGACTCCCGCTTGCGCGGTTACCTCACCGAGGCCGAGCTTTGGCGGGTCGGGCCCGGTGCCACGGGGCGATTCATCGCCGATGATCCGATGCACCCTTCGATTGCCGTGCAACTGAATGAAGTCGACACCAACGGCGCCGCCTGGGTCGACCAGCAGGCGTTGACGTCCGATCATCATGGACCGATTGCCGTGCGCCGGGATTCGCAACAGCGCGCCGAGCCCGTGCAGGCGCAATATGGCGTGCGCCTGAGCGCCATTGATGATGAAGCCGCGCCGCCGCAACCGCTGCGGGGAGTCGTGGTGCTGCAAGGGCAGGGCGAGTCGATACTGGGAGCGGCCTGGCGTCGGTTGGCGGCGTTGGGTGTAAGGGAAAGCGGATTTTAAGGAGCGTACATGGAGTCAGTAGCGGCAGAGGGATTGGTGGTGCGGCCGTCGCGGGTCAGCGATGGTCCGTTTTTGCAGAGTCTTTATCAGGCGGCGCGACCGGATCTGCAATGGATCGATGGCGAGCACGAGCAAGTGCAGCAGGTGATCGCCCAGCAGTTCCAGGTACAGGAGCAGGGGCTGGGGGAGAACTTTCCCAATGCCATGCATTACGTCGTGGAAAAACTCGGCACCGCCATTGGTGCCTTGAGCACCGATTTCGGCCCCAATGAAATTCGCGTGTTGTACCTGGCCTTTATCCCCCAGGCCCGTGGTCAAGGTTATGGCCGGACGGTGTTGCAAGGCGTGCAGAAAGCCGCGCAGCAGATCCGTTGCCCGGTGGCGACCGTGGTCTGGACCAGCAACCCTCATGCACGGCGGCATTACCTGGCGCTGGGCTTCGAAGTCCAGGAGCGCAACCCGGCGGCGGAGCGGTTGGTCTGGTATCCGAAAGGAAACTGACAGCTCAATATTCCTTAGTGTGTGAGGGAGTTTCTGTGGGAGCGAAGCTTGCTCGCGATAGTGGCAGACCAGTCAATATTGTTGCTGCCTGACTTGTCGCCGTCGCGAGCAAGCTTTGCTCCCACGGGGCCGCTGCCCTGCGATTGAAAAATCAGTTCCGGGATGGGAACAGACCGTTCAGGGCAATGCTGAAGTTGATGACCAGGAACGGGTTCATGATTGCCATCGGCATCCCGTTGCCCGTGGGGGCTACCGTGCCGCTGACCGTCGTGGTCACGCCTTTCAGCGGTACTGGCGAGGCACCTGGCTGGTCGGAATAGATATTCGCCGCTCCCGGTCCGGTGCCCGAGGTGCCGATGAAGGAGTTGGTGGCCGTCGGCGTATTCAACGGGTTGCTGGCCGGGTTCGCCAGTTGCAGGGTGGTTGCGGCGGTTATACCC
This sequence comes from Pseudomonas sp. B21-028, assembly GCF_024749045.1. NCBI lineage: Bacteria > Pseudomonadati > Pseudomonadota > Gammaproteobacteria > Pseudomonadales > Pseudomonadaceae > Pseudomonas > Pseudomonas sp. B21-028. Next base: position 227,820 of record NZ_CP087184.1, read on the forward strand.
GTCAGGGTGTGGGTGTGATTGGGCAGGTTGTTCAGGGTCGCCGTGACGTTTTCGGTGCCGGAAGTCTCGCCGATCACACGCGGGGTCAGGCCCAGGCCGTTGCCCTGGCCCAAGGGCTGTCGACCTTGCAGGTTGGGCAGCATGAAATTGGTCTGGCCGTTGCCTCCGTAGTAGGTGCCGATCAGTGAGAACAGTGCCTGGTATTGCGCGATGCCAAGCGTCTGCCCGCTACACAGCGCCCAGCCGCTGGGCGCGAAATTAAAGGCAAACGACTGGATAGTGCCCATGAATACTTCCATAGATTCCTCGTCCCTCAGGTTACAGTTCAGGTGTTGCCAGGGGAGAAAATTGCGTTCAGCCCGACTCCTTTCATTCCCTGGCCTGGTCACGCACGGCTGAGCGTAGACGTGGTTACCGCGTTTTGCCGGGTGTGATTCGCGGATCGGCCACCAGGTCTGTGTGCAGCACAAATCCCTTCTGGGAGCGAGCCTGCTCGTGAAAGCGGTGGGGTCAGTCGCATTCTTGTTGAATGTGCCGCCATCATCGCGAGCGGGCTCGCTCCCACAGGGTCACTCGGATGGCTCACGTTAGTTGAATGCGATATAGAAATACCCCACCGCCGGATCCCGTCCCATGGGGGGTATCCGCGACACGAACACCCCTTCGAGCCTGCCCAGTTCGGGCACTTCCAGTGCGCACAAGCCGTCCACGAAGTCAGTGGCCTGCAAGCTATTGAATTCAACGCTGAAGGGCATACGTTCTGTATGGGGCATTTTCGCCCGGGGCGCATGCTCGAGGGTTTCGATCCGTACGGGCAGGCAACTGCCGTCGGGCAAGGTCAGGTGGCTGGTCTGGCCCAGCAGGGGTTGGAAATGGTGGCTATGGACAGCTTGCAACATGTCGATACTCCAACGGGCCGGAGGGCCGTGGTCCTCCGGTGGATCCTCAGTTACGGGACGGGAAGTAGCCTTGCAGGGCAATGCTGAAGTTGATCGCCAGGAATGGGTTCATGATTGCCATTGGCAGTCCATTGCCGGTGGGGGCGACCGTGCCGCTGACCGTCGTGGTCACACCCTGCAGCGGTACCGGCGACGCTCCTGGCTGGTCGGAATAGATATTCGCAGCGCCTGGTCCGGTGCCCGAGGTGCCGATGAAGGAGTTGGTGGCCGTTGGCGTATTCACCGGGTTGCTGGCCGGGTTCGCCAGTTGCAGGGTCGTTGTAGCGGTTATACCGGTAAGGGCATGAGTATGATTGGGCAGGTTGTTCAATGTCGCCGTGACGTTTTCGGTGCCGGAGACGGTGCCGATCACCCGCGGGGTCAGGCCCAGGCCGTTGCCCTGGCCCACGGGCATCCGTCCCTGCAAGTTGGGGAGCAGGAAGGTGGTCTGGCCGTCGCCGCCGTAAGTCACGCCGATCAGGGCAAACAATGTCTGGTATTGGGCAAGACTGAGGGTCTGCCCGTTGCACAAGGCCCAATCCCTGGGTGCAAAGTTGAAAGCGAACGGCTGGATAGTCCCGATGAATACTTCCATAGAATCCTCATCTTTCAGGTTGTTGGTCTGCGCGAAACGGGCAAAGACGCCTGGCCTGGTCACGCCCGGCTGAGCGTAGACGGGGTTATTTCATTCTGCCCGCGGGCTGAAAATGGTTGCCGCCCGGCTTAAACGATTCAGGTTTAGGAGGGCCCTGTACCGTCCATCTTTTTTACAAATGCAGGTGCGCTTGATGTCAAATTAGTACTAGTCGAGATTTATTTCCTCGTCTACGCTTCGGACACAGATGGACTACAAACGGTGATAGGGATTGTCAAAATTTCACTTTATTTCCGGTCTACCGCGCTCAGGCTCGACCCTGCTTTCTGCGATTCTGTTGCAGAATCCGCGCTTTCACGCCGGCATGACCAGCCCCGTCGGTACGCTGTTCAGCAGCGTGTTGCAGCAATGCAGTGCTGGCAGCGAATTCGGTTCGGTGATCGACACCGACCTGCGCCGTCGCCTGCTGCGTGGGTTGTTCGACTCGTACTATGCCGACAAGGCCGACAAGCCCGTCATCTTCGATACCAACCGCCAGTGGTGCGCTCGTTTGCCGGCGCTGCAGGATCTGTTTCCCCAAGCCAAGACCATCGCCTGCGTGCGCAACGTTGCCTGGGTGCTCGACAGCCTGGAGCGGCTCTACCGCGCCAACCCGTTCGAGAACACCAAGCTGTTCAACGACGATGACGAGCGCAACACCGTCTATAGCCGTTGTGAAACCCTGGCCCAGCGCAACCGCCTGGTGGGGTATGCCTGGACGGCGCTCAAGGAAGCCTATTACGGCGAAAACGCCGAATCATTGCTGATCGTCGATTACGACTTGTTGAGCCAGGCACCCGAGCGGGTGATGCGGCTGGTCTATGAGTTCATCGACGAGCCCTGGTTCGAACACGATTTCAATCACTTGACCTACGACGCACCGGCCTTCGACCTGGCCCTGGGCGTTGCCGGCCTGCACAAGGTCAAGCCCAGGGTCGCGCCGCAAGCGCGACGGACCCTGCTGCCGCCGGATCTGTTCGAGAAGTATGCCGAGTTGTCGTTCTGGCGCGATGGTTCTGCCAGCGCCGCCAATGTCATTCGTATGAAAACCGACGCCGCGCTCAGTTGAGCGCGGTTTATTTCATTTGCGTGTTCAAGCAGTTCGAGTCCGGGTGAACGTCATGTGGTGGAGCAAAGGTAAATCGCGGGTAATCGAGGGCGCACAGGCCCTGGCATCGCCAATGATCATGTCCCTGGAACCGCGGATGCTGTTCGACGGCGCCGTCGCCGCGACCGTGGCCGATGCCGCGCAGCCGGACGCCCACCCCACCGCCGACGCGGCCAAGACGCCCACGGCCGATCAGGCCACCGATACCCATGCGGCCCCGGGCCAGACCGACGCCACTGAGGCTGCCGTTCCGGGCAAGTCGGTGGTATTCGTTGATTCCCGGGTCAAGGACGCCGCCAGCCTGCTCGAAGGCGTGGCGCCCGGCACCCAGGTCGTGCAACTGGATGCCACCAAGGATGGCTTGCAGCAGATCGCCGATTACCTGGACACCCACCAGGGCGTCAGCTCGGTGCAGATCATCGCCCACGGCAACGCCGGTGATCTGTGGTTGGGCAACGCCTACCTGTCGGCGGACAACGTCCAGGCCCGCGCCGAGGTGCTGGCGCAGATTGGCCAGGACATGAACGCCGGTGGCGATATCCTGATCTATGGCTGCTACACCGCCCAAGGCGAGCGTGGCCTGGAGCTGGTCGATTCACTGGCGCAACTGACCGGCCGCGATGTGGCCGCGTCCAACGACCGTACCGGTCTGGGCGGCGACTGGGACCTGGAAATCGCCACCGGCAATATCGAAAGCGCCAACGCGTTGTCGGCCAACGCGATGAGCGACTACCAATGGGGCCTCGCCACCTGGACTGCCACCAATAACGCCAACACCGGCATCGGCTCGTTGCGCGCGGCCCTGGCTTCGGCACAGAACGGCGACATCGTCACCTTCAGCAGCGGCATGACCGTCGCGTTGACCCAGGTGTTGGTGGTCAACAAGAACGTGACCATCGATGGCGACCTCAATAACGACAACGTCGCCGATGTCACCCTCGATGGGCAATTTCGTACCCAGGTCCTCAGCGTGACGTCCGGTACCACGGCGACCCTCGATGGCCTGGTGATTACCCGTGGCATGGTGGCGGGTGACGGTGGCAATGGTGGCGTCGATGCCGCGGTCGCCAAGGCCGGCGGTATCTATAACGCCGGGACCCTGACCCTGAAGAACGTCACGATCACCGCGAACGCCGCCTCGGGCGGTGGTGGCGGTGGTGGCGTGACGCCGCAGTATGCCGGTGGCGGCGGCGGTGGTGGCGGTGCGGTCGGCAGCGGTACCGGCGGCAAGGGCGGCGATACGATCAATGCCACGGGCTCCGTCGGCTCGACCGGACAAGGCGGCGCCGGCGGCGGTTTCTTCAACATGGGCGGACGGGGTGGCAACTCCACCGGTGGCATCGGTGGTGCTGCGTACCCGGGCTACAGCACCGGGTCGGCTGGCGGCACAGCGGCCAGCGCCGGTTTGTCCATCGGCGGCGGTGGTGGCGGTGACGGCTACAACGCGGTCGGTGGTGCCGGTGGCGGCGCGGTCGGCGGTATCTACAACGATACCGGCGCGACCCTGCGCATCATTGGCAACTCAGTGATTTCCAACAACATCGGCGCCGGCGGTGGCGGTGGCGGTGGTGGCGCCGGAGGTGGCTACACCCACACCGGCGGTGCGGGCGGCGTCGGCGTTGGCGCCATCTGGAACAAGGGCGCGATCCTGATCACCGCCGCCAACTTCGCGGCCCTGTCGGGCAACGTCGGCGGCAGCGGCACCGGGGGCGGCAGTGCTGGCATCGCAGGTACTTCGCCCGCTTCCGTGGCCAATGTCTACGGTGACGGCGGGACCATCAATACCAACTATGTGCCGGATTTGACCCCGCCTACCGCGACCGTCGTGGTGGCCAATACCAACTTGAATTCCGGCGGTACGTCCCTGGTGACCATCACTTTCTCCGAGGCGGTGACAGGGCTTACCGCGGCGGATCTGTCGGTGCAGAACGGCTCGGTAACCGGCTTGGCCAGCGGCGACGGCGGCATCACTTGGACCGGTACGCTGACGGCGGCCAGCAACATCGCCGACACCACCAATGTGATCACCCTGGACAACACCGGCGTTGTCGACCTGGCGGGTAACGCTGGCGTGGGCACCACTGACTCGAACAACTACGCGGTCAACGACACCGTGGCGCCGACGGCGACCATTGTGGTGGCCGATACCGCGCTCAAAAGCGGTGAAACCTCGGCCGTCACCATCACCTTCTCCGAGGCGGTGACCGGCTTCACCACCGCCGACCTGACGGTGGCCAACGGTACGCTCAGCGGCCTGAGCAGTGCCGACGGCGGCATCACCTGGACGGCGACCCTGACCCCGGATGCCGACGTCACCGACACCACCAACCTGGTGGTCCTGGACAAGACCGGTGTCATGGACCTGTCCAGCAACGTCGGCGTGGGCACCACCAACTCGAACAACTTCGCCATCGATACCCTGCGCCCGACCGCTACCATCGTGGTGACGGACAACGCGCTGAGAGCGGGTGAAACCTCGCTGGTGACCATCACCTTCAACGAGGCGGTGACCGGTTTCACCACCGCGGACCTGACGGTTGCCAACGGTACCGTCACCGGGTTGAGCAGCGGCGACGGCGGTATCACCTGGACCGGGACACTCACCCCGACTGCCAGCATCAGTGACACCACGAACGTGATCACGCTGGACAACAGCGGTGTTGCCGACCTGTCCGGCAACGCCGGCACGGCCACCACCGATTCGAACAACTATGCAGTCGACACGCTGCGTCCCACCGCAACGATCGTGGTGGCCGACACTGCACTGAGCGCAGGTGAAACCTCGCTGGTGACCATCACGTTCAGCGAGGCCGTCAGCGGGTTCACCCTGGCCGACCTGACGGTCGCCAACGGCTCCTTGAGCGGGTTGAGCAGTGCGGATGGCGGAATCACCTGGACCGCGACGCTAACGCCAAGCGCCAGCGTCACCGACGCCACCAACCTGATCGTCCTGGCCAATACCGGGGTGAGCGATGCGGCGGGCAACGCCGGCACCGGCACCACCAGCTCCAATAACTACGCCATCGATACGCAGCGCCCGACCGCCAGCATCGTCGTTGCCGACTCCACGTTGAGTATCGGCGAAACCTCGTTGGTGACCATTACCTTCAATGAGGCGGTCACCGGCTTCACCACCGCCGACCTGACGGTCGCCAACGGTACCGTCACCGGGCTGAGCAGCAGCGACGGCGGCATTACCTGGACCGGGACACTCACCCCGAGTGCCAGCACCAGTGACGCGAGCAACCTCATCACCCTGGACAATACCGGAGTGAGCGATGCGGCGGGTAACGCCGGCAGCGGCACCACCGATTCCAATAACTATGCCGTCGACAACGTGCGTCCCACCGCGACCGTGGTGATTGCCGACACGGCGATCGCCGCCGGCGAAACCTCCTTGGTGACCATCACCTTCAGCGAGGCGGTGACCGGTTTCACCCTGGCCGACCTGACCACTGCCAACGGCAGCCTGAGCGGGCTGAGCACCAGCGACAACATCACCTATACCGCTACCTTCACCCCAAGCGCCGGCGTCAACGACACCAGCAATCTGATCACCCTCGATAACACCGGCGTGGTGGACGGGGCGGGCAATGCCGGCACTGGCACCACCGATTCCAACAACTATGCCGTTGATACGCAACGCCCGACCGCCACCATCGTCGTGGCCGATAATGCGTTGAGCGTCGGCGAAACCTCGCTGGTGACCATCACCTTCTCCGAGGCCGTGACCGGCTTCACCAACGCTGACCTGAGCGTGGCAAACGGTACGCTGAGCGCGGTCAGCAGCAGCGATGGCGGCATCACGTGGACCGCGACCCTCACGCCGACCCTCGGGATCGTCGACACTACGAACGTCATCATGCTGACCAACACCGGCATCAGTGATGCGGCGGGCAACACCGGTACCGGCACGACCAGTTCGAACAACTACGAGGTCGACACCAACGTGCCGACGGCCACTATCGTGGTCGCCGACTCCTCGTTGAGTATTGGTGAAACTTCGACGGTGACCATCACCTTCAACGAGGCGGTGAACGGGTTCGACAACAGTGATCTGACCATCAGCAACGGCACCCTGAGCAACGTCAGCAGCAGCGATGGCGGCGTGACCTGGACGGCCACCTTCACGCCGAGCGTCGGCATTTCCGATACCAGCAACCTGATCACCCTGGACAACACCGGTGTGCGCAACGGTGCGAACAACGCCGGGGTCGGCACCACCGACTCCAACAACTATGCCGTCGATACCGTGCGCCCCACCGCGACTGTCGTCGTGGCCGACACCGCCATTGGTGCTGGCGAGACTTCGCTGGTGACCATCACCTTCAGCGAGGCGGTGACCGCTTTCACCGCCGCCGACCTGACGGTGGACAACGGTACTGTCACCGGGCTGAGCAGCAGTGACGGTGGTATCACCTGGACCGCGACGTTCACGCCGAGTGCCGGCATCAACGACACCAGCAATGTCATCACCCTCGCCAACAGCGGTATCGCCGACCTGGCGGGCAACATCGGCACCGGAACCACCGATTCCAACAACTATGCCCTCGACACCCAGCGCCCGACCGCCACTATCGTGCTGAGCGACGCAGCGCTGCGCCCGGGCGAAACCGCGCTGGTGACCATCACCTTCTCCGAGGCCGTGACCGGTTTCAGCAACGCTGACCTGAGCGTGGCCAATGGCAGCCTGAGCGCCGTCAGCAGCAGCGATGGCGGCCTGACCTGGACCGCCACGTTCACGCCGACTGTGGGCGTGAGCGATGCCACCAACCTCATCGTCCTGGACAATACCGGTGTGAGCGATGCGGCTGGCAACGCCGGGACAGGGACCACCAACTCGGCCAACTACACCGTCGAGACACAGGTGCCGACCGCCACTGTCGTGGTCGCGGACAGTTCGCTCACGGTGGGGGAAACCTCGCTGGTGACCATTACCTTCTCGGAAGCGGTCAGCGGTTTCGACAATTCGGACCTGAGCGTGAATAACGGCACGTTGAGCAATGTGTCGTCTTCTGACGGTGGCGTGACCTGGACGGCGACGTTCACTCCGAGCGCCGGGATTTCCGACACCAGCAACCTGATCAGCCTGGATACCAGCGGCGTGATCAACGTTTCCGGCAACAGCGGTGTCGGCGTGGTGAACTCCAACAACTACGCCGTCGACACGGTGCGTCCGGGCGCCACCATCGTGGTCGGCGATACCAGCCTGGGTATTGGCCAGACCACCACCGTGACCATCAGCTTCACCGAGGCGGTGACCGGTTTCGACCTGTCGGATCTCAGCGTCGCCAATGGTGTGCTGTCCAACCTCGCCAGCAGTGACGGCGGCCTGACCTGGACGGCGACCCTGACGCCTACGGCGGGTGTCAACGATGCCACCAACCTGATTCTGCTCGACGCCAGCACCGTGCAGGACATTGCCGGCAACGCCGGCGCGGGTATTGCGATCTCCAGCAACTACGCACTCGATGCCACCCGGCCGAGCGCGACTATCGTTGTTGCCGATCCGAGCCTGAGTGCGGGCGAAACCACCCAGGTGACCATCACCTTCAGCGAAGCCGTGGCCGGTTTCGACCTGTCGGACCTGAGCGTCACCAACGGCGAACTGTCCAACCTGACCAGCAGCGACGGTGGCAAGACCTGGACTGCGACCTTCACCCCCACGGTGAATCTCACCGACCCGAGCAATTTCATCGCCCTGGACACCAGTAACGTCAGTGATGGGGCGGGCAATGCCGGGGCAAGCGTGGCGGTGTCCAACAATTACGCCATCGACACGGTGGTGCCCAACGACGTGAAGCCACCGCCGGATTTCCTGACGTCGGATCCCGTCACGGTCATTCCGCCGTCCGATGTGCCGTTGCAGCCGATCGTCTTCACGCCGCCGACGGGCGACCTGGGTTCGCCGTTGGGCTTCCCACCGCTGTTCGAGCAACGGGATGTGGGCGGCGGCCTGCGACCAATAGGCGATATTTTCATCAACCGTGGCGAACTGGCGCCCAGCTATATTGCCCAGGTATTCAGTACTGACGCTGCCGGCGATGGCTCGGGTCAAGGGTTCCTCGGTTTTGGGGGTGGCGACGGCGGGTGTTCGGTAGCAGCACCATTTCGACCCTGTTCAACCATGATTCCGGCGCCGAAAGCGAGTCGATGGATGCCTTTGGCAATTCGTCGATGCAGGGGGGCGATGTTTCCCAAGGTATGCGCGGAATGTTCGGCGCACCGACTTTGGGTCAACAACTGCAACACCTCAAGGACACTGAGCAGCGTCAAGTCGACAGCCTGGCGATGGCGTTACAACAGGTGGGCGTCAGTCAGGCACAGGCCTGAAGCATTCAATAAGAAAAATTGTGCGGCAACCAGGGGCATTCCAGGGAATGAATAGAAGTCAGAAGTTATTCGGTATGAGTCTGCTGGCAGTGGTGGTCAGCGGGTGTGCAGTCACCAGTGAGCCGATCGATCGTAGCGTCAGCGAACAGCGCGCCCAAACCGATCTGCAAAACATGTACAAGGGCCAGGAGCCTCTCAGCGGCCCGTTGACCCTGCATCAGGCCATGGCCCGGGCAGTGAAGTACAACCTGGAAGGGCGCCTGAAAATCATGGAAGAGGCCCTGGCCAAGCGGCAGCTCGACCTGGCCAGTTTCGACATGCTCCCACGCATGGCGCTGGACGCCGGTTACGTGGGTCGCAACAACGTCAACGCGTCCAGCAGCCAGAGCGTGGAGACCGGCACCCAGTCCCTGGAACCGTCGACCTCCCAGGACCGTGACCGTGAAGTGGCCGACCTCACCATGGTCTGGAACGTGCTCGACTTCGGCGTGAGCTACATCAGCGCCAAGCAGGCCGGTGACCAACGATTGATCGTTCAGGAACGTCGGCGCAAGGTGATCAACACCATCGTTCAGGACGTACGCTCGGCCTATTGGCGAGCCATGGCCGCCGAACGCCTGCTCAAGCAGATCGACAGCCTGATGGCCCGGGTCGAGGCGGCGCGCAACAACAGCCAGAGCATGAGCGAGCAGCGCATCGGTGACCCGGTGCAGGCCCTGGGTTATCAGCGCTCGCTGATCCAGGCCACCCGCCAGCTTGAAGAGCAGCGGCGCGCGTTGTCCCTGGCCAAGACCGAACTGGCCACCCTGATCAACCTGCCCCTGGGCACCGAGTTGACCCTTGCGACCCCGGATGAGTACGAGATTCCGGAACTCAAGGTCGACATGGCCCGTCTCGAACACGAAGCCCTGACCAGCCGTCCGGAACTGCGCGAGCAGGATTACCAGACACGCATCACGGCCGCCGAAACCCGCAAGGCCATGCTGCGGCTGTTGCCGGGGTTGGAGTTTTCCGCTGGCGGACACTACGACAGCAACTCGTTCCTGGTGGAACAGGGCTGGGCCGACTATGGCGTGAAAGTCACCTGGAACCTGTTCAACGTGATCTCCGCCCCGGCGGCCATCGACGTGGCCAAGGCCGGTGAAGAAGTGGCGGCGGCGCGGCGTCAGGCAATGTCGATTGCCGTGCTGGCGCAGTTGTACGTGGCCAACGCCAACTATCGCGATGCGCTGCGCCAGTTCAAGACCAACCAGCAACTGTCGGACATCGACGGGCAAATCGTCGGCCAGTTGCGCAACCGTTATCAGGCCGCCGGCATCGGTGAGTTGGACCTGATCCAGGGTGAGCTCAATACCTTGCAGGCTGATCTGCGACGGGATCTGTCCTATGCCGACCTGCGCAATGCCTACGGCCAGATCTTCGCCAGCGCCGGTCTTGACCCGATGCCCGACGAAGTGCAATCGACTCAGGTGCAGTCGATTGCCACGGCATTGGCCAATCGCGAAGCGGCGTGGGCCCAGGGCGACATCACGGTGCCGACGGCGGCGGTGAAGCCATAACGGGGCGCACGCATGACGCGTCCGGCGTTTTCCCGGCTGCCGGTAGCGGTGCATCTGCCGTTGCTGTTGCAAGCGCTGGCAGCCATTGAGGCGGACCGTTGGAAAGGGCATTTCAACAATGCCTACTACAGCGGTGACTGGAGTGGCGTGGCGCTGATTTCGGCGGCCGACGCGCTGACCGAATTGTCACCCGGACAGGGACAGCCTTTGCACCGGCCGCCTTGGGCAGATGACGATCGCTGGCACCAGGCGTTGCGCGACTGGCCCCTGGAGATCGTCTCGGCCCGGCTGTTGCGGCTTGGTCCCGGCGGACAGATCCACAAACACCGTGACTACGACCTGGGTGGGCCGGACGCCGACCTGCGCCTGCATGTCCCGTTGCTCAGCCCACCAGACGTGGATTTCTGGCTGGAGGGGCAGCGTATCCCGATGAAGGCCGGTGAATGCTGGTTTCTCGATCTGTCGCGGCCCCATCGTGTCGACAATCGGGACCGGTCGCCACGGGTCCATCTGGTGCTCGACTGTCGCCCTGGCCCATGGCTGGAGCAACAGATTGTCGATGGGCTGCCCACCACCCCAGCTGCCCGCGACGAACGTGGCGACTTCCTGCGCTTTGAGCAACAGGTGGCAAGCGATCCGCAACTCGCCCGTACCCTGCAGAGCCTGACAGACCCGGACGCTTTCATCGAATGCGCCGTGACATTGGCTGCCCGGCAAGGGCTACAGGTGCGCCGGGAAGAGCTGCGGACGGCCATGCGCAATGGCCGCCGGCAGTGGAGCGAGCAATGGAAGGCCTGAACCTGCAAGGCTGGCTGCCGATACGCGTGTGGCAAGAGGCGGGGCAGTGGCGGGTCGATTGGTGCTGGTTTGGCGAGAAGCCCTTGTCGCAACCCTTCTTCGGTGATGCCGTGGAAGACGCCCTGCGCCTGCCCTTCAATCAGGCGTTCCGGCGCCAGACACCCTTGGACGCGCTCGCCCAGTGGCAGCATCAGAGCCCCGGAATTGCGCCCAGCGCGTTCATCTTCCATGCCTCGCGCTGTGGCTCGACACTGATCAGCCAGATGCTGGCGCAACTGGACGACCACATCGTCGTCTCCGAACCGCCGCCGCTGGATCGATTACTGCGCAGTGCCCTGCCCACCGCCGAACGCCACGCGGCGCTCCAGGGATTGCTGTCGGCCTATGGACAACCTCGTCGAGGCGTGGAGCGGCGATTGGTGATCAAGCTCGACGCCTGGAACATTGGTGAGCTGCCGCGCCTGCGTGAATGTTTTCCCGACACACCCTGGCTGTTCGTGTACCGCGATCCGTTGGAGATCGCCGTGTCCCACCTGCGCCGCCCCGGCATGCACATGGTGCCGGGGATGCTCGGTCCGAGCATGCTGGACGATGGGTTGCCATTCAGCGGCCAGGAGGATTTCATCTCGCGACGGCTGGGCCGGTTGTTGCAGATGGGATTTGAGTATTGCCACGGCGCTGGCGGGTTGGCGGTCAACTACAACGAGCTGCCCGAGGCGATGACTGGAGGGCTGGCGAGGTTTTTCCAACTCGATGATGCCCAGCCCAAGCAATCTTTCGCGGCGGTGGGACGGCACGCCAAACAGCCGTCGCAGCTATTTGCCGATGACAGCGATGAAAAGCGCCGGGAGGCTTCGCCATTGCTGCGCGAGCGGGTGGAGCGGTGGGCGCAGAAGCCCTATGACGCATTGGAGAATCTACGCGATGACCTTTGTGGCGAGGGGATTTAGCGAAACGTCGCGCCACAGGAGCTCATACAAACCTTGAGAAAGCAGCAGGTAGTCACCTCGGGGCAGTGCTTCTATCTCCAGCGGTCCATCAGGACTTGTTCGGCGACAGCTCCGCCATCCCCTTGAGCAACTCGATCGGCAGGGGAAAGACGATAGTGGAAGTCTTGTCCCCGGCAATTGACCCCAGCGTCTGCATGTAGCGCAGCTGCATGGCGCCTGGCTGGCGCCCGAGCATCTCGGCGGCCTGCATGAGTTTTTCCGAAGCCTGCAACTCACCTTCGGCGTGGATTACCTTGGCCCGCCGCTCACGTTCGGCCTCGGCTTGCCGGGCGATGGCACGGATCATCGATTCGTTGAGGTCCACATGCTTGATTTCGACGTTCGCCACCTTGATGCCCCAGGCGTCGGTCTGGGCATCCAGCACCTGCTGGATATCGCCATTCAATTGCTCGCGCTCGGCCAGTAGTTGGTCCAAGTCGTGTTTGCCGAGCACGGCGCGCAAGGTGGTCTGGGCCAACTGGCTGGTCGCCATGAGGAAGTTCTCGACCTGGATGATTGCCTTCTGCGGGTCGAGTACGCGGAAATACAGCACCGCATTGACCTTCACCGAAACGTTGTCCCGGGTGATCACGTCCTGGGGGGGGACGTCGAGCACGATGGTGCGCAGGTCGACGCGGATCATTTGCTGCACCACTGGAATCAGCAGGATCAACCCGGGCCCCTTGACCTGCCAGAACCGGCCGAGCTGGAACACCACCGCACGTTCGTATTCGCGCAGGATCCGGAAGGTCGAGGCTGCCAGCGCGATCAGCAGTAACAGCAGCATTACAAAACCGATTTGCATACCCATCTCATGCTCCTTGTGAATCAGCGGGGGCCACTTCCAGCAGCAAGCCCTTGCGAGCGATGACACGCACCGCCTGTCCAGGCCGTAGCGACGTCGCGCATGCCACTTGCCAGCGTTCGCCCTCCAGCTGCACCCAGCCATGGTGATGATTGCCGGGCAGCAGGGTGGTGACCACGGTGATGTTTCCCAGTAACGCGGCATCGCCGCTGACGGGTTGGCGCGGTCGGGTTTTCAACGCGCGGATCAACAGGAAGATCAACAGCAAGGCACTGACCAGGCCCAACCCGATCATCAAGGGAACGGGTACATCGGCGTTGGTCAGGATAATCGCGCCGATGACACACAAAATGATGCCGCCCAATCCGGCTACGCCATAGTTGGGCAAGGCCGCCTCGGCGATCAGTAATGCCACGCCCAAGGCAATCAGCCAGAAACCCAGGGCGTTGGCGACCATCGGCGCAGAGCCATCGGCAGCCAGCACCGACCCACTCATGGCCAACAGCGCAAGCATCAAGCAGCGAATATTCACCGGACCCTCCGCAACGCCCATTGTGATGTTTATCCACAGTCGTTACCCACAGTCTAGTCGAACCCTGGGTTGATCGAATTTTAACCAGTCCGGCAACGCTCCAAAGGCTAGACTGCTGGAAGAGAAACCGCCTCCAGCCATGTCAGGAGCTCCCATGGAAACCCCAATCCACAGCCTTCCCGCCCTGTTCAAGCAACTGGGGCTGCCCGACGATGCCGTCAGCATCGATCAGTTCATTGCCAGCCATTCACCCCTCAAGCCCGAACTGCACTTGGCTGACGCGTTTTTCTGGAACGAGGGCCAGCGGCAATTGCTGCGCGACGAAATCCTCGAGGATGCTGATTGGGCGATGGTGGTGGATCGGTTGAATGAGTTGTTGAGAAAGGGGCGCAGTGACTGATGCAGAGGCAGAACCTATGAGAGCGAGCCTGCTCGCGATAGCGATCTCACATTCAACGCAGTGGCGACGGGTGTATCGCTTTCGTGAGCAGGCTCGCTCTCACAAAGCTTTATATTCAATTTAATTATTAATAAATATCTTCTTATTCCTTAAGCAATATGGTTCTCCTCCCTATACTCGTCCCTGAACAGACACGCGGGAGAGCACCCATGCGCAACGAATCGACTCGCTACCTGATTGTGCCGGGCTGGCAAGGATCGCCGGAAAATCATTGGCAGACCTATTGGCAGAACAGTCTGCCTAACAGTACCCGGGTCGAGCAGGACAACTGGCTGACGCCCCGGCGCGAAGACTGGGTGGCCGCGCTGGCCGAGGCCATTGCCGCCGACAACAGGCCGGTGATCCTCATTGCCCACAGCCTGGGCTGCATCACGGTTGCCCATTGGGCCGCCACCGCGCCGCTGCAACTGCTACGGCAGGTTCGCGGAGCGTTGTTGGTCGCACCGGCGGATGTCGAACGGCCGGCCTGTGCGCCTGCGTTGCGCAATTTCGCACCGATTCCCACCGATCCGTTGCCCTTTCCCAGCCAGGTGGTCAGTTCCGACAACGACCACGCAGTGAGTGCACCGCGTGCGCTGGAACTGGCGCGTCACTGGGGGGCCGAAGCCGGGATCCTGGCCGGAGCGGGGCACATTAACGTGCAGTCCGGCCATCAGCGCTGGGAACAGGGTTTCGCCTATCTCTACCGTTTGCAAAACCGCACGGAGCATCACGCCCTGCGTCGCGCCTGAGTTTTTTAACGCCCTCCCGTTACCCTGCGGTGTGGGGCGGGAGTCTGCCATGAGCCTGCATGAAACCTTCGGTCAGTCGTTGCTGACCTTTCCCGACGCGGAAAAAAGCCCCCTGAGCATCCGCGCCAAGGCGCTGGTGTTCGTTGACCCACGCTCGCGCCAGCTGCGCCAGGCACTGGAGCAACTGGCGCCACGCGCAATCCCGGTACTGATTCGTGGCGAAACCGGTACGGGCAAGGAATTGCTTGCCCGGCATATCCACCGTGAAAGCGATCGTGGCGGGCTGTTCGTCTCGGTCAATTGCGGCGCCATCAGCCCGACTTACGCCGACGCCGAATTGTTCGGCTATGCGGCCGGCAGCTACAGCGGTTCGGCCAGCAGCCGGGCCGGCTGGTTCGGCTCGGCCAATGGCGGCACGTTGTACCTGGATGAAATCGGCGACCTGCCGCTGCCGATCCAGGTCAAGTTGCTGGCGGCCCTGGAAAACCACGAAGTCACCCGCGTTGGCGCTCACCAGCCCAGCCCCGTGGACGTGCGGCTGGTGGCGGCCACCAGCATCGACTTGGCGCAAGCGGTGGCGGCCGGAAAATTTCACGAACGGCTTTACCACTACCTCAGCGAAGGCCATCTCGAATTGCCGGCCCTGCGTGATCGGGTGGGCGATATCCTGCCCCTGGCCGAATATTTCCTGGGCATCTACAGCCAGCGCCTCGGCCTGGCCATGCCGCTGATCAGCGAAGCGGCGCAACGTGCACTTGAACGGCACAGATGGCCTGGCAATACCCGAGAGTTGGAGAACGTCATTCATTTTGCGTTACTGGTGAGCGTTGGGGATTACATATTGCCGGAACATCTCAATTTGCCGCATTTAACGGAGTCCTCGTAGTGGTTCCAGGTTTCACTGGTTTAGCGAATCTTCAGTAACCTGGGTGATTAAAATAAATCGCTCGTCGGCATAAGGTTAGTGCATAAGATTTTCCAGAATATTTAACCCTGGCAACTTTGGAGTTGTCGGGGTTTTTGTTATGTGGGGATTAAAAGTTCTTGTGCGATAGAGATTTTGTTTGTGCGGATTTTTAGTTTGTCGTGCAAACAATTTGTGCGCTTTTAGCGCTTGATCGCCGGTGCTCTGAAGTTGTTAATTGGATGGCGAAGCAAAGTGCTCAGCCGAATGAGGCGCGAGACCATGACCATTAACTGGAATGCCGGAGATTTAAATGGAATACAAAAATAGCCCACCTGTCGCAGCGCAGCAGTCGGAATGGAATGACTTGAAGGATTTCGGAATTTTTTCCGTAACGGGTGGTAACCAGCTATACAGCAATGGTTATCAGCAATTAATGGTAAAGGTGTTTGTTCAAGTTCAAAGTTGGTTCGGAAGTAGTCTTCCGCTGACCCAGGCTGAACTCGACTCCATTGTCCTGATTGATGGGCATACGGGCGCGGAGCTAACCAAGGACAGGCATCGCGGCGATGTCGGTGTATGGAAATATATCGATCGGGAGGATCCCCGCTTTCGCCAGCTCCCACCCAATATGCCAGTCCGCGGCTCGGTGCCGTCGGGGGAATTTGTCTACACGCGGGATTTTTTTGTCACGTCCAGCTCCGATAGGCCCATCGACTTGCAGCTACGCATGACACGAGCAGACGGCGTAACGTTTCGATCCAATAAGCAGGATGAATTTGGCGCGCTCACGTTAGTTCCAATTCCGCCAGCCATCTACCGCTCTGAACAATACTCGCTTAGTCGTACTTCCGCCCCTTACTCCAGTTCAAGGGGGGATATCGAGAAGGTCGAGCTTTTTATGCTGGACCTGATAGTTGATCAGCAGCGAATGGGGTTCGTAGCGGATTTCAGCCTGAGTGTTCATCCGAGGATAGGCAGCGCGGACAGGCGTTATTCGGGTTACTACCTTGTCGGGTACGGGAACGGTCAACCTATACGAACCGGGGGGGCAGTGAGTTGGGAACGTCCGGATGTATTGGGAAGGCATCGGAGTGAAAGCGGGCGTGTTGCATTGGTTCTGGCCTACGGGAAACTCGGAAAGGTCTGGGTGAGGGACCCTGTAATGGGTACTGCACTGGAACTGCGCGACATGTATGGAAATCGTCATGAGCTGCGCGTGGAGCTGGCTGATAATCCGCTGGCGGTCCGTGTGATCCGGATATAAAAACAATTTGTTCAAGGACGAACCGATGAATACCACTTCACCTCTTCAGGGGCAGCTGACTTCGGCCGCTTTCAAGTTCGACAGTTTTGTCCGTTCGGGCGTGGACCCCCGCACCGGTAGCTGCAGTTGCAGCGTGGCGCTGGACGCGACGCCGCCTGACACGGCCGTCGGGTCGAAAGTATCAGTGACCCTGGCATACGATTCCTTCAATGATCGGGACCTTGGTTTTGGAACCGGTTGGTCCTTGCGCACTTGCAGCTATGATCAGCGCAGACGAAAGTTGACGCTGACGAGCGGGGAAACCTATCAGCTTTTTACCGATGGACGTCAGGTCGCTTTCCAGGACAAGAAGCTCGATAACTTGTGCGTCACGATGCAAGGCAATGAACTTGTCATTGAACACATCGATGGCAGGACCGAGATTCTTTCACGCCCCGGTACAGTCCATGATGAATGGCTGTTGGCGCGGGAATACAGTCCCGAGGGCAAGGAAACGCTCTATGAGTACCGTCTCGTCACTGGCCGACGGCAACTGGTAGCGGTTTACCAGCAGCATCGCCGAATCTTGCAGGTCGACTACGCCCGGTACGCATCGACGGCTCCGATGATCACGGTATGGCCGGATATCCCCTCGAGAAAACTCCAATATCTGTTTGCCCTGGGCAATGGAAGACTGCAACAGATCAGGTTGATCACCGCTGAAAATGTCCCGTTGACCTGGTCCTTTGACTATTCGTACGACCATGGCTTTTTGCTGATGACTGAAATCCTCCAGCCAAGCGGGGCCCGGCAAACACTCAAGTACAAGGTTGAGGGTCATAAGCTGCCCAGCGGGGCACCGGTGCCTTACTTGCCCGTTGTGACTCAATCGATCCTGTCCCCTGGCGGGGGACAGCCGGCAATGATCAGCATGTACGAATATTCCGCTAGGAATTTTCTTGGGCATGGTTCCGGGGTGCGTTGGTCCGCTGAGCGTGATGTGCTTTATGACGTCAGCGGCAACTACGAATACTCCTGCACCCAGATCCAGATGGTGCCTGGCCCAAGTGGCCTGCGTGAGTCTTCCCGGGTCATACGCACCTATAACCGCTTCCACTCGATGATTTCGCAAAGAACCATCAGTGGCAGCACGATGCAACTGCGGGAAATCGAATACTACGATGTGCCCAATCGAGCGTTCAGGGATCAGCCCCCGCAGTTCCAGATGCAGCGGGTTGTACGTGATAGCGTTTTTGACACCCGCGTGGTCGAGGGGCGACGCCGCACTGACAGCAGAAGTGAGATCACCCGTACGTCCTATGATGAACATGGGAATCTGCTGGAAAAAACCGGTCCGGGTGGGGTGCGGGAGGTCTATGAGTACTTTCCGGCACAAGGGAGCGCGGACTGTCCCGCCAGCCCAATCGGCGTGCCTTGTTTTCTAAAGCAGAAATCGATTATCGCCTCAGCCGATTTCGCCGCCGCGCCGACCACTGTGGTGCGTTACACCTACAGTGAGCTGCCCTCGCTGCTCGCGGGTAGCCGCTGTGTCCGGCTCGCCAGCGAAATACTGTACGAGGAAGGCGTCAGCGAGCCCCGTGTGGATTGTCGATTGAGCTACATCAACAACGTCAATAACTTCTTTCATGGGCGGTTGCACAGCAAGGTCGAAACCGTAGGCGGCGTTCGCAACGAGCACCGTTATGCGTATCAGCGCGAGAACGATAACGTTCGCACCGACCAGACCTTCAGCGCTCAAGGGCTGAGCCATCTGAGACAGGACTGGCATGACGTGTGCGGGTGGTTGATCAGGACCGGTGAGTCCGGCGGTAATACCGTCAGCATGGAATACGATTCGCTGGGGCAACTGACCCGTGAAACGGTGATGCCTGAGACTGGCCGCTCGGCGTCGCGCCAGTTCATCTATCAAGCAAAGGCCAGCTCCGATGATCGTTGTGTCACTGTCATCGTCAAGGATTCCCGCGGAGCCCTGACGGCCACCCGCAGCGATGGACTTGGACGCACCATCAGGGTCGAGAAACAAGACGTCGATATGCCCGGCGCGCCCATGCGTGTGATCTATGAGGCGAAGTACGACGGCCTCGGACGCCTGCAGTCGGATGAACAAACCGACTGGTTCAACGGCGAGCCGAAAACGCTGGAGACCCATTACGGGTACGACGACTGGGGACACCAGAGCCGCATCAGCCGCCGCGGGCAGGTGATTGCCCATGATGAAATCGATCCTGTAGCGCGTACCCGCACCGAGTGGATGGAGGGCGGCGGCAAGACCCGTACATTCATCAACGCCTTGGAGAAGCCGTCGCGCGTCGAACGTGTGGACCTGGCAGGCGTTGTGCGGGAGGTTACCGTCTATGGATACGATGGACTGGGACGGTGTATCGAGCAAATCGCTTCCGACGGTGCGGTTACCCGCTATACGTACGATCTGGCCGGCCGTGTGTTGAATACGACATTACCCGACGGCACCGTGATCGAAAAAGAGTACGCCCCGCAGAGCCAGGGTGACTATCCCACCCAAATCAGCGCGAACGGGTACGTGGTGGGAAGTCGTACCTATGACGGGCTGATGCGCATTACCGGCAATCAGTCTGGCGGTCGTACTGAGCGGATGGTCTATGCAGGTTCCAGCAGGAACCCTTCGCAGAAGAGCACCGCGGCTGGAAAAGAATTGCGGTTCACCCATGATCCGTTGCTTGAGGATGGCCTCACCGGCCGTTCCGGCGGCCAGGCGTCCGTCGCGGCGAGGCATCGGTTCGACCCTCGCACGGGTCTGCTCCAGGAGTCGTCCAATTCACTGGTGCAGCGACGCATGGAATACTGCCCTTCCGGCCGGCTCAGCCGGGAGTCATGGGTCACGGCACTTGACCGGTTCGACAGTGGGCAAACCTATTCGTTGATGGGCAAGCCGATGGTCCACACGGATGTCAACGGCACGATCCGCACCTGTGTCTATGACCGGACGGGACGCCTGGCGGCAATCACCCAAGGCCCGGCTGCCGCCTCCACTCAGGCATCCATCAGCGCCGCGTACACGTACGACGCTCAAGAACAAGTCAAGCGCATCACCGTCACCGACCCCCGATCGGGCCTTTCGATGGTCACAGACCTGGCCTATGACGAGTTTGGCCGCGAAATCCTTCGACGGTCCTCCCAAGGAAATGACGTCGTCGAGGTGGCCCAGTCGTTTGGTCCGGGCGACAGGCTCCGCCTGCGTACGCTCAAGTCCAACGGAGTCTTGCGTGTCGAGACGTTTGCCTATGACTTGCGAGGCCGGTTGACCCGTTACGCCTGTCATGGCCAGCAGGCGCCGGTGGACGCGCAAGGTAAAATCATCGCTTCGCAGAACTACGCCTATGACTATCTCGATAACCTCCGCCAGGTCGTTACGCATTTCACAGGCGGCGCGAACACCGCAACGTATCGATACGATCTGGCGGATAAAACCCAGCTCAGTGCCGTTACCAACAGCCATCCCGACTATGTCTCCGCCAATGCGACCTTCCGGTACGACGATGACGGCAACCTGCTCAACGATGCCCATGGACGAAACCTGCACTATGACGAATTGGGTCGCCTGGAGCGCGTGAGTTCGGCTGACTCAAGGTCGACATTGGCGCGTTATCGATACGATGCCTCCGACCGACTGCATGCCATTGAGTGGGCAGGGCAAAAGCCATGTCGGCGTTTTTACCGTGCAGAGCAGTTATGCAGCGAAGTAGCGGGAGAGGAGAGTCGCAGCATCCTGTGCGAAGAGCGGCAGTTGCTGGCGATGTCCCAGGACCAGGACACGCTGCTATTCGGGACCGACGGCAGGGGTAACGTCTTGCAAGCACTTTGCGGTGACGACAACACCCGGCATGCCTATTCGCCCTATGGGCAGCGCTCGGCGACGGACGGATTGGGCAGTCTGTTCGGTCTCGGCGGCGAGCCGCTGGATCCGGTGACCGGTTGTTATCTGCTCGGCAACGGCTATCGGGCCTACGATCCGGTACTGATGCGATTTCACCGGCCAGACAGCTGGAGCCCTTTCGATGGCGGCGGTCTCAACCCCTACGCCTATTGTCTCGGGGACCCGATCAACCTGAGCGATCCGACCGGCCATATTTCTACCTGGGGCTGGATCAAGATTGGTTTTACCGCTGCTTTCGCGATCGCTTCCGTTGCATTCACCATCGCCACCCTGGGTGCATCCGCACCCCTGATAGGAATGTCGTTTTCGGCCGCAACGGCCTTGACGCTGGAGGTAGTGTCTGGCGCGGCATCGATAGCGTCCATCGTGCTGGAGGAGACGGCTCCGGACGCCGTCGCGACCCAGCTCCTGAGTTACGCCAGCATTGCCTTGGGCGTCGTGTCCGGTGGGGCTTCCCTGACGGGAAAACTGCTGGGCAAAGGTACCTCGGTAGCCTTGCGGAAAACGGTCGAGTCGCTCAGTGACGTCGTGACACTGGGCCGCGGTAATGCCTTGCGTGGGACGCGCATCGGTGACTACGCCAGGGCCGCGAGCCCTTTGGTCCGAGGCGCAGGGCGACGCAACCTCATGGCCTTGCAAAACGATCTCAGAAATGTGCTGACCGCCAAGGACGTGGTCAGCTATGCCAACTACCCGGTCAAGGGCGTTACCTACACAATCGATAGGGACAAGTACATTGAAAAAGCCCGAGGCTTCCTGGGACTGACCGAGGAGAGATTCAGTAGCGGTCGGCGTGGCGAGGCACCGGATGATATCTACGGTGACATCAGGGAGCGAAGCTCGGATATCCGCTTCGCATGAAAAAGCCTGCGCAGACCTATAAGCAATTGATATATGTACTTCTATAAAAGGTATTGTTAAGGCATAAAAAATATCGGTATCTTCCGTACCACGCCAGCGATAGCAATTCGCTGGCACTTCCACATTGACCGTCGTCCATGACGACCGTGATTTTCGATAAGGACACTGCATGAAAAAGGTTCTGTTGTTCACCGCATTGGCGGCAGCGCTGGCTTCGGGCCTGGCCCAGGCCGCGGAGAAGCTGGTGGTAGCGGCTACTCCGGTACCCCACGCTGAAATCCTTGAGTTGATCAAGCCAGCCCTGGCCAAGGAAGGCGTGGACCTGCAAATCAAGGTGTTTACCGACTACGTGCAACCCAACGTACAGGTCGATCAGAAGCGTCTGGACGCCAACTACTTCCAGACCCTGCCGTACCTCAAGAGCTTCAACGAAGGCAAAGGCACGAACCTGGTCACTGTGATCGGTGTGCACGTCGAGCCGTTTGGCGGCTACTCGAAGAAAGTCAAAAGCCTGGCCGAGTTGAAGGATGGCGCGACCATCGCCATCCCCAACGAAGGCAGCAACAGCGGCCGCGCCCTGATCCTCTTGCAGAAGGCTGGCCTGATCGAGCTGAAGGACCCGAAAAACGCCCTGGCAACACCCAAGGACATCGCCAAGAACCCGCATAACTTCAAGTTCAAGGAACTGGAGTCGGCCATGCTGCCGCGGGTGCTGGATCAGGTCGACCTGGACATGATCAACACCAACTATGCCCTGGAAGCGGGTCTCAACCCGGCCAAGGATGCGCTGGTGATCGAGGGTTCGGATTCGCCTTACGTCAACTTCCTGGTGGCCCGTCCAGACAACAAGGACAGCGCCGCCATGCAGAAACTGGCCAAGGCCCTGACCAGCCCGGAAGTGAAGGCGTTCATCGAGAAGAAATACAGCGGCGCGGTATTGCCGGCGTTCTGATCGAACCCGCCCTGTAAAAAGCTGGAATGATCGTGGCGAGGGAGCTTGCTCCCGCTGGCTTGCGAAGCGAGTCCCAAACCTTGCGACTGCTTCGCAGCCGAGCGGGAGCAAGCTCCCTCGCCACAATAAATCGAAGTAACGGGCCCCAGCTTGGGGCTTGTGCGGCTACACAGCTCCCATCTTCAGCGCGCGACGCAGGGCCACCAGCAGTTTGACAAGATCTCGCGGGTCGAGGGGTTGCGGGGCTTTCACGTCAGCCATGGGTCTCTCCTTGTGATGAGGGCTGTGGTTCCGTGAGGAGATTCCTTTCACCAAAGCCTGTCTGCAATTCCCGGAAAGATAGACGGCCCCCTTCCGCTACGCAAACGTCCATGCCTGCTCAATCACCGACTTGACCGGTCCTGTCCCGGCTTCTTGGGTCCGGCCCTACCCGTGCATCCATGGAACCCTGTTCTAAGCTCACAGTCGTATCGTCACTGGTACGCTCGTACAGCGCAAAGGAGTCTGCATGGCTGGTCCCCGAAACAAACTGGTTGTTTGCTTGGGCTTGTGTGCATTGCTGGCGGGATGCGGTGACGAAAAGATCGGTGAAAAAGCCCTGCCGCGGGTTTTCGTGCAGCAAGTCGTGCCTACCGAGTATGCGGCCTCGGTGACCTTGACCGGGGATATCCAGGCGCGGGTGCAGACTGATCTGTCGTTTCGTGTAGGCGGCAAAATCATCGAGCGCAAGGTCGATGTCGGTGACCGTGTCTCGGCCCGGCAAGTGCTGGCCCGGCTCGACCCTCGGGACTTGCAGACCAACGTCGATTCCGCCGAGGCCCAGGTGGCCGCCGAGCAGGCGCGGGTCAAGCAAAGCGCGGCGGCCTTCGTGCGCCAGCAGAAACTCTTGCCCAAAGGCTACACCAGCCAGAGCGAATACGACGCGGCCCAGGCGCAATTGCGCAGCAGCCAGAGCGCGCTGACGGCCGCCCAGGCCCAGTTGGCCAATGCGCGGGAACAACTGAGCTACACCGCGCTGATCGCCGAGGCGCCGGGCATCATCACGGCGCGACAGGCCGAGGTCGGCCAGGTGGTGCAGGCTACGGAACCGATCTTCAGCCTGGCCCGGGATGGCGAGCGTGACGCGGTGTTCAACATCTACGAATCGCTGCTGAGCGAACCCCCCTCGGATCCGGCCATTGTCATCAGCCTGCTGGACAACCCGGCCATCCAGACCACCGGCAAGGTGCGCGAGATCACCCCGGCGGTGTCCGCCGAGACCGGCACCGTACAGGTCAAGGTGACCCTCGACGATGTGCCCGAAGGCATGCGCCTGGGGTCGGTGGTGAGCGCCACCGCCAAGTCCGCGGGCAAGACCGCTGTGGAGCTGCCCTGGTCGGCGTTGACCAAGAACCTCAGCGAGCCGGCCGTGTGGCTGGTGGACGGCGAGGGCAAGGCGCAATTGCGCACTGTCACCGTCGGCCGCTACCTGACCGGGAAAGTCATCATCAGCGACGGGCTCAAGAAAGGGGAGACCGTCGTCACGGCCGGCGGGCAATTGCTGCATCCCGGCGTGCGGGTCGAGATCGCTGAAAACACCCATGACACACCGCCGGCAGGAGCCCAGCCATGAAGCGTTTGGGGATGGTCCTGGCAAGCCTGGTCCTGGCGGCCTGCTCGAAGGAAGACGCGCCACCCGAGCCGGTACGTCCGGTGTTGTCCATCGAAGTCCGGGCGCTCGACCAGCAGGCCCTCGGACGCTTCGCCGGGAATATCCAGGCGCGTTACGAGAGCAATGTGGGTTTCCGCGTACCGGGGCGAATTGCCAGTCGTAATGTCGATGTCGGCGCCGAAGTAAAGAAAGGCGATCTGCTGGCGACCCTCGACCCCACCGATCAACAGAACCGCTTGCGTGCCGCCCAGGGTGATCTTGCACGGATCGAGGCGCAGTACATCAACGCCCAGGCCAATGCCCGTCGCCAGCAGCAGTTATTCGATCGGGGTGTCGGTGCCCAGGCGCAGCTGGATGTTGCCCAGACCGACCTGAAAACCACCGGTGCTTCTCTCGAACAGGCCCGGGCCGCGGTGGAGCAGGCCCGTGACCAGCTCAACTACAGTGAGCTGCGCACCGACCATGACGCCGTTGTCACGGCCTGGACCGCAGAAGCCGGGCAAGTGGTGGCCGCCGGCCAACAGGTGGTGACCCTGGCCCGCCCGGACATCAAGGAGGCGGTGATCGACCTGCCGGCCGGGCTGGCCGAACGCCTGCCCGAAGACGTGGTGTTCGAAGTCGCGGCGCAACTAGACCCGAGTATCCGCACCACCGCCATCGTGCGTGAGATCGAGCCCCAGGCCCAGAGCGCCACGCGCACCCGTCGCGCGCGCCTGACCTTGACCGACACCCCACCGGGCCTGCGCCTGGGCACGGCCATCAGCGTGACGCTGAGCTCGGCCATCGAACCGCGCATCGAGTTGCCGCTCAGTGCGTTGCAGGAGGTCGATGGCAAGGCGCGGATCTGGCTCGTCGACCCGCAGAGCCAGACCGTCTCCCCCCGTGAGGTGAAAATACTCGAACGTTCGGCCGACTCGGTGCTGGTGGCCAACGGCATCAAGCCCGGCGACCGCGTGGTCAGCGCCGGCGTCAACAGCCTCCAGCCGGGGCAGAAAGTGAAACTCGACGAGGACGCACGATGAAAGGGCCGTTCAACCTGTCCGAATGGGCCCTGCGGCATCAGTCGTTTGTCTGGTACCTGATGTTCGTCGCGTTACTGATGGGCGTGTTCTCCTACGTGAACCTGGGCCGCGAAGAAGACCCGTCGTTCACCATCAAGACCATGATCATCCAGACCCGTTGGCCGGGCGCGACCCAGGAGGAAACCCTCAAGCAGGTCACCGACCGCATCGAGAAAAAACTCGAAGAGCTCGACTCCCTCGACTATGTCAAAAGCTACACCCGACCGGGCGAGTCGACGGTCTTCGTGTACCTGCGCGACACCACCAGCGCCAAGGACATTCCCGAGATCTGGTACCAGGTACGCAAGAAGATCAACGACATTCGTGGCGACTTCCCCGAAGGCTTGCAGGGACCGGGTTTCAACGACGAATTCGGTGACGTGTACGGTTCGGTGTATGCCTTTACCGGTGACGGCCTGTCGATGCGCCAGTTGCGCGACTACGTGGAGCAGGTGCGGGCCGAGATCCGCGACGTGCCCGGCCTGGGCAAGGTGGAAATGCTCGGCGAGCAGAATGAAGTGCTGTACCTGAACTTCTCCACGCGCAAGCTCGCTGCATTGGGCATCGATCAGCGCCAGGTGGTGCAGAGCCTGCAATCCCAGAACGCGGTGACGCCTGCCGGGGTGATCGACGCCGGGCCGGAGCGGATTTCCGTGCGCACGTCCGGGCAGTTCCAGTCGGAGAAGGACCTGGCCAACGTCAACCTGCGACTCAACGATCGGTTCTATCGACTGGCCGACATCGCCGAGATCAGTCGCGGCTACGTCGATCCGGCTACGCCGCTGTTCCGCTTCAACGGGACGCCGGCCATCGGCCTGGCCATTGCCATGAAGAAGGGCGGCAACATCCAGGAGTTCGGCAAGGCGCTGCATGCCCGTATGACCGAACTGACCGCTGACCTGCCGGTGGGCGTCGGCGTGCATACGGTGTCGGACCAGGCCGAAGTGGTGCAGGAGGCAGTCGGCGGCTTTACCAGCGCCTTGTTCGAGGCGGTGGTGATCGTGCTGGTGGTCAGCTTCATCAGTCTCGGCGTCCGCGCCGGGCTGGTGGTGGCCTGCTCGATTCCCCTGGTACTGGCAATGGTCTTTGTGTTCATGGAGTACAGCGGCATCACCATGCAGCGGATCTCCCTCGGCGCGTTGATCATCGCCCTCGGCCTGCTGGTGGATGACGCGATGATCACCGTGGAAATGATGGTCACGCGCCTGGAAAAAGGTGAAACCAGGGAGCAAGCCGCGACCTTCGCCTATACCTCGACCGCGTTCCCGATGCTCACCGGCACCCTCGTCACCGTCGCCGGTTTCGTGCCCATCGGCCTGAACGCCAGTTCCGCCGGCGAGTACACCTTCACCCTGTTCGCGGTGATCGCCGTAGCGATGCTGGTGTCCTGGATCGTCGCGGTGCTGTTCGCCCCGGTGATCGGTGTGCATATCCTCAGTACCAACGTGAAACCCCACGACACCGAGCCGGGGCGAATCGGCCGGACGTTCAATGGCGGCCTGCTATGGGCGATGCGCAATCGCTGGTGGGCTATCGGCATCACCGTGCTGCTGTTCGTGCTGGCGGTGTTCTGCATGCGCTTCGTGCAGAACCAGTTCTTCCCGTCTTCGGACCGGCCGGAGATCCTGGTGGACCTCAACCTGCCGCAGAACGCCTCGATGGACGAGACGCGCAAGGCCGTCGACCGCCTGGAAGCGACCCTCAAGGGCGACCCGGACATCGAGCGTTGGAGCACCTACATCGGCGAAGGCGCGATTCGTTTCTACCTGCCGCTGGACCAACAACTGCAGAACCCCTACTACGCGCAACTGGTGATCGTCAGCAAGGGCCTGGAGTCGCGCACGGCCCTCACCGAGCGCCTGCAAAAACGCCTGCGCGAGGACTTCGTCGGCATTGGCAGCTACGTGCAGGCCCTGGAAATGGGCCCGCCGGTAGGCCGGCCGATCCAGTATCGGGTCAGCGGCAAGGACATCGACCAGGTGCGCAAGCATGCCATCGAGCTGGCCACCGAACTGGACAAGAACGAGCACATCGGCGAAATCATTTACGACTGGAACGAGCCGGGCAAGGTCCTGCGCATCGACATCGCCCAGGACAAGGCACGGCAACTGGGGTTGTCCTCCGATGACGTGGCCAAGCTGATGAACAGCATCGTCAGCGGGTCGCCGGTCACCCAGGTCGACGACGACATCTACCTGATCAACGTGGTCGGGCGTGCCGTGGACAGCGAACGGGGCTCACCGGAAACCTTGCAGAACCTGCAGATCGTCACGCCGGGCGGCACGTCGATTCCGTTGCTGGCGTTCGCCACGGTGCGCTATGAACTGGAACAGCCACTGGTGTGGCGTCGCGACCGCAAGCCGACGATCACCATCAAGGCTGCGGTGCGCGATGAAATCCAGCCCACCGACCTGGTGAAACAGTTGCAACCGGACATCGACAAGTTCGCCGCCGGCTTGCCCGTGGGCTACAAGGTCGCCACCGGGGGACGGTGGAGGAGAGCGGCAAGGCCCAAGGGCCGATTGCCAGTGTCGTGCCGCTGATGCTGTTCCTGATGGCGACGTTCCTGATGATCCAGCTGCACAGCGTGCAGAAGCTGTTCCTGGTGGCCAGCGTCGCCCCCCTCGGGTTGATCGGCGTGGTGCTGGCGCTGGTCCCCACAGGCACGCCCATGGGCTTCGTCGCGATCCTGGGAATCCTGGCGCTGATCGGCATCATCATCCGCAACTCGGTGATCCTGGTCACCCAGATCGATGAGTATGAGCGCGACGGCTATGAGCCCTGGGATGCGGTGGTGGAGGCCACCCAACACCGGCGACGACCGATCCTGCTCACGGCGGCCGCAGCGAGCCTGGGGATGATCCCGATTGCCCGGGAAGTGTTCTGGGGACCGATGGCCTACGCGATGATCGGCGGGATCATCATCGCCACGCTGTTGACCCTGCTGTTCCTGCCGGCGCTGTATGTGGCCTGGTACAAGATTCGCGAGCCGCAACGCGATTGAGGGCAGTTTCTATGGCTAATGACTGGCATTAGCCTGTGGCGAGGGGATTTATCCCCGCTGGGCTGCGTAGCAGCCCCCAAAAAACAGGGCCGCTGCGCGCCCCAGCGGGGATAAATCCCCTCGCCACAATGGTTATGTGTGTTAAGCCGCTCTTTCATTTACGCAACAACCGCAACCCATTGAATACCACCAGCAAACTCACCCCCATGTCGGCAAACACCGCCATCCACATGGTGGCGAACCCGGCGAAGGTCACGCCGAGGAAGATCGCCTTGATGACCAGTGCCAGGGCGATGTTCTGTTTCAGGATGCTGGAGGTTTGCCGCGAGAGGCGGATAAAGGTCGGGATCTTGCGTAGATCATCGTCCATCAAGGCGACATCGGCCGTCTCGATGGCCGTGTCGGTGCCGGCCGCCGCCATGGCGAAGCCGATTTCCGCTCGGGCCAGGGCGGGGGCGTCGTTGATGCCGTCGCCCACCATGCCGACCCGGTGACCCTGGGCGTACAGGCCTTCGATGGCCTGCAGCTTGTCCCCCGGCAGCAGGTCACCCCGTGCCTGATCCATGCCGACCTGACCGGCAATCGCTTCGGCGGTATGGGCGTTGTCGCCGGTGAGCATCAGGGTCTTGATGCCGAGTTCATGCAGCTGCCGGATGGCTTCGCGGCTGGAGTCCTTCACGGTGTCGGCCACGGCGAACAGCGCCAGGGGACCCGAGCCGTCGAGCAGCAGCACCACGGACTTGCCTTGTTTTTCCAGGGCGAAGAGTTTCTCTTCCAGTTCCGGGGAACACAGGCCCAGGTCTTCCACCAGGCGATGATTGCCCAAGTGGTAGGTCTGGCCGTTGATATCACCTCGAACACCGCGGCCGGGGAGGGCTTCGAAGTTATCCACAGGCTGCGGCGCCGGTTGTTTATCCACAGCGGCGATGGCCCTGGACACCGGGTGATCGGAACGGGCGGCGAGACTGGCGGCCAGGGCCGGCGCGGTGCTTTCCACGGTTGGGTCCAGCACTATGCAGTCGGTCTGTACCGGTTTGCCGTGGGTGATCGTGCCGGTCTTGTCCAGGGCCAGGTAGTCGAGCTTGTAGCCACCCTCCAGGTACACGCCGCCCTTGACCAGGATGCCTTTGCGCGCTGCCGCCGCCAGACCGCTGACGATGGTCACCGGGGTGGAGATCACCAGTGCACAGGGGCACGCCACCACCAGCAGTACCAGGGCCCGGTAGATCCAGTCGAACCATGCCGCGCCCATGAACAATGGCGGGATGACGGCTACCGCCAGCGCCAGGGCAAACACCGCCGGGGTATAGATTGTCGAGAATCGGTCGACGAAGCGTTGGGTCGGCGCGCGGGAGCCCTGGGCCTGCTCCACGGCGTGGATGATCCGCGCCAGGGTGGATTGGTCGGCCGCCGCAGTCACGCTGTATTCCAGTTCGCCGGCCTGATTGATGGTGCCGGCGAACACCTTGTCGCCCACGGTTTTTTCCACCGGCAGGCTTTCGCCGGTGATCGGCGCCTGGTCGATGGTCGAGCGACCGGCCACCACTTCACCGTCCAGCCCGACGCGCTCGCCGGGGCGAACCCGTACCCGTGCACCGAGGGCGATGGCCTTGACCTCCCGCACCTGCCACGTGCCATCGGCCTGTTGCACCGTGGCCTGTTCCGGAGCCATCTGCATCAGACCGCTGATGGCATTGCGCGCCCGGTCGAGGGATTTGGCTTCGATCAGTTCGGCCACGGTGAACAGGAACATCACCATGGCCGCTTCCGGCCACTGGCCGATCAGCACCGCGCCGGTCACGGCGATGCTCATCAACGCATTGATGTTCAGGTTGAAGTTCTTCAGGGCGATCCAGCCCTTCTTGTAGGTGCCCAGGCCGCCGCTGAGGATCGATACCAGGGCCACCACAGCGACTGCCCAGTCTGGTGCGGCATTGGTGAAATGGATCAACTCGGCACCCAAGGCGGTGACGCCGGACAACGCCAGCGGCCACCAGGGTTTGGCCGGGGCCGGCAGGTCGCTGGTTTGGGTTTCCTGGCCCGGTGTCAGCGGTTCGGCCTGCATGCCGAGGGACTGGATGGCGCTGATGATCGGCCCATCGTCGGGCAGGCCGTGGGTCACGCCCAATACGCGATTGATCAGGTTGAATTCCAGCTGCTGCACGCCTTCGAGCTTGCCGAGCTTGTTCTGGATCAGCGTCTGCTCCGTGGGGCAGTCCATCGCTTCGATGCGGAAACTGCTCAGCCGGGCACCGTCCGTCGGCGCTTTACCGAGGTTGACCACGGACGGCGCCGCTTTCGACGCGCAGCAGGAATGCCCGTGGTCATGGCCGTGGGCGGGCTTATGGATGTGAAGGGAATCGCTCATCGGGTTACGTCCATGAAAAGTGCTTGTTGCACAGTAAAGACCCTGTAGCCACTATAGGGTCAAGCACCTGTTCAGGAGGCAATGTCATGAAAATCGGCGAGCTGGCGAAAATCACCGACTGCCAGGTCGAAACCATCCGTTATTACGAGCGTGAAGGCCTGCTGCCGGAACCGGCCCGCAGCGATGGCAATTACCGCGTCTACACCCAGGCCCACGCCGAGCGGCTGACGTTCATCCGCAACTGCCGCACCCTGGACATGACCCTGGAAGAAATCCGCAGCTTGCTGGCTCTGCGCGACAGTCCGCAGGATCAGTGCGAGAGCGTCAACGCGCTGGTCGACGAACACATCCTCCACGTCAAGGCCCGCATCGACGGCCTGCTGGCCTTGCAGGCGCAACTGATCGACCTGCGTCATCGCTGCGGCGAAGGGCCGGATCCGGATCAATGCGGGATCTTGCAGCGCCTGGAAGTGAGCGGGGCGGTGGTGCCGGAGGTGGAGCCTTCGCATGTGGGGCGCAGTCACGGGCATTGAGCCCTTGCCGCCAATCCGAATACACAGAGGCCTATGGGCTGGACCTGTGGGAGCAAAGCTTGCTCGCGATGAAAACACCTCGATCCGTCAGTAGATCGCGTATCGTTCGTCGCGAGCAAGCTTTGCTCCCACAGGCTTGTTCCCACAGGAAGTAGTGATGTGCTTCAGACCGCCATCGGCGCGGTCATCGGCGCATGGTGCTGGTAGCCTTCGAGGGAGAAATCGCTCGGTTCCACCAGCTCCAGCCACTCGGGCTGGTACACACCGGTCTTGGCAAACTCCGGTACCCGCTCGGAAATCACCAGCCTTGGCATCGGGAACGGCTCGCGGTTGAGTTGTTCCTTGAGCATGTCCAGGTGGTTTTCGTAGACGTGGGCGTCACCGATGAAATAGGTGAACCAGCGCGGCGTGTAGCCGGTCAGGCGGCCGATCAGGCTTAGCAGGGCGGCGCCTTCGGTGAGGTTGAACGGCGTGCCCAGCCCCAGGTCGTTAGAACGGATGTAGAGGGTCAGGGAAATTTCCTTGGTCTCGACATTCGGGTGGAACTGATACAGCAGATGGCACGGCGGCAGGGCCATTTCATCGAGCTGGGCGCAGTTCCAGCCGTGGAACAGGATGCGGCGGCTGCCCGGGTCCTTGATGATGGTGTCGACACACTGGCGAACCTGGTCGATGGCCTTGTACAACACCACATAGGCCCGGCCGTTTTCCTCGCCTTCGGCAATCTGCCGGTAGCCCTGGGCCAGGGTCTGCTCGATGGCCGCCGGATTGCTCACGGGGATCTGCTTGTAGGCCGGCCACTTGCGCCACTGCACGCCGTAGATTTCCCCCAGGTCGTCCTCGCCCTGGCGGAACGGGTTGGCCAGCCACTGGGTGTTTTCGTTGGCGTTCTGGTCCCAGACCTTGCAGCCCAGGGCACGGAATTCGGCGGCGTTGTTGACGCCACGGAGAAAACCGCACATCTCGCCGATGGCCGATTTGAACGCCATCTTGCGGGTGGTGATGGCCGGGAAACCGTCCTTCAAGTCATAGCGCAGCATCGCCCCAGGAAAACTGATGGTGTTCACACCTGTGCGGTTGGCCTGCTTGGTGCCGTTCTTGATGACGTGGGCCACCAGATCGAGATATTGCTTCATGGGTTACCTGTGTCCTTGAACCCGAGGCCGGCGCCTCGGGGTTCGAATTTTTTAAGCCTTGGCCGCCGCAGCCGGCGCACGATGATAAGCCAGCCAGATCAGCACCAGGCCACCCACGATCATCGGCAGGCACAAGACCTGGCCCATGGTCAGCCAGTTCCAAGCCAGATAACCGAGCTGGGCGTCCGGCACGCGGACGAACTCGACGACGAAGCGGAAGATCCCATAGAACAGCGCGAACATGCCCGACACGGCCATGGTTGGCCGCGGCTTGCGCGAGAACAGCCAGAGGATCAGGAACAGGGCCACGCCTTCGAGGGCGAACTGGTAAAGCTGCGACGGATGACGCGGCAACTGCGCCGGATCGCTGAACGGCGGGAAGACCATTGCCCACGGTACGTCGGTCGGCTTGCCCCACAGTTCGGCGTTGATGAAGTTGCCGATGCGTCCGGCGCCCAGGCCGATCGGCACCATCGGCGCGATGAAGTCCATCAGTTCGAAGAACGACTTGTTGTTGCGCTTGCCGAACCACACCGCCGCCAGCATCACGCCGATGAAGCCTCCGTGGAACGACATGCCGCCCTTCCAGACCTCGAAGATCAGCGTCGGGTTCGCCAGGTAGGCGCTCAGGTCATAGAACAGCACATAACCCAGGCGTCCGCCGACGATCACGCCCATGGACAGCCAGAACACCAAGTCGGAAAGCTTTTCCTTGTTCCAGGTCGGGTCGAAACGGTTGAGCCGTCGCGACGCCAGCAGCCAGGCACCGCCGATGCCGACCAGGTACATCAGGCCGTACCAGTGGATTTTCAGCGGGCCGATGGCCAGGGCCACCGGATCGATCTGCGGGTAAGGCAGCATTGATATTCCTCGTCAACGTCAAAAATATGCGGGTGACCCTGCCACCCCGGGATTAAGCCATGATTGCGTCAGAGCAGGAAACTCAGGCCCACGCAGAACAGCAAAGCCGCGAACAGCCGCTTGAGCAAGCGCGGCGACAGGCGATGGGCCAGTCTTGCGCCGACGCGGGCGAAGACCATGCTCGTCAGGGCGATGCCCAGCAGTGCCGGCAAATACACAAAACCGAGACTATGGGCCGGCAACAGTGGATCGTGCCAGCCCAGAATCATGAAACTTAATGCACTGACCAGGGCGATCGGCAAGCCGCAGGCCGACGAAGTCGCCACTGCCTGCTGCATGGGCACGCTGCGCCAGGTCAGGAACGGCACGGTCAGCGAGCCGCCGCCGATGCCAAAAATCGCCGAGGCCCAGCCGACGACCGTGCCGGCCAGGGTCAACCCGGCCTTGCCAGGCACCGTGCGGCTGGCCTTGGGTTTGAAATCCAGGGCCAGTTGCGCGGCAACGATCATGGCGAACACGCCGATGATCTTTTGCAGGTGCGGGCCGGAAATCGCTTCGGCGGTGACCGCGCCGAAACCGGCCCCGATCAGGATCCCGACAGTCATCCAGGCGAAGATCGGCCAGCGTACCGCGCCTTTGCGCTGGTGTTCGCGCACGGCATTGACCGAGGTGAAGATGATCGACGCCAGGGAGGTACCGACGGCCAGGTGCGTCAATACCTGCGGGTCGAAACCCTGCAGGGTGAAGCTGAACACCAGCACCGGGACAATGATCATCCCGCCACCCACGCCGAACAACCCGGCCAGCACCCCGGCGCAGGCACCGAGCAGCAGATAGATCACGAATTCCACCAGCGTCTCCCCCGCCCATCCCCGAAACAAGAGCGGCATGGTAACGGATCCATGGCCTTGGGCTCTACTGAAGGCGATGGATGCACGGGCGATGTGTCGGTTAGAGTGGAACGTCGATCCGATGCAAAACCCTGTGGCGAGGGGATTTATCCCCGTTGGGGCGCGAAGCGGCCCTGAGACCGGGCACCTCGGTGCGCCAGATAGATTGCGTTGGGGCCGCTTCGCGCCCCTGCGGGGATAAATCCCCTCGCCACAGAAACTGTGCTGGGTCTTGTTTAACGGGGGTTACCTGATGTGCCTGATCGTATTTGCCTGGCGACCCGGTCACGCCCAACCGCTAATCGTGGCGGCCAATCGTGATGAGTTCTACGCGCGCCCGACCCTGCCCCTGGCCCAGTGGCCCGACGCGCCCCATGTCCATGCCGGCCGTGACCTGGAGGCCGGTGGCACCTGGCTCGGTATCGGCGCCGACGGGCGCTTTGCGGCCCTGACGAATATCCGTGATCCAGGCCAACTGCCGGCGTTCAAGTCGCGGGGCGAGCTGGTGGCGCGGTTTCTGACCGGGAGTCTGTCGATTGCCGATTACCTGAGCGAAATCGTGCCCCGCGCCGGCGAATATGGCGGGTTCAACCTGCTGTTGGGTGACGGCAGCGAGCTGTGGCACCACAACGCCCGCGATGCCCGGCCACAGCGGTTGGCCGAAGGCGTCTACGGGCTGTCGAATGCCGGGTTGAACACGCCTTGGCCCAAGCTGCTCAAGGCCCGGGCGGCACTGGTCGAGGTACTTGCCGATCCGCAGCCCCAGGGTCTGCTGGCGCTACTGAACGATCCGCAACCGGCACCCGTGGCGGAACTGCCGGACACCGGCGTGGGGTTGGCGACCGAGATGCTGCTGTCGAGTGTGTTCATTGCCAGCCCGGCATATGGGACGCGGGCGAGCACGGCGTTGATTGTCCAGGCCGATGGGACGCGGCACATGGTCGAGCGCAGCTTCGGGCCCCATGGGGGGCATTTGGGGGAGGTCGAGGTCAGGGTTTAATGCTGTGGTGCTTGTGCCGGCCCCATCGCGAGCAGGCTCGCTCCCACACTGGATTCTGTGGGAGCGAGCCTGCTCGCGATGGGCGCGCCGCGGACTAAAGCGTCTTGTTCGAAGCCGGATTGATCATCCGCGCCAATCCAAGGTTCTTCAGCGCCAGTTGCAGCGAGCTATGGATGACCTGTGGATTATCGATGGTCATCACCTCCGCCAGCAGCTCCTGGGCCTTGCTGAGGTTGATCTGGCGCAGCATCCACTTCACTTTCGGCAAGTTGGTGGCGTTCATCGACAAGCTGTCGAAGCCCATTGCCATCAACAGGACCGCCGCTGCCGGATCACCGGCCATTTCACCGCAGATGCTCACCGGCTTGCCTTCGGCATGGGCGTCGCGCACTACGTTCTGCAAGGCTTGCAGCACGGCGGGGTGCAGGTAGTCGTACAAATCGGCCACCCGCGGATTGTTACGGTCCACGGCCAGCAAATACTGGGTCAGGTCGTTGGAGCCGACCGAGAGGAAGTCCACCTGCCGCGCCAGTTCCTTGGTCTGGTACACCGCCGCCGGGATCTCGATCATGACGCCTACCGGCGGCATCGGCACGTCGGTGCCTTCGTCGCGCACTTCACCCCAGGCCCGGTGGATCAGGTGCAGGGCTTCTTCCAGCTCATGGGTGCCAGAGATCATCGGCAACAGGATGCGCAGGTTGTTCAGCCCTTCGCTGGCCTTGAGCATGGCGCGGGCCTGGACCAGGAAGATTTCCGGGTGGTCGAGCGTCACGCGAATCCCGCGCCAGCCGAGGAAGGGGTTTTCTTCCTTGATCGGGAAGTAGGACAAGGCCTTGTCGCCACCAATGTCCAGGCTGCGCATGGTCACCGGTTGCGGATGGAACGCGGCCAGTTGTTCACGGTAGATCGCCAGCTGTTCCTTTTCGCTGGGGAAGCGCTGGTTGATCATGAACGGCACTTCGGTGCGGTACAGGCCCACACCCTCGGCGCCGCGTTTCTGCGCCCGGGCCACGTCGGCCAGCAGGCCGGTGTTGACCCACAGCGGCATGCGATGGCCATCGGGCGTCACGCAGGGCAGATCCCTCAGTGCATCGAGGCCCAGGGACAGTTGTTTTTCTTCCTCCACCACATCGGCGAACTGCTTGCGCAGCACATCGCTGGGGTTGGTGTAGACCTCGCCATGGTAGCCGTCGACGATCATCTGGATGCCGTCGACCTTGGAGTACGGCAGGTCCACCAGGCCCATCACTGTGGGAATGCCCATGGCCCGGGCGAGGATCGCGACGTGGGAGTTGCCCGAACCCAATACCGAGACCAGCCCCGCCAGCTTGCCCTCGGGCACCTCGCCGAGCATGGCTGGGGTCAGCTCCTCGCTGACCAGGATGGTGTTGTCGGGATAGACCAGGGTCTGCTGGCGCTCTTGCTGCAAGTACGCCAGCAGGCGGCGGCCGAGGTCCTTGACGTCCGAGGCGCGCTCGCGCAGGTAGGCGTCGTCCATCAGTTCGAAACGGTTGACGTGGTCGGTCACCACCTGGCGCAACGCACCCTGGGCCCATTGGCCGGTCTTGATGACCGTGGTCACTTCGCTGCCCAGGGAAGCGTCGTCGAGCATCATCAGGTAGACATCGAACAGCGCGCGCTCTTCGGGGCGCAGCTGCGTCGCCAGTTTGGCCGACAGCGTGCGCATGTCGGCGCGCACCCCTTCGATGGCGGTCTTGAACAGCCCCAGCTCGGCGTCGATGTCGCTGATGGCCTTGTCCGGCACCACGTCGAGGTCGGCTGGCGGCAACATGACCACCGCCGTGCCTACGGCCGCGCCCGGTGACCCCGGTACGCCGACGAACTTGGCTTCCTGGATGCCCTTGCCCTGGCGGCCCAGGCCACTGATCGAGCCGGTGGCCTCGGCGTGGGCGATAACCCCGGCCAGTTGCGCACTCATGGTCACGAGGAAGGCTTCTTCACCTTCGTCGAACTGGCGGCGTTCCTTTTGCTGGATGACCAACACGCCGACAACCCGGCGGTGGTGGATGATCGGCGCGCCGAGGAACGAGGCATAGCGCTCCTCGCCGGTTTCGGCGAAGTAGCGGTAGCGCGGGTGATCCGCGGCGTTTTCGAGGTTCAGCGGCTCTTCGCGCGTGCCGACCAGGCCGACCAGACCTTCATTGGGGGCCATGCTGACCTTGCCGATCGAGCGCTTGTTCAAGCCCTCGGTGGCCATCAGCACGAAACGGTTGGTCTCGGGGTCCAGCAGGTAGACCGAGCAGACCTGGCTGCCCATGGCCTCTTTGACGCGCAACACAATAATCCCCAACGCCGCCTTGAGATCCTTGGCGGCGTTGACTTCCTGGACGATCTTGCGCAGCGTATTGAGCATGGCTCGGGGTCGAACTCCGTCGTCAGTCGCGCGTCAGCAGGCGCGGGGCAAGCTCTTTGAGAGCGCGTCGATACACCTCGCGCTTGAATGTCACCACCTGGCCCAGCGGATACCAATAGCTGACCCAGCGCCAGCCATCGAACTCCGGTTTACCGGTCAAATCCATCCGCACCCGCTGCTCGTTGGAGATCAGGCGCAGGAGAAACCATTTCTGCTTCTGGCCGATGCACAGCGGCTGGCTGTGCGTCCTGACCAGGCGTTGCGGCAAACGATAGCGCAACCAGCCTCGGGTGCAGGCGAGTATTTCAACATCTTCGCGCTCCAGCCCCACTTCTTCGTTCAACTCGCGGTACAAAGCCTCTTCCGGCGTCTCCTGGGGGTTGATCCCGCCTTGAGGAAACTGCCAGGCGTCTTGATTGATACGGCGAGCCCATAGTACCTGCCCGGCATCATTCGTAAGAATGATCCCCACATTGGGTCGGAAACCATCGGGATCGATCACGGCAACAACCTCGCAAGCGCATGTCGCCGCATTGTTCCACAAAGGTTGTGAAAGCAGCAACGAGCCCGCCCAGGTTATGTGCACTCTTGTGAAAAGTCCGTATTCTGAGCGCCTTTCTTCAGAAATTTCAGCGAGTAACTGCAATGCGGCTGGCCTTATTCGACCTGGACAACACCCTGTTGGGCGGCGACAGCGATCACGCCTGGGGCGATTACCTGTGTGAGCGCGGCTTCCTGGACGCCGTCGCGTACAAGGCGCGCAACGATGAGTTCTACCAGGATTACCTGGCCGGCAAGCTCGACAATGCCGCCTACCTGAACTTTTGCCTGGAAATCCTTGGCCG
Organism: Pseudomonas sp. B21-028; assembly: GCF_024749045.1. Lineage (NCBI taxonomy): Bacteria > Pseudomonadati > Pseudomonadota > Gammaproteobacteria > Pseudomonadales > Pseudomonadaceae > Pseudomonas > Pseudomonas sp. B21-028. Next base: position 266,327 of record NZ_CP087184.1, read on the forward strand.
CACCGAAATGGAAGTGCTGGCCCAATGGCATCTGGACTACATGCGCGATTGCATCGAGCCCATCGTGTTGCCCCAGGCCATCGAGTTGTTGAAGAAACACCGTGACGCTGGCGACAAGCTGGTGATCATTACCGCCACCAACCGTTTCGTCACCGCCCCGATTGCCGAACGTCTGGGGGTCGAAACCCTGATCGCCACCGAGTGCGAGATGGTCGATGGGCGCTACAGTGGGCGCAGCACCGACATTCCCTGCTTCCGCGAAGGCAAGGTGACCCGCCTGAATCGCTGGCTGGAAGAAACCGGATATTCCCTCGAAGACAGCTATTTCTACAGCGATTCGATGAACGACTTACCGTTGCTGGAGGCGGTTACGCATCCGGTGGCCGTGGATCCGGACCCGAACCTGCGGGCTGAAGCCGAGAAGCGTGGTTGGCCGGTGATCAGTCTGCGCGACTGAGATCGTCATCGCGAGCAGGCTCGCTCCCACATTGGAATGCGTTTCCCCTGTGGGAGCGAGCCTGCTCGCGATGAAGTCGGCTCGGTTCCAGGCCTAAACCGGCTTGGCACCCATCAACCCGGCAATGGCGATCAGGCAGACAAAACTGAACAGCGCCAAGGCCAAGGTAAAGGTACCGTTGCCCGCCGTCGGCAGCTTGCGCCGCTTGTTCAGTCGCACCAACAGCCAGAACCCCGTCAACGCCGCCAGGGTGTAGAGGATGCTGGACGCCAGCAGCCAGGTCTGTCCCAGCGGCCAGCCGACCTGATGAACCATCCACCAGCCCGTAAAGGGCAGGCTCGCCAGGGCAAGCACCATCACCAGCCAGACAAACACCCGTGGTCGCTGCAGTACGCGGGCAGGGGCCGTGGCGTCGCCGTTACGGCGTGCCCGCCAGACCCAGATAGCGAGCCCCACGGCGCCCACCAGCAGCAGAGCTGTGGCCAGGATGTGAGCGATCTTCAGCGCAGTCAGCGTTTCCATTGTTCGATTTCCTTGAGCCGTGCCCAACAGCCTAGCTTGGCTTTGTTAACCCAGGAACAACTGGTATGCCGGGTTATCGCTTTCATCCCAGTACGGATAGCCGATCTCCTCGAGGGCGGCCGGCACCAGGTGGCGCTCATCGTGGGGCACTTGCAAACCGGCGACTACACGGCCATCCGCCGCGCCATGGTTGCGATAGTGGAACATCGAAATGTTCCAGCGTCCGCCCAGCTTGTTGAGAAAGTTGAACAGCGCGCCCGGACGCTCCGGAAATTCGAAGCGCAGCACCACCTCGTCGATGACATGGGCCGCGTGCCCGCCGACCATGTGGCGGATATGCAGCTTGGCCAGTTCGTTGTCGGTCAGGTCCAGTACCGGGAAACCTTGCTCGGTCAGGCTGGCGATCAGGGCGCTGCGTGGATCGTTCTCCGGGTGCGTCTGCACACCCACGAAGATGTGCGCCTCGCTGCCGGTGTTGTAGCGGTAGTTGAATTCGGTGATCTGACGCTTGCCGACGGCTTCGCAGAACGCCTTGAAGCTGCCGGGTTGCTCGGGAATGGTGACCGCGATGATTGCTTCGCGACCCTCGCCCAGTTCGGCGCGCTCAGCCACATGGCGCAGGCGGTCGAAGTTGACGTTGGCACCCGAATCGATGGCCACCAGGGTCTGGCCGCTGATGCTGCGTGACTCGACGTATTTCTTGATCCCGGCCACACCCAGGGCGCCGGCAGGTTCGGTGATCGAGCGGGTATCGTCGTAGATATCCTTGATTGCGGCGCAGATCTCGTCGGTGCTGACGGTGATGACTTCATCGACGTGATGCTTGCAGATATCAAAGGTGTGCTGGCCGATCTGCGCCACGGCGACGCCGTCGGCAAACAGGCCGACGCTCGGCAACACCACACGCTCGCCAGCGGCCATGGCGGCCTGCAGGCAGTTGGAGTCATCGGGTTCGACACCGATGATCTTGATTTCAGGGCGCAGGTATTTCACGTAGGCCGCGATCCCGGCAATCAGCCCGCCGCCGCCCACCGGAACGAAAATCGCGTCCAGGTGCCCCGGATGCTGACGCAGGATTTCCATCGCCACCGTGCCCTGCCCGGCAATGGTGTGGGGGTCGTCGTAGGGATGGATATAGACGTAACCCTTTTCGTCGACCAGTTTCAGCGAATAGGCCAGGGCCTCGGGGAACGAGTCGCCGTGCAACACCACTTTGCCGCCACGGGAGCGCACGCCTTCGACCTTGATTTCCGGGGTGGTCTTGGGCATCACGATGGTGGCTTTCACACCCAGGACCTTGGCGGCCAGGGCCAGGCCCTGGGCATGGTTGCCCGCCGACGCCGTGACCACGCCCCGTGAACGTTCTTCATCGCTGAGCTGGGTCAGCTTGTTGTACGCCCCGCGGATCTTGAACGAGAACACCGGCTGCAAGTCTTCGCGCTTGAGCCAGATGCTGTTGCCCAGCCGCTCGGAAAGCTGTCGAGCGGTCTGCAACGGGGTTTCTACGGCGACGTCGTAGACGCGCGAGGTGAGGATCTTTTTGACGTACTGTTCGAGCATCGGAAAGCATCACTGGGCGGGTTGGGCAGGGCCAAGGAGTCTAACCCGGCTTTTGACCGGGCGACCACACGAATCCCGAGGTTTTGTTGGGTTATACTCGCGCCCCTCTTTACCCCCTGCCCGTTTTCGGAGCCCGCATGACCCAGGATCAACTCAAACAGGCCGTGGCCCAGGCCGCCGTCGACCTCATCCTCCCGAAACTGGATGACAAGAGCATCGTTGGGGTCGGCACCGGCTCCACGGCCAATTGCTTCATCGATGCGCTGGCCCGGCACAAGGGCGCGTTCGACGGGGCGGTTGCCAGCTCCGAAGCCACCGCCGCACGCCTGAAGGGCCACGGGATCCCGGTGTATGAACTCAATACCGTGAGCGACCTGGAGTTCTACATCGACGGCGCCGACGAAAGCGACGCGCACCTGAACCTGATCAAGGGCGGTGGCGCGGCCCTGACCCGCGAGAAGATCGTCGCGGCGGTGGCCAAGACCTTCATCTGCATCGCCGACGCCAGCAAACTGGTGCCGGTGCTTGGCGCGTTCCCGCTGCCGGTCGAAGTGATTCCGATGGCTCGCAGCCACGTGGCCCGCCAACTGGTGAAGCTGGGCGGCGACCCGGTGTATCGCGAGGGTGTGCTGACCGATAACGGCAATATCATCCTGGACGTGCATAACCTGCGGATCACCAACCCGACGGAGCTGGAAAGCCAGATCAACGCCATCGTCGGCGTGGTCACCAATGGTTTGTTCGCTGCCCGTCCTGCGGATGTGCTGTTGCTGGGCACGGCGGAAGGGGTGAAGACCCTGCGGGCCGAGTAAATCGGGAAAACGCCCGGTCTTCTGGTCGAAATCGGGCCACTGTGGGAGCGAGCCTGCTCGCGATAGCGATTCACCCATCACATCATCGTTGAATGTGAAACCGCTATCGCGAGCAGGCTCGCTCCCACATGGATTCATGGCAGGCCAGGTTCAGGGCTGTGGTTTCTTGAACACGTAGAACAGATTCGGCTCGCTCACCAGATACAGGATGCCGTCATCGTCCATGGCGATACCTTCCGCCTGGGGGACATCTTTTTGCAATCCCTGGCGACCTTTGCTCAGCGACAGGGTGCTCAGGGGCTTCCCGTCGATATCCAGCTCGATGATCAACCGTGACTCATCGGACAATGCCAGTAGATGGCCGCTGCGCTCATCGTATTGCAGGCTCGACAGGTCCCGCACGAACAGTCCGGCATCGCGCTTGGGGTTGTTGATGACGTGGACTGCGTAAGACTTTTCCGAATTGTGATGGGGAAAGCCCAGCACTTCATAAATCAGCATCGGGTCGCGTTCCTTCGCTACGAACAGCCGCTTGCCCACTGAGTCGTAGGCCAGTCCTTCGAATCCCTTGTTCTTGCTCATGTGCATGCCGAGGATCATTTGTTCGGCGTCGGCCGCGTCGAGAAAACGGGTGTCTTCTTCCAGGTGAATCTTGATCAGCCGCTGCTGGCGCTCGTCACTGATGACGTAGATGTCTTCGCTGATGAACTCCACCGCTTCCGGATCACCGAAGCCGACCAGTGCCACGCGGCGCAGGATTTTACCGTCCAGTGACAGTTCGATCAGTTCGGCATTCTTGTTGGTGACAGTGAACAGGCTCTTGCGTACTGGATCGAACGTCAGTGCCGACACGTCGTCGAGACCTTCGATCACCAGGGCCTCCGTCGTGACCCGGTACTGGTCCAGGGCGATGGCCTGCTCGTTGACAGGTTGCCAGAGAGTACCGAGGTTGAACCAGGCCCGTTCGAACAGGCGCAGGTACTGACCCGCCGCGATCAGGACGATCAAGGCGATGGCCAGCAACATCAGGATCAAGGGTTTGGGGCGGGCAAGTCGACGCATGGGGTGGGCTCGGGTAAGAACAGGTGGTTAGAAATACCACGACTGCCTGAACTGAAGCTTAATGGCTGTGTGCCACACCCTACAGCGAAGGAGGAATTGCCTTACAGAGTTGCGCTATCAGCGTTGTTTCTCGAAACGATAGAACAGGTTCGGCTCGCTGACCATGTACACATTGCCGGCTTCATCCATGGTGACACCTTCGGCGCGAGGGATGGTGTCCTGCAACCCGTTGAAGCCGCCCAGCAAGGTCATGAAACTGACCTGCTGGCCTTTTTCATCAAGTTCCAGCAAAAGATGTGAATCGGCCGAAAGCACCAGCATGTGACCGGTTCGAGGATCTATCGCCAGGGCCGAGAGGTTGCGCAGGTCCAGTTCATTGCTGACATGGATCTGTTTGTCACCCTTGAGCAACAGGCTGCCATCGCTTTTCCAGGTGAACAGCGCTGGCGGACGTTCCTCGCCCAGCACCAGTTGCTGGTTGCGCGGGTCCCAGGCAACCGCTTCGAACCCCTTGTTCTGGTTCTTTGAAGGGCCAAGATCGTAGAGAGGGAAATCGTTCTTTTTCAGTTCGTGCGTATCGGCATCGACGTGGACGATCGACAGTGTGTGGCTTCGCTCATCGGTAATGGCCAGCAGTCCGTTCTCCATGAAAGACACCCCTTCAGGATTGCTCCAGCCCACTAAAGGCATCTTGCGCAACACGTCCCCCTGCAAACTCAACTCCGCCAGGAACGGATGCTTGCCCATGACGGCAAACAGGGTCTTGGTCTGTGGGTTGTAGGTCACATCGGACGCTTCATCCTTCTCCATGCCCGGGAGCGGCTTGGCATCGATCACGGCTGTGTAGTCCGGCAGCCAGACGCTTTCCTGGCGCTGAGCGGGGCTTTGAAAGTGCTCCGCAACCCAGAGCCGGCCGCGGTCATCCCAGTGCATCGCAAACGCCAACCCATAGGCGGTGGCCACTGCCAGCAGCGACCAGACATACCAGGGCAGGGCAAAGCGGGAGCGGTGGGCGGGTTTGGCGTGGGGCAGTACTTGGGTCTTGGCCATCGGTGATTGCGTTCCAGGAATTCGGGCTGGGGAATGGCTGGCTCAGATGCCGCATTCTTCGGAATTATCCGGATGGCATGTGAAAAAAACGGTAAATCGTCGGACGGATACCTTCAAAACCTTGTGGGAGCGAGCCTGCTCGCGATAGCGGTGTGTCAGGCAGCATCAATATTGCAGGCAGACCGCAATCGCGAGCAGGCTCGCTCCCACAGGAAGGATATGGCGCTGTTGTCAGCAAACGCTGCTTTCGAAACGGCTTGCCCCCGGCAGTTCCAGCACCAGCTCATCCCCCACATTCAGCGGCCCGACGCCCGCCGGGGTGCCAGTGAGGATCACGTCGCCGGCCTGCAGCGAGAAGCAGCCGGCCATGTACTGGATCATCGGCACGATGGGATTGAGCATCAGGCTGCTGTTGCCGTCCTGGCGCACTTCACCGTTGATGGTCAGGCGAACGGGAATGTCAGCCAGATCGGCAAAGGTGGCGTTCGATACGAAGGGTGCGATCACCGCCGCGCCGTCGAATGACTTGGCAACTTCCCACGGCAGGCCCTTGGCCTTGAGTTCGGCCTGCTTGTCCCGAAGGGTCAGGTCCAGGGCCGGGGCAAATCCGGAGATGGCATCGAGGACTTCTTCGACGCTTGGCCGGGTCGACAGCGGCTTGCCGATCAGCACGGCAATTTCCGCTTCGTAATGCACCGCGCCCCGCTCGACGGGAATGCTGAAGCTGTCTTCCAGCGGTACCACGCAACTGCCGGGCTTGATGAACAGCAAGGGTTCGGTGGGCACCGGGTTATCCAGTTCCTTTGCATGCTCGGCGTAATTACGGCCAATGCACACCACTTTTCCAACCGGAAAGTGGATGCGGGTACCGTCGACATACTGGTGCTGATAGCTCATTACCGACTCCTGTTATCTGAAACTCATCAGGTGCTTTGCATCACACCGCGAAAATCTTGCCCGGGTTCATGATGCCGTTCGGGTCGAATGCAGCCTTGATGGCTTTCATGTATTCGATTTCCACCGGCGAGCGACTATAAGTCAGGTAGTCGCGCTTGGTCATGCCCACGCCGTGTTCCGCCGAAATCGAGCCGTTGTACTTCTCGACGATTTCGAAAACCCATTTGTTCACTGTCGCACATTTGGCGAAGAATTCGTCCTTGCCCAGGTTGTCCGGCTTGAGGATATTCAGGTGCAGGTTGCCATCGCCGATGTGGCCGTACCAGACGACTTCGAAATCCGGGTAATGTTTGCCGACGATCGCGTCTATTTCCTTGAGAAAATCCGGGACTTTCGAGACGGTTACCGAGATGTCGTTCTTGTACGGCGTCCAGTGGGAGATCGTTTCCGAGATGTACTCACGCAGTTTCCACAGATTCCGCAGTTGGGTTTCGCTCTGGCTCATCACGCCATCCAGCACCCAGCCTTGCTCCATGCAGTGTTCGAAAGTTTCCAGGGCGTGATTGGCAACGTCTTCGGTAGTGGCTTCGAACTCCAGCAGGGCGTAGAACGGGCAGTCGGTTTCGAACGGTGCCGGTACGTCGCCACGGCCCATGATCCTGGCCAGGGCCTTGTCGGAGAAAAACTCGAAGGCCGTCAGGTCGAGCTTGCCCTGGAAGGCGTGGAGCACCGGCATGATCGAGTCGAAGTCCGGCGTGCCGAGCACCATCGCGGTGAGGTTCTTCGGCGCCCGATCCAGGCGCATGGTGGCCTCGACCACGAAACCGAGGGTGCCTTCGGCGCCGATGAACAGCTGCCGCAGGTCATAGCCGGTGGCATTCTTGATCAGGTCCTTGTTCAGTTCCAGCAGATCGCCCTTACCGGTGACGACTTTCATCCCGGCTACCCAGTTGCGGGTCATGCCATAGCGAATCACCTTGATCCCGCCGGCGTTGGTGCCGATATTGCCGCCTATCTGGCTGGAACCGGCCGAAGCGAAGTCCACCGGGTAATACAGCCCATGCTCTTCAGCCTTGTTCTGCAATTGCTCGGTGATCACGCCCGGCTGGCAGACGGCGGTGCGGTCGGTGAGGTTCACCTCGAGAATCTGGTTCATGTAGTCGAATGACACGACCACTTCGCCGTTGGCCGCCACGGCTGCGGCGGAAAGCCCGGTGCGCCCGCCCGATGGCACCAGGGCAACCTTGTGTGCATTGGCCCAGCGTACGATGGCCTGGACCTGTTCGATGGTCTTGGGAAAAACGATGGCACTCGGCGCCGGGGCGAAGTGCCGGGTCCAATCCTTGCCATAGGCTTGCAGGGAGTCGGCATCGGTCAGGACCTTGCCAGACTCGACCAGGGACTTGAGTTCTTCTATCAGGGCAGGATTGGTCATCGGCAAAACTCTCGAACAATTCATGGTCACCCTGAGAACGCTTCATGTCGCAGAATGAGTGTTTGCAGGTCGCATATGCTAGCATACCGCCCCCGCAGGACAGTGCCGAAGGTCGTTCTGCGGCGACGGCCATCACGCCGATCGGGCCAGCGTGCGCTGTCCGATTCCCTGCCATTTTTTCCGGGACACAGGTTTACGCAGATGAGCAAGACTTCTCTCGATAAGAGCAAGATCAGGTTCCTTCTCCTCGAAGGCGTCCACCAATCGGCTGTCGACATCCTCAAGTCGGCGGGCTATACCAGTATCGAGTACATCACCAGTTCTCTGCCGGAAGCCCAGCTCAAGGAAAAGATCGCCGATGCTCATTTCATCGGCATTCGCTCCCGCACTCAATTGACCGAAGAGATCTTTGACCACGCCAAGAAACTGGTGGCGGTCGGCTGCTTCTGCATCGGCACCAACCAGGTTAACCTCGACGCGGCTCGCGAGCGCGGCATCGCGGTGTTCAACGCGCCGTACTCCAACACCCGTTCCGTTGCCGAGCTGGTGCTGGCCGAAGCGATCCTGCTGCTGCGCGGCATCCCCGAGAAAAACGCTTCCTGCCACCGTGGCGGCTGGATCAAGAGCGCGGCCAACTCCTTCGAAATCCGCGGCAAGAAACTGGGTATCGTCGGCTATGGCTCGATCGGCACCCAGTTGTCGGTCCTGGCCGAAGGCTTAGGGATGCAGGTGTTCTTCTACGACACCGTGACCAAACTGCCCTTGGGCAATGCTACCCAGGTCAACGATCTGCATGAGCTGCTGGGCATGTCCGATATCGTGACCCTGCACGTGCCGGAAACCGCGGCGACCCAGTGGATGATCGGCGAGAAGGAAATCCGCGCCATCAAGAAAGGCGGGATCCTGATCAACGCCGCCCGCGGTACTGTGGTCAAGCTCGACGCCCTGGCCGACGCGATCAAGGACAAACACCTGATCGGCGCTGCCATCGACGTGTTCCCGGTGGAGCCGCGCTCCAACGACGATATCTTCGAAAGCCCGCTGCGTGGCCTGGACAACGTGATCCTGACCCCGCACATCGGCGGTTCCACCGCTGAAGCCCAGGCCAACATCGGCCTGGAAGTGGCGGAAAAGCTGGTCAAGTACAGCGACAACGGTACCTCGGTATCGTCCGTGAACTTCCCGGAAGTGGCGCTGCCGGCGCACCCTGGCAAGCACCGCTTGCTGCACATCCACGAAAACATCCCGGGTGTGATGAGCGAGATCAACAAGGTCTTCGCGGAAAACGGCATCAACATTTCCGGTCAGTTCCTGCAGACCAACGACAAAGTCGGCTACGTCGTGATCGATGTCGACGCCGAATACTCGGACCTGGCGCAAGAGAAGCTGCAGCACATCAAGGGCACCATCCGGTCCCGCGTGTTGTTCTGAAGAGCAGCGGCGAGCGGTTAGCTTCAAGCGGCATGCAATAAAAAAAACGGGAGTCCATATGGACTCCCGTTTTTTTATGGCCTGACATAAACCTGTGGGAGGTTATGTACTGTCAGTCGATCACGTTTATTTCACGTTTACGGTGATCTTTTCGGAGACAATCGGCGGGTCGAACGGTACATGGCTGAAGTCGCCCAGTTCCAGCTGCAAGGTATGCTTGCCCGGTGCCAGTTTGATGGTGGCTTCGGTCTGCGCCTTGCCGAAGTGCATGTGGTTGGCGTCGGCTGGAATCACCGCGCCGGCGGCAGGCAGTTTGTCGACGTCGATCAGCAGGTGATGATGTCCGGTGTTCTTGGTCGTATCACCCGCCGGCGCCAGCGCAATGCCCTCGACGCCGAACTTGACCTTGAATTCCTGGGAAACGGTGGCGCCATCCGCCGGGGACACGAAAAATACCTTCGCGTCTTTAGGCGCGGGGGTTGCTGTCGCCAGCATCGAGGTTCCCAGCAACAGCCCTGCTAAAACTGCGCGTGACATAAAGCTTTTCATTTTTTTCTCCAGTTTTTCCGTGAAATCCTGCTGGTCGTGACAACTTCATGACCAATCGTTGTCGAAGCCTGCAACAACCATAGCAAAGCGAGCCTGAAACGAGCGTCGCTTGTACCCATACAAAGGAGTGACCATGCGTTTCCTGCCTGGCCTGATCTGCCTGCTACCCCTTCTGAGCCCCTTGGCCCATGCCGAGCTGATCGACGACATCAACGACCGTGGCGAACTGCGCATCGCCCTCGAAGCCAATGCCGCTCCCTTCAACTTCAAGGAAGACGGCAAGCTCACCGGTTTCGAAGTGGAACTGGGCCAGATGCTGGCCAAGGAACTCGATGTACGCGCCGACTTTGTGGTCACCGATGCCGCGGATCTGCTGAGCGGCGTGGAGAGCGGCAAGTACGACGTCGCCATTAACCACATAGCAATGACCCCGGAACTGGCGGAACGTTTCGACACCAGTGCCGCTTACAGCCGTCCGGATGCGCAACTGCTGGCGAACAAGGACGACACACCACGTCCGCTCATGATGGCGCAGTCCTTCCAGCCGGAAGAAAAGAGGGGCCCGGCGCCGAGCCTGGTGATTCCGTTCCAGAAAGGCAACCCGGCGTTCAAGGCCAGCGTGGACAACGCCCTGGCGCGTATCAAGGATGACGGGAGGTTGGAGCAGTTGTCGCAGAAGTGGTTGGTTAAGCAGCAATGAAGGGCAATTGATACCGAAGTTGCGTGCTGTTTCTTGTGGCGAGGGGTGGGCCTCAAGACTTGCGCCAGACACTCGCCAACCATGGCTGCTGCTCCCGGGGTAGCCCCGTCGGCCGGTAGTAGTGCTCCAGCTCGACAAAACCGGCTGCGATGAGCAGCGTGCGCCAGGCCTCAAGATCGTGGTAGGCGCCGAAGCGCTGGCCATTCCAGCCTTCCTGGTTCTCGCCCCGGGGATTGGAGCTGAACAGCACGCCGCCGGGTTTGAGGGTGGCATGCAGCTGCTTGAGCACCCGGGGCAGTTCCTGGACGGGGACATGAAACAGCACCGCGTTGGCGAAGATCCCGTCGAAGCGTTCGCTTGGCAGGTCCAGTTGCAGGAAATCCTGTTGCCACACTTCGCAGCCGCTGTCCTGGCGAGCCATTCGGGCGAATTCCTGCGAGCCGTCGAGGCCCACCGCAACGTGTCCCATGCGGGTGAATGTCCGCAGGTCCCGCCCCGGGCCGCAGCCGAAATCGAGAATGTGGAAGGGTGCATGGCCGTGGATATGCCGCAACAGCGCGTCGATGTTCTGGCTGACGTCGTGATCGCGAGTGCCTTCGCGAAAGCTTTCGGCGACCGAGTCGTAATGGCCCAGGGTCGTGGTGGTGATGGCGTGAAGGTCGTCGGGGGAGTGTTTCATGGCGAGGCTTGAGTGGGGAGCGAAGGCCGACTATACCCCATCGCTACCTGCATCGACTCAACGCCTGTTCAAACCTCGCGCCAACCGGTCACCGGTAATGCCGCGAGGTCCGCGGGGTACTGACCCTTGCTCAACTCCCGGTCCCTCGCCGCAGACGAGTCCCTCATGAGCGGCTTTTGTATCAAGGGTTTTTACACCGCGGTTCGGCGGTCAGGAGGGGGGCTTTCGTTGGCGTTTTCAAATAGGACCTGGCGCAGCCGATCATCAGCGTCCGGGGTGGCGCCCAGTGGGAGTTGTTGCCCACTCGATCAAGGATGCAGTAGGTCACCTCCAGGCGCAGATCTTCTCCTGCCTCCAGAATGATCTCCGGAGGAACCCAGACATTGATCGGCTGGCCCACTTCGCCGGATTTGATCCGGGGCAGGTCCATCCGCACATCGCCCCAGCGCAAGGTGATCGCATCGTCGACGGCCATGTTCAGGTAGGGCTCGATGGTCAACGGGACGCCGCGTTTGATCTGGCTCGGGTTCACCCCTTGGCGACGGATGGCGTCCGGAATACGCACCGGTGCCAGCCCCTGGTTTTCATCGCCACTCAGGGCCGCCGGTTGGCCGCCGGGGCAGTCGAGTTTGACCTGCACCCAATGGGTTGCCGACAGCACCGGCCCGCGCCCGACCCGCATCACACGGTAATGGATGCGCGAGGTGCCGTTGATGATGAAACTCTCCGGCACACGTAGCGTGACACTGGCTTGCATGTCCGCCTCGGTCAGCAGTCGCGAGCCGACGTAGCAGTTGTCCCAGAACAGTTCGATCAGGTCGCCGGCATCCATGCCGGGATAAGGAGCGATGAGCACTTCCAGGCGGGCGGCACCGGTGATGTTGATACCGCTACGGCAGGCATTGGCCAGGGCAGGGGCGGCGAGTTCTGGAAGAGTTGACGTACATGTCATGGTGTTCTCCTTGATGCTGAAAAACGAAGTCCGTTTCGGAAAGAGCAAAGGTGTCGATATACACGTTATTTTAATGTGCAGGCTTTGAATCTGTTTCTATGGTTATTCGCTGCGTACAACTAAAGTAATGTGCGTCGCCTATCGGTCAACTAGATACGGGTTCGATAGTTTCAGTGTCAATAGAGGTGTTTGCTTATTAGCGGACTCTGTAGCTCTTCAGAAATGTCCTACGTGATGATGTTAAAAATACACGGCGCAAAATGCCTTTTACCTCAGCTGTAAAGCCTGGTCGAAGGTTTGCGGGGCGTGAGCTGGCAGGAAGCTTGGCGCGAAGGAAAGTGTTGCGAGAGGTATGTATATGCCGCACGTCAAATAATTGAAGATGCTCGGCGGATTTCAAGTTGCGAGTTTGTTCTCAAGTCGCCAGCCCCTTCCATCCCTGGAAGTAAGCCGTTATCGATAAGTTACTGCACACCGTGACCGGCGGAGAGAAACTTGCTGAGAAACTGCCGGGTGCGTTCTTCCCGGGGCGCGGCGAACATTGCCTTGGCTTCACCTTGTTCGACGATCACGCCCTTGTCGAAAAACACCACGCGGTTCGCCACGTCACGGGCAAAGCTCATTTCATGGGTCACGATGACCATGGTGCGTTTTTCTTCGGCCAGGCCGCGAATGGTCGCCAGGACTTCTCCGACCAGTTCCGGGTCCAGCGCAGAGGTCGGTTCGTCGAACAGGATCACCTGCGGTTCCATCGCCAATGCCCGGGCAATCGCCACCCGTTGTTGCTGGCCGCCGGAGAGGCGCCGTGGATAGGCGTCCTCCTTGCCGGCCAGGCCGACCTTGGCCAACAGCTTGCGGCCCAGGGTCTCGGCATCGGCACGTGGGGTCTTCTTCACCACCAGCGGACCCTCGATGACATTCTCCAAGGCCGTGCGATGGGGAAACAGATTGAAGTTCTGGAACACAAAACCCACCTGCTGGCGCAGACGACGCACCAGGCCCTGTTGCTGGTTCAGCGGGCGGCTGCCGTCGATTTCGATGTCGCCGACCTTGATCCGGCCGCTGCTGGGTTCTTCGAGGAAGTTCAGGCAGCGCAGGAAGGTGGTCTTGCCCGAACCGCTGGGACCGATGATGGCAACGACTTCGCCTTCCTCGACCTGCAGGTCGATACCGTTGAGCACCGTCTGACCCTTGAATTGTTTGGTCAGCTTTTCAACCACGATCATGCTTCAAGACTCCTGCTCATGCCGGTTGACCCGCGCTTCCAGACGGTTTTGCACATGGGCCAGGGCGCTCACGAGGATCCAGTAGATCAACGCGGCGGACAGGTACATGGCGAAAATTTCAAAGGTCCGCGCGGAAACCAACTGCGCCTGGCGGAGCAGTTCCGGCACCTGAATGGTGGCTGCCAGCGAGGTGTCCTTGACCAGCGACGTGAAGCTGTTCCCCAAGGGTGGCAGGGCCGTGCGCATGGCTTGCGGCAGAATGGCCCGGCGCAATGTCTGCACGCGGGTCATGCCGATGCTGGCAGCCGCCTCCCATTGGCCGCGCTCGATGGAGCTGATGGCGGCCCGCAGGGTTTCACAGATGTAGGCCGCCATGTTCAACGAGAGGCCGATCAGCGCTGCGGGTATCGGGTCCAGTTCGATGCCCACCTGTGGCAGGCCGTAGTACATCATGAACAATTGGACCAGCAACGGCGTGCCGCGGAAGAACGAGACGTAGACCCGGGCGAACCAGTTCACCAGTTTGAAGCGCGACAGGCGCATCAAGGCCAGGCCAAACCCGAGCAGGAAGCCGAAGAACATGCCGCCCAGGCTCAGGACGACCGTGAAGTACACGCCCTGAAGCAAAAAGGGCGTGGAACTGAGGACGAGTTGGAGCTTTGCTTCCATTATTGAGTGACGTCAGCGTTGAAGTATTTCTCGGACAACTTCTTCAAGGTGCCGTCGGCGCGCAGCTTATCGATGGCTTTGTTTACCGCCGCCAACAACTCGGGTTCGCCTTTACGCAGGGTCACACCGGCTTCCTGACGGGAGAAGGCGTCGCCGGCAACCGCGGTGTCCGGGGCTTTTTTCGCCAGTTCGAAGGCAGCGAGGCGGTCCACCAGGATCGCGTCGATACGACCGATACGCAGGTCCTGATACTTGGTCGGATCATCCTCGTAGGTACGGATGTCCGCCTTGGGCACGTTGTCCTTGAGCCACTGTTCGTAGTTGGTGCCCAGGCCTACGCCGACTTTCTTGCCAGCCAGGTCGTCGGCGGCCTTGATGTTGAGTTTTTCTTCGTTCTTCTTCAGAACCAGCGCCTGGATACCGGAGACGGTGTAGGGCTCGGAGAAGTCGTACTTTTTCTTGCGCTCTTCGGAAATGGTGACCTGGTTGATCACGGCGTCCAGGCGCTTGGATTCCAGCGCAGCCAGGATGCCATCCCATTTAGTGGCTTGCAGTTTCACCTTCACGCCCAGCTCCTTGGCCAGGGCTTCGGAAAACTCCACTTCGAAACCGGCGAGCTTGCCGTCGGCATCGACGAAGCTGAACGGTGGATAAGTGCCTTCCAGGCCGACGTTGATCACGCCCGCATCCTTGATTTTTTGCAACTGCTCACCAGCAACTGCTTGCCCCAGCAGGCCGGCGCTCAATGCCAGGCCCAGCGAACCGATCAACAGGTTGCGACGTAATGCAGAAAAATTCATGACAAGCCCCTGTGTTTTCTTATGAAGAGGTGTTGGATTAGAAGGTGTAGCCGTGATCTGGAAGACTGCCACATCCTGCCTTAAAGCGCCGTGTGCGTCGCGTGGCAAATAGGTCAGCGTGCACGACTATAGGGCGGCTTTGATAGATTGGAAAAAAATATTAGATCATCCATATATTCCGAAATGGAGTTGTTCTCTGTGGGAGCGAGCAGGCTCGCTCCCACAGAGGATGCTCTCACTCTTTCAGAACGCGGTGTCGTAGGCAAACAGCGCCGGAGCCCCGCCGGTGTGCAGGAAGATGAGCGGACCCTCGTCAAAACGGTCGCGGCCGATGCCATCGAGCAGGCCGGCCATGGCCTTGCCGGTGTAGACCGGATCCAGCAACAGGCCTTCAAGACTGGCCAGCAACTTGACCGCTGCCAGGGTACCGGCGTTCGGCTCGCCGTAGCGCGGGGCGAAATACTCATCCCACAGGTTCACCTTGAAGGCCTCCGGAAGCGCCACTTCAAGCAATTGGGCGACACGCTCGGCAAGCCCCTGGACCTTCGGAAACTGGTCTTCCTCGCTGCGCGAAACCGTTACGCCAATCACTGGAAGTTGCGGCAGGGTTTCACTCAAGGCCAGGGCCAGGCCGCTGTGGGTGCCGGCGCTGCCCGAGGCCAGCACCACGGCGGCGAAATCCAGGCCGGTGTCCTTGATCTGCTCGGCCAGCTCCAGGCCGGCGCGCACGTACCCCAATGCGCCCAAGGCGTTTGAGCCACCGATCGGCACCAGGTACGGCTTTTTGCCGTTGTTGCGCAGCCGCGCAGCCAGGGCCTGCAGTTGCTCGTCGGCGTTATCCAGGTTTTCGACCAGTTCAACCTTGGCGTCGAACAGCTCCAGCAGTAATTGGTTGCCATTGCCCAGATAGTTGGCGTCATCGGTGCCGATGGGGTTCTCCAGCAATGCCACGCAACCCAGGCCCAGCCTCGCGGCCAGTGCAGCGGTCTGGCGCACATGGTTGGACTGGATCGCGCCGGCGGTAATCAGCGTGTCGGCTCCTTGGGCCAAGGCGTCGGCGGCGAGGTATTCGAGCTTGCGCAGCTTGTTGCCACCCAGGGCCAGGGGCGTCAGGTCGTCGCGCTTGATGTAAAGGTCGCGACCGAGCCAGGTGGAGAGGCGTTCGAGTTTTTCCAGCGGTGTCGGATGGCCGAGCAGGTCGAGGCGGTTAAAGCGGGACAGCTGTTGTTTGATCATGAGTCCGTACTGGTTGTAGGCAATGTCTGGACTATAGGCACGACGATATTCACGGGCAACCCCGGGACCAGATCCGAGTCCGGGACGGAGCCCCTTGTGGGAGCGAGCCTGCTCGCGATAGCGGTGTACCTGCTACATGCAATGTGTCTGACAGACCGCTATCGCGAGCAGGCTCGCTCCCACAGGGTATTTGTTTATTTGGAGCCTATGGTGCCCCACTGAACGAATGCAGGCGAAGCGGCGTCATCTATGTGGGACATGTACCGCCGAGCTTGGCGATTAGTCCTTAGCTGCCTATTCATGTTTAAATTGAACGCTCATTCAAGTTAAACCATTGGTTTGCTGCCCGCTCACAACAGGAGGCTTGCCTTTGCCGAGTCCGTTATCGACTGTCACGGTTTCCCATATCGGGGTGCTTCACTCATGAGTGCCTCCTCCCTTCCACCCAGCGGCCTGGTCCGCATGAACCCGCCGGTTTTCTACTTCGCGGCGACCGTTATCCTGCTGTTCGGCCTGGTGGTGATTGCCATGCCCGAGCAAGCCGGCGCCTGGCTGCTGGCGGCACAGAACTGGGCGGCCAACACGGTCGGCTGGTATTACCTGCTGGCGATGGCCCTGTATCTGGTCTTCGTGGTGGTCACCGCCTTGTCCGGCTACGGCAAGATCAAGCTCGGTGCCGACCACGACGAGCCCGAATTCAGTTACCTGTCCTGGGCCGGCATGTTGTTCGCCGCCGGGATCAGCATCACGCTGTTCTTCTTTTGCGTCTCCGAACCGCTGACCCATCTGGCGCAGCCGCCCCAGGGCGAGGCCGGCACCGCCGATGCGGCGCGTCAAGCGATGCAGATACTGTTTCTGCATTGGGGCCTGCACGGCTGGGGCGTGTTTGCGTTCGTCGGCATGGCCCTGGCGTACTTTGCCTATCGGCATAACCTGCCACTGGCGCTGCGTTCGGCGTTGTATCCGCTGATCGGCAAACGTATCAATGGCCCCATCGGTTATGCCGTCGACGGTTTCGGCATCATCGCGACCGTGTTCGGCCTCGGCGCCGACATGGGGTTTGGGGTCCTGCACCTCAATTCCGGTCTCGATTACCTGTTGGGCATCCCTCATACCCAATGGATTCAGATCGGCCTGATCGTGCTGATGATGGGGGCGGCGATCATCGTGGCGGTGGCCGGCGTCGATAAAGGCGTACGGGTCATGTCCGACATCAACATGCTGCTGGCCTGCGCGCTGCTGCTGTTCGTGTTGTTCGCCGGGCCCACCCAGCATTTGCTCAACACCCTGATCCAGAACGTGGGCGATTACCTCGGCGCCCTGCCGATGAAGAGTTTCGATCTGTATGCCTACGACAAACCCAGCGACTGGCTGGGGGGCTGGACGGTGTTCTATTGGGCCTGGTGGATCGCCTGGTCGCCGTTCGTGGGGCTGTTCATCGCACGGATTTCCCGTGGCCGTACCATCCGTGAGTTCGTGTTTGGCGTGTTGCTGATTCCCTTGGGTTTCACCCTCGCGTGGATGTCGATCTTCGGCAACAGCGCCATCGACCAGGTGCTCAACCACGGCATGAGCGCCCTGGGCATGTCAGCCCTGGACAATCCGTCGATGAGTCTTTATCTGCTGCTGGAAACCTACCCGTGGAGCAAGACGGTCATCGCGGTCACGGTGTTCATCAGCTTCGTGTTCTTCGTCACCTCGGCCGACTCCGGCACCGTGGTGCTTTCAACGCTCTCGGCCAAGGGCGGCAATCCCGATGAAGACGGGCCGAAATGGCTGCGGGTGTTCTGGGGGGCGATGACCGCCCTGGTGACCAGCGCGCTGCTGTTCTCCGGCAGCATCGATGCGTTGAAATCGGCGGTTGTGCTGACTTCACTGCCGTTCTCGCTGATTCTCTTGTTGATGATGTGGGGCCTGCACAAGGCGTTTCACCTCGAGTCCCAGAAACAGATCGCGCAATTGCATTCCCTGGCACCGGTGTCGGCCTCGCGGCGGGGCAAAGGCGGCTGGCGCCAGCGCTTGAGCCAGGCGGTGCATTTCCCGTCCCGGGACGAGGTCTATCGCTTCCTCGACACCACAGTGCGTCCGGCCGTCGAGGAAGTGAAAGCGGTGTTCGCCGAGAAGGGGTTGACGGTGATGACCCAGCCAGACCCGGCCAACGACAGCGTCAGCCTGGAAATCGGCCATGGCGAGCAGCACCCGTTCATCTACCAGGTGCAGATGCGCGGCTACTTCACGCCATCCTTCGCCCGGGGCGGCATGGGCTCCAAGCAAATCAACAACCGTCGTTACTACCGTGCCGAGGTACATTTGAGCGAGGGCAGCCAGGACTACGACCTGGTGGGCTATACCAAGGAGCAGGTCATCAACGACATCCTCGATCAGTACGAACGGCACATGCAGTTCCTGCATCTGGTGCGCTGACCTGGGGCGTCTCAGACAAGCCCGCCGTTGGCCCGGAGGATCTGGCCATTCACCCAACCGGCGGCGGGGCTCACCAGGAAGGACAGGATGCTGGCGATGTCCTCCGGCTGGCCGAGGCGCTCCAGGGGCGGCATCTTGGCGTACTGCTGGATCTGCTCTTCGCTTTTGCCGTGCATGAACAGTTCCGTCGCCACCGGGCCGGGAGCGATGGCATTGACCGTGATCTGACGACCGCGCAGCTCCTTGGCGAATACCTGGGTCAGCGATTCCACCGCCGCCTTGCTGGCGATGTACACCGAATAGCCAGGCAGGTTCAGGCCAACGGTGCTGCTGGAAAAGTTCACGATGCGGCCGCCATCGTTCAGGCGGGTCGCGGCTTCGCGCAAGGTGTTGAACGTGCCCCGGGTGTTGATCGCGAAGGTCTGGTCGAACAGTTCGTCGCTGTGTTGCGCCAGGGGCATCACCTGCAGGACGCCGGCGTTGTTGATCAATACGTCGATCTTGCCCAGTTGTGCTTCTGTTTCATCGAACATCCGGCGGACATCGGCGGCAGAGGACACATCGGCCTTGATCGCGATGGCCCGGTGACCGGCCTGGCGCAGCTGCACCACCAGCTTCGAGGCTTCGCTAGCACTGTTGGCGTAGTTGATGGCGACAGAGAAGCCGTCATGGGCCAACTGTTTGGCGATTTCAGCGCCGATACCACGAGAGGCTCCGGTGACAATGGCTACTTTGGCGGTTTGAGTCGACATGGCGGTTTCCTTCGTTGAGTGGGATGAGGCCAGATTCACATGTTTACCTGGCGCGATAAATGCCCGAGAGTTGGCTTGACTGTTCAATAATCACCAACAATCAGGGCATGCCATTCCATGGATCAAGTCAAGGCGATGAAGGTGTTCGTGCGCATCTACGAGCGCAACAGTTTTACCCTGGCCGCCGATGATCTGAATTTGCCCCGTGCCACGCTGACTCATACCCTCAATCAGTTCGAAGCCTGGCTGGGTGTACGCCTGCTGGAGCGCAGTACCCGCAAGGTGCGGCCGACGCTGGACGGCGAGGCCTATTACCCGCGTTGTGTGCAATTGCTGGCGGAGCTTGAAGAGGCCGAGCTGGCGTTTCGCAGCGTAGCGCCCAAAGGGCAACTGCGGGTGGACTTGCACGGGACCCTGGCCCGGCATTTCGTGATTCCGGCGCTGCCGCAATTCATGGCCCGCTACCCGGATATCGAGTTGTCCATCAGCGAGGCTGATCGCTTTGTCGACCTGATCAGCGAAGGGATCGATTGCGTGCTGCGGGCCGGCACGCTGGGGGACTCGTCGTTGATCGGCCGGCGTGTCGCCAGCCTGCGCCAGATCACCTGCGCCAGCCCCGCCTATTTGCGCCAGTACGGCGAACCGAAGAACCTCGACGACCTGAGCCGGCACCGGGCGGTGAACTACGTGTCGCGCACCACCGCCAAACAGTATCCATTCGAATTCATGGTCGAAGGCGAACTCAAGGAAGTGGCTATCGAGGGGGCGCTCTCGGTGTTCGGTGCCGAAATCTACGCCGCCTCGGCCATCGCCGGCCTGGGCCTGATCCAGTGCCCGCACTATCGGATGGAAACGCAGATCCAGCAGGGCCTGGTCCAGGAAGTTCTCATCGACACCCCTCCGCCGCCCATGCCGATATCGGTGCTCTACCCGCACAACCGCCACCTTTCGCCGCGGGTGCGGGTGTTTGTGGATTGGGTGGCGGAGGTATTTGCCGGGGCACGTTAGCGCTTATTTCGGGCTGACGATCGTGGGAGCGAGCCTGCTCGCGATGAGGCTTCATCTGCCGACATATCATCGCCTGACCCGCCGCCATCGCGAGCAGGCTCGCTCCCACATCTGATCTAGCTGCAATCCTCTTCCGAAGGACTACGCGAACTTTCGACCTGAACGATGCGTCTGTGAAATGTTAGTTTCTGCCATTCGCATCATCCCCGAACAGAGAGCCTTCGATGACCTACATCGCTGCTGAAAACCGCTACGAGTCCATTCCCTATCGCCGCGTTGGTCGCAGCGGTCTGGTGCTGCCGGCATTGTCGCTGGGGTTGTGGCACAACTTCGGCGACAGTACGCCGATCGATACCCAGCGTGCCTTGCTGCGCACGGCATTTGATTTGGGCATCAACCACTTCGACCTGGCGAACAACTACGGCCCGCCCTACGGCAGCGCCGAGATCAATTTCGGTCGGTTGTTGCGTGAGGACTTCAAGCACTACCGCGACGAGTTGATCATCTCCAGCAAGGCCGGTTGGGACATGTGGCCCGGCCCGTATGGCCAGGGTGGCGGGTCGCGCAAGTACGTGTTGGCCAGCCTCGACCAGAGCCTGCAACGGCTGGGGCTCGACTATGTGGATATCTTTTATTCCCACCGCTTCGATCCCGATACTCCGCTGGAAGAAACCGCCAGTGCTCTGGCGACGGCGGTGCAACAGGGCAAGGCCTTGTACGTCGGTATTTCTTCCTATTCCGGGGTGAAGACCCGGGAAATGGCGGCGCTGCTCAAGGAGTGGAAAATTCCTCTGCTGATCCACCAACCGGCCTACAACCTGCTCAACCGCTGGGTGGAAAAAGACCTGCTGGACGCCACCGACGAATTGGGTACCGGTGTGATCGCCTTTACCCCGCTGGCCCAGGGCCTGCTCACGGACAAGTACCTCAAGGGCATCCCGTCCGATGCACGGGTCAATCGTCCGGGTGGCGGTTCGCTGCAGGCTTCGCACTTGTCGGAGGAGAACATCGCCCATGTGCGCGCCCTCAACGAGATCGCCCGGCGACGCGGCCAAAGCCTGGCACAAATGGCCCTGGCCTGGACCCTGCGCGATCCTCGGGTCACGTCTGCCCTGATCGGCGCCAGCCGCCCGGAGCAGATCGTCGAGAACGTCGGGGCGCTGAAGAACCTGAGCTTCAGTGCCGAGGAACTGGCGGAGATCGACCGGTTTGCCCAGGAGGGCGGTATCAATCTCTGGGAGAAGCCTTCGTCGGCGGAGTAATCCCCAAGCCGAACACAAACCCCTGTGGCGAGGGGATTTATCCCCGCTGGGCTGCGTAGCAGCCTCAAAACTGTCAACTCAATTGACCTGATAGCCCGAGATGGGTCGGGGCCGCTTCGCGTCCCAGCGGGGATAAATCCCCTCGCCACAAAGATGACCCAATCTTCTATTCACTTGAAGAACGGCACATCTCCCAGCACCGTCGCCCGGTGCATCACGCGTCGGGCAGGACGGTAGTCGTCCACGGCAAAATGCTGGGTCACGCGGTTGTCCCAGAACGCTACGTCATTGACCTGCCAGCGCCAGCGGAGGGTGAACTCCGGGCGGGTGGCATGGGCGAACAGCAGCTTCAGGATGGCTTCGCTTTCGGTTTCGGACAGCTCGTTGATGCGGGTGGTAAAACCTTCATTGACGAACAGCGACCGGCGACTGCTCACCGGATGGGTGCGAACCACCGGATGGGACAGCGGTGGGTTTTTCCGTCGTGCTTCTTCCCAGCGAGCCTGGTCCGCGGCGGTATGACCAAAGCGTTCCAAGGGAAAGGACCGTGTGAAGTCGTGGGTGGCTGTCAGGCCTTGTAGCAGGCTTTTCAACGGTGCCGACAAGGCTTCGTAAGCCGCAATGCCGCTGGCCCATAAGGTATCGCCACCGAACGGCGGCAGCAGCTTGGCGCTGAGTACCGCACCCATGGCCGGGGTCGGCAGGAAGGTCACGTCGGTATGCCAGACGGCGTTGTCGCGTACATCGGTGACGTCCGTGTCGAGCACCAGCACTTCGGGCTGCCCGGGCACATTCGGATAGATGGGGTGAATATGCAGGTCGCCAAAACAGGCGGCGAAACGTGCCTGCTGGGCTGGGTCGATGGGCTGGTCCCGAAAGAACAGCACCTGGTGTTCAAGCAAGGCCTGCTCAATGAAATTGCGCTGCTCCACGCTCAGCGGCTGGCTGATGTCGATGCCGCTGATCTGCGCGCCGAGGGCGATGCTCAAAGGAGTGATGGTCGGGCGGTTCATCGTTGTTTTTCCTGGTTGGAGCGCCGGATGTCGGCGTGGTCAATGAACTCAATGGGCCTGACCATGCCACGGCACCCACCTGCGTTGCAGTGCGCGCAGGCTCATTTCCATGGCGAAGGCGATGAGGGCGATGACCAGGATTCCCAGCACCACCACATCGGTGACCAGGAACTGCGCCGCCGACTGCACCATGAACCCCAGGCCACTAGTGGCGGCGATCAGTTCGGCGGCCACCAGTGTCGACCAGCCCACACCCAGGCCGATGCGAATGCCGGTGAGAATGTCGGGCAGGGCGCTGGGCAGGATCACATGGCGAATCAACTGTGCCGGAGTTGCGCCAAGGGATTGCGCGGCCCGTACCCTGGCCGGGTCGACCGTGCGTACGCCGGTGGCGGTGGCGATGGCTATCGGGGCGAAGATCGCCAGGTAGATCAGCAGCACCTTCGACAATTCGCCGATGCCGCACCAGATCACGATCAGCGGCAGGTAGGCCAGCGGCGGAATCGGCCGATAGAACTCGATCAATGGATCGAACACACCCCGGGCGATACGGCTGGAACCGATGGCAATGCCCACCGGTACCGCCGTCAGCACGGCCAGCAACAGGCCCAGGCCGATCCGTCCGAGGCTCGCGCCCAGATGCTGCCACAGCGTCGCGTCCATGTAGCCGCTGGTGACGAGCAGCCAGCCTTTTTGCAGCACGGCGGAAGGCGAGGGCAGGAACAACGGTTCGACCAGCCCGCTCGCCGTCACCGCCCACCATAGGACCAGCAGCGTGATCAGGGTCAGGCCGCTGATCCATCGCGTACTCACGGAACGCCGGAAGCGGCGGGCTGGATCACTGGTAAGGATTTCGTTGGCCACCGCCGGGATTTCATAGCTGCTCATATTGGCTCCTGGTGTCGGGTGGCACTGCGTTGGGCGAATACTTTGGCAAGCACGTGTTCACGGATGTCGATGAAGCGCGGGTCGGACTTGATCGACCGCGCTGACTCTCCGGCCCGGTAGCGCTGGCTGAAATCCAGGTGCAGTCGTTCGACTATCCGCCCTGGGTTGGGCGCCAGCAGGATAAGTTCGGTGGCGAGGAACACGGCTTCCTCAATGTCATGGGTGATCAGGAACACCGGTTTGGCAGTGCGTTGCCAGACCTGCAACAACAGCTCCTGCATCTGTTCACGGGTGAAGGCATCGAGAGCGCCGAAGGGCTCGTCCATCAGCAGCACGCGTGGGTCGGCCGCCAGCGCCCGGGCGAGGCCGACGCGCTGCTTCTGGCCCCCGGAAAGCTGCCAGACACGGCGTTGCTCGAAGCCGGCCAGGCCCACCAGGGCGAGCATCTCCCGGGCGCGGGTTTCCCGTGGTTCCCTGGCGACCCCAGCCAGTTCCAGACCGAACCCGACATTTGCCAGCACATCCTGCCAAGGCAACAGCGCGTCGTCCTGGAACACCACGCCGCGTTCGGCGCCGGGGCCCAGCACCTGCACGCCGTCCAGGGTGATCTGCCCGGCACTGGGCTCGACGAATCCAGCGATCAGGTTCAGCAGCGAGGTCTTGCCGCTGCCGGACGGACCCAGGGCAACCAGCAATTGCTGCGGCCCGAGGGTCAGTGAAATGTCCGTCAACACGGCTTCCGACGCCCCGGGATACTGTGCGCCGATGCGCTCCAGCTGTAACAAGGCCATTGCGGTGACTCCCTTTTTTCTTGGCGAATCAGTGAGCGATGTATTGGGCGCTGACGTAGGGGGCGTAGTCGGGCAGGACCGCTTCCACCTTGCCTTGCTCCTTGAGAAACGCAGCGGTGTTGGTGATGGCCTGGGTGGTCGGTGCGCCGAGGCTCGCGATCTGGTCGGCCGCCAGCGGGTACACGTTGCCTTGCAGCAACAGCGGGATGTCGCTGGCCTTGGCACCGGAGAGCTTCACCAGCTTGTCGATGTTGGCTGTGTTCGCCAGCCAGGCTTGCGGGTCCTTGCGGTATTGGGCGTAGGCATCCAGGGTGACCTTGGCGAAGGCGGTGACGATTTCAGGGTGCTTCTGCGCGAAGTCCTTGCGCACGATCCAAGCATCGAAGGTTGGCGCGCCGAATTTGGCCAGCTCCGCCGAAGTGATCAGCACCGTGCCGTTTTCCTTGGCCACGCCCAGGGCCGGATCCCAGACATAGGTGGCATCGATGTCGCCACGTTTCCAGGCGGCGATGATGGCCGGTGGCGCAAGGTTGAGTACCGTGACCTTCGACGGGTCGATGCCCCAATGCTTCAACGCGGCGAGCAGGCTGTAGTGACCGGTGGAAACGAACGGTACGGCAATCTTCTTGCCAACCAGGTCCTGCGGAGTCTTGATCCCGGAGCCGTCGCGGGCTACCAAGGCTTCGGCGGCGCCGATCTGGGTGGCGATGAGAAAGGTTTCCACCGGGACCTTGCGCGTGATGGCGGCGGTCAGCGGGCTGGAACCGAGGTAGCCGATCTGCACGTCGCCCGAGGCGATGGCCGTGATGACGTCGGCGCCATTATCGAATTTGCGCCAGTCGATGCTGGCCCGGGTGGCTTTTTCATAGGCACCGTCGGCCTGGGCGACTTTGGCCGGGTCGACGGTGGTCTGATAGGCGACGGTCAGGTCGGCGGCTTGGGCAAACAGACTCGCGGCAGCCAGGGAGGCGGCTGCGAGAAGGCGAAGGGGGAAACTCAAAGTCATGGGAGAACTCCTCAACAGACCGCCGGGTATTCGGCGTTGAAGGAGACTAAATGATCTAAGAATTCAAAAATAAATAACTTTTTAGCATGAGCTTATCAGCGAAAAAGTTGATCGCAGAGGAGCGGGCGAGGCCTTTGTGGCGAGGGAGCAAGCTCCCTCGCCACACTGACTGGCTCGACAAGTGCGATCTAGTTACTGATCGCCAGGATGCTCGCCTGGTACGAACCCACGAACACGTCAAAATCGCCCACTTCGTTCTGTTCCAGCTCGGTTTGCTGGGCTAGGGATTCGCGAGCGGAGGTTTCGAACGCAGCCTGTTCCTGGGCCGGCAATGGTTCGGCACGGAAGAACCCGGCGTGGGCCTTGCTCTGGCGCAGGGAGAACTGGGCGAAGCTTTCCTGATGTTCCGCCATGGCCGCCAGGACCTGCGCTGATGGGGTCAGCGACGGATCCCGGACCTTCGCCAGCTGTGCATCCAGGGCCTGGCGGTGAGCATCGCCACCGTGGCTCTGGTCGAGCAACGAAGCCAGCGGTGCGATCTGTTCCAGCAGTTCGATGGCCCACGCCTGCATGTTCACCGATTGGCCTTGGCGTTGCAGTTGCAAGCCCGGCTTGCGGCCTTCCTTGACCACGGTCAGGAAGTTGTCCGTGGCATTGCCGCATTCGCTGCTTTCGAACAACGGGCTCTCGTTGAGGCCGCAATACAACAGGAACGCATCGAGGAAACGCGATTCGGTGACGTCGATGCCCAACGGCAGGAACGGGTTGATGTCCAGACAGCGTACTTCGACGTACTGGATGCCCCGGGCCATCAACGCCTGGATCGGACGTTCGCCGGTGTAGGTCACGCGTTTGGGGCGGATGTTGGAGTAGTACTCGTTTTCGATCTGCAGGATATTGGTGTTGAGCTGCACCCACTCGCCGTTCCGATGCGTGCCGACTTCGACATACGGTGCATAGGGCGTCGCCACCGCTTTGCGCAGGCTGTCGGTGTAGCTGGCCAGGTCGTTGTAGCACGGCGTCAGGCCGGCCTGGGCGTTGCTCTGGTAACCCAGATCGCTCATGCGCAGGCTGGTGGCATAGGGCAGGTATAGGGTGTCCGGGTCCAGTTGTTCCAACTGGTGCGGGCGACCGCGCAGGAAACCGGCGTCCAGGGCCGGCGAGGCACCGAACAGGTACATCAGCAACCAGCTGTAGCGACGGAAATTACGGATCAGCGCGATATAGGCCTGCGACTGGAAATCACGGTCGCTGACGTCGGCCGCCTCGGCCTGGCGCAGCAGCGGCCAGAGTTTCTCCGGCAGGGAGAAGTTGTAGTGGATCCCGGCGATACATTGCATGGTCTTGCCGTAGCGCAGGGCCAGGCCCTGGCGATAGACGTACTTGAGCCGACCAATGTTCGAGGTGCCGTAGTACGCGATGGGAATCTCTTCTTCCGCCGGCAGCGGGCACGGCATCGACGGACTCCACAGGTATTCATCACCGAGTTTGCTGTAGACAAACCGGTGGATCCTGTCGAGGCTGCTCAGGGTATCGGCCGGGTTCGCCAGGGCCGGGGTGATGAACTCCAGCAGCGACTCGGAATAGTCGGTGGTGATCTGCCCGTTGGTCAGCGCCGAGCCCAGAGCTTCGGGATGCGGGGTCAATGCCAGGCGCCCGCTGTCCGTGACACGCAGGCATTCACGTTCGATACCGTGCAGGCACTGCTCGAGCAGGGAGAGGTTGGCGCGCTCGCCGAGCAGGGCCAGGCGGCGGTTTAAGAGGTCGCTCAAGTTGAATTCCTTCACGCGTCAGTCGCCCCAATATGGGGGTGGGCAAGGCGCTCTACAAGGGTGAAGTTGAAACTGGCGTTATCGCCCGGTTTTGTACGGCCAAGAACGAATCGCCGCAGTCTCCTGTGGGAGCGAGCCTGCTCGCGATTGCGGTGAATCAGCTACGTTGATGCGACTGAAACACCGTTATCGCGAGCAGGCTCGCTCCCACAGGGAACTGCGACGCTGTTTCTGTTGCGCCGAAATTAACCCAAATCGATGACAGGGAGCTATAGGACAGCGAAGGTGCCTTGTGCTTTTGCGACCAGCTTGTCGCCCTGGGTCACCTCAGCCTCGACCACCAGCGTGCGCCGCCCCGGGTGGAGGACCCGGGCCGTGCACAGGACCTCGCCCTCGGACACGGCGCGAATGTAGTTGATCTTGCATTCGATGGTCGCGCTCTGTTGATCAAAGCCATGGACACTGGAACAAGCCAGGCCCATGGCGATGTCCACCAGGCTGAACAATGCGCCACCGTGCAGCTTGCCGCCCCGATTGCGCAACGGCGGCTCCAGGGCCAGGGCGACTTGCGCCACCCCGTCCCCCAGACTGTGCAAGCGGCAGCCGAGCAGTTTGAAGAAGGCGCTTTCCACCAGCCCGGCCGGCGTGTCCATCAGCGCTTCTTCAACTGCTTGGCGTTGGCGAACAGCGAGGCCATGGCGTTGTTGGCCGGGGCCGCCGTGGCGGTTTCCTTGCGCGGCGCGGTGTTCTGCGACTGGCGCGGCGCCGAGCCTGGACGAGGGCCACGGGCACCGTCGACTTTCTCGCCGGGGGTGTCGCTCATGCGCATCGACAGGCCGACGCGTTTGCGCGGAATGTCGACTTCCATGACCTTCACTTTCACCACGTCACCAGCCTTCACGGCTTCGCGCGGGTCCTTGATGAACTTCTCCGACAGCGCCGAAATGTGCACCAGACCGTCCTGATGCACGCCGATGTCGACGAACGCCCCGAAATTGGTGACGTTGGTCACCACCCCTTCCAGGATCATGCCGGGTTGCAGGTCCTTGAGGTCTTCGACGCCTTCCTGGAACTCGGCGGTCTTGAACTCGGGACGCGGGTCACGGCCCGGTTTCTCCAGTTCTTGCAGGATGTCGGTGACGGTGGGCAGGCCGAAGGTTTCGTCGGTGAATTTCTTCGGATCCAGGCGCTTGAGGAACGAAGCGTCGCCGATCAGTGAGCGGATGTCGCGATCGGTCTGGGCGGCGATGCGTTGCACCAGCGGGTAGGCTTCGGGGTGGACGGCCGACGAATCCAGGGGGTTGTCGCCGTTCATGACGCGCAAGAAGCCGGCGGCCTGTTCGAAGGTCTTTTCCCCAAGGCGCGGGACTTTCTTCAACGCGGCGCGGGTCTTGAAGGCGCCGTGCTCATCGCGGTGGGTCACGATGTTCTGCGCCAGCGTAGCGTTGAGGCCCGAGATCCGCGCCAACAGCGCCACCGAAGCGGTGTTCACGTCCACACCCACGGCGTTTACGCAGTCTTCCACCACGGCGTCCAGGCCGCGGGCCAGTTTCAACTGGGACACATCGTGCTGGTACTGGCCGACACCAATGGATTTCGGGTCGATCTTCACCAGCTCCGCCAGCGGATCCTGCAGGCGACGGGCAATCGACACCGCGCCACGGATCGACACGTCCAGGTCCGGGAACTCCTTGGACGCCAGTTCCGAAGCGGAATAAACAGAAGCGCCAGCCTCGGACACCATGACCTTGGTCATCTTCATGGCCGGGTATTTCTTGATCAGCTCGGCGGCCAGTTTGTCCGTTTCACGGCTGGCGGTGCCGTTGCCAATGGCGATCAGGTCCACCGAATGCTTGGCGCACAGGGCCGCGAGCACCGCGAGGGTCTGGTCCCATTTGTTGTGCGGGACGTGGGGATAGACCGTCGCGTGATCCAACAGCTTGCCGGTGGAATCCACCACCGCCACCTTGCAGCCGGTACGCAGACCCGGGTCTAGGCCCAGGGTGGCGCGTGGGCCGGCCGGTGCCGCCAGCAGCAGGTCGTGCAGGTTGTGGGCGAAGACGTTGATTGCCTCGGTCTCGGCGTTGTCCCGCAGTTCGCCCAGCAGGTCGGTTTCCAAGTGGGTATAGAGCTTGACCTTCCAGGTCCAGCGCACCACCTCTGCCAACCATTTGTCGGCGGCGCGGTTCTGGTTCTGGATACCGAACTGCTGGCCGATCATGCCTTCGCAGGGGTGCATGGTGCCGGGCAATTCATCGCCGACTTTCAGCGCGGAGCTGAGGATGCCTTCGTTGCGGCCACGGAAAATCGCCAGGGCGCGGTGGGACGGCATGCTCTTGAGCGGTTCGTCGTGCTCGAAGTAATCCCGGAACTTCGCCCCTTCCTCTTCTTTGCCTGCGATTACGCGGGCACTGAGGATGGCTTCGTGTTTCAGGAAGTTGCGCAGCTTTTCCAGCAGGTTGGCGTCTTCGGCGAAGCGCTCCATGAGGATGTACTTGGCGCCTTCCAGCGCCGCCTTCACGTCCGCCACGCCCTTTTCGGCATCGACGAAACGCGCGGCTTCGGCTTCGGGCGCCAGGGTCGGGTCGTTGAACAGCCCGTCGGCCAATTCGCCAAGCCCGGCTTCCAGGGCGATCTGGCCCTTGGTGCGGCGCTTCTGCTTGTAGGGCAGGTACAAGTCTTCGAGGCGGGTCTTGGTGTCCGCCAACTTGATGTCGCGTTCGAGCGCCGGGGTTAGCTTGCCCTGTTCCTGGATGCTGGCCAGGATGCTGATACGCCGTTCGTCGAGTTCACGCAGGTAGCGCAGGCGCTCTTCCAGATGACGCAATTGAGTGTCATCGAGGCTGCCGGTCACTTCTTTCCGGTAACGGGCGATAAAAGGCACCGTGGAGCCTTCATCGAGTAGCGCGACGGCCGCTTCGACCTGTTGCGGGCGTACGCCGAGTTCCTCGGCGATGCGGCTGTTGATGCTGTCCATAAAACCACCTGACAAATTATGAAATCAGGCCCGCCGGCGCAGAAACAGGGCTCGGCGAGACTGGTTGAGCGGCCTGGCGTGGACCGCTGCCTGGGTCAAGAAAGGCTGCCTGTTGACCCGCGAAATTCAAAAAGTGCTGCCTGGCCAAAGGGAAAAAGGCTCGTCGAGGGTAACGATTCGACATTCCCAGGCACAAAAGGCCGCGCATTATAACCAGCGTTCCGTCCTTCGGGGGGTCATGGTCTGTAGGTCCGATACCCGTATGGGTGGAGATGGAGGAAAAATCTGCTAACAATGCACACGGTGCGTATAACGGCAGCTAGGCCATAATGCGCGCCGAGATCAAAGGAGCTTCCTATGAGCAGCACTGCACAAACTGCTGAAGGCGAAAAAATTCTGATTGTTGACGACGACCCGGGGCTGAGCAGCCTGCTGGAGCGCTTTTTCGTCAGCAAGGGCTACCGGGCCCGCACCGTACCCAATACCGAACAGATGGATCGACTGCTGGCCCGTGAAGTCTTCAACCTGGTGGTCCTCGACCTGATGCTGCCTGGCGAGGACGGCTTGACGGCCTGCCGCCGCCTGCGCGGCGCGAACAACCAGATCCCGATCATCATGCTCACTGCCAAGGGCGACGAACTGAGCCGTATCAAGGGCCTGGAACTGGGTGCCGACGATTACCTGGCCAAGCCGTTCAACCCCGACGAACTCATGGCCCGGGTCAAGGCGGTCCTGCGTCGTCAGTCCGCCCCGGTGCCTGGAGCCCCCGGCAGCGAAGATGAAAGCGTGACCTTCGGCGACTACGAGCTGTCCCTGGCCACCCGTGAGCTCAAGCGTGGCGACGAAGTCCACATGCTGACCACTGGCGAGTTCGCGGTGCTCAAGGCCCTGGTGATGAACGCCCGTCAACCGCTGACCCGGGACAAGCTGATGAACCTGGCCCGTGGCCGCGAATGGGATGCGCTGGAGCGCTCCATCGACGTGCAGATTTCCCGCCTGCGCCGGATGATCGAGCCCGATCCTTCCAAGCCGCGCTATATCCAGACTGTCTGGGGCGTGGGCTATGTATTCGTGCCGGATGGCGCCGCCGGCAAATGATCGGCGATTTGTAGGAGCGGGTGGCCTGGCGGATTGAATTCTTCTTCCAGGCGATTCGCGTCCGTCAGTATGCGAGCATCGCTCGCTCCTGCAAGTGTGTAGCGGTTATCCATGAAAACCCCCGTTTGGTTTCCCCAGAGTTTCTTCTCCCGCACCCTCTGGCTGGTGCTGATCGTCGTGCTCTTTTCCAAGGCACTGACGTTGGTCTACCTGCTGATGAACGAAGACGTCCTGGTGGACCGCCAGTACAGTCACGGCGTTGCCCTGACCCTGCGGGCCTATTGGGCTGCCGATGAAAACAATCGGACGAAGATCGCCGAGGCGGCAACGCTGATCCGGGTAGTCGGTGCCGGTGTGCCCGAAGGCGAACAGCACTGGCCCTACAGCGAGATCTATCAGAGGCAGATGCAGGCCGAGCTGGGCGCCGATACCGAGGTGCGCCTGCGTATGCACTCGCCCCCGGCGCTGTGGGTGCGTGCCCCAAGCCTGGGAGATGGCTGGCTGAAGGTGCCGTTGTACCCGCATCCCCTGCGTGGCCAGAAAATCTGGAACGTACTGGGCTGGTTCCTGGCCATCGGCCTGCTGTCGACAGCGTCGGCGTGGATATTCGTCAGCCAGCTCAACCAACCGTTGAAACGCCTGGTCTATGCGGCCCGACAATTGGGCCAGGGACGCAGCGTGCGGCTGCCCATCAGTGACACGCCCAGTGAAATGACCGAGGTGTACCGGGCCTTCAACCAGATGGCCGAGGATGTCGAGCAGGCCGGACGCGAGCGAGAACTGATGCTCGCCGGGGTCTCCCACGACCTGCGTACACCACTGACCCGGTTGCGGTTGTCATTGGAGCTGATGGGCGAGCGCACCGACCTGACCGATGAGATGGTCCGTGATATCGAAGACATGGATGCGATTCTCGACCAGTTCCTGGCGTTCATTCGCGACGGACGCGATGAATCGGTGGAGGAAGTGGACCTCAGCGAGTTGGTACGGGAAGTGGTCGCGCCCTATAACCAGGGCGACGAAAAAGTGCATCTGCAGTTGGAGCCGATCCAGCCGTTCCCGTTGCGCCGGGTGTCGATGAAGCGGCTGCTGAACAACCTGATCGGCAATGCCCTGAACCACGCCGGGACGGGTGTCGAGGTAGCGGCCTATGTCTCCGGCGACACCAACGCGCCTTATGTGGTGCTGAGCGTCATGGACCGTGGCGCCGGCATCGATCCTTCGGAGCTGGAGGCCATCTTCAATCCCTTCACCCGTGGCGACCGCGCCCGGGGCGGAAAGGGCACGGGGTTGGGCCTGGCAATCGTCAAGCGCATTGCCTCGATGCACGGCGGCAACGTCGAATTGCGCAACCGTGTCGGTGGCGGGCTCGAAGCGCGGGTGCGGTTGCCGTTGGGGTTGATGTTGCCCAGGGATGCGGTATAGAAGCAGCGGCAAGCTACAAGCTGATTTGCTTCTGCTTGAAGCTTGAAGCTCGTAGCTGCTCTACCCCTTGCCCTTGGTGCGGGTCATGTTCGGCCCGCCATTCTTTTCCAGATGCTCGATGATGATGCCCGCCACGTTTTTGCTCGTGGTGGTCTCGATGCCTTCCAGGCCAGGCGAGGAGTTGACCTCCATCACCAAAGGGCCGTGATTGGAGCGCAGGATGTCGACACCCGCCACGGCCAAGCCCATGACTTTTGCGGCGCGCAGGGCCGTCATGCGTTCTTCCGGGGTGATCTTGATCAGGCTGGCGCTGCCACCGCGATGCAGGTTGGAGCGAAACTCCCCAGGCCGGGCCTGACGCTTCATCGAAGCGATGACCTTGTCGCCGACCACGAAACAGCGGATGTCCGCGCCGCCAGCTTCCTTGATGTATTCCTGGACCATGATGTTTTGCTTGAGGCCCATGAATGCTTCGATCACCGATTCCGCCGCCGTCGCGGTTTCGCACAGGACCACGCCGATACCCTGGGTGCCTTCCAGCACCTTGATGACCAGCGGCGCGCCATTGACCATCGCGATCAAGTCGGGAATGTCATCGGGTGAATGGGCAAAACCGGTGACCGGCAGGCCGATGCCGCGCCGCGACAGCAGTTGCAGCGAACGCAGCTTGTCCCGGGAGCGGGCGATCGCCACGGATTCGTTGAGAGGGAATACCCCCATCATTTCGAACTGGCGCAACACGGCGCAGCCATAGAAGGTCACGGATGCCCCGATGCGCGGGATCACCGCATCGAACCCTTCCAGCGGCTGGCCCCGGTAGTGGATCTGCGGCTTGTGGCTGGCGATGTTCATATAGGCACGCAAGGTGTCGATCACCACCATTTCATGGCCACGCTCAGTCCCGGCCTCAACCAGGCGACGAGTGGAATACAGACGCGGATTACGCGACAGCACAGCGATCTTCATGCAGCACCTGTGGCAGGGGTAGTGGTTACCGGGAATACCGGCTTGTCTTGGACGTATTTGATGCCTGGATTGACCACCAACTGGCCGTCGATCAAGGCTTTGGAACCCAACAGCAGGCGATAGCGCATGGACTTGCGGCAAGCCAGGGTGAACTCGACCCGCCAGATCCGATCCCCGAGTGCCAGCGTGGTGCTGATCACGTAGCGGACCTGGGCATGACCGTTGGAGCTTTTAATCGTCTTGCGCGCCACCAGTGGGGCTTCGCAGCGGCGATGACGCAGTTGTACCACCGTGCCCAGGTGCGCAGTGAAGCGTACCCATTTTTCGCCGTCACGCTCGAATGGCTCGATGTCGGTGGCGTGCAGGCTGGAGGTACTGGCACCGGTGTCTATTTTTGCCCGTAGCCCCGCGACTCCCAGATCTGGAAGCGCCACCCACTCGCGTAGACCGACAACGGTCAAATGGTCAAAAGTCTTCAATAAGAACAACCTGTGATCGGTACTTCGGATCAGGGGGCCCGCGAGTCGCGGCATTCGTACAGAGTAATCACAAAATGGCGACAGTTATCCAGTGGCCTGTGTGGCTGATTCGCGCACTCGATTTCAGTGCAGGATTTGCCGGTGAGGCCGGTTCGGTCGGCATTCTATCTGTCGGCGTGAATTCGTGCGCCCGACAAAAACGGTAGTACAGTTCTGACTATTGGCGGAAAGAGGAATTGCAGTGGCACAAAAACAGGAAGAGGACGACAAGGTCCGTCTCGATAAATGGTTGTGGGCGGCGCGATTCTATAAAACCCGTGCGCTCGCCAAGGCCGCCATTGAAAGTGGCAAGGTCCACCATCGGGGCGAACGTTGCAAGCCGGGCAAGGAGCCCCGCATCGGCGACGAGTACATCATTCGCGCCGGGTTCGATGAAAAGACCGTGGTGGTTGAGGCGTTGTCGATCGTGCGGCGTGGGGCGCCTGAAGCGCAGACCCTGTATCGCGAAACCGAAGCCAGCATCGCCCGGCGCGAAGCCGCCGCTGCCCAGCGCAAGGCGGGTGCATTGGGCGTCAGTACCGATGGCAAGCCGAGCAAGAAACAGCGCCGGGACCTGTTCAAGTTTCGCGGTAGCAACAGCGAATAAAAGTGCTTCCAGAACAATACGCATTGTCTGGAGGAACCATCTGTGGCGAGGGGATTTATCCTCGCTGGCTCGCGCAGCGGCCCTGTTTTTTTGAGGCCGCTACGCAGCCCAGCGGGGATAAATCCCCTCGCCACGGGAAGGTGTTGGATGCAACGAGCGGCGTGGCTGTCCCTCCCCTTGCTTGGAACCACCCTCGAATGCCCATAAAATGTTCGGCATCTTTTGCCATCACCTCAGATACCCACCTTTATGACTGATTTACCGGATAACGACTGCACCCAACGTTTCATCTTTGATGACATCGACGCCCGTGGCGAACTGGTGGCGTTGGAGCGTAGCTATGCCGAAGTCCTTGCCAAGCACCCCTATCCGGAACCGGTCGCGCAACTGCTCGGTGAGTTGATGGCGGCGGCGTCGCTGTTGATCGGTACGTTGAAATTCGATGGCTTGCTGATTCTCCAGGCCCGTTCCGAAGGCCCGGTGCCGATGCTGATGATCGAATGCTCCAGCGAACGCGAGATCCGAGGCCTGGCCCGCTATCACGCCGATCAGATCGCCCCCGGTGCGACGTTGACCGACCTGATGCCCGAGGGAGTGTTGGCCCTGACGGTCGATCCGAGCCATGGCAAGCGCTATCAGGGCATTGTCGATCTCGACGGCGAGTCCCTGGCTGAATGTTTTACCAATTACTTCGTCATGTCCCAGCAGACCAATACACGATTCTGGCTCTACGCCGACGGGCGGCGCGCCCGTGGACTGTTGCTGCAACAATTGCCCGTCGACCGTATTCGCGATTCAGAAGAACGTGATGCCAGCTGGCAGCACATCACCGCTCTGGCCAGCACCTTGAGCGCCGACGAGTTGCTGAGCCTGGACAATGAAACGGTCCTGCATCGTCTCTACCACGAAGAGACCGTGCGCCTGTTCGACGAGCTGCCGCTGCGCTTCCAATGCAGTTGCTCTCGTGAACGATCCGGCAATGCGTTGGTCAGTCTGGGTCTGGAAGATGCGCAGCAACTGGTCATCGAGCATGGCGGCGCCATCGAGATCGATTGTCAGTTTTGCAATGAGCGCTACCTGTTCGATGGGGCAGACGTTGCCCAACTGTTCGCCGGAGCGGGCGTCGATGCACCGTCAGATACTCGTCACTGAATCGGTTCAGTGCAGGTAAATCTCCTGACAAGCGCCGGATTTACGCCGTACTGACGGGAGGGCCCTACTCTTTTTGGGGTTTTCTGGCATAATCCGGCCCACTTTTTTCGGGTAGTAGTGCGCGACTTCCTACTACAAAACGTTTGGAGCACTCGGCCAAGGGCCGATGGGGAACCACATGACGCAAGCCAATAACGCCGTGTACACCGATCTGAGTGTCGATGATCTGGTCAAAGAAGCCCTGAATCGCGGTGAAGGCGAGCTTGCCGATACTGGCGCGCTGGTTGTTCGTACCGGTCATCGTACCGGTCGCTCGCCCGCCGACCGTTTCATCGTAGAAGAACCGACCACCCAGAACGCCATCGCCTGGGGCCCGATCAACCGCAAGTTCCCGGCCGACAAGTTCGATGCCCTGTGGAACCGCGTTGAAGCCTACCTGGGCGAGCGCGAGCGTTTCGTGTCCCATGTACATGTAGGTTCCGATCCCGCGCACTACCTCCCGGTCAAGATGACCACCGAGACAGCCTGGCACAACCTGTTCGGTCGTTGCCTGTTCATCAACCCCGAGCAGTACAACGCCGGCGGCAAGGATGAATGGCAGATCCTCAACGCACCGAACTTCGTTTGCGAGCCAGCGCGCGACGGCACCAACTCCGACGGTACCGTGATCATCAACTTCGCGGCCAAGAAGGTCCTCATCGCCGGCATGCGCTACGCCGGTGAAATGAAGAAGGCCCTGTTCTCCGTCCAGAACTTCCTGCTGCCGGCGGTTGACGTACTGCCGATGCACTGCGCCGCGAACATGGGCGAAGAGGGCGATGTGACCCTGTTCTTCGGCCTGTCGGGCACCGGCAAGACCACCCTGTCCGCCGACGAAAGCCGCTACCTGATCGGTGACGACGAGCACGGCTGGGGCGTGGGCGTGGTCTTCAACATCGAAGGCGGTTGCTATGCCAAGTGCATCGACCTGTCCGAGAAGAACGAGCCGGTGATCTGGAAAGCCATCCAGCACGGTGCCGTACTGGAAAACGTCGTCCTGGACCCGGTCACCAAGAAAGCCGACTACGCCGACGACAGCCTGACCCAGAACAGCCGCGCCGCCTACCCGCGCGAACTGATCGAAAAACGCGCGCCGAAAAACCTCGGTGGCGAGCCTAACGCCGTGATCTTCCTGACCTGCGACCTGACCGGCGTGCTGCCACCGGTGTCGATCCTCAGCGAAGAACAAGCCGCCTACCACTTCCTGTCGGGTTACACCGCGTTGGTAGGCTCGACCGAAATGGGTTCGGGCAGCGGCATCAAGTCGACCTTCTCCACCTGCTTCGGCGCACCGTTCTTCCCGCGTCCGGCCGGTGAATACGCGGAACTGCTGATCAAGCGTATCCGTGGCTTCGGCTCCAAGGTCTACCTGGTCAACACCGGCTGGACCGGCGGCGGCTACGGTGTCGGCAAACGCTTCAACATCCCGACCACCCGTGCGGTGATCGCGGCGATCCAGAGTGGTGCGCTGATTGGTGCCGAAACCGAACACCTGGACATCATCAATCTGGACGTGCCGTTGGCTGTTCCAGGCGTCGAGACTGGCCTGTTGAACCCACGCAACACCTGGGGCGACAAGGCCGCCTACGACGAAGCCGCCAAGGCCTTGGCTGGCCTGTTCATTGAGAACTTCAAGAAGTTCGAAGTGAGCGACGCGATCAAGGCTGCTGGTCCGCAGTTGTAAGGTTGGTCCGCGAATAGAAAAACCGCCCTTCGGGGCGGTTTTTTGTGGGCGGCTATTCGTGTCCACCCCTCACGCCACGTCCGCTTTGGCTGAGGACTGGAATTGTTCCATCTGTTATGAAGAGAAACAGCCAGAATATTACTACTTGGCCCTCTGACGATCACAGCTCTGATGCCTAGCGCAATCGCTGCCGTACAACCTCCAACATTTCGCTGCCGTCCTGAACCAACAGATAAAGCGCATGGACAATGCTGGGGATGTCCTTTACATCGGCATGCTCGAAGCAAAGGCAATGCAGGGTTTCGAGCAGGTTGCTGGAGGCCTGGATGCGCTGGGCGGCGGCGTCGCAGAGGTGCTGGAGATCTGCCTCGGTGTCGATGATCAGGACAGGTGTGCTATTGAGCCGTTGGTATTGCCCGACAGGCGGGTTGGATCGCTGCATTTGAGCCTCTTCAGTACGACGTTTGAATCGCGCCGTGGACTATAGAGAGCTCTATTCGGGGATCGCAATATGGCCTGGAGGGACAGGTTGCGTAGGACGTTTACCGGCTTCTGACACTCGATAAGCGCCCTATTCCTGATGCTTGCTGGCTGTGCCCTTTTCCGCGTAACTCTCCGTTGGATCCTACACATGCGCTGTAGGCATTGCCTAAGAGGCGGTAGGCTGCTTCTGATAAGACCGTCATAGATCACGGCCCTATCAGACCCTTGCAGAGCGAACGTGTCGTTGCGCAGGGTCAACCAAGCAATGAAGAAGTCGCAGGCGTCATGCAGTGGGCAAGCAGTGGCGGTATCTCGGGCATTTTCATACATCCATTCAATAGCAGGAATGTGGTGATGGCGAAGAAGATGGTCAGTTTGCGCGACATGGTTTTTCCCTTTGAAGTTGATCAATCAACCATTGATGCAGGAGTGCATACAGAAGCCGTTTCAAGGTCCATCAACCCTCGCCCATAGGCGTTGCTGTTGGCGTAGATGCCTGTGCGATTGCTGGTCGCCAGCAGGTGTTTGCGTACTTGCGGACTGAGTTGTGGATTGAATTGACGATGCACCTTAGCTCGCAAGCAGCGCCGGAACGAGGCATCAAAGTGCCCGGATTTGTATCACCTCATGGCGAAGAACCAGGCCGCCGTGGCTGTATCTAGGGCAACATCCGCCAGAGGCGCCTGTGAGCTGCATCCATTTGCTGAATGCCGTTCATCACACGAATAAATTTCAAAAACGGTCTGCGGCTGACTAAGGTGAAGGCTGTCTTTGGATCGCCGACGAGAGAGCAGACATGAGCCAGATTATTGAGCACGCCGCCGTGATCGGTGCAGGCACCATGGGACGGGGCATCGTGATGTGCCTGGCCAATGCCGGAGTGACGGTGCGGTGGGTCGACAACAACCCGCAGATGCTCGAACAGGCGCTGGCAGCCGTGGTCGAGACCTATGCCCATGGCGTGCGCCAGGGCCGTATCGACCAGGGTGAAGCCGATGCCCGGGTTGCCAGGGTGACCAGGGCGGGCGATTACGCGGCGATCCGTGACGTGGATCTGGTGATCGAAGCGGTGTATGAGAACCTGGAGCTCAAGCAGCAGATCTTCAGGGAGCTGGACGGCCTGCTCAAGCCCGAGGCCATTCTGGCGAGCAACACGTCGGCTCTGGACATCGACGCCATTGCCGCCGTCACGCGCCGACCAGGCCAGGTTCTGGGGCTGCATTTCTTCAGTCCGGCGC
The DNA here is from genome assembly GCF_024749045.1 of Pseudomonas sp. B21-028. Taxonomy (NCBI): domain Bacteria; kingdom Pseudomonadati; phylum Pseudomonadota; class Gammaproteobacteria; order Pseudomonadales; family Pseudomonadaceae; genus Pseudomonas; species Pseudomonas sp. B21-028. The sequence goes on from NZ_CP087184.1 coordinate 305,467, forward strand.
ACATCATGAAACTGTTGGAAATCGTTCGTGGCGCGCAGACCTCCAGAGCGGTGCTGGACGCCGCCCTGGAACTGGGCAGCCGCATGGGCAAGGTCAGTGTTGTGTCGGGCAATTGCCACGGGTTCATCGGTAACCGGATGCTTCACCCCTATGTGCTGGAAGCTCGCAAGATGTTATTGGAGGGCGCGTTTCCCCATCAGATCGATGCGGCGTTGCAGGGTTTCGGCTTCGCCATGGGGCCGTTCCGGATGTACGACGTGGTCGGGATCGACCTGGAATGGCGGGCACGGGAACTGGCCGGCAAAGGCCAGGATGCGCCCGAAGTGCAGGTGGACAATCGCCTGTGCGAGCTCGGGCGGTTCGGCCAGAAAAGCGGCAACGGGTACTATCACTACGAGCCGGGTAGCCGGCAGGCCGAGCACGACGTTGAGGTCGATGCGCTGGTGCAGCGGGTCAGTGAGGAGCTGGGTTTCCAGCGTCGGGAAATCGGCAGTACGGAAATTCTCGAGCGTTGCCTGCTGGCACTGGTCAACGAGGGGGCGAAGATCCTGCAGGAAGGCATTGCCGGGTCGGCCCACGACATCGACCTGGTGTACCTCAATGGCTACGGGTTTCCGGCGGACAAAGGTGGCCCGATGGCCTGGGCTGACCAACAAGGGCTTGAGGATATCCACGCGCGCCTGCTGGAGCTCGAAACGAAGCAGGGAGACCAGTGGAGGCCTGCGCGCCTGATCGGGGAGCTTGCAGCCCAGGGCAAGGGATTCGCGCAGCGATAGCACCTCCCGCAACGACCACTGACAACCGAAAAGGACCACTGATGCCCCAACGTACCGAATACCCGCATCTGCAAGCCATCACCACGCGCTGGCATGACAACGACGTGTACGGTCACGTCAACAACGTCACCTACTACAGCTTCTTCGATACGGCGGTGAACACTTATCTGATCGACGTCGGCGGCTTGGACATCCAGGGTGGGGAGGTCGTGGCGTTTGTGGTGAGTTCGGCCTGCGACTACTTTGCCTCCATCGCATTCCCCGAGCGAATTGAAGTGGGCCTGCGGGTCGGGAAGTTGGGCAGCAGTTCGGTGCAGTATGAACTGGCTGTGTTCAAGGCGGGCGAGGAAGAGGCCTGCGCGGCGGGGCGCTTTGTACACGTGTTCGTGGACCGGGGGTCGAATCGGCCGGTGGCGATTCCGGATCGGCTGCGTGCGGCCCTGGAACGGTTGGTGGTTTGAAACGAAAAATCGCAGCCTCCGGCAAGCGGTAGGCTGCGATCTTCAGCGGTGGGTATCAGTCAGCTATCAGTCGCGGTAGTGGCGATGATGCTTGCGATGCCCGTAGGCATGGCCGCGACCCGGATGACCGTCACGGTAGTAACGACGGTCACCACGGCGACCTTCATAGCGACGATCATCGTCATCGTCCTTGCCCATGTAGTTACCCAGTGCGCCGCCGGCACCACCGCCTGCTGCTGCACCGATCAGGCTGCCGGTGCTGCCACCGACGCTACGGCCGACCACGTTGCCACCGGCTGCACCCAGCGCGCCGCCGATCGCCGCTTCGCCGCGGCTGTGCTTGTCTGCGCCGACGGCACTACCGCCCGCGCCGCCCAGGGCCGCACCGATGGTCGAACCGGTATTGCCGCCCAGGGACTGGCCGACGACCGAACCCAAAACCCCGCCCAATGCGCCGCCGACACCTGCTTCGGCGGTGCCGCCGGCAGACGCGACGCCACTGATCAGGCCAAGGGACAACAAGAGAATGGAGGAGAACTTCATAGAGGAGCCTCAAAGGGATGACGGCGCGATCCTGAGGCTGGCTTCGCTTGGTGACAATCGAAATCCGACGAGTAACACGACTTGTGCACAATTCTCTAAGTTATTGTTTTTTGGTCGGAACTTAATCTATTTACGCCGGTCTTTAGCTACTTCGGACAGGCCGTTTTCTATGCAAAACGGCCTTTTTTGTGGGCAAATGAAAAGCATCGGTCAGGCCGACTTGGCCAGGATCAACCCATCCTCGCTCGCCGCCTCCAGACGGATTGCCACGAACTTCGAGGTTGGAGTGTCGCTTTCATCGCCAGTGCTTTCCAGTGGCACCAATGGATTTACTTCCGGGTAGTAAGCGGCGGCCTGCCCGGCAGGAATGTCGAACGCCAGCAGGGTAAATCCCTTGACCCGGCGCTCGCGGCCGTCATCCCAGAGCGAGACGATATCGGCTTTCTGCCCTGGCTTGAAGCCCAGGCGAATGATGTCGGCTTCATTGACGAACAGCACGTCACGCTGACCTTTCACGCCACGATAACGGTCGTTGAGGCCGTAGATGGTGGTGTTGTACTGGTCATGGGAGCGCATGGACTGCAGGATCAGGTCTGGCAACTGACCAGTGGCGCGGATGCGCTCATGCACCAGATCAGCCGGTAACCGGTTGGGTTTGAAATTGGCGCGGCCCGACGGGGTACTCCAGCGACGTACGCTGGCGCTGTTGTCCAGGTAGAAGCCGCCGGGGTTGTGCAATTTCTGGTTGAAGTCCTTGAAGCCGGGAATGGTGTCGGCGATCAGGTCGCGGATGCGGTTGTAGTCGGCCACCAGCCAGTTCCAATCCACCGGACGGTCACCCAGGGTGGCGGCGGCCATGCCGGCAATGATCCAGGGCTCGGAACGCATCTGGTTCGACAGGGGTTCCAATTGCCCGCTGGAGGCGTGGACCATGCTGAAAGAGTCTTCCACGGTAACCGCTTGCGAACCGGCCGCTTGCCGGTCGATATCGGTGCGACCCAGGCACGGCAGGATCAACGCTTCCTTCCCATGGGCCAGGTGGCTGCGGTTGAGCTTGGTGCTGATCTGTACGGTCAGGTCGCAGTTGCTCAGGGCCTGGAAAGTCCGATGGCTGTCCGGGGTGGCCTGGGCGAAGTTGCCACCCAGACCGATGAACACTTTCGCCTGGCCCGCGGCCATGGCATGGATCGCCTCGACCACGTTGTGGCCGTTCTCCCGCGGCACCTGGAACTGGAAGCGCCGCTCCAGTGTGTCGAGAAATGCCACGGGTGGGCGTTCGTTGATCCCCATGGTCCGGTCGCCCTGCACGTTGCTGTGGCCACGAACCGGGCACAGGCCTGCGCCAGGCCGACCGATGTTGCCGCGCAGCATCATCAGGTTGGCGATTTCCTGGATGGTCGCCACCGAGTGACGATGTTGGGTGATGCCCATCGCCCAGCACATGATCACGCTCTTGCTGCTGGCGTACATGCGCGCCGCCTGCTCGATCTCCACCAGCGGCAGGCCCGACTGCTCGACGATCTGCTCCCATGAGGTGTCGTCGACCACGGCCAGGTATTCCAGCACGTTGGCACTGTGCTCGTTGAGAAAAGCGTGGTCGAACACGGCGGGAGCGCCGGCTTCTTGCGCTTCACGTTCCCATTGCAACAGAAACTTCGCCATGCCGCGCAAGATGGCCATGTCGCCGCCCAGGGCCGGGCGGAAAAACGCGGTGTTGGTGGGTTTGTTGCCGTTGGTGAGCATCTCGAACGGGTTCTGCGGATGCTGGAAGCGCTCCAGGCCACGTTCCTTGAGTGGATTGATGCAGATCACCTGGGCGCCGCGCTTTACTGCTTCGCGCAGCGGTTCGAGCATTCTTGGGTGGTTGGTCCCCGGGTTCTGGCCCCAGACGAAAATCGCATCGGAATGCTCGAAATCGTCGAAGGTCACCGTGCCCTTGCCCACGCCGATACTTTGGGACATCGCCACGCCGCTGGCTTCGTGGCACATGTTCGAGCAGTCGGGGAAGTTGTTGGTGCCGAAAGCGCGCACGAACAATTGATATAGGTACGCCGCTTCGTTGCTGGCCCGGCCGGAGGTGTAGAACTCGGCCTGGTTCGGGCTGGACAGCCCTTGCAGGTGCTTGCCGATGAGGGCAAACGCCGCTTCCCAGCTGATGGGCTTGTAGCGATCGGTTTTGGCGTCGTAGCTCATCGGCTCGGTCAGGCGGCCCTGGTATTCGAGCCAGTAGTCGCTTTGCTCCAGCAATGAAGTGACGCTGTGCCGGGCGAAGAATGCTCCATCGACACGACGCTTGGTCGCTTCCCAGTTCACTGCCTTGGCGCCGTTTTCGCAGAACTTGACCATGCCGCTTTCCGGCGAGTCGCCCCAGGCGCAGCCCGGGCAGTCGAAGCCGCCGTTCTGGTTGGTCTTGAGCATCATGCGGAGGTTTCTCAGCGCGTTATCGCTGGTCAGCCAGGCCTGGGTAACGCTGATCAACGCCCCCCAACCCCCGGCCGCGCCCTTGTAGGGCTTATAGCGCGGTACGGGTTTCTGGTCGGCTTGTTGGGGCTTGCTCACGCGTGTTTCTCCCTCGTAGGGCTGTAGACCCGCGGCGCACTTTTTTGCGGCAGGTGGATAAGATTGAGGTTGTGTTTACGGGCCCACTGCACGGCAAGGCCAGTGGGAGACGACAGGCTGACCAGCGTCTGGATGCCGGCCCGCAACACCTTCTGGATCAGTTCGAGGCTGCAGCGACTGGTCACGATTGCCACGCCATTGGCCACCGGGATCCGTTGCCGGACCATCGCGCCGATCAGCTTGTCGAGGGCGTTGTGTCGGCCGATGTCTTCGCGGCCCAGCAACAGTTCGCCCTGGTCGTTCATGAACAGCGCCGCGTGTACCGCGCCGCAGTGCTGGCCCAAGGGTTGGAACTGGCCGATGCGCTGGCGCAGGCCATCGAGCCATTGCGCGGGGGGCAGCGGTGCGCCAGGCAGCACTTTCAGGTCCGGTAGCGCCTGTTCCACGGCTTCCACGCCGCACAGCCCGCAGCCACTGGTACCGGCCAGTTGCCGGCGCTGTTGCTTGAGGTTCCAGAAGGCGCGGTTGGCGATGGTCACCTGGGCATACTGTGCAGAGCCGGCGCCGCTCAGTTGCAGGTCATAGATGTCCGACGGATCTTCGATGATGCCGCTGCCGAGGCTGAAACCGACGATGAAATCCTCGAGATCGGTTGGGGTGACCAGCATGACGGCCTGACTGATGCCGTTATAGGCGATCGCCAGCGCCACTTCCTCGGCGAGCTCCGTGCTCTGCGTCTGGGCGTGGTCCAGGTTGCTGTAGTGATAGCTCTGGCTGGCGCTGGGCGCTGGTGTTTGCGCAGCGGGCACCGGACAGGCCGGAGGCTTGGCTTTCATGGCATCACCGACGGTTCGAATAGTGACAAGACTAAATGCGGCAATCTGCCACGTCTAATCGCTATTACCGATCTATCGATAGATGACGTCGATCAAGATGTTACTGTTGATTTCTGATAGAGGGCGAAACAGGCTTCCGCCAACGCCGAGCGCGGGGCACCGCGGCGCATGATCAGCCCCAGTGGGACCAGTGTTTGCGCGTCGACGATGGGCTGCATGCGCAGGTCTTCGGTCAGGACATCCAGGCCGCTGTTCAACGGCATCACCGCGCAACACAGTCCACCATGTACGGCTTGCAGGAGCTGATGCACTGCGTCGGTCTGCAACAGTGGGCGGGGCGCGAGGCTGCGGCTGTGGAAGTTGTGATCGATGGATTGCCGAAAGTGCATGCCGCTGGTGAGCATGCCCAGGGGCAGTTCGATCAGCGCTTGCCAGGTCAGTGGTTGTTCACCGAAGAAGAAAAAGCGCTGGTCGTACAGCAGGCCCATGCGGGTAGGGCTGAACGGCAGGGATTCGAAGCGCTCGTTGTCCAGGCGCTCGAGGTAGGAGACACCCAGGTCGATGCGGTTGCTTGCCAGTTGTTCGAGGATCTGTTCGGAGCTCAGGGACGACAGCTCGAAATGCAGCTCGGGGTGCTCGGCATGCAGGCGTTGCATCAGCGACAGCGGGTCGAAGTCGGACAGCGGCACCACGCCCAGGCGCAGAGTACCGGCCAGATTGCCACGGCAGGCTGCCGCTTCGGCCTGCAGGCCGTCATAGGCCGCCAGCACCGTGCGTGCCCAGGCCAGCACCCGTTCCCCCGGCGCGGTGAAGCCTTCGAAGCGTTGGCCGCGATTGACCAGCGGCAGGTCAAGCTCCTCTTCAAGGCTGCGCAGGCGCATCGACAAGGTCGGTTGGGTGATGTGACAGCGTGCGGCGGCTTGGCCGAAGTGGCGGGTTTCGTCCAGCGCGATGAGAAATTTCAGCTGCTTGATGTCCATCTTCGTTCCAGGGCGCGGGGGGATTTGATTCTAGCGCTTGCGCGTGGCGCGGTCATTGGTCGGCCGGGAACGAGGCTCGTCTCGTTCGGGTCTAGGCTGTTACGTCTGGACATTCAAACCCAGGGAGAGAATACGATGAGCCTTTTCAGTTTTTTGAAAGATGCCGGTGAGAAAATTCTTGATGCGTTGACACCCGACAAGGCCCAGGCCAATGGCGAAGCGCTGACCCGGCACGTGAAGGACGCGCTGACAGGCATTGATACGTCGAAGATCCAGGTGAAAGTCGAGGGCGAAAAAGTCGTAGCCACGGGTGAAGCCGCGAGTCAGGAAGAGAAGGAAAAGATCCTGTTGGCGTTGGGTAATGTGGCCGGTATCAGCGGCGTCGATGACCAGATCACGGTAACCGGTCCGGTCGCGAAGGAGGCCAGATTCGTGACGGTCGAAGCAGGCGACACACTGAGTGCGATTGCCAAGCGGGTCTATGGCGATGCGAACAAGTACATGAAAATCTTCGAGGCCAACAAACCGATGCTCAAGAACCCGGACAAGATCTATCCGGGGCAGTCGTTGCGCATTCCTGAGTAGGCTCGGGACCGCATAGCCCCAATCGCGAGCAGGCTCGCTTCCACAGGGATCGCCGGAAACCGAAGATCCCTTGTGGGAGCGAGCCTGCTCGCGATTGGGCGCAACGCTGTTCAAAGCCCTGCAATCAGATCCCGATAATCCCTCAGCGCCTCAAACTCCCCCGTATCCTTCGGCCCCTTGCGGCTGTCCGGTTCGCTGACGGCCAAAAGGTGTGCCACGCCGAAATCCCGGGCACTGCGCAATACCGGCAGGGTGTCGTCGATGAACAGGCTGCGAGCCGGGTCGAAGTCCAGGTCGGTTTTCAGCGCGTCCCAGAATTGCGGGTTCTCCTTGGGGAAGCCGTAGTCGTGGGAGCTGATCAAGCGCTCGAAATAAGGGGCGAGCTCAATGCGTTCCAGCTTCAGGGACAACGAGTCACGGTGGGCATTGGTGATCATCACCACGCGCTTGCCGGCTCGCTGGATCGCCGCCAGGAAGGTATCGGCATCCGGGCGCAGGGCGATCAGGTGCGCGGTTTCCAGTTTCAGTTCGCGCACCGGCAGCTTCAGCTCTGTGCTCCAGAAGTCCAGGCAATACCATTGCAACTGGCCGGCGTTGCGTTCGAACAACGGTTGCAGCTCCATCTCGGCCATGGCCCGGCTCACGCCATGCAGTTCGGCGTAGCGCTGGGGCAGGTGTTCCATCCAGAAATGGTTGTCGTAATGCAGGTCCAGCAGGGTGCCGTCCATGTCCAGCAGCACCGTGTCGATCTCGTGCCAGGGCAGCAAAGCCATAAAACTTCTCCAGCGGTAATCGGATATCCGCCATAAACAATCAGGATAGGCCGGGTATAGTAGCCTGCTATCGCCCAGGGAGCCGTTTATGCGCCAGAAACCCACCATACTCGATCGACGGATCGTCGCCACCAGCCGCTTGTTTTGCGTGGAGGAACTGAAGCTGCGTTTTTCCAATGGCGTGGAACGCACCTACGAGCGTTTGGCGGGCAAGGGCCCGGGTTACGGCGCGGTGATGATCGTGGCGATGCTCGATGCCGACCACGCGGTGTTGGTGGAAGAGTATTGCGGCGGTACCGACGCCTACGAGCTGTCGCTGCCCAAGGGCCTGATCGAGCCGGGCGAGGACGTGCTGGCGGCGGCCGAGCGTGAGCTCAAGGAAGAGGCCGGTTTTGGCGCGCGTCAATTGGAGCATCTGACCGAGCTGTCGTTGTCTCCCGGCTACATGAGCCAGAAAATCCAGGTGGTGCTGGCGACGGACCTGTACGAAGAACGGCTGGAAGGTGACGAGCCTGAGCCGATGCGCGTTGACAAGGTCAACCTGCGGGAATTGTCGTCCCTGGCGCAGAATCCGCAATTCACCGAGGGCCGTGCCTTGGCGGCGTTGTACCTGGCCCGTGACCTGCTAACCCTGCGCGGAGCGTTCCTGGCATGAATTACCCCCATCCCCTGATGGCCCCGGTGGTCGACCTGGCGCTCAAGGCTGGCGAGGCGATCCTGCCTTTCTGGCGAGCCAATGTGCAGGTTGTCCACAAGGCCGACGAGTCGCCGGTTACCGCTGCGGACATGGCCGCTCACGATGTCATCGTGGCCGGGCTGACGGCACTGGCCCCGGAGATCCCGATCCTTTCCGAAGAGGACGCCGATATCGCCCAGGATGTGCGCGCCGGTTGGCAGCGCTGGTGGTTGGTGGATCCGCTGGATGGGACCAAGGAGTTCATTTCCGGTAGCGAGGAGTTCACCGTCAACATTGCGCTGATCGAGCGGGGACACGTGGTGTTTGGCGTGGTATCGATGCCTACCAACGACCGCTTCTACGTCGGCGGCGCGGGGCTGGGCGCCTGGCGTGGCGACAAGGGGGCCGAGCCTGTGCCGGTCGAGGTGCGTAACGTGCCTGGGCCGGATGAAGCGTTCACCGTGGTCGCCAGTCGCCGTCATACCAGCCCGGAGCAGGAACGTCTCTTGAGCGGTTTGAGCCAGAGCCTGGGGGAGCTGCAGCTCACCAGCATCGGCAGTTCATTGAAGTTTTGCCTGGTGGCCGAAGGCGCGGCGGATTGCTATCCACGATTGGCGCCGACGTCCCAGTGGGACACCGCCGCGGCCCAGGGTGTGCTGGAGGGCGCGGGCGGTGAGGTGTTGGACTTGAGCGGCGAGCGGTTCTGCTATCCGCCGCGGGAATCGCTGCTGAACGCGTCGTTCCTGGCGTTGCCGGCGAAAGCGGCGTGGCGTGAGCAACTGCTGGCGCTCGCCCGTTCCTGAGTCATCTATGCATTGTTTGTGGCGAGGGGATTCATCCCCGCTGGGCTGCGCAGCAGCCCCAAAAAGACAGGGCCGCTGCGCGCCCCAGCGGGGATAAATCCCCTCGCCACAAAGGTGTGTGATAGCCCTGTCAGCGATGCAACACGTACTGCCCCTCGAACCGCACCGCCGCTGCCTCGCTGCCGTCATTCACCACCCGGGTCTGCAGGGTCAACCGCGCCCGTCCGTAACGCTGGTAGGTGGCGAGGAAGCGTTTCCAGACCTTCTCCTCAGGCGCGTCGCAGAGGACCGCCGCGTCGCGGGTGACCGGCAACGGATAGCTGATCTGCCCTTCCTGGATCACGATATGCCCGTCTTCGATGCCTTCCTCGCGCAGGGCAAGATGCAGCCAGCCCCAGCCGCCGAGCACGGCGCCGCAATACAGGCTGCCGCCGAACATGGTGCTCTTGTGGTTGACGTTGGCCTCCAGCGGCAGGAACAGGCGCAGTTGTCGGGCCTGCCAATCGAGCACCTTGAGACCCATGTCGCGGGTCAGCGGGATGTCGTGGTGCAGGATCGATTCCAGGTAACGGCTGTCGCGGTTCATTGCCGGGCCTCTTGCTTGTAAGGAAGACAACGATAACTCAATCGGACTCATCGGCCGCGCCAGGGTTGCTGTCGCCGAAGGTCAGCCCATGCTTGCGCAACTTGTCGTGCAGGGTCTTGCGCGGAATGCCCAGGGCTTCGGCGAGGCTGCGTACCGAGCTGTGGGGACGGGTCAACTCGGCGGCGATGAGGGTTCTCTCGAAATTCTCGACCTGCTCGCTCAGGCCGCCGCTGACGATCTCCACCGGTGCGCCGGGCGTGCCATCCGGCGCGCTGTTGTCCAGGGCCAGCTCCAGGCCCAGGGCGAAGCGTTCGGCGGCGTTCTGCAGCTCCCGGACGTTGCCCGGCCAGCTGTGGCGCAGCAGCAGCGCCCGTTGCGCCGGTTGCAGTTCGTGGGGCGGCAAACCGTGGCGCGTACTGGCTTCGTCGGCGAAGTGCTGGAACAGCATCAGCGCATCCTCGCCTCGTTCGCGCAATGGCGGTATACGCAACGGTGCCACGTTCAGGCGGTAATACAGGTCGGCGCGAAAGCGTCCCTGGTCGGCGGCCTGGCGCAGGTCTTCCTTGGTCGCGGCGATGACGCGGATGTCCAGCGGGATCTGTTGATTGCCGCCCAGGCGCTCTACCACGCGTTCTTGCAACAGCCGCAGCAGCTTGACCTGGACGTCCAGGCTCATGCTTTCGATTTCATCGAGGAACAACGTACCGCCATTGGCGAACTCGAACTTGCCGATGCGACGTTTCTGCGCGCCGGTGAAGGCCCCGGGCTCGTGGCCGAACAGTTCGCTTTCCACCACCGATTCGGCCAGGGCCCCTGCGTTGATCGCCACGAACGGGCCGTTGCGTCGGCCCGAAAGGTCATGCAGTGCACGGGCCACCACTTCCTTGCCGGCGCCGGTTTCTCCGAGGATCAGCACGTCGGCGCGGGTCGCCGCCAATGCGCCGATCTGCTCGCGCAGGCGCAGCATCGATGCGGATTGGCCGACCAGACGGGCGCTGAGTTCATGGCGGTCGCTGAGGGCCAGGCGCAGGCTGCGGTTGTCCAGCACCAGGCGGCGCAGGGCCAGGGCCCGTCGTACGCTGTCGAGCAGATGATCGCTGGGGAAGGGCTTTTCCAGGAAGTCATAGGCACCGGCGCGCATGGCCTGGACCGCCAGCGGCACATCGCCGTGACCGGTGATCAGCAGCACCGGCAGTTCCGGGTCCAGGGCGTGGAGTTGATTCAGCAATTCGATGCCGTCGATGCCCGGCATGCGAATGTCGCTGACCACCACGCCCGGCCAGTCCCGCGGCAGTTGTCCGGCGAGGCCCCTGGCTTCGGCCAGGGACAGGATGTTCAGGCCAGCCAGGTCGAGGGTCTGGCTCAGGGCCTGACGCAGGTGGGGATCGTCATCGATCAGCACCACCTCAATCCGGTTATCGATGGTCATACGCTACGGTCCTCGGACGGTTGCAAGCTTACCCCAGGCGCGCCGGCGCGCAGTTTGAGGGTGATCAGGGCGCCGCCCTCCTTGTGGTTGGCGAACGACAGTTCGCCGCCGAAGGCGCGCATCAGGGTGTCGCAGATCGCCAGCCCCAGGCCCAGGCCCTGGGTACGGGTCTTGGTGGTGTAGAAGGGTTCGCTGGCGCGGCCGAGGGCTTCCATGCAAAAGCCCGGGCCGTTATCGCGGATGTACAGGTTGACGCCGGTTTCGGTGGCCTGGGCACTGAGCCAGAGTTTGCGCGGAGGCCCTTTTTCGGTCAGGGCGTCGAGGGCATTGGCCAGCAGGTTGCCGAGCACCTGGCGCAAGCGGGTTTCGCCGGCCTCGACCCACAGCGTGGCGGCCGGCAGGTCGCGGATCAGCTCCACTTCCATGCTGCGCCGGCGTTTGGCGAGCAGCGCCAGGGCATCGTCCAGGGCCGGTTGCAGGGCAACGCTTTCCGGCGCATGACGGTCGCGGCGGGCGAAAGCCCGCAGGTGAGCGATGATCGACGCCATGCGTCCGGTCAGTTCATTGATCAGTTTGAGGTTGCCCCTGGCGTCCTCGGTGCGCTGATGGTCGAGCAATATTTCGGCGTTTTCCGCGTAGCTGCGAATCGCTGCCAGCGGCTGGTTGAGTTCATGGCTGATGCTGGCCGACATGGTGCCCAAAGCCGACAGCTTGCCGGCCTGCACCAAGTCATCCTGGGCGCGGACAAGCTCCTGTTGCGCCTGCTCGCGCTCCAGAACCTCCTGCTTCAGCCGTCGGTTCAGGCCTTCCAGATCGCTGGTGCGCTCGGCCACCCGGCCCTCCAGCTCGTGGCGCGCCTTGCCTTCGAAGGCGATCCGGTCCAGGTAATGCCGCCTGCGCTGCATCATCAAGCCGAGCAACAGCATCAAGACCAGCAACGCTGCGCCACCGACGGCGACGACGGTGCGCACAGGGCGGTCGATCAGGGTACGTGGAGCGAGGATGCTCACGCTCCATCCCGTTTCATCGATGGTCTGGGTTTGGGTCAGCCAAGCCTGTGGATCCAGGTTCAGCGGTTTCGGATCGCGGGTCGGATAGGGTTGCACGGCACTGATTGCGTTGTGTTCCTCATCGCTTAATGGGCGGGTCGAGCGGAATCGCCATTCCTGCCGTGAGGTCAGGATGACCACCCCATTGTGATCGGTCACCAGCAATTGCTCCGGGGTTTTCCCCCACAGGCTCTCGGTGTGGTCCAGGTCGACCTTGACCACCAGCACACCGATGACGCGGTCGCGCTCACGTACGGCGGCGGCGAAGAAATAGCCACGCTTGGCCGACGTGGTGCCCAAGCCGAAGAAGCGCCCCAGGCGTCCGGCCATGGCCTCGATGTAGTATGGCCGGAAGGCGAAGTTGCGCCCGACGAAACTGTCGTGCTTGTCCCAGTTCGAGGCCGCCAGCGTCTTGCCGGTGGCGTCCATCAGGTACATCACCTCGGCGCCGGTCTGGGTGCTGATTTTCTTCAGCAACTGGTTGGCATTGCTTTGGATGAATTCATCATTCGGGGCGGATAGCGTCGCGCGCAGTGCTGGCAGGTCGCCGAGAATTTGCGGCAAGACTTCATAGCGGTGCAGCGTGCCCAACAGGTTGGCGACGTAAAGGTCCAGGGTCTGGCGATTCTGCCCGGCCAGTTCACTGCGGTAATAGCGCTCGGCCAGATGTTCCAGCGGCCATAGCAACGGCGCCAGGCACAGTGCAAGCAAGGCCAGGCTGCGCCAACGGGGTCTGCGGGGAAGGGTGGAGTTCATGAGCGTGCGCCTGTAGGAACAAGCGCATTATGCCTAGTGTCCTGTCTCGGAAATACGTTCTTTTTTGGCGAGTGGCTTGGGTGTTCGGCCAAGGCGCCGCGACGAGTCATAGCAGGGCTATGGCGAGGAGTGGCAACGCCGGCCGGGCACCCAAGACGCCGCCAAAAATGAACAGCTTATTTCCGAGACAGGACACTAGTGTCGCTCGGCAAGACACTGCTGCAACGCGCTTCGCCAGTCTGGCTGGCTCACTCCCCATTCCCGGAGCAGACGTGTGCAATCCAGGCGCGAGTTCAGCGGGCGTGGAGCCGGCGTCGGGTAGTCGCTGGACGGGATAGGCTCAATGACCGCACAAGGCATGTGCTGCTTGACCAACTGTTCACCGATGGCCTGGGCAAAACCGAACCAGGATGTCTCGCCTTGGGCCGTCAGGTGATAGGTGCCCCAGGCGCCGCACCGACCCGTCATCCAGTGCTCGATAAGCCTGGCGGTACTGTCGGCAATGGTTCCAGCCCAGGTCGGTGCTCCGATCTGGTCGGCGACCACCCGCAGGTTTGGTTTTTCCTGGAGCAGACGCTGCATGGTCAGGAGAAAGTTGCGGCCTTCGGTCGAATACACCCAACTGGTGCGCAATATCAGGTGCTGGCCACCGGCTTGGCGAATGGCATCCTCGCCGGCCAGTTTGCTGCGTCCATAGACGCTCAGCGGGTTGGGTGTGTCGTCTTCTGAGTAGGGCTCTGGCTTGCGGCCATCGAAGACATAATCGGTGGAGTAGTGAATCAGCGGGACGCCCAGCTCATTTGCTGCGAGGGCCAGGATCCCCGGTGCGGTGGCGTTGATGGCAAAGGCCAGTTCCGGCTCGCTCTCGGCCTGGTCGACGGCCGTGTGCGCGGCGGCGTTGATGATCAGGTCGGGATGCAGGGCATCTATGCGGGAGCGCAGCTGATCCGGGCGCGCCAGGTCAAGCTGATCGCTGCCGCGCACGATCAGCTCGCCGGTGTCGGCCAGGCGCGATTGGAGTGCCCGGGACACCTGGCCGTTCTTGCCGATGACCAGGATTCGCAAGGGCTCACTCATGGGAATAGGTCGGCTTCATGCAGGAACTTACCGTTCTGGTCCTTGGACGAGAGGGTGGGCGTGCCCTCCAACTCCCAGTCGATAGCCAGGTCCGGATCGTCCCAGCGGATGCAGCGCTCGGCCGCGGGCGCGTAGTAATCCGTGGTTTTATAGAGAAAATCCGCTGACTCGCTCAGTACCATGAAACCGTGGGCGAAGCCTGGCGGAATCCACAGCTGCCGCTGGTTCTGCGCCGACAGGCGCACGCTCTCCCACTGGCCAAAAGTGGGTGAGCTACGGCGAATGTCCACAGCCACGTCCAGTACTTCGCCGGCGATGACACGCACGAGCTTTCCCTGGGCCTGTTCGATCTGATAATGCAGGCCGCGCAGCACACCCTTGGCCGAGCGCGAATGGTTGTCCTGGACAAACTGCAGGTCACAGCCAGTGGCTTCGGCGAACGCCCGGGCATTGAAACTTTCGTAGAAAAAGCCGCGGTCGTCACCGAAGACTTTCGGCTCGATGATCAGGACGTCCGGCAATCGGGTGGCGATGACGTTCAACGTGATTCTCCGGCGACCTTGAACAGGTACTGTCCGTAGCCGGTCTTGCCGAAGTACTCGGCGCGCTCAAGGATGTGCTCGCGGCTGACCCAGCCCTGTTGGTAGGCAATTTCTTCCAGGCACGCCACTTTCAGGCCTTGGCGATGCTCGATGGTCTGCACGTATTGCGAGGCTTCCAGCAGACTGTCGTGGGTGCCGGTGTCCAGCCAGGCGAAACCGCGACCGAATCGCTCGACATGCAGGTCGCCACGTTGCAGATAGACGTTGTTGACGTCGGTGATTTCCAGTTCACCGCGTTTGGACGGTTTTATCGCCTTGGCGATCTGGATCACGTCGTTATCGTAGAAATACAGGCCGGTGACTGCATAGCTGGATTTGGGCTCGACGGGTTTTTCTTCAATGGAAAGGGCATGGCCGTCAGCATCGAAATCGATCACACCAAAACGCTCGGGATCCTTGACCCAATAGCCGAATACGGTCGCCCCCCGCTGTCGATTGACGGCGGTTTGCAGCTGTTCGCCGAAGTGCTGTCCATGGAAAATGTTGTCACCCAGGATCAGGCACACCGGATCGCTGCCAATGAATTGTTCGCCGATCAGGAATGCTTGTGCCAAGCCGTCTGGTGAGGGCTGTTCGGCATAACTGATCTGCACGCCGAATTGGCTGCCACTGCCTAGCAGGTTGCGATATTGCGGCAGATCCTGTGGTGTGGAGATCACCAGGATGTCCTTGATACCCGCAAGCATCAGTACCGAGATCGGGTAGTAGATCATCGGTTTGTCGTAAACCGGCAGCAGTTGCTTGGAAACCCCTAGGGTAATCGGGTGCAGCCGTGTGCCGGAACCACCGGCCAGAACAATGCCCTTCATCATGCAATCGATTCCTTTTCGTCGAGCGAGCCGAGGCGCTCGCCCTGATAGCTGCCGTCCTGGACACGTCGGCACCATTGGAGGTTTTCAAGATACCACTGCACGGTTTTGCGCAGGCCCGTGTCGAAGGTTTCCCTGGGCGTCCAGCCCAGCTCCCGCTCGATCTTGCCAGCGTCGATGGCATAGCGCAGGTCGTGGCCGGGGCGATCTCTGACGAAGGTGATCAGGTCGACATAGCGCTCGATCCCTTCGGGCTTGTTGGGCGCCAGTTCTTCGAGCAACGCGCAGATGCTGCGTACGACATCGATGTTTTTCTGTTCATTGTGGCCGCCAATATTGTAGGTCTCGCCGACCACGCCTTCGGTGACGACTTTCAGCAATGCCTGGGCATGGTCTTCGACATACAACCAATCCCGCACCTGTTGCCCGTCGCCGTACACCGGCAATGGCTTACCGGCCAAGGCGTTGAGGATCACCAGCGGAATCAGCTTTTCAGGGAAGTGGAACGGCCCATAGTTGTTGGAACAATTCGTCAGCAGCACGGGCAAGCCGTAGGTGCGCTGCCAGGCACGGACCAGATGGTCGGACGCCGCCTTGCTGGCGGAATAAGGGGAGCTGGGTGCGTACGCAGTGGTTTCGGTGAACAGGTCATCCACGCCGTGCAGGTCACCGTACACTTCGTCAGTGGAGATATGGTGGAAACGAAACGCCTGTTTCTGCGGTTCCGGCAGGGCCTGCCAGTAGGCACGGGTAGCTTCCAGAAGGCTGTAGGTGCCCACGATATTGGTCTGGATGAAGTCCGCCGGGCCATCAATGGAGCGATCCACATGGGACTCCGCTGCCAGATGCATGATCGCATCGGGCTTGAACCGCGCCAGCACTGCACTGACGGTGGCTTGATCGACGATATCGGCTTGTACGAACTCATAACGACTGTCGTGATCGACGCTGCTCAGCGATTCGAGATTGCCAGCGTACGTCAACTTATCGAGGTTCAGGAGCTGGTGTTCGGTATCAAGGATCAAATGCCGTACGAGGGCCGAGCCGATGAAACCGGCACCGCCAGTGATGAGAATGCGCATCCGGTTAAGCCTTTTTTCCATGAGACGACAAAATATGGAGCATAGCTTGTCGGCATGCGGATGACGGTGCAAGCGGGATATTCGGGGATGTCCCCGAATCGGCAGGTCAACCCAGGATGAGGATACTGGCCAAAGGCATCCGTCAGTCCGCAGAAGACGTGCAAATGTCCTCTTCCAACAAAGAGGGGTTGCTTATTCTTCGGCTCAATGGCGTGATAGGTGTTCAATAAAAACTACATCAGGGGTCGTTGTATGCCACTCGCTACGTTGGTTCATCGTGCCAGTTTGCCCAGTCCACAGATCAGCGCCGAGCAGGCGTTGGTGCTGCTGCGCTTGAACTACGGCCTCAGCGGCGACTTGCGACCCCTTGGCAGCCAGCAAGATCTCAACTACCGGGTCGACAGCGATCGCGGGCGATTTGTGTTGAAAATTTGCCATGGTGACTACGCTGTCCAAGAGCTCCAGGCCCAACATGCGGCGCTCGGGCAACTGGCCAGCCACGGCACGGTAAAAGTGCCACGGGTGATCGTGGCCAGTAACGGCCAGGACCTGTTGACGCTCGACGTTGACGGACAGGCGGTTCACGTAAGGTTGCTGGAATACATCGACGGCCAGCCCCTGACCCAACTCAAGCATCTGGGCCTGGAGCTGGTGAGTGGCCTGGGGCGCTTGTGTGCGGAAGTCGACCTGGTCCTGGCCGCATTCGACCATCCGGGCCTGGAGCGTACCCTGCAATGGGATGCCCGCCATGCCGATGCGCTGATCGGCCATCTGCTGCCGGTCATCCGGGACGATCAACGACGCGGCCTGGTCGCCGAGGTTGCGCAACAGGCCGAGCGCCGCCTGCATCCGCTCAAGTCCCATCTGCCGGTGCAAGCCATCCACATGGACCTGACCGATGACAATGTCGTCTGGCAGCGCGATGCCCAGCGACAGTGGCAATTGCAAGGCGTCATCGATTTTGGCGACCTGGTCCGCACCTGGCGCATCACCGAGCTGTCGGTGACTTGTGCGGCGTTGTTGCATCACGCCAATGGCGATCCGTTCTTCATCCTGCCGGCGATCCAGGCTTATCACGCGACGAACCCGTTGCAGCGTGAGGAGCTGCTGGCGCTCTGGCCGCTGATTGTGGCGCGTGCCGCCGTGCTGGTGCTCAGTGGCGAACAACAGGTGTCCATCGACCCGGACAACGCCTACAGCCGCGCCAATCTGGAGCACGAATGGGAAATCTTCCGGGTTGCCCACTCGGTGCCGTTCGAACTGATGGAGGCGGCAATCCTGAGCGCCGTGGGCCAGAGCCTGCCACCGATCGCCAGCGAAGGCTTCGTACCGCTGTTGCCGACCCTGGTCGGCCGTGAGTTCGCTCTGATCGACCTGGGGGTGCTGAGCCCGCATTTCGAGGCCGGCAACTGGGAGCGGCCAGGTATCGATCAGCGTCTGCTGAGCGAGGCCGCCGCCGTTCACGGATTGGCCGCCAGTCGTTACGGCCAATACCGGTTGTCACGCACCCGGCCGGACAGTGCCGTGGAGCCTGATACCTGCCCGCTGCATGTGGAGCTGCATGTACCTCACGGCACGCCGCTCGAGTCGCCGTTCGCCGGGGTATTGCACAAGACCGCCGACGGTATGCTGCAACTGGACAGTTCGCAGTTGAGCATTCGGCTGTGGGGCGTGTCGTCGCCGCTGCATGCCGGGGCCGCGCTGGTCAAGGGACAGGTTTTGGGCGAAGTGGCTGGCCCGTTGCGGGTGCAGCTATGCCGGGGCGCGCACCTGAATCCTCCGTTGTTCTGTACCCCGTCCGCAGCCCCGGCCTGGCAGGCATTGTGTCCTTCACCGGCGGTATTGCTCGGGCTGGCTTGTGATGCCGAGGAGGAAGTCGACGCCAAGACATTGCTGGCCCGTCGCGATGCGAGCTTCGCCCGTACCCAGAAACATTATTACGTCGACCCGCCGCGTATCGAGCGTGGCTGGCGCAACCACCTGATCGACATGCAGGGGCGCTCCTACCTCGACATGCTCAATAACGTCGCGGTGTTGGGGCACGGTCATCCACGCATGGCGGCCGTGGCTGCCCGGCAGTGGTCGTTGCTCAATACCAACTCCCGTTTCCACTACGCGGCGATTGCCGAATTTTCCGAACGGTTATTGTCACTGGCGCCGTCAAACATGGATCGGGTGTTCCTGGTCAACAGCGGCACCGAGGCCAACGACCTGGCGATCCGCCTGGCCTGGGCCTACAGCGGCGGGCGGGACATGCTCAGTGTGCTGGAGGCCTACCACGGTTGGTCGGTGGCGGCGGATGCGGTCTCGACGTCCATCGCCGACAACCCCAAGGCCTTGAGCAGCCGTCCGGACTGGGTGCACCCGGTGACCGCGCCCAATACTTATCGCGGTGAATTCCGTGGCCCCGACAGCGCGCCGGACTATGTGCGCAGTGTCGAGCACAACCTGGCGAAAATTGCCGAGCAGAAACGCCAACTCGCCGGTTTCATCTGCGAACCGGTTTACGGCAATGCCGGCGGTATCGCACTGCCACCTGGTTATTTGAAACAGGTCTATGGGCTGGTGCGCGAACGCGGCGGCGTGTGTATCGCTGATGAAGTGCAAGTTGGCTACGGGCGCATGGGCGAGTTTTTCTGGGGCTTCGAAGAGCAAGGCGTGGTGCCGGATATCATCACCATGGCCAAGGGCATGGGGAACGGCCAGCCGCTGGGCGCGGTCATCACCCGCCGGGAAATCGCCGAGGCGTTGGAAGCCGAGGGTTATTTCTTCTCGTCGTCCGGCGGCAGCCCGGTCAGTTGCCAGATCGGCATCGCGGTGCTGGATGTCATGGAGGAAGAAGGGCTCTGGGAAAACGCCCGGGTGGTAGGCGGTCATTTCAAGGCACGGCTGCAAGCCTTGATGGACCGATACCCATTGGTCGGCGCGGTGCACGGTTCCGGGTTCTATCTGGGCCTGGAGTTGGTCCGTAATCGCGACACACTGGAGCCCGCCACCGAAGAAACCGCGACGCTGTGCAACCGTCTTCGGGAGCTGGGCATCTTCATGCAGCCCACTGGCGACTATCTGAACATCCTCAAAATCAAGCCACCGATGATGACGACGCGTCAAAGCGTGGATTTCTTCGTCGATATGCTTTCAAAGGTGCTGGACGAAGGACTCTGACCCGAGGCTGATGTTTTCCTGGAGACTCGATTCTCCATTTGATCGCGAATATTTCGATTTTTATCGGTGATATTCGCGATTTTTTTTGCCTAAAATAATTTTTTAACTTTAAAGCTCGATTTTTATCGGTTATAAAGTCTTCGTTGCCCGACGCCATGGTTGCTTCGGGCCCGCCGTTATCCTCTTTGTCATCCGCTGCATCGCCCGGAGATGATTCATGAGCCGTATCGTTACCGTTGCCGCCACCCAGATGGCCTGTTCCTGGGACCTCGAAGCCAACATCGAGACCGCTGAAAATCGGGTTCGCGAGGCCGCAGCCAAAGGCGCCCAGATCATCCTGATCCAGGAATTGTTCGAGACTCCGTACTTCTGCCAGAAGACGAACCCGGACTACCTGCTGCTGGCGACCTCGGTTGAAGAGAACGTAGCCATCAGGCATTTCCAGAAGCTGGCGAAAGAGCTGCAGGTCGTGCTGCCGATCAGCTTCTTCGAGCTGGCCGGACGTGCGCGTTTCAACAGCATTGCAATCATCGACGCCGATGGTCGTAACCTGGGTGTGTACCGCAAGAGTCACATTCCGGACGGTCCGGGCTACCATGAGAAGTATTACTTCAACCCGGGTGATACCGGCTTCAAGGTCTGGAATACCCGTTATGCGAAGATTGGCGTGGGCATCTGTTGGGACCAGTGGTTTCCCGAATGTGCCCGCAGCATGGCGTTGCAGGGCGCGGAAATACTGTTCTACCCGACCGCCATCGGCAGCGAACCGCACGACAAGTCCATTGCATCCCGTGATCACTGGCAGCGCGTGCAACAAGGTCATGCCGGCGCCAATGTGATGCCGCTGGTGGTCAGTAACCGTATTGGCAACGAGGAACAGGACGGTTACGACATTACCTTCTATGGCTCGTCGTTCATCGCCAATCAGTTTGGCGAAAAAGTCCAGGAACTGAACGAAACCGAAGAAGGTGTATTGGTGCACAGCTTCGATCTCGATGAGCTGGAGCGCATGCGCAGTGCCTGGGGCATTTTCCGGGATCGCCGTCCGAACCTGTACGGAGCGATCAAAACCCTCGATGGCTCACTGGAGTCCTGATTCATGACAACGTTGCACAGCACTCCCCGCGCGGATGGTTTCTACATGCCTGCCGAGTGGGCAACCCAGACCCAGGTCTGGATGATCTGGCCCGAGCGCCCGGACAACTGGCGCTTGGGCGGCAAGCCTGCGCAGGCTGCCCACACAGCGGTCGCCAAGGCCATCGCCCGTTTCGAACCGGTGACCGTGGCGGTGTCTGCGGCTCAATATGAAAACGCCCGGGCGCGCCTCGACGTACCGAATGTCCGTCTGGTGGAAATGTCCAGCGACGACGCCTGGGTCCGGGATACCGGCCCGACGTTCGTCATCAATGACAATGGCGAGGTACGCGGTGTCGACTGGGACTTCAACGCCTGGGGCGGTTTTGACGGCGGCCTGTATTCACCGTGGAACCGGGACTCGCAAATAGCCAGCAAGATCCTCGAGATCGAGCGCAGCCCGCGTTACCGCACTGAAGGTTTCGTGCTCGAGGGTGGTTCCATCCACGTCGATGGCGAAGGCACCGTGATCACTACCGAGGAATGCCTGCTCAATCGCAACCGTAACCCGCACTTGAGTCGCGAGGAAATCGAGGCGGTGCTCAGTGCCCAACTGGCGGTGGACAAGGTCATCTGGCTGCCGGACGGCTTGTTCAATGACGAAACCGACGGCCATGTGGATAACTTCTGCTGCTACGTGCGTCCTGGCGAAGTTCTGCTTGCCTGGACCGACGATCCACAGGACCCGAATTACGCACGCTGCCACGCCGCGATGGAGGTGTTGCAAAACAACACCGACGCCAAAGGGCGCTCGTTCATCGTGCATAAAATGCCAATTCCGGGGCCGATGTATGCCACCGAGGCGGAATGCGCCGGCGTGGACGCGGTGGAAGGTTCCCAGGAACGCAATCCGAGCGTGCGACTGGCCGGTTCCTACGTCAACTTCCTGATCGTCAATGGCGGCATCATCGCGCCAAGCTTCGACGATCCGCTGGATGCCACGGCCAGGGAGATTCTGCAGAACCTGTTCCCAGAACACGAAGTGGTCATGGTTCCGGGTCGCGAACTGTTACTGGGGGGTGGGAATATCCATTGCCTTACTCAACAGCAACCGGCGCCGTACACAAAATGAGTGGCGATGTAACAGCCAAGTGATATCGATTGCGTCGGCCCTGGGTCGGCGGTTTTGGATCCATTCAAGCGAGCCCGCAGCCCGATTGGGGTGCGGGCTTTTTTGCGCTTGTTTAATGCCGACGCCGGATACATTGGCATAGCTCTTGTATCTGCATCCCGGCAGCTCCGAAGAGCGGAGCTGAGTTGTTTTGTAATAAACCTTGGATAAATTGGCCGCTCATCAACCAGGAGAGGGCGCTGGAATGAATATGATAAGCGAGCGCACATGCCATCCCTTGACCGTTAATGGTGAGTCGCTTCAAGCCCTGGCGCAGTGGTTGAAGTCCAACGGAACGCGTCAGATCAGAGAGCCTGATCCGCGTCGGTTGATCATGGAGCGCTACCCCGCTGGACTGTTCAGCGAGGCGGAGCTGGAAGCGTTGTGGGATGTCATGCAGGGATAAGAATTCGACGGATTGATAAGAAGCGCTGGCCGGGATGGCAGCGCTTTTTTTGTGTGCACGGACCAGAGACTGAAACAGCCCCTGTGGGAGCGAGCCTGCTCGCGATAGCGGTGTACCGGCTGGCATCGATGTAACTGATCCATCGCTATCGCGAGCAGGCTCGCTCTCACAGGGGAACGGGATTCGACCGATTCAAGAAACAGACTGAAAGCCATTCCGACGTTTTTCCGCGGCATTCCTGAAGCTACGCTGCCGTTATCAGTCCTTACGGCAGCGGAGTTTCCATGACCACTCTTCATTACATCTATGACCCGCTGTGCGGCTGGTGCTACGGCGCCAAACCGCTGGTGCAAGCTGCCCGTGCGGTGCTGCCGGTGATCGCCCATGGCGGTGGTATGATGACCGGCGCCAATCGCCAATTGGTCTCACCCCAGTTACGCAATTACGTGATGCCCCATGACCGGCGGATCGCCGAATACACCGGGCAACCGTTTGGTGAGGCCTATTTCGAGGGATTGTTGCGGGACGAGCGTGCGGTGTTCGACTCGGCGCCACCCATCGCGGCGATTCTCGCTGCCGAACGGCTGGGCGGTCGGGGCCTGGATCTGCTGGGGCGCCTGCAAACCGCACACTATGTCGAAGGCCGGAGAATTGCCGATGAAATGGTGCTGCTGGAGTTGGCCCAGACCATCGGGCTTGAAGCCGAGGCATTCCAGTCGGCGTTTACCGGTGTCGATGTAGACACCCATATCAAGGTCAGTCGTGCCTTGCTGGCCAAGGTCGGCGGCCAGGGCTTTCCAACCCTGGCCCTGCAACAGAATGGGCAGTTCACGCGGGTGGACATCGGTCCCTGGCTTGGCAAGCCCGAGGCGTTCGCCGAGTGGTTGAATCTGTCCTTGCCGGTGCAGGCCTCTTCTCCGGCACCGGTCTGCAGTCTTGATGGATGTTCGGATTCTTAGATGTTTTTTGCCTGATCAAAGACGATTCACGAAATTGACACAATCTTGAAGACACGGCTAGGATTCGTCCTACGCCTGTGGCTAACAGCCATGACTCTTAAATAATAAAAAGGCCCGACACGATCACTCGTGGGCGGGCCTTTTCATTATTTCAGGGGCAAGAGTCCGAAAAAGAGCGCAGAAAGCGCCATTTCGGCTGCCGGTCGCAGTGCGTATCAACCCATACAAGGAAAACAATCATGTTGAATACGCGCATCGGTTTGATCGCACTGGGGATTTTGAGCACGACACACGCCATGGCCAGCGACCAGTCCGAGTCCAAGGGATTCGTTGAAGACAGCAGCCTGAAAGTGCTGTTGCGCAACGCCTATATCAACCGTGACTACAAAGACGGCAACCAGGACAAGGCCGAATGGGGCCAGGCGGCTATCGGTACGTTCTCATCCGGCTTCACCCAAGGCACCGTCGGTGTAGGGGTGGACGCCTTTGGCCTGTACGCGTTGCGTCTGGATGGCGGCAAAGGCCGCAGCGGCGCGGGCGGCATCGACTTCTTCAAGCAAGGCGATAGCGGCAACGCGGCGGATGACCTTTCCAGGTTCGGTGCAGCAGTGAAGTTCCGCGTTTCCAACACGGTATTGGCCTATGGTGACCAGATGCCAGCCTTGCCGGTGTTGAACTACGACAACTCGCGGCTGCTGCCGGAAAGCTATACCGGCACGCTGATCACGTCCAAGGAGATCAAGGGCCTGGAACTGAACGCCGGCCGTTTCACCGCCGAATCGCGCAAGAGCGCCGAAGGTCGCGACAGCGGTGGGCTGAAGTCGATCAACGTATTGGGCGGCAGCTATCAGTTCACCGAGCAGTTCAAGGCTTCGCTCTACGCCTCGGATGTCGAAGATGTGCTGAAGAAGCAATACGTCAACGCTAACTATGTGTTCCCGCTGGCCAAGGATCAGTCCCTGACGCTGGACTTCAACGGCTACCGCACCAAGCTGGACAACGACTACGTTCGTGAGAACAACGTCACTGGCGACGACAACAAGATCTGGAGCCTGGCCGCCACCTTCGCCACCGGGCCGCACAGCTTCACCCTCGCTCACCAGCGCAGCACCGGCGACAGCAACCTGGGCTACGCCTATGGTGGCTATCAGCGCGGACAGAATCGGGTGGGGGACGGCGGTAACACTATCTACCTGGCCAACTCCTACTGGTCCGACTTCAACGCGGAAGACGAACGCAGCTGGCAACTGGGCTACGGCCTGGATTTCACCTCATTCGGCGTTCCCGGCCTGACCTATAACGTCGCTTACGTGCGTGGCGATAACATCACCACCTCCACCAGTGAAGGTGGCACTGAGCGCGAAATCTTCAATCAGCTCAAGTACGTGGTCCAGAACGGTCCGGCCAAGGATCTCAGCGTGAGGTTGCGCAGTTCTGTCCTGCGTGTTTCGCAGAAATCCAGCGAGTACAACGTCAGCGGCAACGAACTGCGAGTGTTCGTGGATTACCCGATCAATGTCTTCTGATGCCTGATCGCGTTATCTGAGCCAAAAAACCCTCGAATTCGAATTCGGGGGTTTTTGGCTTCTGGCGCCAGAAATATTACTGTAATCGACTGTTTTCCCGAAAAAAGTCGTGCTAGAGGCTCTTCACCCTTCGCTTCAAGCGTGCCTTGAGGTGATTCAAATTCTTTTTCATGGACGGAAATTCTGCACCTACTAGATTAGGCCGCTCAATGCAGTGGAGACCTAATAAAAATGATCGTTCTGAACAGGGAAGTGGGCGAAGCGCTACGACGTGACAAATACGTTAACGTCCGTGGTGGAGACTTCAATCTCTACGGTCATTTCGGCGATTTTGTCCGGCTGACCAAAAGCTGGGACAACATGGAACCTGACAGCTACTACGGCCAGGCCGAGTCAGGCATGCGTTTTCGCCGTTACAGCGACTTCGAATACAACCCCCAGACCCGCGAGCTCAAGCAGCTCGAACACCGGGCCTATATCCAGTCCAAGGCCAACAACAGCTATGTGGGTGGACTGGAGCGACACTTCCAAGACTTCTCCAACGAAGTGATCAACTCCCCGGTGATGCGCAGTCTGATCGACACGGATTTCGAGGTGTACAAGAACGTCCTGCCGCAGGAACTGCATGATGAAATCTGGCAGTGCCAGATCCATCAGATCCGCATCGAGATCAAGCCGGGCAAACAACTGGAAATCACGCCTGAAGGGATTCACTGCGACGGGTATCCGTTCAGCGGTGTGCACTTCTGGGGCCGTCATAATGTGGCCGGCGCCGAGAGCCGGTTGTATACCGCACAGGAAGAACAACTGGCGGCGATTACCTACGAGGACATCCTCGATACGACATTCTTCCTCGATCGTGACATGCGCCACTACGTGACCCCGGCTCGTAATGTCCACAGCCATGAAATGGCGTTCAGGCAGATCCTGGCGATTTCCTTCTCGCGGCCCGGGACCGCTTTTGACATTGTTCGCTGAACAGCTGGTACCCATGGAAGACCCGGAGCAGCAGGTGCTGGTGCGCCGGGCGATGGTCAGGGATGCCGAGCGCATGGAGCAGTTTTTTCGCGGTTTCGACGAAGTGTCGTTCTGCGAGTGGCAGGATGCCCGGTTCCTGCGGGGGGTGTTATTGCAGGAAACCACCACGGCGTACCTGGCTATCGACACCAGTGGCTTTGTGGTGGGCGCGGTGATTGGCGGCATGCTCGGTACCCGTGGCACCATCAATCACTTGGCGGTCAGCCCAGGGCACCGCACCCAGGGGTTGGGCCAGCGCCTGGTGGAAGCGGCATCCGCCGACATGAAACGGGTGGGCGTGCTGCGCATGTTCCTGTTCGTCGACGATGCTAATCTGGCCGGCAAGCGTTTTTGGGCAGCCCAGGGGTTCTGTGAACCCCGGGGTGAAATCACTTTCGAGAGGGATCTATGAGCAAGACTTCCAGCCAGCCGCTGGTGGTCGAACCACAAGCCTCGCGTACCTTCGCCGAAGCCAGTCCGGTGGTAGCGGGTTATTTTACGGTTTCGTTTGTGTTCGGTCTGATGGCGGTCAATGCCGGGTTGCCCTTGTGGCTGCCGGTAGCGATGTGCCTGTTCGTCTACGCGGGCGCGTCGCAGTTCGCGGCGCTGGCATTGATTTCCAGCGGGGCGTCGCTGACCACCATCGTGCTTACTACATTCCTGATCAATGCGCGACACATGCTGATGTCGGTCTACATGGCCAAGGCCTTGCGTGCGCTGGGGCTCAGTCGTTTCGAGCGTTGGTGCTATGCGTCCGGCCTTACGGACGAGTCGTTCGCTTTCCACAGCGTCAAGCTGGGCAGCGGGGCGCCGGTGAGTGTGCGCTATCTGATTGGCTTCAACCTGTTCTGCCATACGTCCTGGGTGCTCGGCGGCCTGTTGGGCGCCGTGTGTGCGCAATACGCGGCACACCTGATCAAGTATCAGCTCGACTATGCCTTGACCGCGATGATGCTGTACGTGCTGGTTTCGCTGTGCAATACCCGTAACAAGCTGATCGCAGCCCTGGCGGCCGTCGTCTGCATGGGCGTGTTGAGCCTGTTGGGCAGTTCGCCATTCAATGTCTTTATCGCCACGTTCGTTGGCTGCGGAGTGGGCGTATGCCTGACCAAACGTTCCTGATCCTGGTGGTGGTTCTGATGATGGCCGTGACTTTCCTGCCCCGTGCCTTGCCGTTGCAGGTCAACACGGAACACTGGCCGCCCTTCATTGCCCGTGCCCTGGAATATCTGCCGGTGGCGATCGTCGCTGCCATCAGCCTCACCCCGTTATTGATCAAGGATCAGCAGATACAACTCGACCGTCCGGAGTTCTACGCCGCGATTCCCACGCTGCTATGTGCGTATTTCAGCCGTAACCTGTTTCTCAGTGTGGCGGTGGGTACGGCGGCGTATATCGCGCTCGGTTCGTTCTTGTAACGCCATGTCCACCACATCGTTCAGCGCCTGACCGGACAGTTCGGGATTATTCACCGCCAGGCGTACCTCGAGATGGTCCTCGAAGTCCGGGAAAATCGTCAAGCCGTTGCGCAATGCCGCATCCCGGGATACCAGCCCCAGCCCATCGAGTTGGGTAATCAACGACAACGTCAGCGTTTCGCTGCAGGAATACACCATTCGCTGACTTGAGCCATATTCGCTCAGCCCTGCATCGAGAAAACGCAGGAAGCTGTGGGAATACGGACATTCTTCTGCGGGACGTACCTGAAACCTGTCTCCGAGCAAATCAAGGGAATCCCCCTCATTGCCGCAATGGGCGCCCACCACCCGCACCTGCACATCAGGCATGGTGATGCTGGAAAAGCCGCTCTGCTGCGCCCCGATCAGGATGGCCAGGTCAAAATCTTCATTCTTGAGTTTGCTCAGGTTCTCCATCGATTCGGCGTAACTGAATTCCAGCTGATATTGGGGGAAGACGGCTATCAACCGATCGATCATCCGCCGGTTGAACTCCGCCGGCAGGGTGGTATTGAGCGCCATTTTCAGCGTGCGCTGCCGGGGCTTCTTCAACGCCGTGACTTTTTCTTCAAGCTGCCGTGTGGCGACAAGCACCTGATCCATGAAAGGGGTCAGTTCCGAGCCTTGGCTCGTCAACGTCAGGCCCTTGTTCGAACGCCTGAACAACCGGAAGCCGAATTGCTCCTCGACCTTGTTCAACTGCGCCGCCAATGCCTGCACCGTGAGACACGAATGTTCCGCCGCCGCCGACAACGAGCCGGTCTGCACGATGCGCATGAGGTTGCGTAGGGTTCTGCTATCCATGAGGTAATGCCCTCTGCTTAAGTGGGCTCGCTATTGTTGTGCACCTGGCCCGGGTCAGGCTGTGCATGTGGCTATCATCGTGCAGCTTGCCACGGTTGTCGCGGTTTTGTGGTGAAAAGCTCTGGTAGGTGCTGGTTGGAGCTTAAGTGGGATTTTGTTTTTTTGCTGGTTTGGCGGGTGTTGGCTTGTGTAATTCTTTTTGTCAGGGCTGATGCCAGACGGATAAGTGACAAAGCCTGGTGGACCCGGGCTTGATCTCAGTCTTGATAATTCATTTGCGAATTAAAACTTAATTTATATCCACATGTGTATTATCCTCTACGCATCACTTGCAAAAGGAGCCCAGATCTCATGGCTACTTCCTCCATCACCCTCAACGCACAGCAACAACTGGATTCCCCGGACGCGGGTCGAATCGCGTTGAAGTTTTTCTTCAACCTCATGGAGCTGTGGGGCTGCAGTGTCGAGCAACAGCGCACACTGCTGGGCAAGGTCGGGAACACCACCTTCTACAAGTACAAACAATTGCCCACCAACGTCAGGTTGCCTCGCGACACCCTTGAGCGCATCTCCTACCTCATGGGCATTCACAAGGCGCTGAGCATCATCTTCAGCAACAGCCGGGACCGGGCCTATCAATGGGTCAGCAGCCCCAATACCGCTGCGCCCTTCAACGGCCAATCGGCGCTGTCCTACATGCTGGCCGGACGGGTGGTGGATATCGCCGATGTTCGGCGCTATCTCGACGGAGTACGCGGCTGATGGCGCCACCTCTGACGGACCCGCAATGGAAGCGTGCCTATCGGATCGTCAACAGCAGCTTCCCGCCGATTACGCTGTTCGAAGATGTACTCGATCCCGAGGATCTGCCCACGGCCTATGCCCTGGAAGCGCTGACCAACGATCGATTGATGGAAGAGGCCGGTGTGCTGTCACGGGTCCGTCCCGAAGACCGGGTTTCCGGGCCAGGCTCCTCGCCGGTAATGGCGGCGTTCACGCATATCGGCAAAAGCAGCCGCTTCAGCGACGGTACCTTCGGCGTCTACTATGCCGCCAGCAGCCAGGAAGCCGCTATCGCCGAAACCTGCTATCACCAGGCGCGCTTTCTCGGGGCGACCAATGAGCCGGACCTGGAGTTGACCATGCGCACCTACGTCAACCAGGTCATCAAGCCCTTGCACGACATCCGCCACGACTACCCCCACCTCCACGATCCGGACCCCACCGCTTACGGCCCGTCCCAGGTATTCGCCCGGCAACTGCGTGAAACATTATCCTGGGGCCTGCTCTACAACAGCGTCCGTCTGCCTGGTCACGAATGCGTCGCTGCATTTCGCCCGCCGGCGGTTTCGATTCCGGTGCAGGGCAAGCATATCCGCTATGTCTGGAGCGCCCAGAAGCGGGAGATTTCGTTTGTGTTCGAGGTGAGTCAGGTCTGATTTGAAAATTGAAGCTCTAGCAGAATCAGCTTCGTGGCGAGGTAGCTTGCTCCCGCTGGGTTGCGCGGCGACGTCGCCCCCAAGCGGGAGCAAAATACCTCGCCACAAATAGAACTTAGATCTTGAACTGCTGCACCGAAGACTGCATCGACCCTGCCGCAGTGTTCAGTTTATTGGCGGTTTGCTGTAGATGGTGAATAGAGAGCGTGTTTTCCCGCGACTGGGCGGCAATCGACTCTACCCGCTGAGCCATCTCATCACTGGCCTTCGATTGTTCAGCAATCGTCTGGGATATTTCCTCGACCACTTCGGCGGCATGACGGGCGCCAGTGCGGATTTCGCTGATGGACACCCCGGCCTGCTGGGCGAGGTTCACCCCTTCGTCCACGCGGCTGACGCAAGCCTGCATGTTCGACACGGCATCCCGGGCACTGGTCTGGATGCGTTCGATCATCGCGGTGATTTCCTGGGTGGACTGGGTGGTACGCGCCGCCAGGTTGCGCACTTCATCAGCGACCACGGCAAAACCCCGACCTGCCTCTCCGGCGCGGGCGGCCTCGATGGCGGCGTTGAGCGCCAGCAGGTTGGTTTGCTCCGCGATG
The DNA here is from genome assembly GCF_024749045.1 of Pseudomonas sp. B21-028. NCBI lineage: Bacteria > Pseudomonadati > Pseudomonadota > Gammaproteobacteria > Pseudomonadales > Pseudomonadaceae > Pseudomonas > Pseudomonas sp. B21-028. The sequence goes on from NZ_CP087184.1 coordinate 335,469, forward strand.
CTCTTGATCACCTGAATGATGGAATGAATGTCTTCGGACGAAGCGTCCAGCGCCGTGATCTTCGTGGAGGACTGATTGACCACCTCGGCGATGCGGCTCATGCCTTCCACCACCCCGAGAATCACTTGCCCGCCGCTGCTTGCCAGTTGTTCGGACTGCGCCGAAATCGTTCGCGCGCTGTCGGCGTGCTGATGGATCTGACTGATGTTCGCCATCATCTGCTCCATGCTCGCCGCCATGCTGGTCGCGCTTTGGGCCTGTTGATCGGCGCTGGACACGATCTGCCGGGCGGTGTCGTCCAAGGTACGGGATGTGCCGTGCAGTTCGTCACTCTGGCTGCGGATCGTGGCGATCATCTGCCGCAGGTTGGCTTGCATCTGTTCAATGACGCTCTGCAATTGACCCAGCTCATCCTTGCCATGCGTCCCCATGGACCGTTGCAGATCACCTTGGGAAATCGCCTGGGTGTTGAGGATGATATTGTTCAACGGTGTGAGCACAGCCTTGAGCAAGCGCCAGGACAACAGTATCAGGGCCACACAGGTGGCCAGTAACGTCACGATTAACCAGCGTCCCGAAGACTGGATGCTGTCATCCTGGTTCTCGCGAGAGGCTTGGGCCTGGTTTTCGATCAGCTCGCTCACGGCTTCGTTGCGTTCCTCCAATGCCGAAAACGCTGCGTTGAACTCCGCCCGCAGCGCTTGCACGTCCTTGGCGCCACCCAGCACCTTGCCGATCACTTGCTTGGCTTTATCGATATAGGTATCGGCTTGTGGTTTCAATTCGACGATGGCCTTGGCGACTTCCTCCGGCAACTTCGCCTCGGCGTTTTCGGCAATCACCTTGCGCATTCGTTGCGAATGCTCGTCAAAAGCCTCCTGCACTTCCTTGGCTTCCTGAACATCCCCAGGCGTTGTCACCAACGCAGCCAAGACATCGGCACGAATGGCATCGTGCATCATGTCCGCCTCCATGTGCTTGCGCATGGCGGAAATGCTGGTCTCGTTCTCCACCAGAGACTCGGTCATGGAGTGATAACCCCACAACCCGATACCGCCGAGCAAAAGGGCAAAGAAAAGACTGACCAACCCCGACGCTATGATTTTGGTGCGGATCTTCATTGTCGATTGCTCTTGGAGCGGGATGTCTGGGCAAGTGTAGTCGAGCGGCAGCGGAGCCTTGGGACGGGTGGGGCTGTCATTTGAAGGTGTCGACGAAAAATCGGGTTGGATGAGGGGTAGCGGGACTTTTGTCGCGAGCCTTGCTGTTATGGCTGCAAAGCGCATCTTTTTTACTGATCTGATGAGCGTGTCTTGTTCGACAGATGAAAGCTGGCAAAGCAGCTCGTGTAACAGAGATGCCTTTGTCGGTTGCTGCTGAAGCGAGAGCGAAAGTGGGGGCTCTCAAAGCGCATTCGCTAAGCTGCTGGGAGTCAGCCTAAGAACATTACAGGACTGGGAACAGGGACGTCGGCAACCAACGGGAGCGGCACAGACATTGTTGCGCGTCGCGACTCAGCACCCCGAGGCTTTGCGAGATTTGCAGGCGATTTAACTTGGTTCCTCACAGTCCATACCCGTGCAATGCTGCTCTCATCAATCGAGCAGCGTTGCAGGGTTTACTGGTTTAGAAGGAGATGTTTCCCGGTGCTTCCAGCACTTTCACCACATCGTCGATTACCGCCTTGCTCATATCCTGCAAATAACACGATGCCCAGGCGTAACGGTCAGTGCTGCGAATCATCGCTGCGTCTTCGGCCAGCAGTTTGGCAACGTGGAGCAGATCGGAGGCATGGGACAATGCTTCACCGATGGGAACACCGCTGGCGATGCGAAAGAGTGGGCGGTCGGAGTGGAAGGAGAAGGGGGTTAGGCCTGGGGTTCTGAGGTCTTTGGGATGAGTCATTGCGCACCCCCGTTGGGCCGTTGGCAGTGGGTGACAGTTGAAAAGGAAATGAGGCAAGACTGCAGCGAATCCATGGCATGCATCGGTAAAGCTCCCATATCAAGTGAGAGCCGCCACGTTCGTTCTCAGGCGAATGGGTGGCAGCTGTGCGCAGGCTGAGAAACCGGAGATACAGGAACCCGGCAGACCCGAAGGTCTCCCACACACAGCCGCCATTACACGGAATGCGGACATAAAAAAACGCCGCAAACGTGGTCAGGGCGCTGGAGCGCCTGCATCTTACTCGGGTTCTCAGGCCCGGTCGCTGAATTGGCAGCGACAGTTGGAGAGTAGCGGGCGATTGGGTCGAGAGCAATCGTGGCGGGATGCTGGCGAGACTGCATGTCCATGATGAATGCGTCTTGCGGGAATGAGCACGCCGGTTAGATTAAGTTGCACTTGGACCTCTGTCCGGCAAAGCGCAAAGAGAAAAGGGGACAGATTTATTTCCTTGATCAAAAAATTAGGAACCGTGCGCGGTAATGCTACGTTTTAATACAACACTCCCTTAGCCAGCATTGCTTCCGTATCGAGCCAAGACGCACCCAAAGGAGCCACCGTAATGGACCTACACAGCGAGTTCGAAAACAGCAAATTCTTGCACCGCACACGCATCGATCGGCGCGCAGCCGATGCCTTGTTGGGGCTGGCGGCTGGGATTACGGCGGACGGTGTCGTGAACACGAGCGAAGCTATTTTTCTCAAGCGATGGTTGGAGAGTAATCTCGTCCATCTGAATGACCCGGTGATCAATCTGTTGTATTCGCGTTTGGCATCCATGCTTCAGGACGATGCCCTGGACCCGGACGAGTCTCTTGAGCTGCTTAACGTGCTGCGTAGTTTTTCCGGCGTGGATATTGAGAGGTCGAAGGTTGGCGGCGCTGCTGTCGTTGCGCCAACGGACCTGCCCTTCAACTCACCAGCCCCTGATTTGGTGTGGGATGGCCGGATGTTTGTATTTACAGGCGTCATGGCTTTTGGGCCACGTAAAGATTGTCAGGCATTGGTGGAGGAGCGTGGCGGTTTGATTGGGGGCGGGGTGAGTAAGAAGGTGCATTACCTGGTGGTCGGCAGCGTAGGTAATGAGCAGTGGCGGCACAGTACCTATGGAACGAAGATCATGAAGGCAGTGGAGCTGCGGGAGGCGGGTGCTTCAATTGCAATCGTGGGTGAGGATCACTGGCAAAGGATGCTGTTTGGTTGAGGATGCCCGGTCGTGGTGTTCTGAGAAGGCTGTCCTGTCTTGGCCGAAGGACTGTCGATGGGTTTGACGGCCTCATCGCGAGCAGGTTTTTTCAGGGAGTGGACAAAAGTGAACACCCTGAAACAACAAAGCCCCCGCATTTCTGCGAGGGCTTGTTTTGTATGGTGCGGCACCAGGAGTCGAATCAATGCGTAAATAACTGATTAAAAAGGATTTGTTGTGGGTGTGAAAAAATACTATCCCTAAATTTACCCTTGATGTAGACCCGGAACAAGCGTTACCGAAGCTAAGGGCTAGTTAGGGGCGGAGTATGTGCGCACCGCGCCTAGTATGTTAGATGATGGTTTACTGCAAAAAAATCGGATAGAGCCAGCTCCTTCCTATGCCTTTACTAGTTTCTCTGGAGTACTTTTCAGAAAACGGGAAAATAATACTTGCTGGTGCGCCGTCTAGTTCTTTTAGATAAAAAAGACCAAATCCCAGAGCTTGTGGCTTCGTAGCTAATGGACTTAGATATAAGTTGGAAGGCGGCGTGTTTTGGCATAGCTTTTGAAGTGCTTTAGAAAGAGCTGTAGCGGTGAAGAATGGATCGTTGGCGCTGCTGAAGAATACTTGATCATCACTTTTGTTATTGGGTAAACCGGCGCGATCTAATCGGATTAAACTTTCTTGGTACATGTCGGCGCTAAGAGATGGAAGACTATGCAATTGAAGATGACGAGCGCGATCTTTATCTAAAGACACTCTGGACATGAGATCACTATCGTACCCAATTCCTAAAAAAAGTATATCGTTTGATACTTCTCTAGACATGTCAACATTGTGAATTCCTTCAAAGCCTGAAACTTGCCGAACTTCTGTAACGTCCGCTAGTGTGAAATCTGTATCTTCTTTTCGAGTGTAGTGCAAAGGCTCGGTATAAATCATGTCGAACGTATTTATATTGTTTGCTTTAAAGTATCGTAGGATGAACAAAATTTGCGGCCGCATAAAACCTGTAATGTCGACGCAGATTTTTGAGTGTTTATTATTTTCATTTAATACCGAGCCAATGGTTTCTATTATTTGGTCCGCTTCATTTAAGCTGTCGGTTCGTAGAATTAATTCGTCCGCCGGCTCTTCTGCTGCGGTGTACTGGTATTCTGGTATTATAAGCCAATATTTTTTATCAGCTTTTATCTGTCTAAATGTTTCAGTGACTCGCTCGCTATCATTAAGAGCTGAAAAGAAGAGATCCCACTCCTTATCAAATTCAAGGGGTGTCTTTGCATCTAACAAGTATGAGATATTGGTCATTTTAGAATAGTACTTGTTGGTCAGAGGATGCCTTTGCGGAAAAGCCAGGTGCAGACATCGCCGAAACCCGAGACTTTAATAGTGCTTCGAAGCTGGATGAGTGTGCATGGTCAAATATCGAATTTGCAAGATCTGGCCTTATCTCAAGCGTGCCTCTCCGGTGAACAGACAGGCCCCACTTTGGCGCTAACATCGGGCTGAGCTGAAACTTAGAGTCGACGCTTTGCGTGTTCTTGTTTTTTGCTCCGTCCCTTATTTTTAGTAAATACGACCAGTTTTCAGCTCGTTCGAGAGTTAGTCGAGCCTGCTCAGAAATTTTCGACTCATCCACGCTAAACGCACATAAATCGCACTCTGATGGTTTATCACTATATCTGATGGTTCTTAATAAAATTGCTAATCTTTCCACCGCATCTCTAACTTCGGTGCCGTAACTGTCAGGTTGAGCGTCATCCCAGAACCAAACCGCGCTATCCATAACTCCTTCAGTCTGCGATTGTAAGCTTATAGTGCCGCCAGCAAACGGTTTCTCACCTGCAAAGAGGGACCTGCGATAAATCTGCTTCAATACGCCTAAAAGATTGCGAGGCACCCCTTGAGATAGGTGTATTAGTGTATCTAGTCCCGCATATGGAATTTTGCGGCTATAGTCCCTGAATAGTTGTGCGAGTAGATCTGAATCAAAATGTTCAAAAGTTTGAACGTACTCTTTTGAGGGTTTAGATTTATTAATTAATTCAATCGAATCTTGGTGTATCTGAAGCGCGGCGTCATGGATTTGTTTGGGGGTTCCCCAGTTTTTATAAAGCTGCAGTATGTTTAGCTTCTCGACAAGAGGAAATTCGTTTGTGCGCAAAAGATCAATTATTTCTTGGACTTTACCTTCGGATTTACTGCCAAAGACCTGACTCAGGTGCGCTTTCAGCTTTTCAAAATAAGGCCTATCATTTTCGGACGTTTGTCTGGAGCTCGCGAGTTTTGATGTAAGCTCCTGATAAAAGTTTGCAGGCGAGATTGCTTCAAAGAAGCTGGAGACATCTTTAAAGTCCACAACACCTGTGTGAGCTGAATTAAGTCTTTTTGCCACCAGTTCTTCTGCCAGCTTTGCGTATTCTTTTTCATGTCCACGTAAAAAACTGTCTAGTTCAACTCTTTCGTATTCTGCAGTGCGCTTTATGGGTTCGCCAGAGCCCGCGGTTGAATATGTCTTAATTCCATATAATCTTGCGCCTACTCTGAGTGTGGCATTACCCTTGCGGTAGCGAATGAGGGAGTTTAAAAATTTTTGTTGCTCTACGCTAAGGTTTTCTATTTCGTCAATTAAATAGACGAACGTTGCTTCGCTCAGTGATTGTTCATACTTCGCAATGATAGGTGGAATGCCGAAGCAAAGGCGTCCAGGTGAAAAAGTTATTTCCAGGCCTGCCAAGCTTCTAGTTACAGCAGAGTTGTTAACTATGCTATCGACGCCACGTAATTTCTCCTCAAGAAAAGTATATAGGCTATCTAAGCTTTGTATGTCCTGAGGTGGAAGATCAAATAGGGCGGAGACTTCTCTGGCGAAAGCAGTCTCATCAAGTAAGAGTGGTTCTGATTTATTCTTTAATATTATTATAGATATTAAATTTAGCGTAAGCCATAGTTCAAAGTAATATCCAAATATTGCTGTCCAAGTTTCTTGTGTTTGCCCCTTCCCTGCAAAACGACCAACATTTAGGCCGTCAGCGGATACATATATGCCCAAATAGCCTTCTTGGCTGACAGCGGAGCTGAGGCTGCCACCGTGTCTGAGAGACTGTACTGGAGCAGAGCAATATCGCATCAAATGCGTCTTACCGCTTCCTTTTCCACCTAACAGCAACATAGGCATGACCGACCTCAAATTAAGGACAGTTAAAAGGCCGCCATGTTCTTCTACGATATCTACCCAGTAGTTGAATATTTGTGTGTCAGAAAAGTCGGACGCCTTTGTTAAATCAAAAGGGTTGTCGTCACGTTGTGCAAGTTCGTTTAGCATAATTTTACACCTTCGGATATCGTCTAAATGCCGGGGTCCAAGCTGCGCCTGCGTGATTTTCCGAATCCATCCAGATTATAGGAAGCGTATTATCTGGTGTGTTGTGAGTAAACCCTAACAGCATCTGGCTATCTAAGTAACCTCTTGGATGTCTCGGGCATAATAGTTCGCCATATATATCCGTGACTTTTCTAGCTGAAGCTAGATCAATCCCGCTTGGTGTAGATTTAAAATATCTTGAGTCGTTGTCCACACATTTGTATGACTTGTCGAACTCGTAGACCGCTCCGCAATTATTGCCGAAAGCGCTGTCATCTCTTACAACCTTCATTCCGTCAGCATTCGCAAATAAACAAAAGTAATAAATTTTAACTTTGTCACTTAAACTTAGCATTTCTTTCAGAAAATCATTTGAATATCGCACAGCTGTTTCGCCCGACCCACATACGTCGTCGACGAATACGTAACGTTCTATTTCAGAGTATCGCAAGACCCTTTGTTGAGTCTTTTGATCCCTGGTTATGATTTGTGCGTTATCCGCGAACTGCAGTTTAGAGAGGCTGTTTTCTTGTCTGAAATAATAAAGAAGATGGACGCCGCTTTCTGAGGGGTTTCCTACGCCAAGAAAACGTGTTTTTGAGATTTCTACGTTTAGAGCTTGAGATATTTGACCAAGATCTCTTGTATTGCCGAGAGCTTGCCTTGTTTCCTGAATTAATGGTGCTAAAAATAGATCGTTATAAATTGCGCGCAAGAGTACGCGTATTTCCCTACTGCCGAAATACATGAACTGCGACAATAGATACAGTGCATGAATGCGCTCAGTCTCCGGGTCAAGACCTGTTCGCCCTGTAAAGTTTTCTAACCATCGATTTATAGCATCGTTATCTAGCTTATGCTCCCATGCCCTCTCGTTCAGTATTGTGATACGTTGTTTCAATAATCCTGCAGTTTCCTCAGTATTGCTCGAGAAGTAGCTGTTCATTTCACGTCCTTGCTTGAAACTTTCTTAAACAATATCACCCATTCACGAGAGATCAAGCCTGCGGTTTTATTTCTTTTCGTCATCAGCCCGCGTGATTTTATCTCATCTACGGCCTTCAATACTGGTACTAACTCATGCTTCTCGGCTATCGTAGTTAAATATTCAGAGGACGAGAATATCTCGCCGCAAACTTCATTATTGCCGATAATTAAAACAAGATGACCGTTTTCGGCGAGCACCCGTGACATTTCGGCAATGCAAGATTCCATCTCGTTTATGTAAGTTGCTATGATGGCTGCTCGTAGGGGGTTTTTTTGCCTTACTCTTACGATTAAATCATTCGCAGCTGGAACGGAAGAAACGAATGACGTGCTCCATACTGATTTAGGAAGATGTTCTCGGCCTATGCTTTGATTCTCTAATCCTTTGAGATCGCCGCTACCGGCCATTCCTAGCCATCCAAGACTTAGGCTAGAAGCCCTTATGTATTTTTGTGCGCCAGCATAAGGGGGAGATGTAATAATTAAATCTATAGTGCCCTCCGCTAGCTGCTTCTGAGATTCACTATTCCAAGGTGCTGGTTTTTTTAGTTGTCTAGCATCAAATCCGACATTGTGTGATTTGAAATCCTCAGAGCTTAAACTGATGAGCGCATTCATTCTCTGAATGCTTAACTCTGCCTGTTGTGAAAAAATTTCAATGGCACTAACATTTTTTCTAACGTTGGACGGTTTTCTCTGAACCGGAACTGATAACCTAGGGTCAGCATTGCTAGATCTTCTGACAGTGGCAGAAAATACGACAAGAAAAAAATCTCTGATATCTAAGTTTTCAATTTTTTCGATTGAAGACTTTAATCTCGACAAGCCACGTATTACGTCCGGGGTAAACCACTTTTCTAGGTTGACTACATCAGGAGCTTTCTTCGCTCGAGACTGCTTGTAGCTAAATTTTATGATCTCTAGTTCAGAAGTTAAGGCGCTAGGATCTATTCTTGTTATTTTCACCTTTGCTATAAGTCTGGCAAGTGGGTTTGCGTCGGAATAATAGGCTTCATTGCCAGATAATAGCGTTTCTAGCGCAACAGTTCCGGTTCCGCCAAACGGATCGAGTACTTTTATGCCTTTTCCAAAATAACCCCTTGCAGCAAGGAAAAAGTGCGCTATTTGAGGTAATAATTTAGCGGGGTAAGGATGTATATAATGAGTAGCGCGTTCACCAACTTTTATCCAAGATACTAGACTTCTAAAGGATAGAGTTTGAGACTCTCCGGTGGAAGCATATTCTTTGATTATTGACTCGAGGGCTAGTGTCGTATCATATTCATATGCGGCCGAAATTTCGCTCTTCGCGTCGAGTGCAATGGCTTCTGTTGCACCTAAATTGATGTTGAAGGCATTAAGATCCATTAGCTCATAAGGCCTCGTTCGACGGATGATAAATAATAAATAGCTTTGATTTTTTGTTGTTGGCTTGGAATGCGCTGAAATTGAGTTCTTTGGTTTTAGGGTGAAGCTTCATCAGGGCAATATCCAAGTTAAAGGCCGCTCGCATATACTTATTAGCCAATGCAATTTAAGGGGCTAATTTTAGGAGCTGGCTTTTGTGGAGCCTCAGCCGGTTCTGTCCTATTTTGGCTGACGCCGGGCTTTCTGCCTAGCGTGTTTTGACCTCGCTTTACCGGTTTGTCTATCGAAAGGTTCACGGCAAGGTTTTTCCAATCCTCGGTTTTTCCAAGTCGCTCGCAAATGAGTTTTGCGGTCAGGCGGTAATAATACTGGGTTGCAGGGGCGTGGTGACTGATCTCGCGAGTTAGGAACCAGTGAAAATGTTTTGCTTTCCAGGACCATGGAGAACGAAGACCCCATCGAGCGGCGATTGCTTCTTGCATTTTGCTCGCTTGTGTGATGTGGCGTTTTCTGGTTGAGTGAGACCCGACGAGTCGCCCCGATAGGAAAAGCTGCATATTGAACGGCTTGCTCATCCTATGACCCCAATGTACGCAGAAACTATGTCAATGCGGCTATGCCCTAACTCGTAACTGATTTGTTCTCGGGCAAATCTATCAATACATCTGTTTTTTCTAGCAGAAGATCCACCATTCACAGGGGCAGGCTGCAAAGTAATCTCCTCGTAGCGTTCGCACGCATACGCCGCTCGCAATTCGTGGAAGCCTTTAACGTTGTGCATGTGGAGGACGTGTCGAGCTGGGCGGACCATTCCCTTCTGGAAGTCGAGGTAGCTTTCGTTTGGCGCGAGTAGGTTGTGGCTACCGTCAGGCGAGACTTGATTGGCGAATGCCAGTGCGTCGCGGATGTACTCATCCACTGTTATCCACCGAGAGGCCGAGGCGCCCGAACGGCCACCTTTGGTGCCTTCCTGGATGTTGATTTTGCCGTATTGTTCGGCTTCATGTTTGAAACGTGAAAGGTCCGCCAAAATGGCCCCGCGCATGCGCATCCCAGTGGCTCGTGCCAAATGCGCAATCGCTGCGGCGTGTGGGTACTGCTCGCAAAGCGCGGCGACAATCCGCATTACTCGCTCACGTTCTTGGCCTTGTGGGGCTGTTGTTCGGACGGAAGTGCGCCGCATTCCCAGTGCCTTGCTCGGGCTCGGTACTTTCATGTGCTGATCACCGCGAAGCGCTGCCATGGTCCGGTTGACGCTGGACAATCGGTTCTGCGCGGTGGCAATGGCGAATTCACCTTGTTCAACTTGGTGGCGCAGATGTACTGCATAGTCCAGCAAAGTCTGCCGATCTATCTGCCGCGCATCGTTAAACACCGGCCCATCCTCTGAACGACACCAGCGCACAAACGCCTGCCACCGATCACTGTGTGCTTTGACGGTCCCGTAGTGCCCACCGCCAAACAGATCTTTCAATTCTTGCGGTCCGGCATAGCTCAGTTGCCGACCATAGCCAAAATTGCGTCCACCTCGCCCGCCCACTAGTGCCACGATAGAGCTCCTCTCGAAGCCAAAACGTTTAAAACTTCCCCACGTCATCCCGCCATGGATGTTGAGTGTTATCAGGGATCAAGGCCCCTGCGACCTGTGAGGGTTGTCCACTAACGCGGGACTGGCGGCTCTTTTACGACCGGGAGCCTGGGCATCTCATGATCTGGCCTCCTGAGCACTTCGGCAGAAGTGGGCGGGTGGAGGCTGCACTGGGTGACGAGACCAGCGCCGCGAGATCCTGAATCGGGTGAAGGCAGCGATGCGATGAACGGGGCATGCCTGACTGTCAGTCAGGTGCAGTCCATTCCATGGGCTGCAGCACCATCATCTGCATCGCTGTTGCTGGTGACTTCGGTATTTGTCACGCCGATTGTCACGAGGGGGAATGCCGCAAAGCCTTGTACGAGTTGGGCTGCAGCAGCGGTAGGAGCGCCCGTCTCTTTCCGGGAGAAAGAGACGGGCGCAGGTTGGCGCAAGGAAAATGCCCAAGCGGATAGGTTGCTGCAGGGCAGCTATACAAGGGGATGAGTTGCCGCAGTGGGCACACTGGTAAAAGTAAGCATCCATCACATTGCTGTGACCGTGCGAGCCGCCGGACGCTAATCGCACTTTGGGAGAACCACCACCGTGTGGCGTAGCCTTAAAGGTTCTGGCTACCTGGGTTGCTGTCAAAGACAGCGCTTTGCCCGATCTTTTCTACGCCTGTGGATAATTTGGTGCAAGGCTCCAATGTTCGGGAGTTTTGCGGCTGTGGATGAAATTATCCATCGGTGGAAATCAGTGGTTTCCACAGACAGTTGCGTGGGCTTTGGATTTTTTAAGTGAGGTCCATCTAAACAGGGCGGCTTTGCAGCCCTGTTTAGATGGACCCGCGTGGCAGAGCAGATTGCGAGAGTCTTACGGATGTACGCTTACTTTACTGCGGCACTTTAAAAGCCAAAGCAGTGTCAGCACCGTCGGCCAAAACAACGTGTTGAGAACATCGTGAGCGCTTGCCTGCCAACGCCAGTATCCGAAGCTTCCAATATCGTCTCGCCGACCCACCCACTCGCCAGCACACGCAATGATTAAAACAACCAGCCAGCCAAGGTATGGCCTGAATCGTCGGGTGCCAACGATCAACGTCAAATAGACCGCCATGCCCAAATAGATATGCAGCGCGTCTTTAGATAGTCCGGTTGCCGACACAATGGCGAGCTTGATGCTTTGTGCGGTTGAGATATCCATATCAACTCCTCCTCTCTGCGCCAATGCCAGGCTTCGCCTTTATCCGAGTAACGTTATCTCCAATCTGGTTGGCGAATTCGTGTGGAGTGACATGCTCCTGCCGGTTGGCCTCCAGGTACCAGCTCCACCAGTTCATGATCAGCCTGCGCTCCTCAATGAACTCGGCCTTGTGGATGTAAGCGGCGCGGACGTTGTTGCGAGTCGCGACTCAGCACTCCGAGGCTTTGCGAGATTTGCAGGCGATTTAACTTGGTTCCTCACAGTCCATACCCGTGCAATGCTGCTCTCATCAATCGAGCAGCGTTGCAGGGTTTACTGGTTTAGAAGGAGATGTTTCCCGGTGCTTCCAGCACTTTCACCACATCGTCGATTACCGCCTTGCTCATATCCTGCAAATAACACGATGCCCAGGCGTAACGGTCAGTGCTGCGAATCATCGCTGCGTCTTCGGCCAGCAGTTTGGCAACGTGGAGCAGATCGGAGGCATGGGACAATGCTTCACCGATGGGAACACCGCTGGCGATGCGAAAGAGTGGGCGGTCGGAGTGGAAGGAGAAGGGGGTTAGGCCTGGGGTCTTTAGGTTCAGCGGGTTTGGCATAGTCTGGCTCCTTGACTGTGAGAGCCGCAACCGTCCTTCCTACGGGATTGGGTGGCGGCCATGCGCAGGGTAGGAAACCGGGAATCAAGGTACCCGGCACACCCGAAGGTGTCCCGCACACAGCCGCCATAACGCATGATTGCAGACACAAAAAAAGCGCCTGCAATCATACGCGGGGCGCTGCTGTTGCGCCTTGATTACTTCGGGTTCCTACGCCCGGTCGCTGAATTGGCAGCGACTCTCGAAGGGTAGATGCCGATGGGATTGGCTGCAATCGGGGCGCGGTGCTGGCAGGAAAAGTTCATGACAGGAAGTAACTGGGGACTGAATCCGGTATGCGGATTCGCTTATCTCTGTTCAGGCGAAAAACGCTTGATCAAATTTACCAGGGTGACCCATGTTTTCTGCGTGGCTATAACGTAGCTACATTTTTCTATAGGAGTGAAATCATGACTGCACTACTAAAAATGCACTGATGTGCGTTGCCATGTCGGGTTGTTAAATAACACCCTCCCGCCGCTTATCGGAACTGTCATTCCTGACAGTGTCGACTAATCACGAAACCGCGCACGCTGCTAGTACCCGATAAGCGTTTAATTTTTTCAGACCCGTCGCTAACGTTTGATCGATCTGCCTAGTTTCGGGAATCAAGGTGCGGAGTAACGCTCCGGATCGTCTGGCTCAAGTAAGGTGATCAGGATGAGCAAGTTTGTTTTTTCAGCCATTTCCTTGGTTTTATCCGCAATTTCCGAGCAGTCAGACGCAACCGTGCCATCTACGACGAACAGTAATATCGTTGTTGACGGTGCGACATTCAGAAGTGAATACGCAAATGTAAACGGTGTCCGCATGCACTACCTGGTGAGTGGCAATGGCGAAAGGCCGGTTCTGCTGATTCACGGATTTCCGGGAAGCTGGCGAAATTGGGAGCCATTAATGGTAAGGCTTCTGCGCGAGGGCTATACGCCTGTCGTTCCGGACTATCGTGGCGCCGGGGAAACGGATATTTCGAAGGGTGGATACGATAAAAAGAATATGGCGCGCGACCTTCATGAGTTGGTTGCCGTCCTGAAGCTGGAGCGGGTAGACGTTATCGGTCACGACATGGGGCTGATCATCGCCTATGCCTATGGGGCGCAATATCCACAGGAAACCAAACATATCATCTTGATGGATGGATTCATCCCGGGCATTCCCGGGTGGGAAATCCCCTATAACGGCAATCCAGCGAATGGTATTTCCAGTAAATGGCATTTTCGCTTCTTCGGCGAAACCGCTCTAAAGATGATTCGAGGGCAGGAAAAAAATTATCTGGATATGTTCTTTGACGACTTTGTATATAAAGGCAATCCTAAAGTTAATGATGAGGTGCGCAACGCACTGGTAATGGATTACTCCCGGCCTGGACGGATGGAGGCGGCGTTCAAACTTTATTCAGCTTGGGTGGAAAGTGACGCAAATGACAATCAAGCGTTCGCCCAGAACAAACTGGCGATTCCTGTACTCACCATCGGCGGCGATCATTCAAGAGGCAAGACTTTGGCCGACCAGGTAAGCCATATCAGCGCTCAGCCAAACTCGTTGATATTGCAGAATACTGGGCATTGGGTATTGGAAGAGAAACCGCAGGCTACCATTCAGGCAATTCTGGATTTTTTGCAGAATAATCAATAACGAGTACCAACGAAGCCTCTGCGTGGCGGCGTGGGGTGCAGGGGGCCGTATTTCTGGCCTCCCTATTCCAAACACCATTGCTGCTGACGTTTCCAATCATCTGGAAACCCCATGAGTCTCAAATAACCCGGTTCTTGCCGGTCCATGATTTTGGCCAGGCGAAGCTTCCACTGGCTGTCCGGACTGATTAAGTCGGTAAGATAGGCCAGCATCGTCAACACGATGTATAGCCGCTGCTTGGGCTGAGGCCCGTCGGCAGATGCAACTGGGATGACCCATTCCTTGGGCAATGCGGGTCGAATCGAGAGCTCTCGATTCCATAGTCGTGAGTGATGGGCACAGCAGTTTCGAATGAAAGTCAGGGTGTGTAGCCAGGAGGCCAATACATCGAAGGGCAGATTGAATCTTACGGCGATAGCTTTCTTATCGGCACTTCTGCCTATGGCATTGAAGAGGGTAGATACCGTCCCAAGACTGAGTTCTTCCAAGACCGCCCACGCGGGCGGCAGCTCAGGGTAGGCGTAGGTTGCTCCGTAGTATCGGAAATAGTTATCGCGCATCCGGTTTTCGATCCGCTGCTGCTGGACGCCATTGGCCTGTCGACCATTTTTTATACGCTCGATATCACGTCTGAGTTTTTTGCTCTCTTTGTTTAATTGCTCCCGCAAAGGGCGCAACAGCTCAAGATGGGGGTACGACGAGGAGAAGATCGACGCATCAACTATCCAATCGGGACCATATTTAGGGCACATGTGATTGCTGATAGTCGCTCGTATGGCGACTTCGACACATTCGATGGCGTCCATGGTTATACGCCGCAAAGAACCATCGAAGCGGTAGATGTTGACGACTGCTTTCAGGGTGCTACCGGGTTTGAAGGTGTGTTCAGGGTCTGGTTCCTGGAAGGGGCGCATATAGGGACTCAGGCGAAACAGCGTGACCACTTCGAGAAAACGCATGGCCCGGTCATCGTTGACGACGTGCAGACCTCGTTGCTTTAGCAGTTCCAATTGCTGTTCTACGCTGAGGGCCGGCTTGTCGAAGGGCCTCATGTAGTTTTCTCCAGACAAAAAAAACCCGCACGATTTGAGCTTGCTGACTGGGTCAACCTAGGCTTGGCGGGTGTGTTGGGGTGCATTATAGGTAGCTGGGGAAGATCGTCAACTTCATGGTGAAGTGAAATTGTAACGGGTAGGGATGGCCCCTTCGCGAGCAGGCTCGCTCCCACAGGGTTTTCAGGTAGTGGAGAAAAAGTGAACACCCCGAAACAACAAAGCCCCCGCATTTCTGCGAGGGCTTCGTCTTGTATGGTGCCGGCACCAGGAATCGAACCCGGGACCTACTGATTACAAGTCAGTTGCTCTACCATCTGAGCTATACCGGCGTGTGGGCGACGATTATAGCGATTGAGTGATTTCTGTAAACCCCTGAATTCTGACTATTTTTGCCGGGACCTTAGGTCGGGTGCGAACCAGGAGTTTTCGTGGTTTATACAAGGCCCGGCAGGTCGGTTGTTCGGGATGTCCTGTAGCTGGCCTCGAGCTGTTTGGCGCTGGTAGGGATGTGATTGCCAGTGCATTTCCAGCCCTGACTTTTCAACCGTTATGCCGATTTGCTTGGGCGCTTATGCACAACGGACACGACTGGACGGATGGCGTCTTGCGATTTTGTGACAGCTTTCTCATTTGCTTGCAAATGACTGTTTTAATGGTTTTTTATTTTGATGACCAAAAAATGACCAGTTGTGAATTGCTCAAGAAAACGCGAATTTATTGGATCCCGGCATATTCCATCAACAGAGTTATCCACAGGCTGTTTCACCTTGGCAACGCTCTGCCAGTAACATCAGGTTGCGCGGCGTAATGGGTGTTTCGCAGAAAGTGCCAAGGCGAACGTTGTAGCCTTTTTCCGTAAGGAAAAGTGCTCGATCCAACGCCAGCCAAAGTTCCAGCGGTCGTCGGAAAAGACCGCGCACCAATTCCAGGTTACGCACCTCGATCAAGCGTTGACGACCCGCTGCTTCCAAGGCGGCCCAATCCGGCGCGCCGATGATGGAGAGGTCTTTCAGGGCTGCCAGATCAATACAGTACTGGGCGAAGGATTTATCCAGCCACGCGGTGGGTAGCGAGGGGGTAGGGAGGTAGTCGTTATGGCCTCGGATCTGCCGTTGCAGCAGGTCGAAACCCAGGCGCCAGGCCATGGACTGATCCCGTTGTCTGCGCACACGGGCCCCGGCGGTAACGGTTTCGGTCAGTGGCAGGCCGAGATCGTCGACGGCCAACTGTAGGGCGGAGCCTCGGGCGGCGTCGGACAGTGGCTGATAATAGTCAGCGCCGATGCGGTTATAGCAGCAGGGTGCAATCGCCAGCTGGGCACAACCGGCGGCGCTGGCCAGTTGCATCAGCCGGACGTGCAGGTCACCGCAGGCGTGCAGGGCTACCGGAGTGTGCTCGGCATGAATCGCCTGGGCTGCCTCCGGTGCCAATACGTCTTGTTGCAGATGCGTGGCGGCCAGGTGGTGACGTTGGCTGAGTTGCTGGCCGTTAATGACCAATGCAGAGTTGTATTCCAGGCAGGTCAGTTGTTGATCACGTTGCAGCAAACGTCTGCCAAGGTGGCCCTTGCCAGCGCACCAGTCGAGCCAATGGGTTGGTTCGGTGGTGAATTGCAGGCGACTGGCGAAGGCCTCGATCTGCTGCCATTTGCGCCCGGGCACGTCGACGTTGAGGCGCTGGGTTGGCGCCTCGAGCCGTCTGCCGGGTAATTCCGCGACGGCGCTCAATGCGCGGGAACGCATCGCTAATTGCGGAAACGGCGCTGGGGCATGTTCAATCAGCCAGGGCTGGTGATGGTCGTTTTCCGCGTCTTCCAGCGAACGCCGGCGTAGCCACTGGGCGAGCTCTGGATAGGGCGCTTCCCAAGGCAGTTGCAGGTGGGTAAACGGGCGAGGTTTCCACAGCGTCTGGTGTGCCGTGAGAAATTCATCCAGCTCGATGAAGCGGGCGAGCAACGCTGCGCCCGTCAGCACGTTGGCTTCAGCGTCCCTGGCAGGCATCGACGCGTAGCCAACGTTCCAGCTGTTTGAAGCCTTGCACCAGCAGGAACGCTATCACCAGGTAGAACAAGCCGGCCGCGAAAAATATCTCCACGGGCAGGTAGGTCCGGGCAATGATAGTGCGGGCCATGCCAGTGAGTTCCAGCAGGGTCACGGTGCTCGCCAGGGCACTGGCCTTGAGCATCAGGATCACTTCGTTGCTGTAGGCCGGCAGCCCGATGCGCGCGGCACGCGGCAGCATGATGTAGAACAGCGCCTTGGGCCGCGACATGCCCAGGGCCCGGGCGGCTTCGATCTCGCCTTTTGGAATGGCTTGGATCGCGCCGCGCAGGATCTCGGCGATGTAGGCCGCGGTGTGCAGGGTCATGGTGGCGGTAGCGCACCAGAACGGGTCCCGCAGGTATGGCCAGAACGCGCTGCTGCGTACGGCATCGAATTGCGCCAGGCCGTAATAGACCAGAAACAGCTGGACCAGCAGCGGCGTGCCGCGGAAAAAGAAAATGTAGGCATAGGGCAATGCCCGCACGTACCACAAGCGCGAGGAGCGGGCGATGCCCAGCGGAATCGCCAGCAGCAGGCCGGCGATCACGGCTATGGCGACCAGCTCCAGGGTCAGGGTCGCGCCCTGGGCCAGTTTCGGCAGCCACTTGATAATGACTTCCCAGTTCATTGGGTGCTCCTGGCAAAGCCGCGGGCGGCGCGTCGTTCCAGCAGGTGCATGCCGGTCATGGCGAGGACTGTCAGGCCCAGGTACATGAACGCGGCCACCATGTAGAAGGTGAACGGTTGCTTGGACACGGTCACGCCAATCTGTGCGTGGCGCATGATTTCTTCAAGGCCGATCACGGACACCAGGGCCGTATCCTTCATAAGGATCATGAAAAGGTTGCCCAGGCCGGGCAGGGCAATGCGCCACATCTGCGGCATGATCAATTTGGTGAAGATTCGCCACTTCGACAGGCCCAGGGCCAGGCCGGCTTCGCGGTGACCTTTGGGGATCGCCAGGATCGCGCCACGAAACACTTCCGTGGCGTAGGCACCAAAGCACAGGCCCAAGGCGATGACACCGGCGGAGAAAGGATTGAGGGTCAGGTCCGGGTTGCCGAAGTACTTGCCCAGGGCTCCCATCAGATTGATGGTGCCGAAGTAGATCAGCAGCACCCAGAGCAATTCCGGGACGCCACGGACCAGCGTCGAATAGGTGCCGCCAAGCCATTGCAACGGCTTGTGGGCAGAGGTCTTGGCCAGAGCACCGAGCAGGCCGAGCACCAGTCCCAGGCACAGGGCCGAGAGCGCCAGTTTGACGGTCATCAGTGCACCGGCGGCAAGCGCCGGGCCGAATCCGTAGAGGTCGATCATCATGGGTATGTGTTCATATCACGGCAGGCTTTGCTAAGGGGCTGCGCTGCAATGCAGCAGCGCAGCCCAGGCGCGTTCGCATCAGTAGATGCTGAACGGGAAGTACTTGTCGTTGATCTTTTTATAGGTGTCATCGGCAACGATTTCTTTCAGCGCGGCGTTCAGCTTGTTGCGCAGCTCGTCGTCACCCTTGCGCACGGCGATGCCGATCTTGTCGCTTTCCACCACCGGATCGCCCTTGAATTCATAGGCTCGGCCGGCATCGGTTTTCAGCCAGTCGTAGTTCACGTATTTGTCCGCCAGGATCGCGTCGACGCGGCCGGAAGTCAGGTCCAGATAAGCATTTTCCTGGGTGTCGTAGAGCTTGGCCGTGATGTCGCTGCCCAGCTCGTCTTCCAGCCAGGTGCCGGCGAGGGTCGCGCGCTGGGCCCCGATGACCTTGCCTTTGAGCGAATCCTTATCGGTCTTGAACTCGACATTCTTCGGTGCGATGAATTGCAGTTTGTTGGAGTAGTACGGGTCGGTGAAGTCCACGGCCTGTTTGCGCTCTTCGGTGATCGACAGAGAGGAAATCAGGAAATCGAACTTCTTGGCGTTCAGGGCCGGGATGATGCCGTCCCAATCGGAGGTAACCACTTCGCATTCGACTTTCATCTTGGCGCACAGGGCGTCGCCGATATCTTTGTCGAAGCCCACGACCTGGCCGCTGGCGTCCTTGTTGTTGAACGGCGGGTAAGCCGCCTCGATGCCCATCTTCAGCTTTTCGGCTGCCATGGCATTGGCCGAAAACACCAGACTGGCGGCTGCGGCCAAAAGGAATTTCTTATAAGTCTGCATATGCACTGCTCCGTTAGCGGTTGCTGGACATGAATTGTTTGCAGCGCGCCGAAAGCGGGTTTTCGAAGACCTGCTGTGGCGATCCTTGTTCTTCGACCAAGCCCTGGTGAAGGAACACCACTTCGCTGGAAACCTGACGGGCGAACCCCATTTCGTGGGTCACCAGCAGCATGGTGCGACCTTCTTCGGCCAGGGCGCGGATCACATTAAGTACTTCCTGGACCATTTCCGGGTCAAGGGCGGAGGTGGGCTCGTCGAACAGGATCACCTTGGGTTGCATCGCCAGAGTGCGGGCGATGGCGGCACGTTGCTGCTGGCCGCCGGACAGCTCGGCGGGATAGGCGTGGCGTTTGTCGGCGATGCCGACCTTGGCCAGCAAGGCTTCGGCTACTTCAACCGCTTCGGCCTTACTCTGGCCGAGCACCCGGCGTGGGGCTTCGGTGATGTTGTCGAGCACGCTCATGTGAGGCCAGAGATTAAAGTTTTGAAACACAAAACCAATCTCGCTGCGCATGCGATTGATCTGTTTGCCGTCAGCGGCCACCAGTTCACCGTTTTTTGCGGCCTTGAGCTTGAGCGCTTCACCGGCCACCAGGATCTCGCCCTGATTGGGGTTCTCCAACAGATTGATGCAGCGCAGGAACGTGGACTTGCCGGAACCGGAGGAGCCCAGGATCGAGATCACATCGCCGTCGCGGGCGGTCAGCGAGACGCCTTTGAGCACCTCCAACTGTCCGTAGCGTTTGTGCAGGTTGCGAATTTCAAGCGCGGGCGTGGCCTGGGCCATGTGCGGTCCTCATGATATGTGCTCCCTTGCTGTTGGCAGCCTTCCTGGCGAGGCGGCCAAGCTAGCATGCGTCCGAACGGCAGCCAACAGCGCTACGGGGGGTAAACCGGTGATGTGCGGCAGCTTGTCGCATCGGCACAGCAGACTGTCGCGCCATCAACAACCGAACGGCTGTTTGAACCGTGTTTGCCGGTGAAAATCCCGGGGAGTCGCGTAAAAAAAGGCGCGATGGTGCCAGCTTTGGGCGGGGGTTGGAAGGGTTAACCGGATGAGCGTTTCATTCCAAACCGTCTTCGAGCCAACTTCCAATTAATCTAAACCCGAACGTTGGTTAAGCAATCAAATGAGATGGCTTTCCAGAATCAGGAGTTGCCATCATGAAAACCCTCCATTGCCTTATCGCAATTGGTGCACTGCTGTTCCCCATCATGCTCAACGCCACCAACCTCGCACCGATAGACAACGCCGGCATACAGGTTCAGCCGCTACAGCAAAACGGCATCACCTACCTATCCGGTGGTATTGGCGAGGACGAGGCCCGGGCCATCGGGCAGGCGCAGGGCTACAACCTGCACATGACCTTCGCGGTCGGACCTGAAAACAAATACATCCCTGATGTGCACGTCACGATCCACAACGCATCCGGGCAAACGCTGCTGACGCTGGACGAGGCGGGGCCGCTGGTTTATGTGCAACTGCCGCCGGGCAAGTACACCGTGATGGCGACACGCAATGGCGAAGAGCGGCGCGACACCGCCGACATAGGCAGCGGGGCCGCACGCAATCTGGTGTTCCATTGGAACGGTGACGAATAGCCAATCGGCTTACTCGCCGGCGGGCTCTTCCATCGATTGGCGATAACGATCCAGCGCTTCGCCGAAGTCCTTGATGAATTCGGGGGTGCTGAGCCAGCGCTGTGCCGTTTCGCGGTCCATGTCGTCGGCCCACATGCGGTAATCCACCAGCATGTCGGCGGCCAGGTTGGTTGCCGCCATGCTTTCGTTCTCGGCGTTCTTCAGGTCCAGCAGGCCCGGGCGTTCGCTGATCATCACGCTCAGGGAGGAAAGCAGCGTGTCGAGCAGTTCGCTTCGGCTGACGGCTTCGGCTTCCCGCAGTTTGGCGAACAACTCCAGTACGTAGACGGGTGGCTGAGCGGTAGCGTGGGCCGGGTCGCCATACATTGGTATGGATTTGCGCCCGGTCATGCGGATCTGCTTGGCTTTGTCCTTGGCGCGCTTGGCGCGTTTCTGTTGCTTATTCAGTGAGGCCATCGGGCTTCGGTTTCCAATTCGTCAGGTGGCAATGTCCGGCTCAAGCCATTTCGGCAGGGGCGGTGGTCTGTTAGACGGATAGTTTACCGCTTCGGACTCGGATAATGCCTTGGAGCGCACTTCCAGATCAGCGTAAGGGGGTCAGCTGCCTTCAGCCGCTGTGCCCGATGCTTGTTCCTCAAGTCGCGACCGCTCACGATCCAGTTCATTGCGTAGCTCTTCTTCTGTGGGGAGTACAAGTTGGTACTGGCTGGCGAAAAGTTGTTCGTTGCCTTGCAACACGGAGTAGCGCACTACCGACTCGTCCTTCTGCGCACAGAGAATGATACCAACGGTGGGTTTGTCGTCCGGGCCGCGCCTCTGGTCATCGTAGAGGCGGACATACATGTCCATCTGGCCGATGTCCTGATGGCTGAGTTCGCCGCGCTTGAGGTCGACAATCACAAAGCACTTGAGCAGATAGTTGTAGAAGACGAGGTCGATGTAGAAGTCCTTGCTCTCGGTGCTGATGCGCTGCTGACGAGCAACGAAGGCGAAGCCCTTGCCCAGTTCGAGGAGAAAACCCTGTAACTGGTCGATCAAGGCCTGTTCCAGATCGGTTTCCAGCAGGAGGCCGGCATTGGGCAGCCCGAGGAACTCCAGGACGACCGGATCCCTGACGATATCCCTTGGGCCGAGATCGAGGGCTTTCAGGTTGTCCGAGGCCTCCTGCTTTACCTTGGGCCGGTCGCGGCTTGCCAGCAGGCGCTCGTAGTAGAAGGTTCCGATCTGGCGTTCCAGGGCGCGGGTGGACCAGTTTTGCGTGGCGGTTTCGTTCATGTACCAATGCCGGGCGTTATCGTTTTCCACCCGTAGAAGCGTGCGGTAATGGGTCCAGCTCAATTCGTGACGCAGTGCGTCACACTTTGGAAATGCCTGATAAAAAAGCCGCATATAACGCAGATTCGAGGCATCGAAGCCTTTACCAAACTTCGCCGTAAGTGTTTTTGCCAGAATTGGCAGCAGCCGTTTCCCATAAGCTGCACGCTCTGCTCCCCCCTGCTCGAATTCAACGATATGCCGTCCAATCTGCCAGCAGGTATGTACTTGAAGCGTATCAACGGCGCGCAGCACTTTACGGCGTGCCTGCTGGATCAGCTCACCGAGTTCGTTGATCAGCGGCGCAAGCTTTGGATCGTCTTGGGGCAAAAGTGGACTCATCGAGTATCAGCCGAAGTGGTGGGCGGTCCAAAAAAGGATGCTCCAATCGGTATTTTGATGATGCCGGACGAGGCTGATTGGCCTGGATGAAAAGCGACGGATTCATGCAGGATCGGTTTGAGGCGGGGTTGTGTCAGTTGC
Source organism: Pseudomonas sp. B21-028 (assembly GCF_024749045.1). Classification (NCBI taxonomy): domain Bacteria; kingdom Pseudomonadati; phylum Pseudomonadota; class Gammaproteobacteria; order Pseudomonadales; family Pseudomonadaceae; genus Pseudomonas; species Pseudomonas sp. B21-028. The sequence continues at coordinate 358,023 of NZ_CP087184.1, forward strand.
GTCAGAACCTGTAGGTGCTGTCCGAAGAAAGTGTCGGTGTGCGGAAAATTCTGACGCAGGCTGCCCAGTTCGACCGGGCAGCTTCGTAGGCAACGAAGTTAATCAGACGCTTGCGTCAGCTCCCGGGATGCCGCGACGTAATCGGCCTGGAATTGGGGGCTTTCGACCCAGTCCAGCGCGGTTTGCTCGTCAACACCCGTGGTCAGGCGACGATATTCGATCAAGGCGGTAAAAATGAAATCCGTGGCTTCTTCTTCACCTTCCTGCTCCAGCACCAGCGCCAGCAGTGGATGCCCGAGGAAGGCCGCGCACATGGCCTGCTGGCTGAGTTTTTCAGCAATGCGCATCTGGTTGAACAGATCGGACAGATCCACCGTTTCCAGGTCGATGCGCTCATCGTTCGGGTCCAGGAAGTCGTTCGGCGCAGCGGCACGTTGAACGCGGTTCTGCTTGGCTTTCGCCTTGGCGCGCTGGTTACGTTTCTGCTGTTTGTTCGCCGATGCCATGGGCCGGATTCCTGAGGTGAAATAAGGCTGTATATCCTACAGCCTCAAGGCCAATGCTTCGAACCTCAATCCACCACGAACAAGGTGGCACCCTGGGACGTCGAGGAGCGATGGGGCTCGGCCTGGTCGGCCACCTGGTAACTCATGCCAGGCTTGAGCACGAAGTGCCGTCCATCCTCCAGCTCGGTGTTCAACTCGCCTTTCAGGCAAAACAGGATGTGCCCCTTGGTGCACCAGTGGTCGGCCAAGTACCCCGCCGTGTATTCCACCATCCGCACCCGGATGTTCCCGAACTGCCGGGTCCGCCAATACGCCGTTCCGGTGATGCCTTTGTGTTCGGTGGGTTCGATGGTTGACCAGTCGGTGGTGCCAAAGGGGATGCCGGTGATGTCCATGACGACTCTTCTATGGGAGAGAGGAAACAACTGAGATCGGAATCTAGCTGAATCCGTGGGGTGGAGGAAGGCACCGCGGCAAGGGGACCTGCCCCGATCCGGGAAGATATCTACGCCCCGTCTTGGCGTTGGGCTTGGTAAGCAGGGCTGATTGCCGAACGAGGTTGTTGCTGTCCTTGACCAATGCTGAAGGTAATACGTGCTTTTCGAACAATGGCAGCAGGTCTAGCCATTTGTATGGGGTTCCCTTCAGGCAACCGTAGTAGAAGTTGTAGCCATCGATGTAGATGCGGGCGCGCAGAGGTTCGAGACCGGGCGATTCCTGCATATACACTGATGTCGGTTTGGAGCGCTCACAAAGCCAGGCAGATCGACAAAATTCCAGGCAATAAAAAACCCCGATCAATTTCTTGATCGGGGTTTTCGGTATTTGGTGCCCAGAGACGGAATCGAACCGCCGACACGGGGATTTTCAATCCCCTGCTCTACCGACTGAGCTATCTGGGCAACGGGGCGCATTAAACGGGTTTTTCAGGGGGGCGTCAAGCAAGTTTTCAAAAAATATTTAATTATTACCGTCGCTTACGATTCGCCCCCGGTCCGGACAGCTTATTCGGACGGCGGCACGTAGCCTTCGGCCTTGGCGTATTCTTCGCCGGAAAAGAACTTCGCCATTTCGCGCTGGAGGTATTTACGGTCGTCGGCGTTCATCATGTTCAGGCGCTTTTCGTTGATCAGCAGGGTCTGGTGTTTCTGCCAGTCGGCCCAGGCCTTGGCCGAGACGTTATCGTAGATGTCCTGGCCGATGGAACCCGGGAAGGGGGCTCGTTCCAGGGCGGGCAGTTCTTCTTTGTATTTACGGCACATGATGGTGCGGGTCATGACGGCTCTCCTGCGTTCAATACGGCGGCCGCGCGCTCGAGCAAGGTTTTGACCGGGGCGGCAAGGCCCAGGCGCGGCGGGGTGGCGAGGTTATACCAGAGCCAGTCGGCCTCGGCCACGTGATGGCCGTTTTCCCGGACCTGGACCAGCCAGGGTTCGATTGCCAACTGGAAGTGGCTGAAGGTGTGTACCAGGCCGGGCATTTCCTGGTGCTTGCCCAGTTCCAGGGAGTGTTGCAGGGCCAGGTGTTGCAGGTCGTCGAGGTCGTCGAGTTCCGGCAGGCTCCACAATCCGCCCCACAGGCCGGTGGAAGGGCGACGATAAAGCAGGATGGCGCCTTCACGGTTGGCCAGCATTGGCATCAGCGTGCGTTTCTTGGGGACTTCCTTGCGCGGCTTGGGGATCGGGTAGCGGGTTTCCAGGCCCAACATGTGGGCTTCGCAACCTGACTTCAGGGGGCAGAGCAGGCAGCTGGGCTTGCTGCGGGTGCAGAGTGTGGCTCCCAGGTCCATCATCGCCTGGGTGTAGGCGTTGACCCGATCCTGTGGGGTGAAGCGCTCGGCGGTGGCCCACAGTTGTTTGGCGACCTTGGGTTCGCCCGGGTAGCCTTCCTGGGCCGTGAAGCGCGCCAGCACCCGCTTGACGTTGCCATCGAGGATCGGCGCCCGCAGGCCCATGCTGATGCTGGCGATGGCGCCGGCGGTAGACAGGCCGATCCCCGGCAGTCCGGTGAGTTTTTCCACATCCCGGGGGAATTCGCCGCCGTACTGGTCGACGACGATCTTCGCGGTTTTCTGCAGGTTGCGCGCACGGGTGTAATAGCCCAGGCCGGTCCACAGGTGCAGCACTTCGTCTTCCGGCGCGGTGGCCAGGGCTTCGACGGTCGGCAGCGAGGCCATGAACCGGTCGAAATAATTGAGCACGGTGCTGACCTGGGTCTGCTGCAACATGATCTCGGAGACCCACACCCGGTACGGAGTGATGTCTTGCTGCCAAGGCAGGTCGTGACGTCCGTGGCGGTCGAACCAGTCCAGGACGGCGGTGGAAAACTGCTCGGCTCTCATCGCTTGAACAGCCCCTTGAGCGCGTCTTTCAGCTCGGGACTGACCTTGTCGCCCAGCTTCTCGTCGATTTTGTCGCCGAGACGGTCGCCGGCCAGTTTTGCCGCGACCTTGCCCAGCCCGTCGTTGTCCAGGCGGCACGCCTTGGCGCCGAGTTCCAGCGGGCCACGGCAGCGCAGCGGCCATTCGACATCGACGTAGCGTTCGTTGACCTGGCAAGCCGGGTCGGGCATGTCGCTCTTGTCACCTTCGACGATGACGCCGACGCGGTAATCCATGCCAAGCACGCGCAGGTCGATGTCACCGTTGCCGTTGACGGTCATGCCTGGGATGCGGACTTTCAGGTCCGGGTTGCTGGCCACGCCATTGCGGAAAGTCAGGTTGCCGTCGAGTTGCTGGAACGGTGTGTCCTTGCCCCGGGGTTCGCCGCTGAGGCTCTTGCGGTTCAGCAGGGCGATGCCTTTGCACAGTTGCTGTTCGAGGTTGGCGTTGAGCAGCACTCCGTCGTTGATGACGAATCCGGCGTTGCCGTTGAGGCTTTCGACCAAGGCCTTCTGGCTGTTGCCGCTGGCGGTCACGGCGCTGTTGAGTGTCACCAGTCCCCTGACCGGCGGATTCTTGCCCTGGCTCTCGATGATTTTCTCGGCCGGCACCCGGTTGATCCGGGTTTGCAGGCTCAACTGTGGCGTGGGCTGGCGTACATCCAGCGTGCCCTTGGCTTCGAAGTTGCCGTTGAACAGATCGCCCCGCAGGTTCTCCAGGGTCAGCAAGCCGCCTTGGCCGCTGGCCTTGAGGGCCGCATTCTGGATCGGCAGCTTGTCGAGGATCAGCTGGCCGAAAGTCAGGTCGGCATCAAGGTCCAGTTTACTCAGGCGTTCCACCGGAAAGAGTCGGTCGTTGCTCCAGGCGCCCTGGGTCGGAGCGTTCGGCAACGGGGTGGTGCCTGCGCCGGCCATGGCACTGGCCTCGGTATTGCTGACTTCCGCCTCGCGGGCGGCCTTGGCGCTGTTGGTCTCGGCGGACTTTGGCGGGAGATAGCGATCAACGTTGAACGTGTCGGCCTTGAGTTGCGCGCGCAGGGACTGCTTGGCGAAGTCTTCCACGGCGATGCGACCGGTGAAGCTGCTGTCGTCGACCTTCAGAGTGATGTTGTTGAGTTCGACGCTGGTGGGGGTGCCGGCGATACGACTGGCCAGTTCGACCTTGGTCAGGCTGCCTTCGCCCATGGCCGGCAGTTTCTGGCCGATACTGTCGACGAAGTTCGCCAGGTCGAATTGGGCAATCGATACGCCGCCGTTCAACTGCGGCGTCTTGTCGAGGTCGTTGACCTTCAGTTCACCCAAGGCGCGCAGCTGGTTCAGGGACAGCTTGATGCCGGTCCATTCGGCTACGTTCGCTGCCCTGTCCAGGAATAGCTGCCCCTGGGCGTTGAAATTCAGGATCTTGCCCTGTAGCGGATCCCCGGTGACGTCGCCGGACAACTTCAGGTCTTCGAACTTGTAGCGCTGCAAGGCGCGTTCGAAGCGCAGTTCGCCGGTGACCTCGGTTCGCACGCGCACGGCTGGCTGGTTGCTGGACAGGAAGGCGGTCAGCTTGACCGGGATGTTGGTGGAATCGTGGACCGGGCCGGTGCTCAGTTGGATACTTTCTGCGCTGAACTGCTTACCGGTCTGTTCGTCGGTGTATTCGACCCGGGCGTTGTTCACGGTCAGGCTGTCGATGTCCAGGCGGGTCGGCTGGGCTGGTTTTTCCACCGGGGTACTGGTGGGCGGAGCAGGTTGGTCGGCTGGTGCCGTCGTGCCCGCCGTGGTTGTGGATGCGGGGGCCTTGCCGATGTCTTCCCAGTTGCCGTGGCCGTTTTTGTCACGGTTGAGGCGCAGGTTCAGGCCTTCGACCCGCACGTCGCTCATCTGTACTTCCCGACGCAGCAGCGGCATTACCCGTACCGAAAGACCGAGCATCTGCAGGTCGGCGAAAGGTTGTGTCGGGTTGGCCAGCGTAGCGACGCTGGCTTCGTGCAATTCCAGACCCAACCATGGGAACAGGCTCCAGCCGATGTCGCCATTGAGGGTCAGTTCAATGTGGGCTTTGTCACGGGCTATCTGGCGGATCTCTTCCTTATAGTCGTTGGGATCGAAGAGGTGGGTCAGGGCAAAGCCCAAGGCCACAATGATCAGCAACAGCCCGAGAAGTACCAGACCCAGGATTTTGCCGAACGCTTTCATGGGCGAGTCCTTGTAGGTTGAGTTCAGAATTTGGCCTGCGAGTATAACGCCGTGGATTGCTGGTGCGTTGGGTGATCGTTTTCCGCGGCTCTCAACCTTCGTCCAGCGCCAGCTTCAACTTGGCTGCCAGGGCCTGGGCCATCAGATGTCCGGCGGGGGCCAGCAACCGCAGTTCGGCGTTCTCTTGGCGGGCCATCCGCTGCGCTTCGACGACCAATCGCTGCGCTACGCCACGGCGACGGGTCAGGCTCCGTACGCACATCTGTGACAAGTGCCAGACGTTCTGGTGCCGTTGCAGGCGTGCGGCGCCAAGCAGTCGATCATTGAAGCGCGCTGCGATCAATGAGCCATCTTGCAGGTAATCCTGGATCAATCGAGAGGCATCGCCGGATGGCTCAAGCAGCCAGGGCGGGGCGTCCAGGTAGATCTTATGCAGGTCCTGCCAATCCTGGCCGGTGGCTTCAATCAGCTGCTCGACAACAATGGGCATGTAAATTCCTGAAAAATAAATGACTTTCTTTCTACAGAAAGCAAACTGGGGCGCGATAAGACTGATGACATGAAAAAGGTGATATCACTTTGGTTCTTCTGTCACGCGCAAATGGTAACCTTTACCCGTTCGCCCGTCCTTCTGCGACGTGATGTCACACCAATAGGAGCCTCACCAGAAAATACAGCCGAGCCTGCGTGCAAATAAGGCTGAGGGTGAAGCATGGCTGGCGGACCATTCTAACAATTGGGGGATACACTATGAGCACGAGCACTACGGCCGGCGGCATTGCCGACCAGCCTGCGTTCCTCTCCAAGGAACGTATCATCGCCAAGTCCGGCTTCAACCGCTGGCTGGTTCCACCGGCTGCGCTGGCCATTCACCTCTGCATCGGCATGGCCTACGGCTTCTCGGTGTTCTGGTTGCCGCTGTCCAAGGCCCTGGGTATCACCAAACCGGTGGCTTGCGCGCCGGACATGAGCTTCATCTCGCAAATCTTTTCGTCCCAATGCGACTGGCCGATTTCGATGCTCGGCTGGATCTACACCCTGTTCTTCATCTTCCTGGGTTGCTCGGCAGCCATCTGGGGCGGCTGGCTGGAACACGCCGGACCGCGCAAGGCAGGTGTCGTGTCGGCCTTGTGCTGGTGCGGCGGTCTGTTGATTTCCGCGCTGGGTATCTATACCCACCAGATCTGGCTGATGTGGGTCGGTTCCGGCGTGATCGGCGGTATCGGCCTGGGGCTGGGCTACATCTCCCCGGTGTCCACCCTGATCAAATGGTTCCCGGACAAGCGCGGCATGGCGACCGGCATGGCGATCATGGGCTTTGGTGGCGGTGCGATGGTCGGTGCTCCGCTGGCTGCGGCGCTGATGAACCATTTCGCTTCGCCGACCGGTGTAGGCGTCTGGCAGAGCTTCCTGGTCATGGCCGCGATCTATTTCGTGTTCATGATCGGTGGTGCCTTGTCGTACCGCGTGCCACCGACCGGCTGGAAGCCTGAAGGCTGGACTCCTGCGCCGAAGAAAGCCGCGAGTTCGATGATTACCCATCGCCACGTTCATGTGAACGTGGCCTGGAAAACGCCGCAGTTCGTTTTGGTGTGGCTGGTACTGTGCCTGAACGTGTCCGCGGGTATCGGCATTATCGGCATGGCTTCGCCACTGTTGCAGGAAGTGTTCGGCGGCAAGCTGCTCGGCAACGACCTGCCTTTCGGCCAACTGGACGCTGCCCAGCTGGGCCAGATTGCGACGATCGCGGCAGGCTTTACCGGTCTGCTGAGCCTGTTCAACATCGGTGGACGGTTTTTCTGGGCATCCTTCTCGGATTACCTGGGTCGCAAGAACACCTACTTTGTATTCTTCGCCCTGGGTGTTGCCCTGTACTCGCTGATCCCGAACCTCGGTCACCTGGGCAGCATCGCGCTGTTCGTGGCGGCGTTCTGCATCATCCTGTCGATGTACGGCGGCGGTTTCTCCACTGTGCCGGCCTACCTGGCGGACCTGTTCGGTACGCAAATGGTCGGCGCTATCCACGGTCGCCTGTTGACCGCCTGGGCTGCGGCCGGCGTGCTGGGGCCGGTACTGGTGAACTACCTGCGTGAATATCAGCTGAGCATCGGCGTTGAACGTGCCGCGGCCTATGACATCACTCTGTATATCCTCGCCGGCCTGCTGGTGCTGGGCTTCCTGTGCAACCTGATGGTTCGCCCGGTCGCCGACAAGTACTTCATGACCGATGCCGAACTGGCCGCCGAACAGGCGCTGGGCCATGACAAAGGCGCCGACAGCAGCACTTCGCTGGAATGGAAAGCCGCACCGGGCACCAAGCTCCTGGCGGTCGCCGCCTGGCTGGTGGTGGGCATTCCGTTGGCATGGGGTGTGTGGGTGACCCTGCAGAAGACGGCGGTGTTGTTCCACTAAGCAATATCGAGGCGATCCCGGAACCATCGGTTTCGGGTGATCCTGTGGGAGCGAGCCTGCTCGCGATAGCGGTGGGTCAGTCAATGATGACTCGACTGATCCACCGCTATCGCGAGCAGGCTCGCTCCCACATTTGTTTCTGGCTGATGGCAAAACCTGCTTCCGTCACTTGTATGGACATGTCTAACCCCGACAGGTCGGGCAACACCCCGTCAGTGATATCGTCTCTCGTGTTTCTGTTTGTCGCTCGCGCCCCTATAATGGCTGCCTTTTTCGCCCAATGATTTTGCGGAGCTGGTGATGGCCGAACGTAAGGCGTCTGTCGAGCGCGACACTCTGGAAACCCAGATCAAAGCCTCGATCAACCTGGATGGCACCGGAAAGGCCCGGTTTGATATCGGCGTGCCTTTTCTTGAGCACATGCTGGACCAGATCGCCCGTCACGGGCTGATCGACCTGGACATCGTCAGCAAGGGCGACCTGCATATCGACGACCACCACACGGTGGAAGACGTCGGTATCACCCTGGGACAGGCCTTCACCCAGGCCATCGGCGACAAGAAGGGCATCCGTCGCTACGGCCACGCTTACGTGCCGCTCGATGAAGCACTGTCGCGGGTGGTCATCGACTTCTCTGGTCGTCCTGGCCTGCAAATGCACGTGCCGTACACCCGCGCTACCGTCGGCGGCTTCGATGTCGACCTGTTCCAGGAGTTCTTCCAGGGCTTCGTCAACCACGCCAACGTGACCCTGCACATCGACAACCTGCGCGGGCACAACACCCACCACCAGATCGAAACCGTGTTCAAGGCTTTCGGCCGCGCCCTGCGCATGGCCGTGGAACTCGATGACCGCATGGCCGGGCAGATGCCCTCCACCAAGGGCGTCCTGTAATGCAGACGGTTGCGGTTATCGACTACGGTATGGGCAACCTGCATTCGGTGGCCAAGGCCCTTGAGCATGTGGGCGCCGGCAAGGTGCTGATCACCAGCGATGCCGACGTGATTCGCGAAGCCGACCGGGTGGTATTCCCCGGTGTCGGTGCGATTCGCGATTGCATGGCCGAGATCCGTCGCCTGGGCTTCGACTCGCTGGTCCACGAAGTCAGCCAGGATCGTCCGTTCCTCGGCATCTGCGTGGGCATGCAGGCTTTGCTCGAGCGCAGCGAAGAGAACACCGGCGTCGATTGCATCGGCATGTTCCCGGGGCAGGTGAAGTTCTTCGGCAAGGACCTGCACGAAGACGCCGAACACCTGAAAGTCCCGCACATGGGCTGGAACGAAGTGAAGCAGGCGGTGGATCACCCGCTGTGGCACAACATTCCGGACCTGGCGCGCTTCTACTTCGTGCACAGCTACTACATCGCGGCCGGCAATGCGCGGCAGGTGGTGGGCAGCGGTCACTATGGCGTCGATTTCGCCGCAGCCCTGGCCGATGGGTCGCGATTCGCCGTGCAGTTCCACCCGGAGAAGAGCCACACCCATGGCCTGCAACTGCTGCAGAATTTCGCCGCGTGGGATGGCCGCTGGTAATGGCGCGCAAGAAACCGCCAATCCTCACCCTCACGCCCGAGCAGGAGAGTGAGGCGAACCGCAAGATCCAGCGGTTCATGGAGGATCGTTTCGAACTGGACCTGGGTTCGTTCGAGGCGGCGGAAATTCTTGACCTGTTTACCCGCGAAATTGCTCCGCACTATTACAACAGGGCGATTTTCGACGTGCAGGCGCACCTTAAGGAAAGGTTCGAAAGCATCGAAAGCGACCTGTGGGCACTCGAAAAAAGCAGTTGAAAGCTTCAAGCTTCAAGCTGCAAGAGAGAAACATAAACGCATGCTTGCAGCTTGTGGCTCGCAGCTTGTGGCTCTTTTGACGAAGGAAAAAGCATGCTGATTATCCCCGCTATCGATCTCAAGGACGGCGCTTGCGTACGTCTGCGTCAGGGCCGGATGGAAGACTCCACGGTATTTTCCGATGATCCGGTGAGCATGGCCGCCAAGTGGGTGGAAGGTGGCTGCCGTCGCCTGCATCTGGTCGACCTGAACGGCGCCTTCGAAGGGCAGCCGGTGAACGGTGAAGTGGTCACCGCCATCGCCAGGCGCTACCCGAACCTGCCGATCCAGATCGGCGGCGGTATTCGTTCGCTGGAAACCATCGAGCATTACGTCAAGGCCGGCGTCAGCTATGTGATCATCGGCACCAAGGCCGTCAAGGAGCCTGAGTTCGTCGCCGAAGCCTGCCGCGCCTTTCCGGGCAAGGTCATCGTCGGCCTGGACGCCAAGGACGGTTTCGTCGCCACTGATGGCTGGGCTGAAGTCAGCACCGTGCAGGTGATCGACCTGGCCAGGCGCTTCGAGGCTGACGGCGTGTCTGCCATTGTCTACACCGACATCGCCAAAGACGGCATGATGCAGGGCTGCAATGTCCCGTTCACCGCTGCCCTGGCCGCGGCCACGAAGATCCCGGTCATCGCCTCCGGCGGTATCCACAACCTGGGCGACATCAAGACGCTGCTCGACGCCAAGGCGCCCGGCATCATCGGTGCGATCACCGGTCGCGCGATTTATGAAGGCACCCTGGACGTCGCCGAGGCTCAGGCCTTCTGCGATTCTTACACAGGCTGAGGACTCATCATGGCGCTGGCCAAACGCATCATCCCTTGCCTGGACGTGGATAACGGCCGGGTGGTCAAGGGCGTCAAGTTCGAGAACATCCGTGACGCCGGCGACCCGGTGGAAATCGCCCGTCGCTACGACGAGCAGGGCGCGGACGAGATTACCTTCCTGGACATCACGGCCAGCGTCGATGGCCGCGATACCACGCTGCATACCGTCGAGCGCATGGCCAGCCAGGTCTTCATCCCGCTGACCGTGGGCGGTGGCGTGCGCACCGTGCAAGACATCCGCAACCTGCTCAACGCCGGTGCGGACAAGGTGTCGATCAACACCGCGGCCGTGTTCAATCCTGAATTCGTCGGCGAGGCCGCCGAGCGTTTCGGCTCGCAGTGCATTGTCGTGGCGATCGATGCGAAGAAGGTGTCCGGCCCGGGCGAACCTCCGCGCTGGGAAATCTTCACCCACGGCGGCCGCAAGCCCACCGGCCTCGACGCCGTCGAGTGGGCGAAGAAGATGGAAAGCCTGGGCGCCGGTGAGATCCTGCTGACCAGCATGGACCAGGACGGCATGAAGAACGGTTTCGACCTGGGCGTCACCCGCGCCATCAGCGATGCCCTGGGCATCCCGGTGATTGCCTCCGGCGGTGTCGGCAACCTGCAACACCTGGCCGACGGCATTCTCGAAGGCCACGCCAGCGCAGTGCTGGCGGCGAGCATTTTCCACTTTGGCGAATACACCGTGCCGGAAGCCAAGGCCTACATGGCACAGCGCGGTATCTGCATTCGCTGATCGCTGGACACCATGGCGGGCCCAAGGCACTCTTGGGCACACCATGGATTGCGGTAGCCCGACATGCTCAAACGCCTCGTTCTTGCCCTTGCCGGTGCCACGTTGCTGCTCGCAGGGACCGCCCGCGCCGCCGATACGTCGCTGGTACTACTGACGGAAAACTTCCCGCCGTACAACATGGCCAAGAACGGCAAGAACTTCGCCCAGGACGAGAACATCCATGGCATCGCCGTTGATATCGTCCGCGAGATCTTCAAGCGCGCCGATATCAGCTACAGCCTGACACTGCGTTTTCCCTGGGAACGCATCTATAAGCTTGCCCTGGAAAATCCCGGCTACGGTGTGTTTGTCATGGCGCGGTTGCCGGAGCGTGAAGCGCTTTTCAAATGGGTCGGCCCCATCGGTCCGGACGACTGGATCATGCTTGCCAGGGCGGACAGCAAGATTGCCCTTAACTCGTTGGAGCAGGCGCGCCAGTACAAAATCGGCGCCTACAAGGGCGACGCGATTGCCGAGACACTGGGCAAGCAAGGGTTGAATCCAATTGTTGTGCTGCGCGATCAGGACAACGCCAAAAAACTGGTCAACGGTCAAATCGACTTGTGGGCCACCGGCGACCCGGCCGGGCGTTACCTGGCTCGCCAGGAAGGCGTGAACGATCTCAAGACCGTGCTGCGATTCAACAGTGCCGAGTTGTACCTGGCGCTGAACAAGGATGTGCCCGACGATGTGGTCGCACGGCTGCAAAAAGCCCTGGATGAGCTGCGCAAGGAAGGTACGGTGGACGTGATCATGGCGCGCTATCTCTGAGAGATTTGCCGGCCCGTCTGGCCCCATCGTCGGATCGCCGCCCTGAGCAGGCTCGCTCCCACATTGGCGGCGGTGACCGCATTATCTGAAACGCCCTCGATCCCCCTGTGGGAGCGGGCTTGCTCGCGAAGGCGTCATGTCAGCCAATATCAAATTGACTGATACACCGCTTTCGCGAGCAAGCCCGCTCCCACAGATGATCGAGTCTGGCCGAGCCTGCTCCGGGCGGCGATCCGACGATTGCCGCGACGCGGTTATCGATACACCCCATCTTTCCCATGCCCTGTCATCGCCCGATTGCTGCGCAGGCTGATCATCGACTTGATATCGATCCATTCAATGCCCTGGGCCTTGAGCCGGGGCAGTTCGCGTTCGAGCACCGCCAGGGTCTGCGGGTAGGGATGACCGATCATCACGGCCGAACCCTGGCGGCGGGCCAGGTCGATGGCGGTCTGTAGCTGGTGGGCGATGGCGGCTTCAGTGCGCTCGTCGTCGAGGAATACATCCCGCGACACGCTCGCGAGGCCAATCTTCTGGGCTTCGGCGGCGGCGACGGTCTGGGCGCTGGTGCGGCTGTCCACGAAGAACTTGTGCCGCTGTTGCAAGTCCGCCATCAGCCACGCCATGGCTTGGGGCTGGGCGGTCATGCGGCTGCCCATGTGGTTGTTGATCCCGCTGGTATAGGGCACGGCGGCGAACGCGGCGTCGAGGCGTTTTCCCAGCTCTTCAATCGATAGCTCGGGATGCCAGGCGAACGGCCCGGTCGCCGGGTCCATGGGCATGTGCAGCATGACGATCTTGCCGGCGCGGTGAGCCTCGCGGGCGAATTCGGCGGCGTGGGGCGTGTCGGGCATGATCGCGGTGGCGACTGGGCCGGGAAGCGCCAATACCCGGCGATCCCGGGGCAGGTTTTGCCCCAGGTCGTCGATGATCAGGCTCAGGTAGGCCTTGTGTGGTGAAGCCGTGGGTGTGTCGGGCGCTGCAAAAGCAGCGCTCGCCAGGCAGCACAACAGGCCGAGGATGAAGCGCCGGCGCATCTCAGCGGCCGGAAGTGATGTTCAGTCCTTTGAGCAGGCTCAGGGCCTGGGCCAGTTGGTAATCGTCATCCTGCGGCATCGGCTTGGCCTTGCCGCCGGAACCGCTCGGCTTGTCGGCGCCGCCGTTGCCATTGCCCAGATGACCTTGCAGGTCGGCTTCCTTGAAATACTCGCTGTCCTGCTCGTTGGTAATCTTGGCCTTGCGCACCTCGATATCCGGGATAATGCCCTGGGCCTGGATGGAGCGGCCGTTGGGCGTGAAGTACAGCGCGGTAGTGATCTTCAGGGCGCGATCGTTGTTCAGTGGCAGCACGGTCTGCACCGAGCCCTTGCCGAAACTGGTGGTACCCATGACGACGCCGCGTTTCTGGTCCTGCAGGGCGCCGGCGACGATTTCCGAGGCCGAGGCACTGCCACCGTTGATCAACACCACCAGTGGCACGGCTTCGCTGAGGTCGTTGCCGGTGGCCGAGAAACGCAGCTCGGAGTTGGCGATACGCCCCTTGGTGTAAACGATAAGGCCCTTGGTGATGAAGTGATCGACCACTTCCACCGCCGATTGCAGCACGCCGCCGGGGTTGTTGCGCAGGTCCAGGACCAGACCGTTGAGTTTCTTGCCATTATCCTTGCGCAGCTTGGCCAGGGCCTTGGCGACTTCTTCGCCGGTCTTGACCTGGAACTGGGTGATGCGGATGTAGCCGTAGCCCGACTCCAGCAGCTGGCTCTTCACGCTCTTGACCTGGATGACCGCTCGCGTGAGGGTCACGTCGAACGGCGTACCGCCGTCGCGCACCAGGGTCAGGGTGATCTTCTGGCCGATCTTGCCGCGCATCTTGTCCACGGCTTCGGTCATGCTCTGGCCGCGGGTCGGCTGGCCGTTGATCTTGACGATGAAGTCGCCGGCCTGGATCCCTGCCTTGGAGGCCGGGGTGTCGTCGATTGGCGAGACCACCTTGATAAAGCCGTCCTCACTGCCGACTTCGATACCCAGGCCGCCGAACTCGCCGCTGGTGCTTTCCTGCAATTCGGCAAAATCCTCCGGCCCCAGGTAGGCCGAGTGTGGGTCGAGGTTGCTGAGCATGCCCTTGATGGCGTTCTCCAGCAGCATCTTGTCATCCACCGGTTCGACGTAGGCGGCCTTGATCCGGTCCATGACTTCGGCGAAGGTGCGCAGCTCATCCAGCGGCAACGGGGCCTTGGTGGTCGCGGCCGTGGCGGCAGGTGCCGACGGGGCCGGTCCTGCGGCAAAAGCCAGGGGCGCGCCGATCACAAGGGCGATCGTCAGGGCCAGCGAGGTGAGGCGGGACAAATGCAGCATGTCGAACGAACTCCTTAGTTGGATGGGCGCGCTTATCCTTGCGCACGACACCATTGGGCCGGGTCACTGGGGCGACCCTGCTGACGAATTGCGAAATACAGCGCGGGCGTATCCTGCCCGCCACTGTTGCCGACCGTGGAGATGGACTCACCGGCCTTGACCACATCCCCCGCCGCCTTGAGCAGCGTCTGGTTGTGGCCATACAGACTCAGGTAACCGTTGCCGTGGTCGAGGATCACCAGCAGGCCGGCGCCGCGCAGCCAGTCGGCGAACACCACCCGCCCGCCATGAACGGCATGCACCTGGCTGCCGGCGGAAGCGCTGATCATCACGCCGTCCCATTTGGTACGGGTGTCGTCGCCGCGGGTTTCACCAAAGCGCGCAAGCAATCGACCATTGACCGGCCATGGAAGTTTGCCCCGGGCGGAAGCAAAGGCGCCGCCGAAGGTTTCGCCGTCGCTGGAAACCAATGCGCCAGGGCTGGACTTCGCCGGTTTGCGCGGTGCATCGTCCGAGTCCGCATCGGCCTGGGCTTCACGCAAACGCTTTTTTTCGGCTTCCTGCTGGGCAATCAGCGCTTTCTGCCGCGCTTCCTCTGCCTCTCGAGCCTGGCGAGCCAGGGTTTCCTCGATGGTTTTCAATACTTTCGCCAGTTCGGCCTGGTCTTGCTCACGAGCCTTGAGCTTGCTGTCCCGTGCCTTCACATCGTCATTGAGCCTGGCCAGGGCCAGGGCTCGTTCCTTGCGCACTTTCTCGAGCTCTTCGCGCTGGGTGTCGAGGCTGCTTTTCTGCACCAGCAACTGGGCTTGCTGCAGTTCGATGTCTTTTTCGACATTGGCCAGTTGGTGCAGGGTTTCGTTGAATTTCTTGAGTTGTTCCAGACGTGCCTGGCTCAGGTAGTCGTAATAGGTGAGGGTGCGGGCGAACTTCTCGGGGTTCTGCTGGTTGAGCAACAGCTTGAGGTACTCCTGGCGGCCGCTCTGATAGGCCGCACGGGCCTGGATGGCGATCAGGTGTTGCTGTTCAGTGCGCGCGCTCTGGAGTTTTTTTTTCTCTCCATCGAGCCGCTGCAGCTCGGATTCGCTTTTCTTCAGCTCTTTTTGCAGGGCATCGACCTGTTTCTCCAGGTTGCCCATCTCGGTCTCGGTGCCGCGCAGGTCTTTCTGCACGCCGGCTTTCTCTTCTTGCAGCTTGCCCAGCAGCTTCTTCAGCTCCGCAATGTCCTGGCGCGTGGCTTCCAACTGCTGTTGGGTTTGCGCGCGCTCGTCAGCGAAGGCCGGTTGGAGCAGGCAGGTCAGAGCGAGGGCTATCAGGACGCGAAGCATAGAGGCGGGCGATACCAGGGAAAGGGACGGCCTAGTATGCCCGCCCCACGCCGCAAAAAAAACGCCCATTTGGGGCTGTGTGATAACTGGGCTGGAGTTAGGCAGCAAATCACCGCCAAACCTCTGTGGGAGCAAAGCTTGCTCGCGATGACGCCAGTACATTCAACAAAATGTTGGCCGTCCGGTCGCATCGCGAGCAAGCTTTGCTCCCACAGGGTGGGTTGGGGTTGACCCTGATGTCAGACCAGGATCGAAGTCCCGGTCATTTCCGCCGGCTTGTCCATGCCCAGCAGCATCAGCATGGTCGGTGCCACGTCGGCCAGCACGCCACCGTCGCGGACCTTGAAGTCGCGTTTGCCAACATAGATGAACGGCACCGGCTCGGTGGTGTGGGCAGTGTGGGCCTGGCCGGTGGATTCGTCGGACATTTGCTCGACGTTGCCATGGTCGGCCGTGATCAGCGCTTCGCCACCGACCTTTTCCAATGCCTCGACGATCCGGCCAACGCAGGTGTCCAGGCATTCCACCGCCTTGACCGCCGCATCGAACACGCCACTGTGACCGACCATGTCGCCGTTGGCGTAGTTGACCACGATGACGTCGTAACGCTGGTTTTCAATGGCGTCGACGATCCGATCGGTGACTTCCGGAGCGCTCATCTCCGGTTGCAGGTCGTAGGTGGCGACTTTCGGCGATGGGATCAGGATGCGTTCTTCGCCCGGAAACGGTTCTTCGCGGCCGCCCGAGAAAAAGAATGTCACGTGGGCGTACTTTTCGGTTTCGGCGATGCGCAGCTGGGTCTTGCCATTCTTCGCCAGGTAATCGCCCAGGACGTTTTCCAGGCTGCCGGCGGCGAAAGCCGAGGGGGCGGGGATGCTGGCGGCGTACTGGGTCAGCATCACGAAGCCGGCCAGTTTTGGCTGGCGAGCGCGATCGAACTCCTTGAAATCGTTTTCGACGAAGACCCGGGTCAGCTCGCGGGCGCGGTCGGCGCGGAAGTTCATGAACACGACGGCGTCGCCATCCTCGACTTTGACCGGCTCGCCGATGGTGGTGGCCTTGACGAATTCGTCGCTTTCGCCGCGCTCGTAGGCGGCTTCGAGACCTTCCTGGGCGGTGGCGGCGCTGAATTCGGCGTTGCCATCGACGATCAGGTTGTAGGCCTGGGCGACACGGTCCCAACGGTTGTCGCGGTCCATGGCGTAGTAGCGACCGACGATGCTGGCGATGCGGCCCTTGCCGAGCGCCTGGAAGGTGGTGTCCAGCAGCTCGATCGAAGAGGCGGCGCTTTTCGGCGGGGTGTCACGGCCATCGAGGAAGGCGTGCAGGTAGATCTTCTCGGCGCCGCGCTTGAAGGCCAGTTCGGCCATGGCGATCAGGTGGTCCTGGTGGCTGTGCACGCCACCGTCGGACAGCAGGCCCATGAAATGCACGGCCTTGCCGGCGGCCACGGCTTTATCCACGGCGGCGCAGATGGTCGGGTTCTCGAAGAACTCGCCGTCGCGGATCGCTTTGGTGACGCGAGTGAAGTCCTGGTAAACCACGCGGCCGGCGCCGAGGTTCATGTGGCCGACTTCGGAGTTGCCCATCTGCCCGTCCGGCAGGCCGACGTCCATGCCGCTGCCGGAGATCAGGCCGTTCGGCACGGTGGCCCACAGGCGGTCCAGTACAGGCTTGTTGGCCGAATACACAGCGTTGGATTCGTGGCTGTCACTGTGACCGAAGCCGTCGAGAATCATCAGGACCAAAGGTTTAGGCGTGGTAGTCATGGAATCCACTCGTGGCTGGTTAAAAGAAGACGATGGAAAAGGGACGGGCAGTTTAAAGGTAAGTTCCGGTGCCGTCACCGCCGGGCGGGGTTTGGCCGACCCTGAGTGCTGTGTATACTGGCCGACATTTTAACGCCCTGGAACCTCCTTCGATGGTTGCTCACCTGATTGAATTCGCCACTAACCACTACATTCTCGTCGGTATCTTCGTCGTACTGCTGGCATTGCTGCTCGCTCATACGATGCAGGGCGGCGGCCGCAGCCTGAGCACCGCCGAACTGACCGCGCTGGTCAACAAGGACGCTGGCGTGGTGGTGGACATTCGCCCGGGCAAGGATTTCGCCGCCGGTCACATTGTCGGCGCGTTGAACATTCCCCAGGACAAACTGGCCGCGCGTATCGGCGAACTGGAAAAGCACAAGGCCAAGACCATCATCCTGGTCGATGCCATGGGCCAGACGGCCGGTACCCACGCCCGCGAACTGATGAAATCCGGTTTCACCGCCGCCAAGCTGTCCGGTGGCGTGGCGACCTGGAAAGCCGACAACCTGCCCCTGGTGAAGTGAGATGACCCACGTCGTTGTCTATTCCAGCGATTACTGCCCCTATTGTTCCAGAGCCAAGTTCCTGCTCCAGAACAAGGGCGTGGCTTTCGAAGAGATCAAGGTCGACGGCAAGCCGCAGCTGCGCGCCGAAATGACCCGCAAGGCCGGACGCACATCCGTGCCGCAGATCTGGATCGGCAACACCCACGTGGGCGGTTGCGACGACCTGTTTGCCCTGGAGCGCGCCGGCAAGCTCGACGCAATGCTTCAGGCCTGAATCCCCTAAAGAACCTGAAAGTGAGAAGGATCTGCGATGACTGACCAACAGAACACAGCTGCCAGCGAAGAAGAAGCCGCACCGCAATTCTCCTTGCAGCGCATTTATGTACGTGACCTGTCCTTCGAAGCCCCGAAAAGCCCGGCGATCTTTCGTCAGCAGTGGGAGCCGAGCGTAGGTCTGGACCTGAACACCCGCCAGAAGGCCCTGGAAGAAGACTTCCACGAAGTGGTGCTGACCCTGTCGGTTACCGTGAAGAACGGGGACGAAGTGGCGTTCATCGCTGAAGTCCAGCAAGCCGGGATCTTCCTGATCAAGAACCTCGATGCCGCTTCGATGAGCCACACCCTGGGCGCGTTCTGCCCGAACATCCTGTTCCCGTATGCCCGTGAAGCGCTGGACAGCCTGGTGACCCGCGGCTCGTTCCCGGCTCTGATGCTGGCTCCGGTGAACTTCGACGCCCTGTACGCCCAGGAACTGCAGCGCATGCAGGAAGAAGGCGGCGCGACGGTTCAATAAGCGCCCGACAGCCGGCTACAAAACCTGTGGGAGCGAGCCCTGTGGGAGCCGAGCTTGCTCGCGATGGAGTCGACACGGTTCAACTTTAAACCGCGTCATCGTTCATCGCGAGCAAGCTCGGCTCCCACAGGCTCGCTCCCACAGGAGTTTCTGGCGTTATGGATTCAGGCGAAACCGTTCTGCCGCCAAGCCTCATAGACAGCCACCGCCACCGTATTGGACAGGTTCAGGCTGCGACAGCCTTCCCGCATCGGCAGCCGCAGGCGCTGGTCTGCGGGTAGCGCGTCCAGCACGTCGGCCGGCAGGCCTCGGCTTTCCGGTCCGAACAGGAACGCATCGCCGGCAACGAAACTGGCGTCATGGAAGGGCCGCGAACCCTTGGTGGTGAAGGCGAACAGGCGCGGGTGGCCGAGGCTTTCCAGACAACTGGCGAGGTCGGCATGACGTTGCAAGGTGGCATACTCGTGGTAGTCGAGGCCGGCGCGGCGCAGGCGTTTGTCGTCCATCTCGAAGCCCAGCGGTTCGATCAAATGCAGGTGGCAGCCGCTGTTGGCGCACAGCCTGATGACATTGCCGGTGTTCGGCGGAATTTCCGGTTGAAAAAGGATGACGTGAAACATGCACGGCTCCGATAACAAAGATGACGCGCATTCTACGCTGCAAACCGATGAGCGTTCGAAGCTATTCCCGCGCGTCATGGGCTCCCTGGCAATCTTCGGGTTGATGATTGGCCTGATGATCGGCCGTCTGACCAATCCCGAGCCGAGCGTATTGGAACGCATCGAAGTGAGCGATGGGGTGCTGGTAGCCTGGTTCAATGAGGAGCCAAAACTGCACGGGGAAATCGTCGATGGCTCCGTGGCGTTATTATTCGAAGCTGAAGGCCCGGCGCAGAAGGGGCAGTTGAAGCTCAACGGCAAGGATGTGAACTGGCGGGTGCGCTTGAGTGACAAGGGTTTGTTGCTGACATTGGTGGCGGCGCGTCCACTGCGGGGTGAGTGGGCCGGCAGCGAGGTGGATGACCGCTGGCGGCTGGAGGTCCGTCTCCGGGAGCAATAAAAGAGGGAAACCTTGACCTGCCTGTATCAAGGCCCCCAAAACGATGGGCTCGATGAGCCCGGATAAAATGGGGATTCCCCGGCCTGCCTGTACCAAGGTCCCCGAAACTGGGTGGTGATCGGGTTATTGCAGGGGGCGTGCCAGTTTTAAATGGCTTGTCACGAAAAACCTTTCGATGTTGTGCAAAGCCCCGTATTCCGGGGCTTTGGTTTTTTTACGGTAAGGTTTTCCGAGGTGAATCGATCGGCCTGGGCCTGTATGAAGCGCGCAGTTGCGGTTCGTGGTGCATTGGTGTGGTGCACGGAGCTTTCAAAAGCATCGCGAGCAGGCTCGCTCCCACAGGAACTTGCGGACACCGATGTCCAATGTGGGAGCGAGCCTGCTCGCGATTGGCCTTCAGATTCAGCGAAAAGCCAACGGCAGCTCAGCCCTCGTCGCTCTCGTCATCATCCCCGCCATCGACCTTCATCCCCAATTCCTTGATCTTGCGGGTCAAGGTATTGCGACCCCAGCCCAGCAGCACGGCGGCGTCGCGGCGACGGCCGGCGGTGTGCTTGAGGGCGGTCTCGATCATGATTCGTTCGAAACTCGGCACGGCGCTGTCCAGCAGGCTTGATTGGCCACGGGCCAAGGCCTGATCGGCCCACTGACGCAGGGCCTGTTCCCAGTTGGTCACCGGGGCCGAGTCCTGTGGCAGGTTCAGCAGTTCCGGCGGCAGGTCGCCGATATGCACCTCACGTCCCGAGGCCATGACGGTGATCCAGCGGCAGGTGTTCTCCAGCTGGCGTACGTTACCGGGCCACGGCAGGTTCTTGAGGTATTCCTCGGTCTCGCTCTTGAGCAGCTTGGGCTCCACCGCCAGCTCCTGGGCGGCGCGGCTGAGGAAATGCCGGGCCAGGGTCGGAATGTCCTCGCGACGATCCGCCAGGCGCGGGATATGAATGCGGATCACGTTCAGGCGGTGGAACAGGTCTTCACGGAATTTGCCGGCGTGCACCAGGGTTTCCAGGTTCTGGTGAGTCGCGGCAATGATGCGCACATCGACCTTGACCGGGGTATGGCCACCCACCCGATAGAACTCGCCGTCCGCCAGCACGCGCAACAAACGGGTCTGGGTGTCGGCCGGCATGTCGCCGATCTCGTCGAGGAACAAGGTGCCGCCGTCGGCCTGTTCGAAACGCCCGCGCCGCAGGTTGGCCGCGCCGGTGAATGCGCCTTTCTCGTGGCCGAACAGTTCGGACTCCATCAGGTCCTTGGGAATCGCGGCCATGTTCAGCGCGATGAAGGGCGACGCCGCCCGTGGGCTGTGGCGGTGCAGGGCATGGGCCACCAGCTCTTTACCGGTACCGGATTCGCCATTGATCAACACAGTGATATTGGAATGGCTCAGGCGTCCGATGGCGCGAAACACTTCCTGCATCGCCGGCGCTTCGCCGATGATTTCCGGTGTGCGGGCCAGGGCCGGCACTTCTTCCAGGCCCTGTTGCTCCTGGGCGTGCTGGTTGGCGCGCTTGACCAGGGACACTGCTTCGTCGACATCGAACGGCTTGGGCAGGTATTCGAAGGCGCCGCCCTGGTAGGACGCCACGGCGCTGTCCAGGTCGGAGTGGGCGGTCATGATGATCACCGGTAGCCGGGGATGCTGTTCGCGAATCCGTGCCAGCAGGTCCAGGCCGCTCGCGCCGGGCATGCGGATGTCGGAGATGATGACGTCCGGTTGCTGACGGGCCAGGCGGCTCATCACGCCATCGGCGCTGTCGAAGCTCTGGGTGGTCATGCCTTCCTGCTGCAAGGCTTTTTCCAGGACCCAGCGGATAGAACGGTCGTCATCGACGATCCACACGGTTTCACTACGGCTCATGTCGATGTGGCTCCTTGTTCCAGTGGCAGGAAGATCGAAAAGGTGGTGTGGCCGGGGTGGCTCTCACACTCGATCAGGCCCTGATGCTGACTGATGATGTTCTGGGTAATGGCCAGGCCCAGCCCGGTACCGTCCGGACGGCCGCTGACCATGGGAAAGAAGATGGTTTCCTGCAGCTCCGTGGGGATGCCCGGGCCGTTGTCGATGATTTCGATCTTGGTCACCAGCCGATGCCGTACATGACCGATGGTGAACTGGCGCAGGGCGCGGGTGCGCAAGCTGATGCGGCCCAGGCGCAATTCGTTCTGGCCGCCGATGGCCTGCATCGCATTGCGCACGATGTTCAACACGGCCTGGATCATCTGTTCGCGGTCGATCAAGACATCGGGAATGCTTGGGTCATAGTCGCGCACCAAGGTGATGCAGCCCTGGCTTTCGGCCTCCACGAGACTGCCGACGCGCTCCAGCACTTCGTGGACGTTGCACAGGGCCAGGGCGGGCAGTTTGTTGGAGCCGAGCATGCGGTCCACGAGATTTCGCAGGCGGTCGGCTTCCTCGATGATGACGTTGGTGTAGTCCTTGAGGCTTTCTTCGGGCAGCTCCCGGGCCAGCAGTTGCGCGGCGCCACGGATGCCACCAAGGGGATTCTTGATCTCGTGGGCCAGGCCCCGCACCAGCATCTTGCTGGTTTCCTGCTTGGACAATTGCGCCTCTTCCTTGGTGATGCGCAGCAAGCGATCACGAGGGTGGACTTCCAGCAGCAACAGGGTGGCGCCGTTACTCAGGATCGGGGTTACCGCGTAGTCGACCGTCAGCGTCTGGCCGGTCAGGGCGGTGAGCATCGCTTCGCGCTTGGTGAACGGGTGAGCCTGCTCCACGGCCTGGCGCAAGGAGTTGAGTGCCTCGGCGGATTCGGTGAACAGCTCGCTGATGAATTGTCCATGGCTGCGCTGGCCGCTGACAGCCAGGAGCATCTCCGCCGCCGGATTCATGTACTCGAGGCGCAGTTCGGCATCGAGCAGAATGGTCGCGGTGGTGAGGTTATCGAGTAGCAAGCGGTGTAGTGCGTCGCTAATGGTCATCGGGACCTCTTTTGAAGCGTGGCAATTCGGGGCCGGTCCCAAATTGCGCGCGCAATGAATGCGCTGATGGCAGGAAAATGCAAAAACCAAACCAAGGCTCCGAAAAGAAGCGTTTAGAGCCTGAAAAGGGCTTTTTGCGCCCAATTGCGTGGCGTTCTGCCAGTTTTTCCGGGTACTTTCGAACCAAAATGGGTTGGTACCTGAGTAGCGGTGCAACGATATGCACCAATATAGTGCGTAGGCAGGAGGGGCGTTAGAAGAATGGCAGGATGCTGCTTTCTTCTTCGGGCTTGTCGGCGAGGGGGCATTCGGGGCGCTGGCCATAGTCTGCCGTGGCGCAAGGCTTGATGCGGCGTTTCTGCGCCAGCGAAATGCGCTGCATGTGGAAGGGCTGGTTGGCGGTGCGTTCGAGAGTGCGGTCTTGCTCGTCGAGGATTTCTACCGCCAGTTGGTGAGTGCCCCGATCGATGTTGCTCAAGGCAAACACTGGGCTTGGTCCTGGTTCGCCAGTGGGCCGGCCGTCGAGCAGCAAGCGATAGCGATGGCCCTTTTTCAGACCCGGCTCACTGGTGACGGTGACGATCAGTTCCCCCGCTGTGCTGCGTATCGTGGTGTCTGGCTCCGGGATCAGCAGTCGGAGCATCTCGTAATGAAACAGGGGTTTTGACTGGGCTTCGGAGGTTGGCGCCGAGGTTGCGGCAGCAGGCGGCATAGGCATCCGGTTGCCGGATGGCAGTTGGACTTTCTTCGCATTGCCGGGGCGCGGTTGATCGGTGAAGACTCGATTGCCCTGGGCGTCTATATAGGTATAGATCTGCGCCATTGCTGGCCAGGCGACCAGTGACAGGCACAGGGCAAGCGCCCAGCGGCTCATGGCCGGTGCACCCGCTGCACGGTAAAAGTGACCGTTTCGCTCTGTTGCACAAGGTTTTCCCCATCGATGACCTGGACCGCCAGGCGGTGCTCGCCCCGGTCGATGTTCACCAGTTGCAGGCGCGGCACGTTGGAGGGCTGGCCGTAGGGCTGGTCGTCCAGCAGCAGCCTGAACTGATGAGGGCTTTGCAGGCGCGGTTGCGCCCGGACGCCGACGGTGAAGGTGCCATTGTTGGCGCGCAGAGCTTCCTCGGTGGGGATGTCCGTCAGTTCGAGTGTTTCGTAGGCCTTGCGCGACGCTTCGCTGTCGGCGGGAGCTGTTGGCGCGTCCGGGCTGGTTGGGGACTGGCGCTCGATGCTGTTGAGTGGTGGCAACTCCACCGTCTGAGCCGGTACGCCTTGGGGCGGCTGGTTGCTGTAGGCGGTGTTGCCCTCGGCGTCGGTGTATTTGTAGATTTGGGCTGCTGCGGGCAGTGCCAGTAGCAACAAAACGCCAGGAAAGACACGACCCATAAAAATCGACCGGAAACTGAAAGTGTTGGATGCAGCATAGGACAAGGAGCCGCTAGGCCCAACCCAAGCGTTCAAACACTGAAGTCCTCTTGTGGGAGCGAGCCTGCTCGCGATGGCGATCGATCAGCAACATTGCTGTTGCCTGATACACCGCTATCGCGAGCAGGGCTCGCTCCCACAGGGAAATGTGTGTTGACTTAGCTTTTGGCCAGGCACAGTTCCGCAGTCGCCCGGATCAGGGCAAGCCGGCGCACCGGGTGCTGTTTGTTGTGGTGGGTGGCTCGGGCCAGCCATTGCGGGCACTGCGGGTCGGTACGGTAGGGGGCGAAATCGGCCAGCTGTTGCAACAGGCGCTTTTGCAGTCGATCAAGCTGCGGGCGGATTTGCCCTGCCAGGTCCGGACGCGGGAGATCCGGGGCCTTGCCTTCCAGGGTCCAGTCGGACAGGTTGATGTACTGCACCAGTTTGTTGGCTTCTATCTGGGCGCTGAAAAACGCTTCCACGGTTTCACCAGACAGCTTGTAGACCGGCGCCTGGGCGACGGCGGCGGCAATGACTTCACGCTCGCGCTGGCGGTCTTCCACTGGTTTATGACTGTCCCATTTGCTCAGCGCCACTTGATCGGCGATGGCTATGCGTTCGCCAATGACGTTCAGCAGAGGCGTCAGAGCGTCGGGAGCCGGCGTGGCTTCGGCTGTGCTTGCCAGCAGCGTGGCCGAGAGGGCAAGGCCAAGTGTGAAGCGCAAGTTCATGGGCGGTCTCTTCTTCGGGGAGGGGCGGCGGTCATCATGCAGTAACCTGCGCCCATGAAAAAGGCCTCCCGAAGGAGGCCTCTCTTGTTTCACGCCGCGTGTGCGAGCGCTACCGGATCAGCAGCTGTAGTACAGCTCATATTCCAGTGGGTGTACGAAGGTGCGAACCTTGATTTCTTCTTCGCTTTTCAGTGCGATGTAAGCGTCGATGAAGTCATCGCTGAATACGCCGCCCTTGGTCAGGAACGCACGGCCCTTGTCCAGCTCTTCCAGGGCTTCTTTCAGGCTGCCGCAAACCTGCGGGATTTCCTTGGCCTCTTCAGGCGGCAGGTCATACAGGTTTTTGTCAGCGGCATCGCCAGGGTGGATCTTGTTCTGGATACCGTCCAGACCGGCCATCATCAGTGCGGCGAAGGCCAGGTACGGGTTGGCGGCCGGATCCGGGAAGCGGGCTTCGATACGGCGAGCCTTAGGGCTGTTCACGTAAGGAATACGGATCGAGGCGGAACGGTTGCGAGCCGAGTAGGCCAGCATTACCGGTGCTTCGAAGCCTGGGACCAGACGCTTGTAGGAGTTGGTCGACGGGTTGGTGAAGCCGTTCAGGGCCTTACCGTGCTTGATGATGCCGCCGATGAAGTACAGGGCGGTGTCCGACAGGCCGGCATAGCCTTCGCCTGCGAAGGTGTTCTTGCCGTCTTTGGAGATCGACACGTGAACGTGCATGCCCGAACCGTTGTCGCCGTACAGTGGCTTCGGCATGAAGGTCGCGGTGCGGCCGTAGGCATCGGCAACGTTGTGCACGACATACTTCAGGGTCTGGACTTCGTCAGCCTTCTTGACCAGCGTGTTGAACTTCACGCCGATTTCGTTCTGGCCGGCAGTCGCCACTTCGTGGTGGTGAACTTCCACGGTCTGGCCCATTTCTTCCAGTGCGTTGCACATGGAGGTACGGATTTCGTGGTCGAAGTCGAACGGTGGTACTGGGAAGTAGCCGCCTTTCACGCCTGGACGGTGGCCTTTGTTACCGCCTTCCACGTCTTGGTCGGACATCCACGAACCTTGTTCGGAGAAGATCTTGAACATGGAGCCGGAGATGTCGGACTTGAATTTGACCGAGTCGAAGATGAAGAACTCAGGCTCAGGACCGAAGAAAGCGGTGTCGCCGATGCCGGTGGACTTCAGGTATTCCTCGGCACGGTGGGCGATGGCGCGTGGGTCGCGGTCATAGCCTTGCATGGTCGAAGGTTCGATGATGTCGCAGACCAGGATCAGGGTCGGCTCTTCGGTGAACGGATCCAGGACGGCGGTTTCGTCGTCCGGCATCAGGATCATGTCGGATGCTTCGATGCCTTTCCAGCCAGAGATGGAGGAGCCGTCGAACATCTTGCCGATTTCGAAGAAATCGTCATCCAGGGCATCGCGGGCCGGCATGGTCACGTGATGTTGAGTGCCTTTGGTGTCAGTGAAGCGCAGATCAATCCACTTGACGTCATGATCTTTGATGAGTTGAACCGACTTCGACATATGTCCTCCGGGTGGCTTCGGGCGGGTAATGGTATGCCCGTAGATATGAGTGATGCCGGCGCGAATACTCTGCCAAGGCAACCTGCCTCACAAGGGAGCAAATTGCATGCCAGTGCCCCAGCTTGGGTTTTTTGCACCAAACCCACGCCTTTGGAAGGCTTGAACAGCGGATTGTCAGACAATTACGCACTGTAATGTAGCGCAATGGAAGGCTTGTGACCTGTTTTGGTGCGCTAAAAACCAAGCACACATTAATTGGTCAAACCTTGAGCAATTTCCGCTATAATCCGCGCCCCCCTTTTTCGGCTGGCCGTTCGCGCGCTGTTTTCATGAAACTAATCGTAAAAGTCTTCCCCGAAATCACCATCAAGAGCCGCCCGGTCCGGACGCGTTTCATCCGGCAGTTGGCTAAGAACATCCGTGCCGTGCTCCGTGATCTGGACCCGGTCGTGGTGGTGAATGGCGTGTGGGACAATCTCGAGCTGGAAACCCGCGTCAGCGAACCCAGGATCCTGAAGGAAATGACCGAGCGGCTGACCTGCATGCCGGGCATCGCGCATTTCCTGCAGGTGGATGAATATCCGCTGGGGGATTTCGACGACATCGTTGCCAAATGCAAGCAGCATTATGGCGATGCGTTGGCCGGCAGGATTTTTTCGGTACGTTGCAAGCGTGCGGGCAAGCATCCGTTCAGTTCGATGGATGTGGACCGCTACGTCGGCAGCCAGCTGCGCCAGCAGTGCGGCGCCGCCGGTATTTCGTTGAAAAACCCGCAGGTTGAAGTACGCATCGAAATTCGCGACCAGCGGTTGTTCGTCATCCACAGCCAGCACAACGGCATCGGCGGGTATCCGCTGGGGGCCCTGGAGCAGACGCTGGTGCTGATGTCCGGCGGCTTCGACTCCACGGTCGCGGCCTACCAGATCATGCGGCGCGGCCTGATGAGCCATTTCTGCTTCTTCAACCTCGGCGGGCGTGCCCATGAGCTGGGCGTGATGGAAGTGGCGCACTTCATCTGGAAGAAGTACGGCAGCTCCCAACGCGTGTTATTTGTGAGTGTGCCGTTCGAAGAAGTTCTGGGGGAAATCCTCGGTAAAGTCGACGACAGTCATATGGGCGTCATTTTGAAGCGTATGATGTTGCGTGCCGCGTCCAGTATCGCCGATCGCTTGCACATCGATGCGCTGGTCACCGGCGAGGCGATTTCCCAGGTATCGAGCCAGACGCTGCCGAACCTCTCGGTTATCGACTGCGTGACCGAAAAACTCGTGCTGCGCCCGCTGATCGCCAGCCACAAGCAGGACATCATCGACACGGCCAACGCGATTGGCACCGCCGAGTTTGCCCGGCACATGCCCGAATACTGCGGCGTCATCTCGGTCAACCCGAAGACCGCCGCCAAGCGCGGGCGCGTGGAGCATGAAGAGAAAGAATTCGACATGGCGGTGCTCGAGCGTGCGCTCGAAAACGCCAGGCTGGTCCCGATCGATCGAGTGATCGACGAATTGGGCCAGGACATCAAGGTTGAAGAAGTCGGCGAAGCGCTGGCCGGTCAGATCATCATCGACATCCGTCACCCGGACGACGCTGAAGACGACCCGTTGAGCGTTGCCGGTATCGAGGTACAAACGATGCCGTTCTATGCAGTGAACGCGCGTTTCAAGGAACTGGACCCTACTCGCCAGTACCTGCTGTATTGCGACAAAGGCGTGATGAGTCGCCTGCATGCCCACCATCTGCTCAGTGAGGGGCATGCCAATGTGCGCGTTTATCGACCGAGCTAAGTGCCCGGGGCTGTTTGCCTGTGGCCTGCGTCACCGGCCCCCCGACGCCGCCGACAAGCTGTAGCGGCTTTGTCGGACTCAACGTAAATCGCTGCCACGACCTGTCAGCACACCGAATCCTCTGATCGAGATACACAAGTGATCGAAAATCTACGCAACATCGCCATCATTGCCCACGTTGACCATGGTAAGACCACCCTGGTAGACAAACTCTTGCGTCAATCCGGCACTCTGGAGCGCAACGAGCTCAACGACGAGCGCGTGATGGACTCCAACGACCAGGAAAAAGAGCGTGGTATTACCATCCTGGCGAAAAACACCGCCATCAACTGGAACGGCTACCACATCAACATCGTGGACACCCCGGGCCACGCCGACTTCGGTGGTGAAGTAGAGCGCGTGATGTCGATGGTCGACTCCGTGCTGCTGCTGGTCGATGCCCAGGACGGCCCTATGCCGCAAACCCGCTTCGTGACCAAGAAAGCGTTCGAAGCCGGCCTCAAGCCGATCGTCGTGATCAACAAGGTCGACCGTCCGGGCGCGCGTCCTGACTGGGTTCTGGACCAGATCTTCGACCTGTTCGACAACCTGGGTGCCACCGACGAACAGTTGGACTTCAAAGTCGTCTACGCCTCGGCCCTGAACGGTATTGCCGGTCTGGACCACACCGACATGGCTGAAGACATGACCCCGCTGTACCAGTCGATCGTCGACAACGTACCGGCGCCGGATGTTGACCGTGACGGTCCGTTCCAGATGCAGATCTCGGCTCTGGACTACAACAGCTTCCTGGGTGTTATCGGCGTTGGCCGTATCGCTCGTGGTACCGTCAAACCGAACACTCCGGTCGTGGCCATTGGTGCCGACGGCAAGAAGCGTAACGGTCGTATCCTGAAGCTGATGGGCCACCACGGTCTGCACCGTGTGGATGTTGAAGAAGCAGCTGCTGGCGACATCGTTTGCATCAGCGGTATGGAAGCGCTGTTCATCTCCGACACCCTGTGCCACCCGGACACGGTCGAAGCGATGAAGCCGCTGACCGTTGATGAGCCAACCGTTTCCATGACTTTCCAGGTCAACGATTCGCCGTTCTGCGGTAAAGAAGGCAAGTTCGTGACTTCCCGCAACATCAAGGAACGTCTGGACAAAGAGCTGCTCTACAACGTTGCACTGCGCGTTGAAGAAGGTGACTCGGCCGACAAGTTCAAGGTTTCCGGTCGTGGTGAGCTGCACCTCTCGGTACTGATCGAAACCATGCGTCGCGAAGGCTTCGAAATGGCTGTAGGCCGTCCGGAAGTGATCATCCGTCTGGTTGACGGCGTGAAGCATGAACCGTTCGAAAACGTCACCATCGACCTGCCGGAAGAATCCCAGGGCAAGGTGATGGAAGAGATGGGCCTGCGTAAGGGCGACCTGACCAACATGGTGCCGGATGGCAAAGGCCGTGTTCGTCTGGAATACAACATCCCTGCTCGTGGTCTGATCGGTTTCCGTAACCAGTTCCTGACCCTGACCAACGGTGCTGGCATCCTGACCTCGATCTTCGATCGTTACGACGTGATGAAGTCCGGCGACATGTCCGGCCGTCAGAACGGCGTTCTGGTTTCGGTAGAAACCGGCAAGGCGCTGACCTACTCCCTGGAAACCCTTCAGGCGCGTGGCAAGCTGTTCGTCGAGCACGGCCAGGAAGTCTACGGTGGCCAGATCGTTGGTTTGAACAGCCGCGACAACGACCTGGGTGTGAACCCTACCAAGGGCAAGAAGCTCGACAACATGCGTGCTTCGGGTAAAGACGAAACCATCGCCCTGGTTCCACCTGTTCGCTTCACCCTGGAACAGGCCCTGGAATTCATCCAGGACGACGAGTTGTGCGAAGTGACGCCGAAGTCCATCCGTCTTCGCAAGAAGATCCTGGACGAAAGCGAGCGTACCCGCGCTGCCAAGAAAGCCAAGGCTTGATCGTCTAGCTCCGGCTGAATGAAAAACGCCCCCGGTCGTGAGATCGGGGGCGTTTTTTTATGCCTGGGATTTTGTGCTGGCTATTCGGGCCTCATCGCGAGCAGGCTCGCTCCCACATGGACGGTGCTGAACCTGTGGGAGCGAGCCTGCTCGCGATAGCGTCAGTGGATCAAAACCGATCCAGCGTCCGCGGATTGCGCTCGCGCTCCACTTCCTTGGGCTTGTACGCGCAATACCCCGGCCGTGGCCCGACCCGCGGATGATTGCGGCAGGTGTCCGGGCGTTTCTCGTAAATGGTGCACAGGCGGCTCTTGCGGTCCAGATAAAGGCAATCGTTGTTGCTCATGCGCTGGAGCGTGAAAATCTCCGACTTCTGGTTGTAACGCTCGACGATCCCTTCCTTCTGCAGGCGCTTGGCGATGTTTTTAGGTGGGTCGCCCAATTCGAATTCGTCGACAATGCCGATCCGGATCAGGTCCTTGATCTTGACCTCGACCGGGAGCGTGCAGCAGCTCGACACGCAGGAACCGCACATAGGGGCGGAGTACTTGGCCCAGGTATCGAGTCGGTCGATCTCCGCGGCGGCGATCAGGTTGGGCTTCATCATCTAGGTATACCGGCATACATCAGGGCGCGCGATCATACCGGGACTGGTGAAATTTTGAACGACCATCCGCCGTTTTTTTTTCGTCCAGGCAAAACCCCTCCTTTGGCGGCATGGCCCCTGCATTCATTCGTTCATCGGCAATTTCCTGGCGGCAATTCTCCGGCATTCGGGGAAAAACCACCGAACCAAGAGCCTTTGCCGTCTGTCAGACCGTCTAGGCTCAGACAATTCCATGCTCGTTCGAGGTCTTATTCATGACTCAAGAACCACTTGTTCGCGAGGCCGAAGTGGCCGCATTTCGCGACGCCGTGTTGACCAAACTCACTTATGCCGTCGGCAAGGACCCGGATCATGCGTTTGATCACGATTGGTTCGAAGCCATTGCCCTTGCAGCCCGCGACCACATGGTCGAGCACTGGATGGACCACACGCGACAGATCTATCGCAAGGGCCAGAAGCGGGTCTACTACCTTTCCCTGGAGTTCCTCATCGGGCGCTTGCTCTACGACAGCCTGAGCAATCTCGGCCTGCTGGACACCGCCCGCGAAGCCTTGACCGAACTGGGTGTGGATCTGGAGCGCATTCGCCTGCTCGAGCCCGACGCGGCGCTGGGCAATGGCGGCCTCGGCCGGTTGGCGGCGTGCTTCATGGAAAGCATGTCGACCCTCGGCATCGCCGCCCATGGCTATGGCATTCGTTACGAGCACGGCCTGTTTCGCCAGGCCATCGTCGACGGTTGGCAGCAGGAGCAGACCGAGCACTGGCTGGATTTCGGCAACCCGTGGGAGTTCGAGCGGCCGGAAGTGGTCTACCCGATCGGCTTCGGCGGTAGCGTCGAGACCGTCACCGACGACACCGGCAAGACCCGGCAGGTCTGGTCTCCGGGTGAAACCGTGCGGGCCATCGCCTATGACACCCCGGTCGTGGGCTGGCGGGGTGCGAGCGTGAACACCCTGCGCCTGTGGCGCGCCCGGGCCGTGGAAGACCTGCATCTGGAGCGCTTCAATGCCGGTGATCACCTCGGTGCCGTGGCCGAGGTCGCCCGGGCCGAAAGTATTTCCCGCGTGCTCTACCCGGCCGACAGCACCGAGGCGGGCCAGGAACTGCGCCTGCGCCAGGAATATTTCTTCGTTGCCGCTTCGTTGCAGGACCTGTTGCGCCGGCATCGCAACATGCACACCTCGGTACTGACCCTGGGCGATCACGCGGCGATCCAGCTCAACGACACCCACCCGTCCATCGCCGTGGCCGAGCTGATGCGTCAACTGGTGGACGTCTACGACGTGGCCTGGGACGCGGCCTGGCAGATCACCCAGGACACGCTGTCGTACACCAACCACACGTTGCTGCCCGAAGCCCTGGAAACCTGGCCGGTGGGGTTGATGGAGCGCATGCTGCCGCGGCATATGCAGATCATTTACCTGATCAACGCCCAGCACATCGATTCGCTGCGGGCCAAGGGTGTGCACGATTTCGACGTGCTGCGCGCGGTGTCGCTGATCGAAGAGGACAACGGTCGCCGGGTGCGCATGGGCAACCTCGCGTTCCTCGGTTCCCACAGCGTCAACGGCGTGTCCGGGTTGCACACGCAACTGATGCGCAGCACGGTGTTCTCGGAACTGCACAAGCTCTACCCGGAGCGGATCAACAACAAGACCAACGGCGTCACCTTCCGCCGCTGGTTGTTCCAGGCCAACCCGGAACTGACCTCGATGATGATCGATGCCCTGGGCCCGAGCGTGCTCGACAACCCTGAGGAGCGCCTGATCGAGCTGGAGCCGTTCGCCGACAAGCAGGCATTTCGCAAACTGTTCGCCGAGCAGCGCCTGCACAGCAAGAAGGCCCTGGCCTACCTGATCCATGAGCGCTTGGGCATTGCCGTGAACCCGGCGGCGATGTTCGACGTGCAGGTCAAGCGGATCCACGAGTACAAGCGTCAGTTGCTCAACCTGATGCACACCGTGGCGCTGTACCAGGCGATTCGCGCCGAGCCGGAGGTGGACTGGGTGCCGCGGGTGAAAATTTTCGCCGGCAAGGCCGCCGCCAGCTATCACCAGGCCAAGCTGATCATCAAGTTGACCAACGACATCGCCCGGGTGGTGAACAACGACCCGACCGTGCGCGGCCTGCTCAAAGTGGTGTTTCTGCCCAACTACAACGTCAGTCTGGCCGAAAGCATCATCCCGGCAGCGGACCTGTCGGAGCAGATCTCCACGGCCGGTTTCGAAGCGTCGGGCACCAGTAACATGAAGTTCGGCCTCAACGGCGCGCTGACCATCGGCACCATGGATGGCGCCAACGTGGAAATACATGAACGGGTAGGGGGTGAGCACATGTTCATCTTCGGCCTGACGGCCGAGCAGGTGGAAGCGCGCAAGCGCAACGGTGAATTCAGCGCCGCGCCGGACATTGCCGCGTCCCATCGCCTCAGCGATGTGTTGCAGGCGATTCGTGGCGGGGTGTTCTCGCCGGACGATCCGATGCGCTACACCGGCCTGGTGGATTCGCTGGTGGACTATGACCGCTTCCTGGTCTGCGCCGATTTCGACGCTTACTGGAACGCCCAGGCCAAGGCCGAAGAACGCTGGCACGATTCCAAGCAGTGGTGGCGTTCGGCGGTGCTCAACACGGCACGCATGGGCTGGTTCTCCTCCGACCGGACCATCCGCGAATATGCCACCGACATCTGGAAAGCACTGGAATAGCTTCTGCAAGAAATGTGAGCGAAGCCCAACGGCAAGTGGGCTTCGTCGATATACTGAGCGCCAGTTTCGCCGGACTGTGTGGCCGGATTCAGTACTGGAAGCATCCATGATCAATGTGGGAGCGAGTCCTGTGGGAGCCGAGCTTGCTCGCGATGAACGATGACGCGGTTTGCAGTTGAACCGTGTTGAGGTCCATCGCGAGCAAGCTCGGCTCCCACAGGGCTCGCTCCCACAGCTTGTGTGTGGTTTCCACTAGACTGAGCCAGACACCGCATCACCCGGTCATGCCCGCAATGGGCCGCTCAGGGATATCAACCATGCAATGGATTTTGACGCTGTTGGGCCTGGCAATCGGCTGGGTGGTGGATGAGTCGTTCGCCGATGCGCTGATAGGCGCATTGTCGGGGCTTGGCATCGCTTTGGTCTTGCGGCTGCGCCGTCTCGGCGCCCAGGCCGGCAAACAACAGAGTCTGCTGGAAGCGACCCGGCACAGCTTGCTGACCCTGGAAGCACGTCTTGCGGTTCTTGAGCGCGACGGCACGGTATCTGCGCCGAGCGCACCGGCACCGGCACCCGAGATCATTGTGGCCCAGGCTCCGAAGCCCGAAGCCCGGAGCGAGGCAGAACCAGAGCCGGAGTTGGTCTGGGAGCTGCCGCCAGACCTGGCACCGGCCCCCGCGATGGTCACGCAAGCCAGCCAACCGCTGCCCGACGACATCTGGACCCCCACGCCCGTCACCTCTCGGCGCGATACCCACGCAGCCGAGCCTCTGGAACCGATTGTCACGCCGCCCGTTCCTCGCGGCCCGGGTTTCATCGAGCGTGCCGTGGCCGGTGCGCGCAACTGGCTGTTCGGTGGCAATACCGTATTGCGGGTTGGCGTGCTGCTGTTGTTCCTCGGCCTGGCGTTTCTGTTGCGTTATGCCACTGAAGGCATGGTGGTGCCGATCGAACTGCGTTACGCCGGTGTCGCGGCCAGTGCGTTGGGCCTGCTGGGCCTGGGTTGGTGGCTGCGTCAACGCAACAACAGTTATGCGCTGATGCTCCAGGGCACCGGCATCGCAGTGCTGTACCTGACGGTGTTCGCCGCCATGCGCCTGCATCCGCTGCTCGATTCGA
The DNA here is from genome assembly GCF_024749045.1 of Pseudomonas sp. B21-028. NCBI lineage: Bacteria > Pseudomonadati > Pseudomonadota > Gammaproteobacteria > Pseudomonadales > Pseudomonadaceae > Pseudomonas > Pseudomonas sp. B21-028. Next base: position 392,342 of record NZ_CP087184.1, read on the forward strand.
AGGCCGCGTTGGGGTTGCTGGTGGCGGTCACGGTGTTCTCGGCGATCCTGGCGGTGACCCAGAATGCTCTGGGGCTGGCCGCTGCCGCCGCGTTGGGCGGCTTTGCCGCGCCGATCCTGACCTCCACCGGCAGCGGTAACCATGTCGCGCTGTTCAGCTATTTCATCCTGCTCAATACCGGCATCCTCGCGATTGCCTGGTTCAAGGCCTGGCGCCTGCTCAACCTGATCGGTTTTGTCGGCACCTTCGGTATCGGTATCGCCTGGGGCCTGCGCTCGTATACGCCGGCGTTGTTCTTCAGCACCGAGCCGTTCCTGATCGTCTTCTTCCTCATGTACCTGGCGATTGGCTTGCTGTTCACCCGGCGCAAGTTGCTGGAGATGAGCGACGGTCCCGAGGATGACAGCCGTGAAGCGCTGCTGCGCTGGTCGGCGCGCAAGGGCGATTATGTGGACGGCACGATGCTGTTCGGCCCGCCGCTGGTGGGCTTCGGCTTGCAGCTCACGCTGGTGATGTTCCTGGATCTGGCGGCGGCGTTCAGTGCCTTGGTCCTGGGCATGATCTACATGGGCCTCGCCCGCGTGTTGATGAAAGGACGCGCCCTGTTGCTGGCCGAGACCTGCCTGGCGCTGGGGGTGATTTTTACCAGCCTGGCGATTCCCCTGGGCCTCGATGCCCGTTGGACCACGGCGGCATGGGCGGTGGAAGGCGCGGGGATTTTCTGGCTGGGGTTGCGTCAGCAGCGGCCTCTGGCGCGTGCGTTTGCCTTGTTGCTGCAGCTGGGCGCGGCGCGGGCTTTCTTCGGCGAGTTGCAGCTCGGCCAAAGCAGCCTGCTCCAGGGCGCCCCATTGGGGGCGTTGATGCTTGGCGTCGCCTTGCTGTTCAGCTTCTATCAACTGCGCAAGGCGCCGCCCGAGCACACCGCGAGTTGGGAGCGCCAGGTGTTGCCGGTGCTGGCTGTGTTGGGCCTGGGCTCGCTCTATCTGCTGGCGCCAATGTTTTTCTTCACCCACGGTACCGCTATCGCCTGGGCGCTGGCCGGGCTGGCGACGCTGTTTGTCGGCCTGCGTCTGCAATCGCGCGCCTTCCTGTTCACGGCATTCGGTGTGCAACTGTTGGGGGGCGCGCTGTTCCTGATGCGCTTGAGAGGCGCTGAAGGGGATTCGGCGGCGGTGTTCGCCGCCGGCTGGAGCGGCTTGCTCAGTGCCTCGTTGATCGGCCTGGCATTGATCGGCGGCATGTTGCTGGCCGCTCGCGACGAGATGGTGCGCAACGATGTTCGCTTGCTGCGCGGTTTGTCGGTGGTCTTGTTGGCGGGGCTGGCGTTGATCAACCTCGCTGTGCTGTTCGTCCTGCCCTGGCAGACGGCCAGTGGCGTGTGGGCCGCCAGTGGTCTGTTGATCATCTGGTTGAGCCTGTATCTGAAACAACGCATGAGCTTCGTGTTTGGTCTGCTCCTGCAACTGCTGGGCGGTGCTGCGTTCCTGATGGCGGGGCCGGCCTTGCTGGGACCGCTCGACGGCGAGGGGCTGCGGCCCCTGGCCCACAGTGGTTTCTGGACACCGATGGTGCTGGGGCTGGCGGCGCTGGTGGGCGCATGGCGATTGCAGCGAGGCCATCCGGCGGCGGTATTCGAGGCCCTGAGCTTGCAACGCTTGTCCGAGCTGCTGTTGATCTGGGGCGCTGGTTGGTGGGCGCTGACGTGGGTCAGCGAAGTGCTGCGCTTTGCTCCGGTCCATTTGCAGGGCAGCTTGTTGCTGGTTGTCGCGGCGCTCAGTGTCGCGGCGTGGGCGATTCTGGCGCTGCGCTTGCGGTGGCCGGCGCTCGGGTTGCTGTGCACCTTGCTGATTCCTGCGGCCAGCTGTGTGCTGGTCGCGACCTGGCACAGCCGTTACCACCCGGCGGCGGATTTCGGCTGGCTGGCCTGGCTGATCCTGTTCGCTGTGCATTTCCTGTCGCTCAAACGCCTGGCCTCGATGCTCCCGGACCCGGTCCGCAGTACCGCCCATGTGCTCGGTTGCTGGTTGCTGATCGGCGTATTGGCGCTGGAACTGCGTTATGGCCTGATGCTGTTGTCCGAGCAATACAACGCCTGGCGTTGGCTGGGTTGGGCGATCCTGCCGAGCCTGTACCTGGTGCTGATGGCCGCGCCGCGAGCCTGGCCGTGGCCGATATCGGCCCAGCCGCGGGAGTACCGCATCTACGCGGCGGCGCCCCTGGCGCTGTTGATGCTGGGGTGGTTCTGGCTGGCCAACACCTTCAGCAATGGCATCGCCGAGCCGTTGCCGTATGTGCCGTTGCTCAACCCGTTGGAGCTGGGCTTGCTGTTTGCCTTGTTCGGTGTCTACGTCTGGGCGCGCAGTGCGGTGACGCAGTTGGCGATCCGTTGGGCCTATGCCGAGCACGTCGCCCAGTTGGTCGCCGGGGTCTCGCTGTTCGCGTTCTTCACCGCCCTGGTGATGCGCAGCGCCCACCATTGGCTGGACGTGCCGTTCGAACTCGATGCACTGCTCGAATCCATGTTCGTGCAGGCCGGGTTGTCCCTGGTCTGGACCCTGATCGCCCTGGGCCTGATGATCGGCGGACACCTGCGGCATCGCCGCGAGGTATGGCTGATCGGTGCGGCGCTGATTGCCGTGGTGGTGGCCAAGCTGTTCTTTGTCGAATTGAGTAACCGTGGTGGCCTGGCGCGGATCGTGTCGTTTATCGGCGTGGGTGTATTGCTGCTGGTGGTGGGCTACTTCGCACCGCTGCCGCCCAAACGGCCGGAAACGGTTCCGGAGGCCGAGCCGCCGATGCCTGTCAGTGAGGGAGTGTCATCTTGAGTCGCAAGTTGAGTCGGATCGGCCTGGGTATGGTCGGGTTGTGGGTGGCATTGTCGGCTACGGCCCAGGAAAAGCCGGCGGATTTTGCCCATCAGGTGCCGTTGACCTTGAGTGGCGAAGGGCCGTGGTATCGTCTGCCGTTGCCGCTGGAGGTCCAACTGCAAGCGCGGCAAACCGACCTGAGCGACTTGCGGGTCTTCAACGCGGCCGGGCAGCCCCAGGCGTATGCGCTGGTCCGCGAGACAGCGCAGAGCCGGGAAGAACGCACCGTCACCGACGTGAAATGGTTCCCGTTGTACAACGCTGCCGATGACAACGAGCGCGCCCCCAGCGTACGGGTGCAGTCGAACGCCAACGGCACGCTGGTGGAAGTCCAGCCGGCCAGTCGGCTCGAGGCGGGGGAGGAGGAGTTGCGCGGCTGGCTGCTGGACGCCAGTGCGATCAAGGCCCCCTTGCAGCAGTTGATCCTCGACTGGACCAGCGAACGCGACGGCTTCCAGCGGTTTACCATCGAAGCCAGCGATGACTTGCAGAACTGGCAGGCCTGGGGTGAAGGCCAGGTGGCACGCCTGACCTTTGCCGATGAGCAGGTCGAGCAGCATGAAGTGAACCTGCCCGGACAGCCGGCGCGTTATCTGCGGCTGTTGTGGGATTCGCCGTCTTCCGCGCCGGTGCTGACTTCAGCGCAGTTGCAGAGCGCCACCCGCGAAAGCCAGCCGCTGCCATTGGCCTGGTCGCAGCCGTTGGCCGGCAGTACCACGAAGGCCGGTGAATACACCTGGCAGTTGCCCATGGGCCTGAATCTCGAAGAAGTGCAGGTCGAGCTGAGCCAGGCCAACAGCCTGGCACCGGTGACCCTGGCCGGGCGCCGTGAGAGCAGTCATCCGTGGCAGCCGATGGGCAATGGTTTGCTATACCGGCTGACCCAGAATGGTCAGGACGTGGTGCAGAACCAATTGCAGTTGTCCGGCCAGACCGTTCAGCAATTGAAGCTGACGGTGGACGAGCGCGGCGGTGGCCTCGGGACCGAAGCGCCGGCCCTGCGCTTTGCCGTGCGCCCGACCCAGGTGGTGTTCCTCGCGCGTGGCGAAGGGCCCTACAGCTTGGCGCTGGGCAGCGCGACAGTGAAGGCGGCCAGCCTGCCACTGACGACGCTGGTGCCCGATTACCGTCCTTCGCGCCTGGCGACCCTGGGGGCGGCGACGGTGAATGGGCCTGCGACCTCGACGCCAGCGGCCGAAACCGCACCGGCCGTCGTCGGGACCAACTGGAAAAAAATCGGCCTGTGGGCGGTGCTGGTGCTCAGCGTGCTGTTCCTCGGCTCGATGGCCTTCAGCCTGCTGCGCAAGCCGCCGGTCAAATCCTGAAAGCGGGTGCCTGACACCCATCGCGAGCAGGCTCGCTCCCACATTGGATTGTGTTTCCCCTGACAGAATCCGATCAAGTGTGGGAGCGAGCCTGCTCGCGATGACGCCGCTCTGTGAACTCAATCCGCCATTCCCCGTCTCATAGGAGGAATTAAGTCCCGACACGCGCTAAACTGCGCTGGTTTTTCCGCCCCCTATCCTTCGGAGCCGTCCATGTCTCGCGTTACCTTGAGTCGCTATTTGATTGAGCAGACCCGCAGCAACAATACCCCTGCCGATCTGCGCTTTTTGATCGAAGTGGTGGCGCGTGCCTGCAAGGAAATCAGCCACGCCGTATCCAAAGGCGCGCTGGGTGGGGTCCTGGGCAGCATGGGCACCGAAAACGTGCAAGGCGAAGTGCAGAAGAAACTCGACGTGATCTCCAACGAGATCCTGCTCGAAGCCAACGAATGGGGCGGTCACCTGGCCGGCATGGCGTCCGAGGAAATGGACAATGCCTACCAGATCCCGGGCAAATACCCCAAGGGTGCCTACCTGCTGGTATTCGACCCCCTGGACGGTTCGTCGAACATCGACATCAACGCGCCGGTCGGCACCATCTTCTCGGTATTGCGTTGCCCGAACGAATACCTGAGCCAGAACGAAGCCTTGAACGAAAAGGCCTTCCTGCAGCCAGGTACCGAACAAGTGGCCGCCGGTTATGCCATCTACGGCCCTCAGACCATGCTGGTGCTGACCTTGGGCGACGGCGTGAAGGGTTTCACCCTGGATCGTGAAATGGGCAGCTTCGTGCTGACCCACGAGAACATCACCATTCCTGAAACCACCCAGGAATTCGCCATCAACATGTCCAACCAGCGCCACTGGGAAGCCCCGGTACAGCGCTACGTCGGCGAGTTGCTGGCCGGTGAAGAAGGCCCGTTGAAAAAGAACTACAACATGCGCTGGGTGGCCGCGATGGTTGCCGACGTCCACCGCATCCTGAACCGTGGCGGCCTGTTCATGTACCCACGTGACAGTCGCGAGCCGACCAAGCCAGGCAAACTGCGCCTGATGTACGAAGCCAATCCGATGTCGTTCCTGGTGGAACAGGCCGGCGGTGCTTCCACCGATGGTCACCAGCGCATCCTCGACATCAAGCCTGAAGGCCTGCACCAGCGCGTAGCGGTGTTCCTCGGTTCGAAGGAAGAAGTGGCCCGCGCCACGGCCTATCACAAGGAATAAATCATGGCCGAGCCTTGGCAGCCGTTACTCGATTGGTGGTTTGGTTCAGCCGAGACACCGGACGAAATAGCGGCTGAAAAGAACAAGCTGTGGTTCGGCAAACACCATGATCGCCAGGCGCGCGAGCGTTTTGGCGATCAGGTCGATCAGGCACTGGCCGGTGGATTGACCGACTGGACGCAACGTCCGGAAGGTTGGCTGGCTTTGGTGATATTGCTCGATCAGTTCCCGCGGATGATCTTTCGCGACACCCCCAAGGCCTTCTCCGGCGATCTTCGCGCCCAAGCGTTGGTGGCCCAGGGGCTGGCGGCGGGTTTCGACCGGCAGCTCAAGCCTATCCAGCGCGTATTCATCTACCTGGTGCTCGAGCACTGCGAAAACCTGGCCGTGCAGAACGAGGCCGTGTCCCGTTTTATCGACCTGGTGCGAGAGCAGCCGGAAGCGGATCGGGCGGTGTTCGAAAGCAACCTGGACTATGCCGAACGGCATCAGAAGATCATTGCCCGGTTTGGACGGTTTCCCCATCGCAACGGGGTGTTGGGGCGGGAGTCTACGGCTGAGGAAGTGGAGTTCTTGAAGGGGCCTGGATCGCGATTTTAGCGACCTACGGATTGTTATTGCTTCGAAGCAATCGTTTCATAAGCAAGGCAGGAAGATTCTTGCGGCTATCGGCGATGATGTGGATATAGATTGTTTGGCTTCTCACCTCATAAATAATCCGATTCATACCTGAAAGAATTTGCCGATACTGACCAAGATTCAGCCTTTCGATTTCTTGCGGAATTGACCCAGCATAAGGCTGTGTTGTCAGATGGCGAATCGCTGTTTTCAGGCTGGCATAGGTGTTTTGCCACGTTTGGAAAGAAAACCGTTCGATCAGATAAAGGCGAAGCTCTTTAAGATCCATTTCAGCTGATTGAAGAATGACAACCTTTAAACTCATTGAAGGTCGGTCCTGTCCAGGTCTGCGAAGACCTCTTCGGCCTCACGAAACTGACCTTTTTCAATTTCCTGGTTCCCCATAGCCAGCAGCTTTAACAGAGCCATCGTATCTTCTTGCTCTTCAAAGCTTTTCACATCCATGACCACCAGTTTGGCTTCTCCATTCTGGGTAATGATCAGCGGCTCCCTGCTTTCGGTGATGGTTTTGACGATTTCGGCGGTGTGGCTCTTCAAGTAACTGATGGGTTTGATTTGGGATGACAGTTTCATGGGCATGAATCTCGACGGGTTGAGTGAGACTGAGTTTAGTCTTAATTCAGTCTCACGTCAGGCTGAACTGATCGGTGTGCTTTACACCGCCATCGTCGGCCCGCAAGAGCACTAGATCCGGAAGCTGCCCACCAACTGCTTCAACCGCGCCGCCTGCTGTTCAAGGTCGGTACAGGCCCGCAACGTGGCTTGCAGGTTTTCCACCCCTTCCTGGTTCAGCGTGTTGATCTCGGTAATGTCGACGTTGATCGACTCCACCACGGCGGTCTGCTCTTCGGTGGCGGTGGCCACGGACTGGTTCATGCCGTCGATCTCACCGATGCGCCGGGTCACGCTGCCCAGGCGCTCGCCGGCCTGGTTGGCGATGCCAACGCTGCTTTCGCTCTGGCGCTGGCTGTCGGTCATGGTCAGTACCGCTTCCCGCGCGCCGACTTGCAACTCTTCGATCATTTTCTGCACTTGCTGCGCCGAATCCTGGGTGCGGTGGGCCAGGTTACGTACCTCATCGGCCACCACGGCGAAGCCACGCCCGGCTTCACCCGCACGGGCCGCTTCGATGGCGGCATTGAGGGCGAGCAGGTTGGTCTGTTGGGAAATGCTGGTGATGACTTCGAGGATCTGGCCGATGTTCACCGTGTTGCTGTTCAGGGTTTCGATGTTGCCGCACGAATCGCTGATCTTGGCCGACAGCTGCTGCATGGCGGCGATGGTTTTATCCACCACCTGCTGACCGTCCTCTGCCAGGTTGCGGGCTTCGCTGGAGTGTTGCGAGGCGAGGGCGGCGTTCTGGGCGATCTCCTGGGCGGCGGCGCCGAGCTGGTTGATGGCCGCGGCCACGCTGCTGGTGCGCGAGGCTTGCTGGTCGGAATTGAACATCGACGAATTGGAGGCGCTGACCACACGCAGCGCCACTTCGTTGACCTGACCGGTGGCCGAGGCCACTTCGCGGATCGAGATGTGGATGCGCTCGACGAAACGGTTGAAGGACGTACCCAGGGCACCGAATTCATCCTGGCCATGAATGGTCAGGCGTCGGGTCAGGTCGCCTTCACCTTCGGCGATGTCGTGCATCGCACGACCCATGGTCAGCAGCGGCTGCATCAGCACGCGGATCAACATGCCCAGCAGCGCGATGATGAATACCACGGCAATGACCATGGCGATCAGCGCCGAGGTACGGAACTCGCTGAGCATGGCCAGCGCGGTGTCCTTGTCGAGTACCAGTGCCACGTACCAGTCGGCGCCCGGCACGCCATTGACCCGGGTGAAGGAGATGAACTGGGTCTTGCCGTCGAGTTCGACTTCCTTCATGCCCGGGCTGACTTGCGGTGCGCCGTTGGGGTAAGCCTCGGCCAGGGTCTTGAGGATGCGTTTGCTGTCGGGATGGATCAGGATCTTGCCATCGGCGCTGACGATGAACGCATGGCCGTGGCCGCCGAAGTTCAGCGAGTTGATGATGGCGCTGACGCTCGACAGGTCGATGTCCGCACCCGCCACGCCGATCATCTGGTTCTGATGCTGTACCGGGGCAGCGACGGTGATCACCAGTTTGCCCGACGAGGCGGCAATGTAGGGCTCGGTGACGATGGCTTGCTGTGCGCTGTTGGCGGCCTTGTACCAGCCGCGGGCGCGAGGGTCGTAGTCGGGGGCGCGATTACCGGCCGGCACCGAGAACATCACACCATCGACGCCACCGAAATAGCTGAGCTGGAAGTTGCCGGTATAGGCGGGCAGGTCGACAGCACGCTTGAGACTGGCGGCGCTGTTGCCATCCACGGCGATCTGCTGGGCCAGCGATTGCAGCAATTGGATGCGACCTTCGACCCACGTCTGGATGTTGCGGCTGGTCAGGCTGCCGAGTTCCTGCATGGACGTTTCGGTGCTGTTATGCAGGCTCTGGCGCTGACGGTAGTCGTTGAACAGGATGAAACAGGCGAATGCAACGGCTACCACGAGGGCTGCCGCCAGCAGGATCTTGTGGCTGAATTTCATGTTTCTGGTCATTAAGAACGCTACCGCACAGGAGCTGGTCAGGAGGGGGTGTCAATTTGCCATAAGGCAGGGCTTCGCGCTGTTCTTTTTATCGGCTCGCAAGCGCCAGGTTCCCGGCGTCAAAGCAACAAATCCGACGAAATACACGACACCGTCACAAACTGGTTGATTTACCGACGAACTACCGGTTTTTACCCCAATAAATACTGGGTTCCCCGGGGAACCAGATAGGGGTTTTCTCTTCTAAGCTTCAGGTTGGCACCCTGCCACCTCCCTTCCGCCCCAGGAGTTTCACGATGTCCCTGCGATCTATCGCGTTGTTGTCTTTGTGCGTCTTGCTGACCGCATGCAGCAAGGTCAACCAGGAAAACTATTCGAAGCTGTCGGCCGGCATGCCCAAGGCCGAAGTCGAAACGTTGCTGGGAAAACCGACCGACTGTTCGGGCGCGCTCGGCATGTCCAGTTGCACCTGGGGCGACCAGAAAAGCTTTATCAGCGTGCAGTATGCCGGTGAGAAAGTGTTGATGTTTTCCGGCCAAGGCCTGAAGTAAACCGGGGCCACGTGCCCACGGGAGAAAAATAATGATGCGGTTATTGTTAGTGCTTTTAGCTGGCCTGGTATTGGCCGGCTGTGCCACTTCTGGCGAAGACCCGTTGGCGCCCAAGACCGTCAACAGCGTCAATCTCAAGCGTTACCAAGGGACCTGGTACGAGTTGGCCCGCCTGCCAATGTATTTCCAGCGCAACTGCGCTCAATCTGAAGCCCATTACACCCTCAAGCCTGACGGCGATATGGGTGTGTTCAATCGCTGCCTGACTTCTGACTGGAAGTGGGAAGAAGCCAAGGGCACCGCCACGCCCCAGGTACCGGGCAAGACCGACAAGCTCTGGGTCGAATTCGATACCTGGGCCTCCCGGATCCTGCCGGGTGTGTCGAAGGGGCAATATTGGGTGTTGTACGTCAGCGATGACTACAAGACCGCCATCGTTGGCGACCCGAGCCGGCGCTACATGTGGCTGTTGTCCCGCACGCCGACGGTTAACAGTGTGGTGCGCGAAGAACTGCTGAGCAAAGCACGCCAGCAGGGCTATGACACGACACGGCTGATCTGGCGTGCGTCGGATCGGCAGATGGCCAAGACGTCGGATTGATTGCCAGGAAATAACCCCTGTGGGAGCGAGCCTGCTCGCGATGACGGACCTTCAGTCAACATCTCTGTTGAATGTAGAGGCCTCATCGCGAGCAGGCTCGCTCCCACAGGGAGATTTGTGATCAGCCTAGAAGTTCGCGCAACACCTGGGTAAACGCCCGGGCGCTGTGCTCTTCTGCGGCGTGATGCCCGTCACGCACCACCCACGTGCCGCCCACCATGACATCCCGCACGTGGCGATCACCACCGGCAAACAGCCAGCGATTGAGGATACCGTCGCCCTGGGCCGTGGCCAGGTAGGGATCGTTGCCATCGAGTACCAGCCAGTCGGCACGCTTGCCGACTTCGAGGGCGCCGATGGGTTGCCCCAGTGCCTGAGCGCCACCTTCCAGCGCAGCGTCGAACAACGTGCGTCCGACCATTGGCTGATCTGCCCGGTACAAACGGTTACGCCGTTGATCCCGCAGGCGCTGGCCGTATTCCAGCCAACGCAATTCTTCCACCACGCTCAATGACACATGGCTGTCGGAACCGATACCCAGGCGCCCGCCCTGGGCGAGGTAGTCCACCGCCGGGAAAATACCGTCGCCCAGGTTGGCTTCGGTGGTCAGGCACAGGCCGGCAATCGCCCGGCTCCTGGCCATGAGGCTGACTTCCTGGGCGTTGGCGTGGGTGGCGTGGACCAGACACCAGCGTTGGTCCACCTCGGTGTTTTCATACAACCATTGCAGTGGACGGGCACCGCTCCAGCTCAAGCAGTCGTCGACTTCCTTCTGCTGCTCGGCGATGTGGATATGCACCGGGCAGTGGGCATCGCTGGCGGCCAACACCTCCTGGATCTGTCCGGGCGTCACGGCGCGCAGGGAGTGGAAACACAACCCCAGGGCCTGTAGCGGCTGCCCGGCCAGGACCGATTGCAAGCGTGACTGAAGCTTCAAGTAGTTCTCGGTGCTGTTGATGAACCGACGCTGCCCGTCATTGGGTGCCTGGCCACCAAAACCGGAATGGCTGTAGAGCACCGGCAGCAGCGTCAGCCCGATGCCGGCGCTGTTGGCGGCGTGACTGATGCGCAACGCCAGCTCCGCCGGGTCGGCGTAAGGCGTGCCGTCGGTGTCGTGGTGCACGTAATGGAATTCGGCAACCGAGGTGTAACCGGCCTTGAGCATTTCGATGTACAACTGTCGGGCAATGATGCCGAGCTGATCGGGGCTGATTTTTCCGACCAGGCGGTACATCAGGTCGCGCCAGGTCCAGAAGCTGTCGTTGGGATTGCCCGCCACTTCCGCCAGCCCGGCCATGGCCCGCTGGAACGCGTGGGAGTGCAGGTTCGGCATGCCCGGCAACAACGGACCGTCCAGCCGTTCGGCACCGTCTGCGTGGGAGCCGGCCTGGACATGGGTCAGGACGCCTTGGGCGTCGACTTCAAGGCGTACATCATTGGCCCATCCACTAGGCAGCAGTGCGCGTTCGGCAAAGAAGGCGGACATGGTTCAACCTCATCGTGCGTAATTTGTATATACATATACAGACGTTTGCCTGCCCGGTAAACTCCGGCAAGCTAGCAACTTTTATAAGCAGAACAGGGAACCGCCGTGCCGACTCCGCCTGCCAAACCGCCGCTGGCCGCAAACATGGGTGACAGTCCGGCGCCCTTGTATGCCCGCGTCAAACAGATGATCACCCAGCAGATCGACAGTGGAAACTGGCCTCCCCATTACCGTGTGCCCTCGGAAAGCGAGCTGGTCAATCAGTTGGGCTTCAGCCGCATGACCATCAACCGTGCCCTGCGGGAAATGACCGCCGACGGCTTGTTGGTGCGCATGCAGGGCGTCGGCACGTTCGTGGCCGAGCCCAAGAGCCAGTCCGCGCTGTTCGAAGTGCACAACATCGCCGACGAGATCGCCTCTCGCGGCCATCGCCACACCTGCAAGGTCATCACCCTGGAAGAGGAGGCCGCCGGCTCCGAGCGCGCCCTGGCCCTGGACATGCGTGAGGGCCAGAAGGTGTTCCACTCGCTGATCGTGCATTTCGAGAACGACATTCCGGTGCAGATCGAAGACCGCTTCGTCAATGCGCTGGTGGCGCCCGACTACCTCAAGCAGGACTTCACCCTGCAGACACCCTATGCCTACCTGAGCCAGGTCGCGCCGCTGACCGAAGGCGAGCATGTGGTGGAAGCGATCCTCGCCGAGCCGAATGAATGCAAGCTACTGCAGATTGAAAAGGGTGAGCCGTGCCTGCTGATTCGCCGTCGGACCTGGTCCGGGCGTCAACCGGTCACCGCCGCGCGGCTGATTCACCCCGGTTCCCGTCATAGTCTGGAAGGGCGGTTTCACAAGTGACTGACTTGAAGGTTCTGCGTGCGGCGGATTACCCGCGCATGCCATGGAAGAACGGCGGTGGCAGCACCGAGGAAATTACCCGCGACGCCGGCACCGGCCTGGAGGGTTTCGGCTGGCGGCTATCGATTGCCGACATCGGTGAGTCGGGCGGTTTTTCCACCTTCGCCGGTTACGAGCGCGTTATCAGCGTCTTGCAGGGCGATGGCATGACCCTGACCGTCGATGGTCAGGCTACGCGGCCGCTGCATCCCCTGGACCCTTTTGCGTTCAGCGGCGAGAGCCACGTTCATTGCACGTTGCTGGGCGGGCCGATTCGTGATTTCAACCTGATCTACTCGCCCCAGCGTTACCGGGCGCGGTTGCAGTGGCTGGCGGGCGAGCAGCGGTTTTTCAGCGAGGCGGGGACGGTGCTGGTGTTCAGTGCCGATCCGGCGTTGAGTGTCAGGGTTGGCGACTTTACTGCCACGCTAGGCCTCTATGACTGCTTGCAACTGGGCGGTAACGCTCAACTGCTGGAAGTCGCCAGCCACGGCCAATGTTGTGTGGTTGAGCTGACTGTTCACTAGTTTCAGCTGTGGCACTTCCTTGTGGCGAGGGGATTTATCCCCGCCGGGTCGCGAAGCGGCCCTAAATCAGTTGGCTCCGAAGCTGTTGAGTTGGCACCAAGAGGGCCGCTTCGCAGCCCAGCGGGGATAAATCCCCTCGTCACAAAAGCACGCCTTACTGTTTCTTCAGTCGCACCAATTTGTTACCGAATGCCCCAGCGTGGCGCAACGCCACGCTTCTGTCCCTCTCATCCTCACCTCTGTAAATCCCCCTCCGAAAATTTAATCCCCTTCGCCAGCCCTTCAATTCCGTGCTTTCCAGCCATTTCCAGAAAGATTCCTGAACGGGCCTTCAACAAGTTGGCCGTTTGATTGCATATGCTTGTACATACAAGTAAAGACGTATGCGTATGAGTCACCCGATATTCAACGCAACGTTCGTAGAAATCGCTGCCCACTGCCCGGGCTGGTCTGGATTGATCGCTGAGGAGTTTTTGCTGTGACCGACGCTACCCGCAAACCCGAAAAATACCGTGACGTTGAAATTCGCGCCCCTCGCGGAAATACGCTGACCGCCAAGAGCTGGCTGACTGAAGCGCCGCTGCGGATGCTGATGAACAACCTCGACCCGCAAGTGGCCGAGAATCCCAAGGAACTGGTGGTCTACGGTGGCATCGGTCGCGCGGCGCGCAACTGGGAGTGCTACGACAAGATCGTCGAGAGCCTCACCAACCTGAACGACGACGAAACCCTGCTGGTGCAATCCGGCAAGCCGGTGGGCGTGTTCAAGACCCACACCAATGCCCCGCGCGTGCTGATCGCCAACTCCAACCTGGTACCGCACTGGGCCAGTTGGGAACACTTCAACGAACTCGACGCCAAGGGTCTGGCGATGTATGGCCAGATGACCGCCGGCAGCTGGATCTACATCGGCAGCCAAGGCATCGTGCAGGGTACCTATGAAACCTTCGTCGAAGCCGGTCGCCAGCATTACGACTCCAACCTCAAGGGTCGCTGGGTCCTGACCGCCGGCCTGGGCGGCATGGGTGGCGCACAACCGCTGGCCGCGACGCTGGCAGGAGCCTGCTCGCTGAACATCGAATGCCAGCAGGTCAGTATCGATTTCCGTCTCAAGACCCGTTACGTCGACGAACAGGCCACCGACTTGGATGACGCCCTGGCCCGCATCGAGAAATACACCGCCGAAGGCAAGGCAATCTCCATCGCACTGTGTGGCAACGCCGCTGAAATCCTGCCGGAAATGGTCCGTCGCGGTGTGCGTCCGGACATGGTCACCGACCAGACCAGCGCCCACGACCCCCTCAACGGTTACCTGCCGGCCGGCTGGACCTGGGACGAATACCGTGCCCGCGCCAAGACCGAACCCGCCGCCGTGGTGAAAGCCGCCAAGCAGTCGATGGCGGTGCACGTGAAAGCCATGCTGGCCTTCCAGAAAATGGGCGTGCCGACCTTCGACTACGGCAACAACATCCGCCAGATGGCCCAGGAAGAAGGCGTCGAGAATGCCTTCGACTTCCCGGGTTTCGTACCAGCTTATATCCGTCCGCTGTTCTGCCGCGGCATCGGTCCGTTCCGCTGGGCCGCGCTGTCGGGTGACCCGCAGGACATCTACAAGACCGATGCCAAGGTCAAGGAACTGATCCCCGACGACGCCCATCTGCACAACTGGCTGGACATGGCTCGCGAGCGCATCAGCTTCCAGGGTCTGCCGGCACGTATCTGCTGGGTTGGCCTGGGTCAGCGCGCGAAGCTGGGCCTGGCGTTCAACGAAATGGTGCGCAGCGGCGAGTTGTCGGCGCCGATCGTGATCGGTCGCGACCATCTGGACTCCGGTTCCGTGGCCAGCCCCAACCGTGAAACCGAATCCATGCAGGATGGTTCCGACGCGGTCTCCGACTGGCCACTGCTCAACGCCTTGCTCAACACCGCCAGCGGCGCGACCTGGGTGTCGCTGCACCACGGCGGCGGCGTTGGCATGGGCTTCTCCCAGCACTCGGGCATGGTGATTGTCTGCGACGGTACCGACGAAGCGGCCGAGCGGATTGCCCGCGTACTGCACAACGACCCGGGTACCGGCGTGATGCGTCATGCCGATGCCGGTTACCAGATCGCTATCGATTGCGCCAAGGAGCAGGGGCTGAATCTGCCGATGATTACCGGCAAATAATGCAAATGCCCTTGTGGGAGCGGGCTTGCTCGCGAAGGCGGTTTTACATCCGACACATGTGTTGAATAACACACCGCTTTCGCGAGCAAGCCCGCTCCCACAGGGAGGCTGTTCCACAGCAGATCCCAGAACAATCCACAGAGGTTGAACCATGGCCACCAGCAGCACACGTGCAAGTAGCAAGCCGTTGATCGAGAAACGTTCGATCGACTACATCCCGGAAGCGGAGAGGCATGGCCGTTTGTTGAGCCAGTTCACCCTCTGGATGGGGGCCAACCTGCAGATCACTGCCATTGTCACCGGTGCATTGGCGGTGGTGCTGGGCGGTGATGTGTTCTGGTCGTTGATCGGTTTGTTGATCGGCCAACTGCTCGGCGGTGGCGTCATGGCGCTGCATGCCGCGCAAGGACCCAAGCTTGGCCTGCCGCAGATGATCTCCAGCCGGGTGCAGTTCGGGGTCTATGGCGCGGCCATCCCGATCGTGCTGGTGTGCCTGATGTACCTGGGTTTCACCGCGACGGGAACCGTGCTTTCCGGCCAGGCGCTGGGCCAGCTGTTTGGCGTCAGCGACAGTGTCGGCATCCTCATTTTCGCCAGTGTCATCGTACTGGTCACAGTGCTCGGTTATCGGGTGATCCACTTCATTGGCCGAGTCGCCAGCGTTATCGGTGTGATTGCCTTCGTTTACCTGTTCGCTCGCCTGATCAGCCAGACGGACGTTGGCGCACTCCTGCAAATCCGCCATTTCAGCTGGAGCAGCTTCCTGCTCGCGGTGTCGCTCGCGGCATCCTGGCAGATCGCCTTCGGCCCCTACGTGGCTGACTATTCGCGTTACCTGCCGAGCAAGACGTCCTCGGTGAAAACCTTTTTCGCCGCGGGCGCAGGTTCGGTCATCGGCGCCCAGGTGGCGATGATCCTCGGCGTGTTTGCCGCTGCCTCGGCCAACGGGCAGTTCGCGGGTCACGAAGTGGCCTACATCGTTGGCCTGGGAGGGGCCGGCGCCACCGCTGCGTTGCTGTACTTCAGCATCGCGTTTGGCAAGGTCACCATTTCCACGCTGAACTCCTACGGCAGCTTCATGTGCATTGCCACCATCATCAGCGGTTTCCGTGGCCAGTTGAACGTCACGCGCTTGCAGCGTCTGCTCTTCGTGCTGGTCATTGTCGGCGCCGCGACCCTGATCGCGCTGCTCGGCCAGCACTCGTTCCTCGGTGCCTTCAAGTCTTTCATCCTGTTCCTGCTGGCGTTCTTTACGCCCTGGAGCGCGATCAACCTGGTGGATTACTACTGCATCACTCGCGAGCGCTATGACGTGCCGGCGCTGGCCGACCCGAACGGTCGCTACGGTCGTTGGAACGCCCTGGGCATCAGCATTTACACCTTGGGCGTACTGGTCCAATTGCCGTTCATCGCCACCAAGTTCTATACCGGGCCGCTGGTGGCAGCGATGGGGGGCGTGGATATCTCGTGGATCATCGGCCTGGTGGTTCCGGCGGTGTTGTATTACGTCGCAGCGAAGAAGTGGCACAGCGCTGTACCTGATCAATTGATCCTGCCGGTCGAGCAGGCAACGGTTGACGCACAACCGAGCAGGGCGGGCCGCATCCAAGCGGTCTGATGGGACGTTGACAGGGCTGGATGCCTCTTGACTGCCGTAAGCCAATTCACTGATTAGGAGCGTCACACAATGAGATCGAACAAGACCCTGCTGACCATGTTGCTTTCCATGGGCCTGCTGACCAGCGCCGGTGCCACGCAGGCGGCGGGCTGGTGTGAGTCGGGTAAACCGGTGAAATTCGCCGGCCTGAACTGGGAAAGCGCCATGTTGCTGACCGACGTCCTGCAAGTGGTGTTGGAAAAAGGCTACGACTGCAAGACCGACAGCCTGCCGGGCAATTCCATCACCATGGAGAACGCCCTGGGCAGCAACGACATCCAGGTGTTTGCCGAAGAGTGGGTCGGCCGCAGCGAGGTCTGGAACAAGGCCGAGAAGGCCGGCAAAGTGGTCGGCGTCGGCGCGCCGGTGGTGGGCGCCATCGAGGGCTGGTACGTGCCGCGCTACGTGATTGAAGGCGACGCCAAGCGCAAGCTGGAAGCCAAGGCCCCGGGCCTGAAGAACATTGCCGACCTGGGCCAGTACGCCGCCGTGTTCAAGGACCCGGAAGAACCGTCCAAGGGGCGTTTCTACAACTGCCCGGCCGGTTGGACCTGTGAGCTGGACAACAGCGAAATGCTGAAAAGCTATGGCCTGGAAAAAACCTACACCAACTTCCGTCCAGGTACCGGCCCGGCGCTGGATGCGGCGGTGTTGTCGAGCTACAAGCGTGGCGAGCCGATCCTGTTCTACTACTGGTCGCCAACCCCGCTGATGGGCCAGGTGGACCTGGTCAAGCTGGAAGAAAAGCCGGGCGTGGATAAAAGCGTAAGCATCAAGGTCGGCCTGTCCAAGACCTTCCACGACGAGGCTCCGGAACTGGTGGCGGTGCTGGAAAAGGTCAACCTGCCCATCGATATCCTGAACCAGAACCTGGGACGCATGGCCAAAGAGCGGATCGAGTCGCCGAAACTGGCGAAGATCTTCCTGAAGGAACATCCTGAAGTCTGGCACGCCTGGGTGAGCGCAGACGCTGCCAAGAAAATCGACGCGGCCCTGTAGGTCGAATACTTCCCGGCCAACCTTGGGGCTGGCCGGGACATTCACCGCATCCCCCTGATCGAGAGTCCCTTATGTTTCCCGAAAGCTTTACCTTTTCCATCGCCGACTGGGTCAACGGTTGGGTCGACGCCCTGGTGACGAATTATGGCGATGTGTTCCGGCACATCTCCGACACCCTGCTGTGGGCCATCGTCAATCTCGAAGGCCTGCTGCGCATGGCGCCCTGGTGGTTAATGCTGGCCATCGTCGGTGGCGTGGCCTGGCACGCGACCCGCAAGGTCGTGGCCACGGCGGTGATCGTCGGCCTGCTGTTTCTGGTGGGCGCGGTGGGCCTGTGGGACAAACTGATGCAGACCCTCGCGCTGATGCTGGTGGCGACGCTGATCTCGGTGCTGATCGGCATTCCGCTGGGCATTCTCTCGGCACGCAGCAATCGCCTGCGTTCGGTGCTGATGCCGTTGCTGGACATCATGCAGACCATGCCGAGCTTCGTGTACCTGATTCCGGTGTTGATGCTGTTCGGCCTGGGCAAGGTCCCGGCGATCTTCGCCACCGTGATCTACGCCGCGCCGCCGCTGATTCGTCTGACCGACCTGGGCATCCGCCAGGTAGACGGTGAGGTGATGGAGGCCATCAACGCTTTCGGTGCCAACCGCTGGCAACAACTGTTCGGCGTGCAACTGCCCCTGGCCCTGCCAAGCATCATGGCCGGGATCAACCAGACCACCATGATGGCCCTGTCGATGGTGGTCATCGCCTCGATGATCGGCGCCCGTGGCTTGGGCGAGGACGTGCTGGTGGGCATCCAGACCCTCAACGTCGGACGCGGCCTGGAAGCCGGGCTGGCGATCGTGATTCTCGCCGTGGTCATCGACCGCATTACCCAGGCCTATGGTCGTCCTCGGCATGAGGTGAGCAAATGAACAACGCAGCCATCAGCAAAATCGAAGTCAAGAACGTCTTCAAGATTTTCGGCAACCGGTCCAAGGACGCCCTCGACCTGATCCGCCAGAACAAGACCAAGGACCAGGTGCTGGCCGAAACCGGCTGCGTGGTCGGTGTGAACGACCTGTCGTTGAGCATCGGTACCGGCGAGATCTTCGTGATCATGGGCCTGTCCGGCTCGGGCAAATCCACCCTGGTGCGGCACTTCAACCGCCTGATCGATCCCACCAGCGGCGCGATCCTGGTGGACGGCGAAGACATTCTGCAACTGGACATGGATGCCCTGCGTGAATTCCGTCGGCACAAGATCAGCATGGTGTTCCAGAGCTTCGGCCTGCTGCCCCACAAGAGCGTGCTGGACAACGTCGCCTACGGTTTGAAGGTCCGTGGCGAAAGCAAGCAGGTATGCACCGAGCGCGCGCAACACTGGATCAACACCGTCGGCCTGAAGGGTTACGAAAACAAATACCCGCATCAGCTTTCCGGTGGCATGCGCCAGCGCGTGGGCCTGGCCCGCGCCTTGGCCGCGGACACCGACATCATCCTGATGGACGAAGCCTTCAGTGCCCTCGACCCGCTGATCCGCGCCGAAATGCAGGACCAGCTGCTGGAACTGCAAAAGACCCTGCACAAGACCATCGTCTTCATCACCCACGACCTCGACGAGGCCGTGCGCATCGGCAACCGCATTGCGATTCTCAAGGACGGCAAGCTGATCCAGGTCGGCACGCCCCGGGAGATCCTGCATTCGCCGGCCGATGAGTATGTCGATCGGTTCGTGCAGCGGCGGGCTGCGGTGGTGTAGGGCCAGTCACAGTCGTGGCGAGGGGATTTATCCCCGCTGGGCTGCAAAGCAGCTCCAAACCAGGCAATGGAATCAGCCTGACACAATTGAATAGAAAGTATTGGGGTTGCTTCGCAGCCCAGCGGGGATAAATCCCCTCGCCACAAATGTATTGGCAACTTTATTTGTATGAGGCTTTAGATGCCCCAGGCTGAAAAAATCATCATCGCCGACGCCCCCCTGCGTTGGCAGGACGTGGTCGCCGTCGCCCGCTTCGGTGCCGAGCTCGAGCTGTCGGCCCAGGCCTGGGCGCGGATCGACAATGCCCAGGCCATCGTCCAGCGCATCGTCGAAAGCGGCGAGCGCGCCTATGGCGTCAACACCGGCCTGGGCGCCTTGTGCAATGTTTCGCTCAAGGATGAACAACTCAGCCAGCTGTCGCGCAACACCCTGCTCAGCCATGCCTGTGGCGTGGGCGCGCCGCTGGCGGACGAACAGACCCGGGCGATTCTCTGCGCCGCGATCCTCAACTACAGCCAGGGCAAGTCCGGCATTCATCGTCGGGTGGTCGAGGCCTTGCTGGCGCTGCTCAATCGCGGCATCACCCCGCAAGTGCCGTCCCAGGGGTCGGTGGGTTACCTGACCCACATGGCCCACATCAGCATTGCGCTGCTGGGCGTCGGCCAGGTCAGCTATCGCGGCCAGATCGTTGCGACGCAACAGGCCCTGGCCGCGGAAGGCCTGCAACCGGTCCAGCTGGGGGCGAAGGACGGCCTGTGCCTGGTCAACGGTACGCCGTGCATGACCGGCCTCAGTTGTCTGGCCCTGGCCGATGCGACGCGGCTGGTGCAATGGGCCGATGTGATCGGCGCCATGAGTTTCGAGGCCCAGCGTGGGCAGATCGCCGCGTTCGACGCCGAGATCATCGCCCTCAAGCCACACCCCGGCATGCAGCAGGTCGGGGCCAATCTGCGGGCCTTGCTCGACGGCAGCGAAGTCATTGCCGCGAGCCTGGGCATTCGTACCCAGGATGCCTTGAGCATCCGCTCGATTCCCCAGGTACACGGCGCCGCTCGCGATCAACTGGCCCATGCCCGGCAGCAGATCGAAACCGAACTCAACGCCGCCACCGATAACCCGCTGTTGCTGGGTACGCCGGATAACTTCCGGGTCATGTCCCAGGCCAATCCCCACGGCCAGTCGGTTGCCTTGGCGGCGGATCTGCTGGCGATTGCCATGGCGGAAATCGGCTCTATCGCCGAGCGCCGTCTCGACCGGCTGATCAATCCGCACGTCAGTGGGCTGCCGGCCTTTCTGGTGGCCAACCCCGGCGTGAACTCGGGGATGATGATCGTGCAGTACGTCGCCGCCTCCTTATGCGCGGAGAATCGCCAATTGGCGCAACCGGCGGTACTGGATAATTACGTGACCTCGGGCTTGCAGGAAGATCACCTGAGTATGGGCACCAACGCGGCCCTGAAGCTGCACAGGGCGTTGGAAAACTGCACGCAGATTCTCGCCATCGAATACCTGTTGGCGGCCCAGGCCTTTGAGTTCCTCAAGGCGCAGCGCTTCGGCGCTGGCACCGACCTCGCCTGGAAACTGCTGCGCGAGCACGTGGCTGCCTATGACCAGGACCGCTGGCTGGCGCCGGACATTGCCAGCGCCGCCGGGCTCCTTAAAAACCCGAACCTGCTGCATAGCGTGTTACCGAATTTGCATTGATCAAAAAAGCGCCAGCGTGCCAAGGCACCTCTTGCCCATAAAGCATCGCTCAAAAAGCGGGGGTGACGGATAACGGAACATTCCGGAGCGACTGGCGGGTTAGAAAACAAAACTCTCAAAAGGAGCAATAAATGACTGCTTTAAACCTGATTCCCGGTCAATTGAGCCTGGCTCAATTGCGTGACATCTATCAGCAACCGGTGACCCTGAGCCTCGACGCCAGCGCTTCGGCGCAGATCGAAGCCAGTGTGGCGTGCGTGGAGCAGATCCTCGCCGAGAACCGCACCGCCTACGGCATCAACACCGGTTTCGGCCTGCTGGCCTCGACCCGTATCGCCAGCGAAGACCTGGAAAACCTGCAGCGCTCCCTGGTGCTGTCCCATGCCGCTGGCGTGGGTGTGCCGATCAGCGATGCGCTGGTGCGCTTGATCATGGTGCTCAAGGTCAACAGCCTGAGCCGGGGTTTTTCCGGTATTCGCCGGCAGGTGATCGATGCGCTGATCGCGCTGGTCAATGCCGAGGTCTATCCGCACATCCCCCTCAAGGGCTCGGTCGGGGCTTCCGGCGATCTGGCGCCGTTGGCCCATATGTCCCTGGTGCTGCTGGGCGAAGGCAAGGCGCGCTACAAAGGTGAATGGCTGCCGGCCGTCGACGCGTTGAAAGTCGCCGGCCTAGCGCCGCTGACCCTGGCCGCCAAAGAAGGCCTGGCACTGCTCAACGGCACCCAGGTATCCACCGCATTCGCCCTGCGCGGCCTGTTCGAGGGTGAAGACCTGTTTGCCGGTGCCCTGGCGCTGGGCAGCCTTACGGTAGAAGCCGTGCTCGGCTCCCGTTCGCCATTCGACGCGCGTATCCACGCCGCCCGTGGCCAGAAAGGCCAGATCGATGCCGCCGCTGCGTACCGCGACCTGCTGGGCGAGCGCAGCGAAGTGTCCGCTTCGCACCAGAACTGCGACAAGGTCCAGGATCCGTACTCCCTGCGTTGCCAGCCGCAAGTGATGGGCGCCTGCCTGACCCAGTTCCGCCAGGCGGCCGAAGTGCTGGTGATCGAGGCCAACGCTGTGTCGGATAACCCATTGGTGTTCGCCGCCGAGGGCGACGTGATTTCCGGTGGCAACTTCCACGCCGAACCCGTGGCGATGGCCGCCGACAACATGGCCCTGGCGATTGCCGAAATCGGCTCCCTGAGCGAGCGTCGCATTTCCCTGATGATGGACAAGCACATGTCGCAGTTGCCACCGTTCCTGGTGGGTAACGGCGGGGTCAACTCCGGCTTCATGATCGCCCAGGTCACCGCGGCTGCCCTGGCGAGTGAGAACAAGGCGCTGTCCCATCCTCATTCGGTGGACAGCCTGCCGACCTCCGCCAACCAGGAAGACCACGTGTCCATGGCCCCGGCCGCCGGCAAGCGCCTGTGGGAAATGGCCGAGAACACCCGTGGCATCCTGGCGGTGGAATGGCTGGCGGCTTGCCAGGGCCTGGATCTGCGCGGCGGCTTGAAGACGTCGCCGAAGCTGGAGCAGGCTCGCGGCCTCCTGCGTGCCGAAGTGCCGTTCTATGAAAAGGATCGGTTCTTTGCACCGGACATCAATGCCGCCAGTGAGCTGTTGGCGAGCCGTTGCCTGAACGAGCTGGTCATGGCGAACCTGTTGCCGAGCCTGTAAGGGCCCCATCGCGAGCAGGCTCGCTCCCACAGTGGAATGCGTACCCTGTGGGAGCGAGCCTGCCCGCGATTCGATACTGAATGAGACGAGGAAACCCGGGATGAAAACCCTCTGGCAAAACTGCCACGCCGCCACCATGGCCCAGGGCGTCTACTCGATCATCGAAGATGCCGCCATCGTCACTCAAGGCGAACACATCCACTGGATCGGCCCGCGCGCGGAACTGCCGGCCGGTGACTATCCGGCGGTCAACGACCTCAAGGGCGCCTGGGTCACTCCCGGCCTGATCGACTGCCACACCCACACGGTGTTCGGCGGTAACCGCAGCGGTGAATTCGAACAGCGCCTGCAAGGCGTCAGCTACGCCGAGATCGCCGCGTCGGGTGGCGGTATCGCCAGTACCGTGCGCGCCACTCGGGCCGCCAGTGAGGACGAACTGTTCAGCAGCGCTGCCAAACGCCTGAAAAGCCTGATGCGCGACGGCGTGACCACGGTGGAAATCAAGTCCGGTTACGGCCTGGACCTGGCCAACGAACGCAAGATGCTGCGGGTCGCCCGTCGTCTCGCTGCCGAACTGCCGGTCAGCGTGCGCAGCACCTGCCTGGCTGCCCACGCGTTGCCGCCGGAATACACCGACCGCGCCGACGACTACATCGAGCACATCTGCGCCGAAATGCTCCCGGCCCTGGCCGCCGAAGGGCTGGTGGACGCGGTGGATGCCTTCTGCGAATACCTGGCGTTTTCCCCGGCGCAGGTCGAGCGGGTGTTCGTCACTGCGCAGCAGTTGGGCCTGCCGGTGAAACTGCACGCCGAGCAATTGTCATCATTGCACGGTTCGAGCCTGGCGGCCCGTTACCAGGCGCTGTCGGCGGATCACCTGGAGTTCATGACCGAGGACGATGCCATCGCCATGGCTGAATCCGGCACCGTAGCGGTGTTGTTGCCGGGGGCGTTTTACTTCCTTCGGGAAACCCAACTGCCGCCGATGGACGCCCTGCGCAAGCACGGCGTGAAGATCGCCGTGGCCAGCGACCTCAACCCCGGCACCTCGCCGGCGCTGTCGGTGCGCCTGATGTTGAACATGGCCTGCACCTGCTTCCGGATGACCCCGGAAGAAGCCCTGGCCGGCGCAACGATCCACGCCGCCCAGGCCTTGGGCATGGCCCGGACCCATGGTTCGCTGGAGGTCGGCAAGGTGGCGGATTTTGTCGCCTGGCACATCGACCGTCCGGCCGACCTTGCGTACTGGCTGGGTGGTGAACTGGAAAAACGCGTCGTGCGTCACGGCGTTGAAATCGCTTGAGGAGAATGCTTGTGGAGAAGGTCCTGAATTTCACCCAGGGACGCGTGCCGTTGTTGATCAGCATGCCCCACGCCGGCCTGCGCCTGACCCCGGCGGTGAAGACCGGGTTGATCGATGAAGCCCAGAGCCTGCCGGACACCGACTGGCACATTCCCAGGCTCTACGATTTTGCCGCTGAGCTGGGCGCCAGCACCCTGTCCGCCGAGTACTCACGGTTCGTCGTCGACCTGAACCGCCCCTCCGACGATACGCCGATGTACGTCGGCGCCACCACCGGCCTGTACCCGGCAACGCTATTTGATGGCGTGCCGTTGTTTCGCCAAGGACTGGAGCCCTCTGCCGAGGAACGGGCCACGTACCTGCAGCAGATCTGGATGCCATATCACCAGACACTGCAACAGGAGCTGGCGCGGCTCAAGGCCGAGTTCGGCTACGCCTTGTTGTTCGACGCCCATTCGATTCGTTCGGTGATCCCGCACCTGTTCGACGGCAAGCTGCCAGACTTCAATCTCGGTACCTTCAACGGCGCCAGCTGCGACCCGGTGCTGGCGAGCCAGCTCGAAGCCATCTGTGCCCGTCACGGCGCGTTCACCCATGTGCTCAATGGGCGTTTCAAAGGCGGACACATCACCCGGCAATACGGCAACCCGGCCGAGAACATCCATGCGGTGCAGCTGGAACTGTGCCAGAGCACCTACATGGAAGAGTTCGAGCCGTTCAACTATCGGCCAGACCTGGCGGCCCCGACCCGGGTGGTCATCCGGGAGCTGCTCGAGGGGCTGCTGGCCTGGGGGCAGGCGACGCACGGTAAATAAAAGTCATTGCAACCCCCCTGTGGCGCAATTCGCTCACTGTTGGGGCCGCTGCATGACCCTGTGGCGAGGGGATTTATCCCCGCTGGACTGCGCAGCAGTCCCAAATCGTCGGCGCAACTCGCTCATTGTGGGGGCCGCTGCGCGACCCAACGGGGATAAATCCCCTCGCCACAGGGTTCTGTATTGTTTGGGCGGGGGCATGCTCATTAAGGTAATTCGGGTTTATGATGCCGGACGGCAGATTAAATAGAGTCCCTACAGGGATGACTCGACCCTTACGGAGCGCCCAATGCAGACTTTGTACCCGCAGATCAAACCCCATGCCCGGCACGATCTGGCTGTCGATGACACCCACACGCTCTATGTCGATGAAAGCGGCTCTCCGGAAGGCCTGCCGGTGGTGTTCATTCATGGCGGGCCGGGGGCGGGTTGCGATGCACAGAGCCGTCGCTACTTCGATCCGAACCTGTACCGCATCGTCACTTTCGATCAGCGCGGCTGTGGTCGTTCCACTCCCCATGCCAGCCTGGAAAACAACACCACCTGGGATCTGGTCGAAGACCTGGAGCGCATCCGCAAGCACCTGGGCATCGAGAAATGGGTGCTGTTCGGCGGCTCCTGGGGCTCCACCCTGGCCCTGGCCTACGCCCAGACTCATCCGGAGCGGGTCCATGGCCTGATCCTGCGCGGCATCTTTCTCTGCCGCCCCCAGGAGATCGAGTGGTTCTATCAGGCCGGCGCCAGTCGCCTGTTCCCCGATTACTGGCAGGATTACATTGCGCCCATTCCCCAGGACGAGCGCGACGACCTGCTCGGCGCCTTCCACAAGCGCCTGACCGGCAATGACCAGATCGCCCAGATGCACGCGGCCAAGGCCTGGTCCATCTGGGAGGGTCGTACAGCGACCCTGCGTCCGAATCCGCTGGTGGTCGACCGCTTCTCCGAGCCGCAGCGTGCGCTGTCGATCGCCCGGATCGAATGCCATTACTTCACCAACAATGCCTTCCTCGAACCCAACCAGCTGATTCGCGACATGGGCAAGATCGCCCATTTGCCGGGCGTCATCGTGCATGGCCGCTATGACGTGATCTGCCCGCTGGACAACGCCTGGGAACTGCATCAGAACTGGCCCAACAGTGAACTGCAGGTGATCCGCGATGCGGGGCACGCGGCCTCGGAACCGGGTATTACCGACGCACTGGTGCGTGCCGCCGGGCAAATGGCCCGACGTCTGCTCGACCTGCCGCCCGAAGAAGCATGAAGGGGCTGTTGCAACGGGTCCGTGGCGCCCGGGTCGAGGTCGCGGGCGATATCGTGGGGGCCGTGGACCAGGGTTTGCTGGTCCTGGTGGCGGTCGAACCCGAGGATACCCGGGCCAGCGCCGACAAGCTGCTGCACAAGCTGCTTAACTACAGGGTGTTCAGTGACGCCGACGGCAAGATGAACCTGTCCCTGGCGGACGTCGGCGGTGGTTTGTTGCTGGTGTCGCAATTCACCCTGGCGGCGGACACCAAAAGCGGGTTGCGCCCGGGTTTTTCGACGGCAGCGCCTCCAGCGTTGGGAGAAGAGCTGTTCACCTACCTGGTCAGCCAGGCGAAAGAGGTGCATGGCACTGTGGCATCAGGTAGATTCGGCGCCGACATGCAGGTGCATCTGGTCAACGATGGCCCTGTAACCTTCTTGTTACAGGTCTGAAAGCGTTTGAAACACCTTTTCGGTCCTGTTTCGAGGTTAAACAGGGGGTTTTCTCGATAAATACTTCGTTGCCCCTGATGCGTTGTCACGCGGCCTGCTAGATAATCGCGCGCTACGGGGGATCGGCGTTCGCTGGTCCATTTGACTTAGGTAGAGACTTGTCCTGAGCCGTTTGGGGAATCATTTTGCCCCATCGGAGTCGGAACAATGCTCGCCAACTTGGCAAGGGTGCTCCGCAAGGTCGGTTTTTTAACGCCGTTACCACGCGGATACTTTATCTGGCCGTTGGTTTTTTGATCTGTTTTCGGCGAGGGTTGCTCGTGATTGTTAGTCCCTGTAATGCACCAAAAATGTCTGCCAAACGGTTGAAAAGCGCTCTGGTAGCGGGCTCGGCGCTGTTGTGCCTGCTCGGTGCGGGCCAACTGTGGGCATTCAGCCTGGATGATGTATCGGCGAAGGCTAAAGAGCTGGCCGGGCAAAAATTCGAAGCCCCGCGCAGCAACCTGCCGAACGAATTTCGCGACATGAAATTCGGCGACTATCAGAAAATCCGTTTCCGCACCGAAAAAGCCGAATGGGCCGACCAGAAGACACCGTTCAGGCTGTCGTTCTATCACCAGGGCATGCACTTCGATACGCCGGTGAAAATCAACGAAATCACCGCGACCAACGTCGAAGAGATCAAGTACGACCCGACGCGCTTCGATTTCGGCGACGTCCAGTTCGATCCAAAGTCCACCGAGCAATTGGGCTACGCGGGTTTCCGCGTGCTGTACCCGATCAACAAGGCCGACAAGCAGGACGAAATCATGACCATGCTGGGCGCGAGCTATTTCCGCGTCATCGGCAAGGGCCAGACCTACGGCTTGTCCGCCCGCGGCATGGCGATCGACACCGCGTTGCCGTCCGGTGAAGAATTCCCACGGTTTCGCGAGTTCTGGATCCAGCGCCCGAAACCGACCGACAAGCACCTGGTGATCTTCGCCCTGCTGGATTCGCCTCGGGCCACCGGCGCCTACCGCCTGACCCTGCGTCCGGGTACCGACACTGTCGTCGACGTGAAGGCGCGCATGTTCCTGCGCGACCGTGTCAACAAGCTGGGCGTTGCCCCGCTGACCAGCATGTTCCTGTTTGGCGCCAACCAGCCGTCCAAGGTGCTGAACTACCGCCGCGAGCTGCACGACTCCAGCGGCCTGTCGATCCATGCCGGCAACGGCGAGTGGATCTGGCGTCCGCTGAACAACCCGAAACACCTGGCCGTAAGCAATTTCTCGGTGGAAAACCCACGTGGTTTCGGCCTGCTGCAACGTGGTCGTGACTTCAGTCACTACGAAGACCTGGACGACCGCTACGACAAGCGTCCAAGCGCCTGGATCGAACCGAAAGGCGACTGGGGCAAGGGTTCTGTCGATCTGGTGGAAATCCCGACCGCCGATGAAACCAACGACAATATCGTTGCCTTCTGGAGCCCGGAAAAACTGCCTGAGCCCGGCCAGCCGCTGGATTTCGGCTACCGCCTGCACTGGACCCTCGACGAAGCCAGCCTGCACTCGCCTGACAGTGCCTGGGTCAAGCAGACCCTGCGTTCCACCGGTGACGTGAAGCAATCCAACCTGATTCGCCAGCCGGACGGCAGCGTGGCCTATCTGGTGGATTTCGAAGGCCCATCCCTGCAGGCATTGCCGGAAGACGCCGAAGTGCGTAGCCAGGTCAGCGTCGGCAATAACGCCGAGGTCGTCGAGAACAGCGTGCGCTACAACCCTGAAACCAAGGGCTGGCGCCTGACCTTGCGCTTGAAGATCAAGGATGCGAAGCAGGCCACCGAAATGCGCGCCGCGCTGGTTCGTCCGTTGACGCCTGTCGAAGCGCCAGCCGCGTCGCACTCCGTGACCGCCACACTGGCCAAAGCCGACAAGATCGCCAAGCAGCAAGGCGAAAAAGAAGCAGAGAAAGCAAAAGAACAAGCCAAAGAAGAAGCCAAGGCCGTCAAGGCATCCGACGCTGCTGAGGCGACCCCAACCCCGCAGGAACCGGAACCGACTGAACAAGTCCTGACCGAGACCTGGAGCTATCAGTTGCCAGCCGATGAGTAATACGCCAGTACCGCCAGAGACGCTCAGAGAATATCTGGCCCATTTGCCCATGACCGACCAGCAGCGCGCCGAGTTGGCGGGCTGCCAGTCCTTCAGCGAATTGCATGAACGTCTTTCGTCTTCGACCTTCGACGCTCCCACCGAGGCGGCGCAAGCCTCGGTGGGGCGTCGCCTGGTCCTGAGCACTGCCGAAGAGCTCGAGGATGCAGAGATGCTGGGGCTCGACTCCAGCGGTCGCGTGCGCCTGAAAGCCACGCCGCCGATTCGGCGGACCAAAGTCGTGCCGGAGCCATGGCGCACCAACATCCTGGTGCGCGGCTGGCGACGGATGACCGGCCGTACCAACCCGCCGAAGCCGCCCAAGGATGAGCGGGTGCTGCCCCATGCCCGCTGGCGAACCGTGGGTTCGATCCGTCGTTACATCCTGCTGATACTCATGCTCGGTCAGACCATCGTTGCCGGCTGGTACATGAAAGGCATCATGCCGTATCAAGGCTGGTCGTTCGTGGACCTGGATGAAGTCCTGCACCAGCCGTTGCTGCAGACGGCCACGCAAGTGCTGCCGTACGCCCTGCAAACCAGCATCCTGATCATGTTCGGGATCCTGTTCTGTTGGGTATCGGCCGGTTTCTGGACGGCGCTGATGGGCTTTCTGGAATTGCTCACCGGTCACGACAAGTACCGCATTTCCGGCGCCAGCGCCGGCAACGAACCGATCCCCAAGGACGCCCGCACCGCCCTGGTGATGCCGATCTGCAACGAAGACGTACCCCGTGTGTTCGCCGGCTTGCGCGCGACCTTCGAGTCGGTGAAGGCCACCGGTGACCTGGATCGTTTCGACTTCTTTGTGCTCAGCGACAGTAACGAGACCGATATCTGCGTCGCCGAACAGCAGGCCTGGCTGGACGTCTGCCGTGAAGCCGGTGGCCTGGGCAAGATCTTCTATCGTCGCCGCCGTCGTCGCGTGAAGCGCAAGAGCGGCAACCTCGACGACTTCTGCCGTCGTTGGGGCAGCGACTACAAGTACATGGTCGTGCTCGACGCCGACAGCGTCATGAGCGGCGAGTGCCTGACCAGCCTGGTGCGCCTGATGGAAGCCACGCCGGACGCGGGCATCATCCAGACCGCGCCAAAGGCCTCGGGCATGGACACGCTGTATGCGCGCATGCAGCAATTCGCCACCCGGGTGTACGGTCCGCTGTTCACCGCCGGCCTGCACTTCTGGCAGTTGGGGGAATCCCACTACTGGGGCCACAACGCGATCATTCGCATGAAGCCGTTCATCGAGCACTGCGCCCTGGCGCCGCTGCCGGGCAAAGGCGCATTCGCCGGTGCGATCCTGTCCCACGACTTCGTCGAAGCCGCGCTGATGCGCCGTGCCGGCTGGGGCGTGTGGATTGCCTATGACCTGCCGGGCAGCTACGAAGAATTGCCGCCGAACCTGCTGGACGAGCTCAAGCGTGACCGTCGCTGGTGTCACGGCAACCTGATGAACTTCCGGCTGTTCCTGGTCAAGGGCATGCACCCGGTGCACCGTGCGGTGTTCCTGACCGGGGTGATGTCCTACCTGTCGGCGCCCTTGTGGTTCTTCTTCCTGGTGCTGTCCACTGCGCTGCTGGCGGTGAACACACTGATGGAGCCGCAGTACTTCCTCGAGCCGCGCCAGCTGTATCCGCTCTGGCCGCAATGGCATCCGGAGAAGGCCATCGCCCTGTTCTCGACCACGATCGTGCTGCTGTTCCTGCCCAAGCTGTTGAGCATCGTCCTGATCTGGGCAAAAGGTGCGAAGGAGTTCGGTGGCAAGTTCAAGGTGACGGTATCGATGCTGCTGGAGATGTTGTTCTCCATGCTGCTGGCGCCGGTGCGGATGATTTTCCACACCCGTTTCGTGCTCGCCGCGTTCCTGGGCTGGGCCGCCACCTGGAACTCGCCGCAACGTGACGACGACTCGACGCCCTGGAGCGAAGCGGTCAAGCGCCACGGCCCGCAGACCCTGCTGGGCTTCTTCTGGGCACTGCTGGTGATCTGGTTGAACCCCAGCTTCCTGTGGTGGCTGGTGCCGATCGTCGGTTCGCTGATGCTGTCGATCCCGGTGTCGGTGATCTCCAGCCGTGTGGGCCTGGGCTTGAAGTCCCGTGATGAAAGCCTGTTCCTGATCCCTGAGGAATACTCGCCACCACAAGAGCTGGTGTCGACCGACCAGTACACCCACGAGAACCGCTGGCACGCCTTGAACGACGGCTTCATTCGCGCGGTGGTCGACCCTCAGCAAAACGCCCTGGCGTATGCGTTGGCGACGTCCCGACACGGCCAGGCCGAGCCGATCGAATGGCTGCGGGTCGAACGTGTTCGTCATGCCTTGAAGGTCGGCCCAAGCGAACTCAACAACGGCGAGCGACTGGCGCTGCTGAGCGATCCGGTGGCCCTGTCCCGACTGCACGAGCAGATCTGGAGCGAAGGCCATCCCGAATGGCTGGCGGCATGGCGCGCATCGGTCAAGGCCGATCCCCATGCACCGCTGCTGCCGCTTCAGCCGGTGAGTGCACAGACTCAAGTGGCCTGATGCGCAAAAAGCCCCGCTTCCCAAAAGGAAGCGGGGCTTTTTGTTGGGTGTCTTGTGAACACCACCCCTTGCCACAACATCACTCGGCTTCAGCTCGTGGGTCGACCCGATCCAGCGCCCGATTCGCCAGCAAACCACTCAACTCAATCAACTGCTGAAGGCCCAAGGCAAAATGCCGTCGCGAGCCTTCCAGCTCGAACGCCAGGTCGCTGGCCATGACATTGGCCGAAGCCAGGGTTTCGCTGAGGTTGGCCAACAGGCATTCGGTGTCGATGTCGTCCACAACGGTGAAGAGCTGGCCAGGGGGTGGTGCTTTCTCGGGTTCCGCGTGTTTCGGTTTCAGGTAGAAATCCAATGCCCGCTCGGTAGCTTCCTGGAGTTTTTCGGGGTCGAGACCGGTGTAGGAAGACGCAGGGTTTGTTTCTGGAGGATTGGGTGTGACCTTGAACATGGTAAAGCTCCTTGATTGATGGAGCCGCCACGATTCGCTGCGAAACGAAGAGAGGGTGGCAGCTGTACGCAGGTTCGCAGACCGGGAATCAAGGAACCCGGCATACCCGAAGGTATCCCGCGCACAGCCGCCATAACGATCCAGTAGACGAAAACAGCGCCAACTGAAAGGCAACGGTGGCGCAAGGCGCCTTGATAATTCCAGGCTGCGAAACCTGATCGCTGCATGATGCAACGACCCGCAAACGATAGAACCCAGACCCCCAGCGCACAAGCCGGCGGATTCTGGCGCAGTTGTAGGCAATGGCGCAAGACGATGTAGCCTTGCTCAACTCCGACAACAACACCCAATCCTGTGGGAGCGAGCCTGCTCGCGATGAACGATAACTCGGTCTGACAGAAGAACCGCGGCGCTTTCATCGCGAGCAGGCTCGCTCCCACAGGGGCGGAGTTGTCTGTGGGAGCAAGGCTTGCCCGCGATGAACGATAACGCGATCTGGCAGAAGGACCGCGTCGACTTCATCGCCAGCAAGCTCTGCTCCCACCCGGGAGGGAGGATTGTCTAGACCTTGAACTGCCCCACCAACGTCTGCAGATGAACACCGAGGCGTGCCAGTTCGGCGCTGGACGCGGCGGTTTCTTCGCTGGCGGCCGAGGTCTGTTCGGAGACGTCGCGCACGTTCAGCACGCTGCGGTTGATCTCTTCGGCCGTGGCGCTCTGCTGTTCGGCGGCGGCGGCGATCTGCTGGTTCATCGACTGGATGGCCGAGACCGTGCGGGTGATGTTTTCCAGGGAACTGCCGGCCCGGCGGGTGAGTTCGACGCTGCTGTCGGTCAGGCTGCGGCTGTTGTCCATGATGGTCGCAACCTTTTCGGTTCCGCTTTGCAGCCCGAGGATGAGTTCTTCGATCTCTTCGGTGGATTTCTGAGTGCGTTGGGCCAGGCTGCGGACCTCGTCGGCGACCACGGCGAAACCACGTCCGGCTTCACCGGCGCGGGCGGCTTCGATAGCGGCGTTGAGCGCCAGCAGGTTGGTTTGCTGGGCCACGGACTTGATTACGTCCAGCACGCTGCCGATCTTGTCGCTCTCGTGCTTGAGATGGCCCATCGCTTCGGTGGAGTTGCCGACTTCGTTGGCCAGGCGCTCGATCTGGGCGATGGCTTCGCCGACCACTCGCTCGCCTTCGCGAGCCTGCTGGTCGGCGGCGAGGGCGGCTTCGGAGGCTTCTTCGGCGTTGCGGGCCACATCCTGCACCGTGGCGGTCATTTCGTGCATGGCGGTGGCGACCTGATCGGTCTCGACCTTCTGGCTGTTCACCCCGGCGCTGGTTTGTTCGGTCACGGCCGAAAGCTGTTCGGCGGCGCTGGCAATCTGGATCACACCGTCTCTGATCCCGCCGACCAGCCCCCGAAGGCTGACGACCATCCGCTGCAAGCTGCCTTGCAGTTGGCCCATCTCGTCGCGACGGCTGACCTCGAGATTCTGGCTCAGGTCACCCGAGGCAACACGTTCTACGGCGATCAGCGTCTGTTGCAGCGGAACGACGATCTGCCGTGTGATCAACCATGCGGCAAGCAGGCCGAATGCCAGGGCCAGAAGGGCGACGAGGATCAAGGTATTCTTCGCTTGAGCCGTCTCCTGGCCGCGTTTTGCAACTTGCGAGACGGTCAGTTCATTGTTCAGTTCATTCAGGCGCGCGTCTTGATCCACCATTCTCTTCAGGGCAGCGGCGCTGGCAACTTGCGAGTCACGGAAAAGGCTGACGGCGGCGCGATACCCCTTGAGCGAATCGGTGGCTTGTTGCAGGTTGCCAATATGCTGTTCCGGCAGTTTGCCCGGCAGGCTTTCGAGGTTTTTCAGGGCGTCGTCGATGGCAGCCAGCGCCGGTTGTTCGGCTTCGCTCTTGCCACTGTAGGTGTAGCCGCGAACCTGGAAGCGTGCCTGCTGGATCAGTTTGCTCAGCTCTATCACGCTGTTGAACTGCGCGACGCTGTCGCCTTGCAGCAGTGATTTTTCAACTTCCGCGACCTTGGCCACGGCGTTGTCGGCGGTGGTACCGAGCTTGGACCTTGCCGATTCGCGGCTATCTGTCGCTTGCGTCAGGTCGTTAAAGGCGCGTTTGTACTCATCGACGATTGCCGCCTGCTGGTTGAACATCTGCTGGTCAACGGCTCGTACAAACTGTTTGAGAGCGGCTTGTACGCCCTCCTGGAGTTTGCCCAGAAGATCGTTGACGGCGGCGGGGCCTTGTTCACCGCGACGCATTTCGTATTCGAGGCGAGCGACTCTCAGTTCCTTGGCTGCCTCGTTGAGATGGGCGATGGTGGCCTGTTTGTCCGCACGACTGATCACGCTGCTCAGGCTGTTCCAGCCCGCAAAAGTGCTCAGGACCGTCATGAGCAAGACCAGGCCAAAACCGACACCCAGCTTGCGATTGACACTTACGTTTCCCAGCTTTTCGGTTAGCCAACTGAACATGCCGATACTCCCACGGACCTTTTTGTAGGTCTCATGAAAAGAGTATCGACCATGCCATGCCGATCTGTAGGAAATAGGTGAGGGATTGGATGAGAGGGCGTTTGCTCTTGTTGGTTATGAATCAGCCGCAAATCCGTCCACCGTGGGGGCAGCTTGCTCAGGCTCAACTCCCGACAACAGCAGCCAATCCTGTGGGAGCGAGCCTGCTCGCGATGAACGATAACGCGATCTTGCAGAAGGACCGCGTCGCCTTCATCGCGAGCAAGCTCAGCTCCCACAGGGGAAGGATTGTGTATCTCTAGACCTTGAACCGTCCCACCAGCGTCTGCAAATGAATGCCAAGTCGCGCCAGCTCGGCACTGGAGCTGGCGGTTTCTTCGCTGGCGGCGGAGGTTTGTTCGGAGACGTCGCGCACGTTCAATACGCTGCGGTTGATTTCCTCGGCCGTGGCGCTCTGCTGTTCGGCAGCGGCGGCGATCTGCTGGTTCATCGACTGGATGGCCGAGACCGTGCGGGTGATGTTTTCCAGGGAATCGCCGGCCCGGCGGGTGAGTTCGACGCTGCTGTCGGTCAGGCCACGACTGTTGTCCATGATGGTCGCGACCTGTTCGGTGCCGTTTTGCAGGCCAACGATCAGCTCCTCGATTTCCTCGGTAGACTTCTGGGTGCGCTGGGCCAGGCTGCGGACCTCATCTGCCACCACGGCGAACCCACGCCCGGCTTCACCGGCGCGAGCGGCTTCGATGGCGGCGTTGAGGGCCAGCAGGTTGGTCTGCTGGGCGACAGACTTGATCACGTCCAGCACGCTGCCGATTTTGTCGCTCTCGCGCTTCAGGTCACCCATGGCGGCGGTGGAGTTGCCGACCTCGTTGGCCAGGCGCTCGATCTGGGCGATGGCTTCGCCGACCACTCGCTCACCTTCGCGAGCCTGCTGGTCGGCGGCGAGGGCGGCTTCGGAGGCTTCTTCGGCGTTGCGGGCCACTTCCTGCACCGTGGCGGTCATTTCGTGCATGGCCGTGGCGACCTGATCGGTCTCGACCTTCTGGCTGTTGACCCCGGCGCTGGTCTGCTCGGTCACGGCGGAAAGCTGTTCAGCGGCGCTGGCGATCTGGGTAACGCCTTCGCTGATGCCACCGATCAACTGCCGCAGGCTCACGGTCATGCTGTGCATGGCGCGTTGCAGTTGGCCCATCTCGTCGCGACGCTCGGAGTTCAGGTTGTGGCTCAGGTCGCCAGCGGCTACCCGTTCGGCGACCAGCAGGGTCTGGCCGAGCGGGAGGACGATCTGCCGAGTGATGAATAGAGCGGCAATGACGCCGAACAACAGGGCCAGCGCGGCGGCAGCGATCAGGACGGTTTCGGCCTGGGCAACGTCGTGGTCACGCTTGGCTGTCTGGGATACGGTCAGCTTCTGGTTGGAGTCGATCAGCACCTGGCCTTGCTCGTTCATGCGCTGGAAAGCGGCACCGTTCTCGATCTGCGAGTCACGGAACTGCGCGACCGCCGCGCGGTACAGATTGAACGAATCGCTAGCCTGTTGCAGGTTGGCGGCATGTTCCTGGGGCAGTTGGTCCGGCAGCCGTGCCAGCAGCTTGAGCACGGCATCGATGGCCTCGAGGGCCGGCTGCTGGGCTTCGCTCTTGCCGCTGTAGGTGTAGCCGCGAACCTGGTAACGCGCTTGCTGGACCGCTTTGCTCAAGGTCACCACGCTGTTGAACGAGGTGACGTCACCGCCTTGCAACAGCGATTTCTCCACCTCGGCCACTCGGGCCACGGCATTGTCGGCGCTGGCGCCGAGCTTGCCGCGGGCATCTTCACGGCTGACGGTGGCGCGGGTCATTTCGGCAAAGGCGCTTTTGTATTCGGCCACGGCGGCCAGTTGCTTATCGATCATGGCCACATCGGCCGACTGTTCGAGCAACTGGCGAGCGGTCTTCAACCCGGCTTCAAGTTTGCCCAGCAGCTCGTTGACGGTTTGCGGACCTTTCTCGCCCCGCGTGGCATTGTAATCGCCGCTCGCCAGGCTCAAGTCCTTGCTCAAGTCGTTCAGACTGGCAATGAATCCCAGCTTGTCGCCCCGATTGATGACATTGCCCAAGCCGGACCAGCCGGTGAAGGCGATCATCAAGGTGAGAAACAACACCAGGCCGAAGCCGAAGCCGAGTTTGCGATTGACGCTTACGTTTCCCAGAGCCTGAGTAAACCACCGGAACATGCTGATACTCCCTTGAGGGACCAATTGGTTTTATGGGGAGGTATATCGGCGGCTTGGGCGGAATCTGTAGGACTTTTGCGGCGAGGGGGTCAGAACAGTCTTGCGAGCAATGCCGTAACGGCGGTCTCGACCCGCAGGATCCGTTCGCCAAGCTGCACCGGCTGCAAGCCAGCCTTGCCCAGCAGGTCGATTTCGTAAGGAATCCAACCGCCTTCGGGGCCAATCGCCAGCGTGACCGGTTCCGTCAGTGCCCGCGGGCAGGGCGGGTGGTCGCCAGGATGGCCAACCAGGCCCAGGGTGCCATTGGCGATGGTCGGCAGGCGATCTTCAACGAAGGGCTTGAAGCGTTTTTCGATGACGATCTCCGGCAGCACACTGTCCCGGGCCTGCTCCAGGCCGAGGATCAGTTGTTCGCGAATGGCCTCGGGCTCGAGGAAGGGTGTCTGCCAGAAGCTCTTCTCGACGCGATAGCTGTTGACCAGCACCACGCGCGGCACGCCCATGGTGGCAATGGTCTGGAACACCCGCCGGAGCATCTTCGGACGCGGCAGGGCCAGTACCAGCGTCAACGACAGCTTGGCCGGCGGTGGCTGGTCGAGGGTCACTTGCAGTTCGGCTTCACGAGCTTCCAGGCGCAGCACCTGGGCGGAGCCCATCAACCCACCGATGCGCCCGACCCGCAGGCTGTCACCGACGGCACTGCGGTGGACTTCCTGCATGTGGGTCAGGCGGCGATCACTGAGAATGACCCGGTCCGGCCCGATGAAATCGGCCTCTTCGAGCAGCAGCAGGTTCACGCTTGGGTCGCTGGCGGCTGGTCGTTGTGGTCGTCGACAGGTTGCTTGTCCGCCTGCTCCTCCGGCTGCTCACTGCGCTTGCGCACCAGGCCGCCGAACAGCACACCGATCTCGAACAGCAACCACATCGGTACCGCCAGCAGGGTCTGGGAGAAGATGTCCGGCGGGGTGAGGATCATGCCGACCACGAAACAGCCGATGATCACATATGGACGGATCTTCTTCAGGTACGCAACGTCGACCACGCCGATCCACACCAGCAACACCACTGCCACGGGAATTTCGAACGCCACGCCGAAGGCGAAGAACAGCGTCATGACGAAATCCAGGTAACTGGTGATGTCGGTCATCATCTCCACGCCGGCCGGGGTGGCGGCGGCGAAGAACTTGAAGATCAGCGGGAACACCAGGAAATAGGCGAAGGCCATGCCGGTGTAGAACAACAGGATGCTGGAGACCAGCAGTGGCACGGCGATGCGTTTCTCATGCTTGTACAGGCCCGGGGCGATGAAGCCCCAGATCTGATGCAGGATCACCGGGATCGCGAGGAACAGCGAGACCATCATCGTCAGCTTCAACGGTGTCAGGAACGGCGACGACACGTCGGTGGCGATCATGGTCGCGCCAGCCGGCAGATACTGTCGCAGGGGCGTGGAGACGAAGGTGTAGATCTGCTGGGTGAAGGCGAACAGCCCGGCGAAGATGATGAAGATTGCCGCCACGCAACGCAGCAGGCGGGTGCGCAACTCGGTGAGGTGCGATACCAGCGGCATCGGCTGATCGTTCTCTGGGATATTGCTCATGATGCTCGCGGTGGCTGTGTTGGGTCGTTGGGGGCCGGTGTCGGCGCCGTTGGGGCTGTCTCTGTTGGCTTGACTGGCGCAACCGGCACCGCTACGGGTTCGTCTACCGGTACCTGGGGCGCCGTTGCCTGTTCGGCCGTGGGCTGGACCGGCGTCGGCTCCTGCTGGGTCGGGGCAAGGATCTTGCGCGCTTCCTGCTCCAGGGACAGGATGTGCTCGTTGTGAAGTTGCCGACGGATCTCGTCGGCACCGATTTCACGTTCAACTTCCTGTTTGATCGCATTGAAGCTGCGCTTCAGGCGTCCGATCCAGAGACCGGCGGTGCGCGCAGCACCCGGCAGGCGCTCGGGGCCCAGTACCAGCAGGGCGACGAGGCCGACGAGCAGCAGTTCAGTGAAGCTGATCCCAAACATTAGTCAGTGCTCACGAGTCTTTGCGGGTCGGCTCTTCGACTTTCTGTGCCTGCACATCGATGGTGTGCGGCGCATCTACCGGCGGTGCTGCTTGAGGCGGTACCGGTTGGGCCGGCTGCGCAGGGGCTGCCGCCGGGTCGGCCGGTTTCTCGTCGTCGTTCATGGCCTTGCGAAAGCCCTTGATCGATTCGCCGACATCGGTACCCAGGTTCTTCAACTTCTTGGTCCCGAACACCAGCACCACGACAACCAGGATGACGATCCAGTGTTTCCAGTCAAAAATACCCATGTGGCTATTCCTCTCGATAATTGATCAGGCGGACGGGCGCGAGGCTTTCTCGACGTGCCCGGACAGACCGAAGCGCCGGTCCAGTTCATCCAGCACAGCCTGCGGGTGCTGCCCCAGTTGAGCGAGCATGACCAGGCTGTGGAACCACAGATCGGCGGTCTCGTAGATCACGTCGCTGCAGTCACCGCTGACAGCGGCGTCCTTGGCGGCGATGATGGTCTCGACCGATTCCTCGCCGACTTTCTCCAGAATCTTGTTCAGGCCCTTGTGGTACAGGCTCGCGACATAGGAACTGTCGGCCGCTGCGCCTTTGCGCTCTTCCAGCACCTGGGCCAGGCGGGTCAGGGTATCACTCATGGGTATGTCCTGAATAAATGGCATGCGGGTCCTTGAGCACCGGATCGACGGTTTTCCAGTCGCCGTTCTCGAAGACGCGATAGAAGCAGCTTTGGCGGCCGGTGTGACAGGCAATCTCGCCGACCTGTTCGACCATCAGGATGATGACGTCGCCGTCGCAGTCCAGGCGCATTTCATGCAGATGCTGCACGTGGCCGGACTCTTCGCCCTTGCGCCACAGCTTGCCACGGGAACGTGACCAATAGATGGCGCGGTTCTCGCTGGCGGTCAGGGCCAGGGCTTCGCGGTTCATCCAGGCCATCATCAGCACGCGCCCGGTCTTGTGATCCTGGGCGATGGCCGGCACCAGACCGTCAGCGTCCCACTTGATTTCGTCCTGCCAGTTTTTCATCTTCGACTCCGACCATGGACCTTGCACCTCAAATCGGTGGGCCCAGCGTTGAAACAGTGTGCCAGTGCGAACCGGTGCTGGCTATCGACGAACGACCAGATACAAACCGACGATCACCATCGCGGCGGCGGGCCAATGCCCCAGTTCGCTCAATGGTCCGCCGGCCGCCAGTACCGCGCCGCCACCCAGGTGGGCAGCGCCGAGCAGGCGCAGCAACCAGTCGTCCTTGCGGCGTTTCCATGGTGGGGCGGGGTCCTGGGCGTGGGGCTGGGACATGCGCTCGAGCAGGTCGCGGGTCATGTTGGCCAGGTGCGGGATCTGCTCGAACTGGCTCTGCACGTTGCCCAGCAGGGCCTTGGGGCTGACACGCTCGCGCATCCAGCGTTCGAGGAAGGGCTGGGCGGTGTTCCACAGGTCCAGGTCGGGGTACAACTGGCGACCGAGGCCCTCGATGTTCAACAGGGTTTTCTGCAACAGCACCAGTTGTGGCTGAACCTCCATGTTGAAGCGACGCGCGGTCTGGAACAGGCGCATCAGCACCTGGCCGAAGGAAATATCTTTTAACGGTTTTTCGAAGATCGGCTCACACACCGTGCGGATTGCCGCCTCGAATTCGTTGAGCTTGGTCTCGGCCGGTACCCAGCCGGAATCGATGTGCAGTTGTGCGACGCGGCGGTAGTCGCGTTTAAAGAACGCGAACAGGTTGCGGGCCAGGTAATCCTGGTCTTCGGGTGTCAGGCTGCCAACGATGCCGCAGTCGATGGCAATGTATTGCGGGCTCCACGGCTGCACGGTGCTGACGAAGATGTTGCCGGGGTGCATGTCGGCGTGGAAGAAGCTGTCGCGGAACACCTGGGTGAAGAAGATTTCCACGCCGCGCTCGGCGAGCATCTTCATGTCGGTGCGCTGGTCGGCCAGGGTCGCCAGGTCGGTGACCTGGATGCCGTAGATGCGCTCCATCACCAGGACTTTGGGACGGCACCAGTCCCAATAGACCTGCGGCACATACAGCAGCGGCGAGCCTTCGAAGTTGCGGCGCAACTGGCTGGCGTTGGCGGCCTCGCGCAGCAGGTCGAGTTCGTCGTAGATGGTTTTCTCGTAATCCAGCACCACGTCGACCGGGTGCAGCAGGCGCGCATCGGCGGACAGTCGCTCGGCGGCGCGGGCGAGAATGAACAGCCACGCCAGGTCCTGGGCGATGATCGGCTTGAGGCCCGGGCGAATGACCTTGACCACCACTTCTTCGCCGCTCTTGAGCTGCGCGGCGTGAACCTGGGCCACGGAAGCCGAAGCCAGGGGCTCGACATCGAAGCGGCTGAAGACTTCGCTGATCGTCCTGCCCAGTTGCTCCTCGATCAAGGCTACCGACAGCTTGGAATCGAACGGTGGCACGCGGTCTTGCAGCAGCATCAGTTCGTCGGCGATGTCTTCGGGCAACAGGTCGCGGCGGGTCGAGAGGATCTGCCCGAACTTGATGAAGATCGGTCCCAGGTCTTGCAAGGCCAGGCGCAGGCGGGCGCCACGGCTCAAGTCCAACGTCCGCCGGGGGAACCAGCGCCACGGCAGCGCGAAACGCAGTGCCAGCAGAAACCAGGGCAGAGGCAGGGCGAACAGCAGGTCATCGAGGCGGTAACGGATCACGACGCGCTGGATGCGCAACAAACGGCGGACGGCAAGCAGCTTCATGCGTTATCGCTTGGTTTCAAGGGATCGGGAAAGGCGCTCGAAACGCGCCTCAAGGCGTTCCAGATCAAGTTTGATCCGGTCCAGTTCACTAAAACGGGCTTCGGCTTCGCGTTTTCCTACGAGCGTACGCGATTCTTCGGCCAGGTATTCACTCAGATTCTGCCCCAGGCTGGCAAACCCCTGCCGATACCAGCGTGTGCGACTGCGCAAATGGCCGCTGATCAACTGGGTGGCCACCGGGCCGAGCCAGCGGGACAGCTCGTATTCCCAGTCCAGCTCCAGGTCCTGCAGGATGGCCGCGAGGTCCAGCAGCACGCCGCTGTCGCCTTCGAGCTCGACGTCGGGGCTGTGCAACACCGCCGTCTTGTCCTTGCTCA
The DNA here is from genome assembly GCF_024749045.1 of Pseudomonas sp. B21-028. Lineage (NCBI taxonomy): Bacteria > Pseudomonadati > Pseudomonadota > Gammaproteobacteria > Pseudomonadales > Pseudomonadaceae > Pseudomonas > Pseudomonas sp. B21-028. The sequence goes on from NZ_CP087184.1 coordinate 433,688, forward strand.
GGGCCAGGTTCAACAGGCTCGTGGCCGGGGCGCGCAGGGTGCAATCCGCCTCGGCTTCCCAATGAGAGGCAAGCATCAGGCCTTCGTCGCTGGGCAGGATAAACAACTGCAACGCCGGGCTGCGGCAGTCGACGGCAATCACCTTGCCGCCCAGATGTGCCAGGCGCGCCAGCGCCGTGCTGTCCAGGCGCAATACCCGGTTGATGCCGAGTTCGACGCTGGCGAGCAGGCCGGCGAGCAGCATCAGGGTTTGATTCCGCGGTGCAGGGCCACGATACCCGAGGTCATGTTGTGGTAGGTCACGCGGTCGAAACCGGCCTCGACCATCATCGACTTCAGGGTCTCCTGGTCCGGGTGCATGCGGATCGATTCGGCCAGGTAGCGATAGCTTTCCGCATCGTTGGTAATCAGCTTGCCCATCAGCGGCATGAAAGCGAACGAGTAGGCGTCGTAGGCCTTGGACATCAGCGCGTTGGTGGGCTTGGAGAATTCCAGCACCAGCAGGCGGCCACCGGGCTTGAGCACCCGCAGCATCGAGCGCAGGGCGTCTTCCTTGTGGGTAACGTTGCGTAGGCCGAAGGCGATGGTCACGCAATCGAAATGGTTGTCCGGGAACGGCAGTTTCTCGGCGTCGGCCTGGACGAACTCGACATTGCCAGCCACGCCCAGGTCCAGCAGGCGGTCGCGACCGACCTTGAGCATGGATTCGTTGATGTCGGCGAGCACCACATGGCCGGTCGGTCCGACGATGTGGGAGAACTTCTTCGTCAGGTCGCCCGTGCCGCCAGCGATGTCCAGCACGCGATTGCCGCTGCGCACGCCCGACAATTCGATTGCGAAGCGCTTCCACAGACGGTGCATGCCGCCCGAGAGCAGATCGTTCATCAAGTCGTATTTGGCGGCTACCGAGTGGAAAACCTCAGCGACTTTTTCCGCCTTCTGGCTTTCCGGCACGTTCTTGAAGCCGAAGTGAGTGGTGGGTTCGGCATCGCTGCCTTTGCGCTGATCAGTCATATCGCTGTCACCAAAAAAGAATGCGGGACATTCTAATCCCGGTGGAGGGCTTTGTCTTGGCAAGGCTGAAGGTAAGATGAACCACCGCCGGGACGTTTTGACGCAGTCCGGGCAATTGCCGATATAACAGGAGTCAGCAAATGGCCAAAATCAGTGTTGAGCGTACCCATGATCTGGGCAAGGAAGCGGCCCGCGCGAAGGCCGACCAGTTGGCGCAGAAATTATCCGACAGCTATGGCCTGAAGCCGCAGTGGGCAGGCGACACGCTGGAGTTCAAGGGGTCTGGAGTGGAGGGCAAGGTGGCGGTTGGCGAGGACCTGATCCGCGTCGACGTGAAGCTGGGCCTGTTGATGTCGGCCATGAGTGGAATGATCAAGACGGAAATCGAAAAGGCGCTGGACAAGGCGTTGGCCTGACACCGAACTCATGCTGGTACTCCCTCTGTGGGAGCGAGCCTGCTCGCGATAGCGGTGGGGCATTCAACGATGATGTTGACGGTGATATCGCCATCGCGAGCAGGCTCGCTCCCATAAGAAAGAAGTCAGTGCTTTCAAGATTGTGTGGCTTGTTAGGGTGCCGTTTCTAATTATTCTCCCTACTTTGTGCCTGAGCCCGTCCGCATGCGGGCAGTTCCTCCAACCCGTTTTCGAGTGAGGTGCACCATGGCCAAAGTTATTCTGAAGAAAAAAACCGACGTTGAATCTTCCACGCTTGGCGGCGTGAAAACGTACGCGCGCAAGATCTGGCTGGCGGGCCTGGGCGCATACGCCAAGGTCGGTCAGGAAGGCAGCGAGTACTTCCAGGAGTTGGTCAAGGCTGGCGAAGTAGTTGAAACCAAAGGTAAAAAGAACATTGCCGGAAAACTTGAAGCGGCCAACAGCGAACTGATTGAAGCCAGGGCCGACGTCAATACATTCAAGGCCCGGGTTGAAGTACAACTCGATAAAGTCGAGAAGGTATTCGACGCCCGTGTTGCAAGTGCCTTGAATCGTATCGGCATTCCGTCTAAACATGACGTTGAGGCACTCTCTGCCAAGCTCGATGAGCTGACGGCACTGCTCGAACGTGTGACGCGTAAACATTAAGGAGAACGGGATGGCTGGCAAAAAAACAACCGAAAAAGAAAGCAGCTCGTGGGCCGGGAAGATTGAAAAATATTCCCGCAAAATCTGGCTTGCTGGTTTAGGCGTGTACTCGAAGATCGACACTGACGGCAGCAAACTCTTCGAGTCCCTGGTTAAGGACGGCGAGAAGGCCGAAAAGCTCACCAAGACAGCGGTTGGCAAGCAAGTCGATGCCGCCAAGGACTCTGCCGGGTCCGCCAAGTCGCGAATGAGCGGCGTGAAGGATCGTGCAATGGGCAAGTGGGACGAACTGGAAGGGGCTTTCGACAAGCGCCTGAACAGTGCGATCTCTCGCCTTGGCGTGCCAAGCCGCAATGAAGTCAAGGCACTGCACAGCAAGGTCGACACCCTGACCAAACAGATCGAGAAACTCACCGGGGCCAAGGTCGCACCGGTGGCAGCCAAGACTGCAGCGGCCAAGCCGGCCACCAAGACAGCAGCCAAGCCATTGGTTAAAGCAGCGGCAAAAGCCGTTGCCAAACCTGCGGTGAAAGCCGCGGCCAAGCCTGTGGCAAAAACCGCTGCGGCCAAGCCTGCAGTCAAGGCAGCGGCCAAGCCGGTAGCGGCTAAAGCGGCAGCCAAGCCTGCCGCGAAGACTGCGGCGAAACCTGCGGCAAAAACCGCGGCGGCCAAACCAGTTGCGGCCAAACCGGCAGCGAAACCCGCGGCCAAACCAGCAGTCAAGGCAGCGGCCAAGCCGGCAGTAAAAGCGGCAGCCAAACCTGCCGCCGCGAAGAAGCCTGCCGTGAAGAAAGCGGCTGCGCCAAAAGCAGCGGCACCCAAGGCTCCGGCAGCCGTCGCAAAACCGGCCACCCCGACGAGCACGGCAAACTCCGTCTCGGCGCCGACCCCGGTGGCCACCCCGACTCCAGCGCCGGCTCCATCGACGCCTACCAGTCAGTCCTGATTTTTCAGGGCACACAAGAAAACGCCCGGCCTGTGAAGGTCGGGCGTTTTTGTTCATGAGTGTCACAGGGCCCTTGTGGGAGCGAGCCTGCTCGCGATAGCGGTGCATCAGTGACATCCATGCTGCTGATCCAACGCCTTCGCGAGCAGGCTCGCTCCCACAGGGGAAGGGTTATTCGTGGTCTTCCAGATACCGCAACGCCAACCGTTCGGTCGCTACCTTGGCCGCCGGCAGCAAGTGCGGGGCCACCAGCATCATGATCTGATAGACCACCAGCCGCACCTCTCCTTGGCGATCAAGAATCCGCTGGTAGTCCAGCGAGAACAGCAACGTCAGAGTGATCTGTTCCACCAGTTGCCCCAGGGCCTGGGTGCCGCTGACCAGGAATCCCTGGGCCTTGAGTTGCGCCAGCAGGGACGCCAGGGTGCGCTTCAGGGCATTGAGCAACTGGCGGATACCCTTGGCCAGTTTCGGCAGACGCCCGGCCAGGTTCGACAAGTCCTGGAAGAGGAACCTGTATTGGGCCAGGCGTTCGACGATCAGGTGCAGGAACAACCAGTAATCCTCCGGCGCCAGTTGCGCGTCGGCGGGGGGATCCAGCAGCGGTGACAGTGCTGCCTGGAAGTGCTCGAACAGCCCAAGGACAAGGGGTTCCTTGCCATGGAAGTGGTAATAGAGATTGCCGGGGCTGATGCCCATTTCATTGGCGATCTCCAGGGTAGAGACGTTCGGTTCGCCCTTTTCATTGAACAGATGCAGGGCGCATTCAAGAATGCGGTCGCGGGTTTTCATCCGGTTTTCTTAATGGTGGAGTCGTGCCACGGCCGGCGGCTCGACCGTGGAGTGGGCCGTTCAACGCACGCGTACATAGGTTCCGGGTGCAGCCTCCAGCGGTGGGTATTTGGCATTGCCCAGGGTCATCCGGGTTTCATGTCGGGCACCGGAGCGCGCCTGAATCCACTCCAGCCATTGAGGCCACCAGCTGCCATCGACGTGTTTGCCGTCGTAGTACCAGGCCCGCGGGTCGCCGCTCAATTGCGGGTTCTCGACGTAATTGGCCTTGGGATTGCCCGGTGGGTTGATGATGCTCTGGATATGGCCGCTGTTGGAGAGCACGAAGCGTCGCTCGCCTCCCAGCAGCAACGTCGACCGATACACCGAGTCCCACGGGGTGATGTGGTCGTTTATGCCGGCCACGCTGAAGCTGTCCACTGTCACCTTCTGCAGGTCGATCGGCGTGCCGCACACTTCCAGCGCCCCGGGGCGGGTCAGTGGGTTGTGTTTGAAAAGGTCCAGCAGTTCGCCGTGATAGGCCGCCGGCAGTCGGGTGGAGTCGTTGTTCCAATAGAGGATGTCGAAGGCCGGCGGCTCCTTGCCCAGCAAGTAGTTATTGATGAAGTAATTCCACACCAGGTCGTTGGGCCGCATCCAGGCGAATACCCGGGCCATGTCACGGCCATCGAGAATGCCTTTCTGGTAGGAGCGGCGCTTGGCGGCTTCGAGGGCCTGTTCGTCGAGGAACAGGGTGGCGGCGCTGTCGATCTCGCAGTCCAGCAGGCTCACCAGGTACGTGGCGCTGGCGACCCGGCGCAGCTGGCGCTTGGCTTGCAGATGGCCCTGCAGGGCGGCGATGGTCGTGCCGCCAGCGCAGGCCCCCATCAGGTTGACCTCACGGGCGCCGGTGATCGCCCGGCAGACGTTCATGGCTTCTTCGGTCGCCTGCACATAACTGGACAGGCCCCATTCTCGGTGGCGCACATCCGGGTTGCGCCAACTGATGATGAACACCTGCAGGCCATTCTTCAGGGCGTACTGGACGACGCTGTTGGAAGGGGTCAGGTCGAAAACGTAGAACTTGTTGATCTGCGGCGGCACGATCAGCAACGGCTTGGCGTATTGCTTTTCGCTCATGGGCCGGTATTGGATCAGCTCCAGCAGTTCATTGCGGAAGACCACCGCACCGGGTGTGATCGCCAGGGTCTTGCCGACCTCGAAGGCATGGGGCGTGATCTGCCGCGGCATCCCATCGTTGTGCAGCACGTCGTCGACCAGGTGACTGATGCCGCGGATCAGGCTGGTGCCGCCGGAGTTGAAGAACTCCTTGACCGCCAGCGGGTTGAGCAAGGTGTTCGAGGGCGCCATGGCGTCGTTGAGCAAGGAGAAGGCGAAGTGCGCGCGTGCATGATCATCAGGCGTCATGTCGCAATCGTCGATCCAGCTCCTGACCTGTTTCTGCCAGGCCAGGTAGGCCTGCAGGCTGCGACGGTAGAAGGGGTTGAGCTCCCAGGTCGGATCAGCGAAGCGCTTGTCCTTGGGATTGGTGGGGTGCAGGGTTTCCCCCAACAACACACAGCCCAGCTGGCCGCCCAGCTTCAACGCGTGGCGGGCACTGTTCACCGGGTTGCGCAAGCCGTAGGCGGCAACGTCGCGCAAGGTGGACAACAAGTCCCTGCCGCGCAGGCCGGTGACCGCACTTTGCGCGCTGGTGACGCTGGCAGGGGCGGGCGTGGAACCCTTCGCCGGTTTGTCGCGCATGAGTCAACTCCTTCATCATCAAGCTAAAAACAGACACACCGAACCAGACAACATAGTCGCTGTTTCGGAAGTTGCGCGTTCCGGCTTCCTGCCAGGCGCGATGGGACTGTCAGCCGCTACCTTGCGGCGTGGGACGCGGATGCATGACCGCGCGCTGACGCTCTTCCTCCAGGAATTTCATGATGATGGGCGCCACGGCCTCGGCCCGGGTGATCAGGAACAGATGGCCGTCATCGATGATGTGCAGCTGGGAGTTGGGAATGCGCCAGGCCAGCATGCGCATGTTGATCAATGGGATCAACGGATCATCGTCGCCGGCCAGGATCAGGGTCGGCTGATGGATCTTGTGCAGCCAGTGGATACTGGTCCAGCCCAGGCCGGCAAACAGTTGCCAGTAATACCCGAGCTTGCCCGCCGAGCGGACCCTGGCCGCGTGGCTGGTCGCTAGGCTCGGGTCGCGGCGGAACGAGCCGCCATAGATCAGCGGCGCGATGCGCAGCACATGGGAGGGCTGCACGTAGCGCCTGGGGCTGGCCATCATCCACAGAACCTTCGGCTTGCCCGGCACCATCACCGCTCCGGCGGCCGTGGCCGCCAATATCAGCTTCTTGCAGCGCTCCGGGTAGTCGTGGGCGAACTGCTGGGCCAGGGCTCCGCCCCAAGACACACCGACCACGCTGACCTGCCCATAGTCGAGGTAATCGAGCATGCGTGCGGCAAGCTTTGCCAGGCCGGGAAAGCGATAGGGCCGGCTGGGTGTCGATGAACCGCCGACACCGGGCACGTCGAAGGCGATGACTTCCAGGTCCGGGTCCAGGGCCTCGATGAACGGGAACAACAGCTCCAGGTTGGCGCCGATGCCGTTGAAGATCAGCAGGGGCGTCAAGTGAGGCTTGCCGGGGCGTACCGCGGTGCGCAAGGTCTGGCCATCCAGATCGACGGTACGGAAAATGTACGGTTGCGGCATGCTTCAAGCCCTGTGGGTTATGTCGCGATCTTTCACTTTTTCCCGATTCCTTGTGGGAGCGAGCCTGCTCGCGATAGCGCCAGGCCAGTCAAATCCATACCGACTGACCCGACGCCATCGCGAGCAGGCTCGCTCCCACAGGGGATTTGCTGCGGGTATGGGGTTGGGTTCGCAGCGGGCGAGCCCTGCATCACATCAGGGTATCGGCAGGCCAGTCGCATCCGTTACCGCTCATGCACATACGTACCGGGTGCCGCTTCACCCGCCACGTAGGTCTTGTTGCCCAGCACGGTAGGCGCCTTTTTCAGTTTGCCCGAGCGCTCGGCCTGCCAGGCTTGCCAGTGCAACCACCAGGAGTCGGTGTGCTTGGTGGAGTTTTCCTGCCAGTCCTCGGCCTTGGCGGGCATGTCTTCACTGGTCATGTAGCGCGACTTGGGGTTGCCCGGCGGGTTGAGGATGCTCTGGATATGACCGCTGCTCGACAGCACGAAATCAACTTTGCCGCCGAACAGTTGCGCCGACTTGTAGCAGGACTTCCACGGCGTGATGTGGTCGTTGGTGCCTGCCAGGGCAAAGATGTCGGCGGTGACCTGCTTGAGGTCGATCGGCGTGCCGCACACTTCCAGTGCATTGGGCCGGGTCAACGGGTTGGTCTTGAACATTTCGATGAGGTCGCCGTGGAACGCCGCCGGAAGCCTCGTGGTGTCGTTGTTCCAGAAGAGAATGTCGAATACCGGCGGCTCGTTGCCCAGCAGGTAGTTGTTGACCCAGTAGTTCCAGATCAGGTCGTTGGGGCGCATCCAGGCGAAGACCTTTGCCATGTCGCGGCCTTCGAGTACTCCCGCCTGGTACGAGTGGCGCTTGGCGGCTTCGAGGGTCTGCTCGTCGACGAACAGCGCCACGTCGGTGTCCAGGGTGGTGTCGAGCACGCTCACCAGCAGGGTCAGGGCGTTGACTTTCTTCTCGCCGAGCGCGGCGTAATGGCCCAGCAGCGCGGTGCAGGTGATGCCACCCGAGCAGGCGCCCAGCATGTTCACGTCCTTGCTGCCGGTGATGGCCGTGACCACATCCACCGCTTCCTTGAGCGCCTCGATGTAGGTCGACAGGCCCCATTCGCGCTGTTCCTTGGTGGGGTTGCGCCAGCTGACAATGAAGGTCTGCACATTGCTGCGCAGGCAGAAGCGCGCCAGGCTCTTGTCCGGGCTCAGATCGAATACGTAGAACTTGTTGATCTGCGGCGGCACCACCAGCAGGGGGCGTTCATGGACCTGCTCGGTGATGGGACGGTACTGGATCAGCTCCAGCACGTCGTTGCGAAACACCACGGCACCTTCGGTCACGCCCAGGCTCTTGCCGACTTCGAATGCGCCCATGTCCACCTGGCTCGGCATCCCGCCGTTGTGCACCAGGTCCTTGGCCAGGTGGGACAGGCCGTCCAGCAGGCTCTTGCCGCCGGTTTCGAAGAAGCGCTTGACCGCCGCCGGGTTGGCCGCCGAGTTGGTCGGCGACATGGCCTCGGTCATCAGGTTGATCACGAAATGCCCGCGGCTGATGTCCTGGGGCGTCAGGTTGCTGTCATCGATCCAGGCGTGCAATTCCTTGCGCCAGGCCAGGTAGGTCTGCATGTAGCGTTTGTAGAGCGGGTTCTGGTTCCACGCCGGGTCGTTGAAGCGGCGGTCATCGGCGGCTGGTTGCAGCGCGGATTTGCCAAACAGGACGTTCTTGAGTTCGGCACCGAAATGGGCGACGTGCCTGGCGCTGTGCAGCGGTTGCTTGAGAGTCTGGGTCAGCACCATGCGAGCAGAGGCCAGCAGGTCTTTTCTGCGCAAGCCGACGACGGGATTCAACCCCAGGGTATTTTCCGAGGCCTGGTACTTCAGGTCATCGTTGTTCTTGTTGCTCATCTACGACGCTCCATTGTCAGACGAGTACCGGGGCCGTGCCATAAAGCCACACAGCCAATACCAGGTACGCTGCTCGGGTGACCGTTAATTCCGCATCGTGGCCAATGAGGAAACATGTGCAAGGGCACTCGCAGGTTCCTTTGCAGGGAACTTGCCAGCACCATTGGTTACCCGAGTTTAATTTTTTTCGCAAGCAGGCCAGTCATTGACCTTGTCGGAGGACATTCAAGCAGATGAGTCTAGAAAGTTCGCCCTAAAGCGCCAGCCCTTGAGCTAGAGCATCAGCTTGACGACGGACTCGTTCGGATCCCGGGTTTTTCCGGCGGCCTTGAGCTCGGCAAGATAATCGCTCCACAGGTCGTCCTGGCGCACGGCCAACTGGTAAAGGTACTCCCAGGTGAACAGTCCGCTGTCATGGCCGTCGTCGAAGGTCAATTTCAGTGCGTACTGGCCGGCGGGTTCGATCTTGGACAAGCCGACGTTGAGCTTGCCGTATTGCAGGATGGGCTTGCCGTGGCCCTGGACCTCGGCGGAAGGCGAATGCACCCGCAGGAATTCGGCGGGCAGGTGGTATTCCTCGTCCGGCGCGTATCTCAGCGTCAGGGTCTTCGAGGCTTTGTGCAGGTTGATGGCGGTGGGGAGTCTGGTCATGAAAGCAGCTTAAAGCTACAAGCTACAAGCTACAAGCTACAAGCGGATCACCCCCCGCTTGCAGCTTGCAGCTTGCAGCTTGCAGCTCGAAGCTTGCCGCTTTTAGAGGATATACCGCGACAGGTCTTCGTTCTGCGCCAATTCACCCAAGTGGCTGTTGACGTACTCGGCGTCGATGAGGATCGGCGCTTCGTCGTGTTTGCTCGCCAGGTCGCCGGCGCTGAACGACACTTCCTCGAGCAGACGCTCAAGCAGCGTGTGCAGGCGGCGGGCACCGATGTTCTCGGTCTTCTCGTTGACCTGCCAGGCGATCTGCGCCAGGCGCTTGATGCCCTCCGGCGTGAACTCGATGTTCAGGCCTTCGGTCTTGAGCAGCGCGCAATACTGTTCGGTCAGGGAGGCGTGGGGCTCGCTCAGGATGCGTTCGAAGTCTTCCGGCGACAGCGCCTTGAGTTCCACACGGATCGGCAGGCGACCTTGCAGTTCCGGCACCAGGTCACTTGGCTTGCTCAGGTGGAAAGCACCGGAGGCGATGAACAGGATGTGGTCGGTCTTGACCATGCCCAGCTTGGTGTTGACCGTGCAACCTTCGATCAGCGGCAGCAGGTCCCGTTGCACGCCCTCGCGGGAGACGTCGGCACCGCCGACATTACCGCGCTTGGCAACCTTGTCGATTTCGTCGATGAACACGATGCCGTGTTGTTCGACGGCTTCCAGAGCCTTGGCCTTCAGTTCTTCCTCGTTGACCAAGCGGCTGGCTTCTTCATCGCGCACCAGTTTCAGCGCTTCCTTGACCTTGAGCTTGCGGCTTTTCTTCTTGCCCTTGCCCATGTTGGCGAACAGGCTCTGCAGCTGGTTGGTCATCTCTTCCATGCCCGGCGGCGCGGAAATATCGACGCCGGCCATTTCGGCCACTTCGATCTCGATTTCCTTGTCGTCCAGCTGGCCTTCGCGCAGGCGCTTGCGGAACAGCTGGCGGGTGTTGGAATCCTGGGTCGCGGCGGAGTCGGCATTGAAGCCCATGCGCGCCGGTGGCAGCAGGGCATCGAGGATGCGCTCTTCGGCCGCGTCTTCGGCGCGGTGGCGGACCTTGGTGATTTCCTGTTCACGCAGCAGCTTGATGGCTGCATCGGCCAGGTCACGGATGATCGACTCGACGTCACGGCCGACATAGCCGACTTCGGTGAACTTGGTGGCCTCGACCTTGATGAACGGCGCGTTGGCGAGTTTCGCCAGGCGACGGGCGATCTCGGTTTTACCGACACCGGTCGGGCCGATCATCAGGATGTTCTTGGGGGTTACTTCGACGCGCAGCTCTTCGGGCAGCTGCATCCGCCGCCAGCGGTTACGCAGGGCAATGGCGACGGCGCGCTTGGCATCGTCCTGGCCGATGATGTGGCGGTTGAGTTCGTGGACGATTTCGCGGGGAGTCATGGACATAGTAGTTGGCGGTCCTCAAGCAAGAATGAGCCGGGGTACGGGCTTCATTCCGCGAGATCCTGCTCCTCAATGGTTTGGGTGTGGTTGGTGAAGACACAGATGTCGGCGGCGATGCCCAGGGCGGTCTCGACGATTTCACGGGCCGACAGATCGGTCTTTTTCAGCAGTGCACTGGCGGCGGCCTGGGCGTACGCGCCCCCGGATCCCATGGCGATCAGGCCGTCTTCGGGCTCAACCACATCGCCGTTGCCGGTGATGATCAGCGAGGCGTCCTTGTTGGCGACCGCGAGCATGGCTTCGAGGCGGCTGAGGGAACGGTCGGTGCGCCACTCCTTGGCCAGTTCCACGGCGGCCCGGATCAGATGGCCCTGGTGTTTTTCCAACTGGCCTTCGAAACGTTCGAACAGGGTAAAAGCGTCGGCGGTAGCCCCGGCGAAGCCGGCGATGACCTGGCCGTGATACAGGCGGCGGACTTTCTTCGCATTGCCTTTCATCACGGTGTTGCCCAGTGAAACCTGGCCGTCGCCGCCCATGACGACTTTGCCGTGACGGCGGACTGAAACGATGGTGGTCAAGGGAAGAGTCTCCACGCAGCGGGGCGAAAATGCCCGGATGAAAACTCATATGGGGGTGGCGTGGGTTTTTTCAACTGCGGGGGGGCGATGGTGACAAGCGGTGCGCTTTGCCTGTGGGAGCAAGGCTTGCCCGCGATGAAGTCAACGCGGTTTGCCTTGGGCGCGCAGGCGTCTGCGTCGCGGGCAAGCCTTGCTCCCACAGAGATCCGGTGCCTGTGCGTTCAGCGGCTCTGGCGTTGTTGTAACAACAGGTTGCTGAAGCCGCTGCTGGCCAGTTGTTTCTGCGCCTTGGTCAGCTCCTCGCGGTTGCTGAACGGGCCGACCATGACCCGGTACCAGGTTTCGTCCTTCACGGTCCCGGACTCAACCGACACGGACTGGCCCTGCAGGATGATCTGCGCCCGGACCTTGTCGGCGTCGGCTTCCTTGCGGAACGAGCCGGCCTGCAGGAAGAACTTCGTCACCGGCGCGGCTTTCTGCACCGGTGGCGCCGGCGGCGGCGTGATCCCGGCCAGAGCGGCCTGGGCGCGGGCGGTGTCGATCTTCGCGGCTTCGGCCGGCGTGACCGGGGTGGCGGGCACTTGTGGCGTCGGCAGGGTCTTTTCCGGTACCGCATCGGGCGGCACGATGACTTCCGATTCCGGCAGCAGGGTGTAGAAGTCGTATTTCGGCTTCACCGGTTGCGTCGGGCTCGGCGGGGTCTTGTTGGCCTCGGCGATGCGCGTGGCCTTCTGCTGTTCCTGGCGGACGCGTTTGACGTCATCGCCCTGGCCCGGCTCCAGTTTCATCAGGAACACGATGAAGGCGCCGACGCTCAGGCCGATCGCCATCCACAACCAACCCGGAATCGGCTTTTTGGCCGGGGGCTGGTAACGACTGGCGCCGCGTTTGGGTGCAGGTTTTTTCTTGGCGGCCAACTTACATGCGCTCCAGCGTTTCCAGGCCCAGCAGTTCCAGGCCTTGCTTGAGTGTGCGTCCGGTCAGCGCGGCGAGGCGCAGGCGGCTCTGCATTTGCTCCGGGGTATCGGCGCTGAGGATCGGGCAGTTCTCGTAGAAGCTGGAGAACAGGCCGGCCACGTCATACAGGTACGCGCACAGGGTGTGAGGCGTGCCCTTCTCGGCGACGTTGTTCAGCACTTCGCCGAACTGCGCCAGTCTCGCGGCCAGCTCCTGTTCGTGGGCGGCTTGCAGGACAATCCGGCCCTCCACCTCATCGAAGCTTTTGCCGAGCTTGCGGAATACTCCGGCCACGCGGGTGTACGCGTACAGCAGGTACGGCGCGGTGTTGCCTTCGAAGTTGAGCATCAGGTCGAAGTTGAAGCTGTAGTCGCTGGTGCGGTGCTTGGACAGGTCGGCGTATTTCACCGCGTCGATGCCCACGACCTTGGCGATCTGGCGCAGCTCCTCTTCGGCCAGGTCGGGGTTCTTGCCCTTGACCAAGGTGTAGGCACGCTCCTGGGCTTCGGTCAGCAGGTCGATCAGCTTCACCGTGCCGCCGTCGCGGGTCTTGAACGGACGGCCATCGGCGCCGTTCATGGTGCCGAAGCCCATGTGCTCCATTTCCATCGGGCGCGGTACGAAGCCGGCCAGGCGAGCCACTTCGAACACCTGCTGGAAGTGCAGAGCCTGGCGCTGGTCGACGAAGTACAGGACCCGATCCGCCTGCAGCACACCGTTGCGATAGCGCACGGCCGCCAGGTCGGTGGTGGCGTAGAGGTAGCCGCCGTCGGCCTTGACGATGATCACCGGCAGCGGCTCGCCGTCGGCGGTCTTGAACTGGTCGAGGAACACGCACTGGGCGCCGTTGCTCTCTACCAGCATGCCTTTGGCCCGAAGGTCGTTGACTACGTTGACCAGATCGTCGTTGTAGGCGCTTTCACCCATCACGTCGGCCATGGTCAGCTTGACGTTCAGCAGTTCGTAGATTTTCTGGCAGTGGGACAGGGAGATGTCCTTGAACCGGGTCCACAGGGCCAGGCACTCGGCATCGCCGGCCTGCAGCTTGACCACCAGGCCACGGGCGCGGTCGGCGAACTCCGGCGACTCGTCGAAGCGTTGCTTGGCGGCGCGGTAGAAGTTCTCCAGGTCCGACAGTTCGTCGCTGGTGATTGGGTTTTCCTGCAGATAGGCCATCAGCATGCCGAACTGGGTGCCCCAGTCGCCGACGTGGTTCTGTCGGATCACAGTATCGCCGAGGAACTCCAGGACCCGGGCCACGCCATCGCCGATGATGGTCGAGCGCAGGTGGCCAACGTGCATTTCCTTGGCGAGGTTCGGCGCGGACAGGTCGACCACCGTGCGCTGCACCGGGCCGGCCTTGCGTACGCCGAGGCGTTCATCGGCCAGGGCGGCGTCCAGGCGCGAGGCCAGGGCCTGGGTGTTCTGGAAAAAGTTGATGAACCCGGGGCCGGCGATGTCCGCCTTGGCGACGTTGTCGTCAGCCGGCAGCGCGGCGATGATTTTCTCGGCCAGGTCCCGTGGTTTCATGCCAGCCGGTTTCGCCAGCATCATCGCAATGTTGCTGGCGAAGTCGCCGTGGGTCTTGTCGCGGGTGTTTTCGACCTGAATCGCCGGCGACAGGCCTTCTGGCAAAACACCTTCAGCGACGAGTTGGGTGATGGCTTGCTGGATGAGCTGGCGAATGGTGTCTTTCATTGTCTTCTCTTTCAACCGCAGGCGCGGCGGCGCTTCGATGCGCTGGTGGAAAAACTGGGCATTATCCGTGGGGAAGACGGGCTTGCCAACTGTAGCGGGTCGGTTGGGGTCTTGTCGTACCCAGATCCCTGTGGGAGCGAGCTTGCTCGCGATAGCGTTATATCAGGCACCAGTGAGGGTGAATGTGATGTCCTCATCGCGAGCAGGCTCGCTCCCACAGGGTAAGGGGATCAATACAAATCCACCGGATCCACATCCAGCGACCAGCGTACCGCTCGTCCGCTGGGCATCTGTTCCAGTACCAGCAGCCAAGCGCTCAGCAGGCGATGCAGCGGCGCCCGGGCATTGGCTTGTAACAAGAGTTGCGCCCGATAACGCCCCGCCCGCCGTTCCATCGGAGCCGGCACGGGGCCGAGCAGTTCGATGCCTGTCAGGTTCTGCTCGGCCAGCAAGCGCTCGGCCTCGCTGCAGGCGTCGTCAAGAAAGCCTTCGGCCTGCCCCGGCTTGTGGGCCTCGGCCCGCAACAGCGCCAGATGGGCAAACGGCGGCAGGCCGGCACTGCGGCGTTCGCTCAAGGCCTGCTCGGCGAAGGCGAAGTAGCCTTGCTCGGTCAGTTGTATCAGCAGCGGATGGTCCGCCAGGTGGGTCTGGATAATCACCTTGCCCGGCTCCTCGGCCCGTCCGGCCCGGCCGGCGACCTGAACGATCAACTGCGCCATGCGTTCGCTGGCGCGGAAGTCTCCGGAGAACAACCCGCCGTCGGCGTCCAGGATCGACACCAGCGTGACCCGGGGGAAGTGGTGTCCCTTGGCGAGCATCTGCGTGCCCACCAGGATGCAGGGCTGGCCCTTCTGGATCGTGGCGAACAACTGGTTCATCGCGTCCTTGCGCGAGGTGCTGTCGCGATCCACCCGCAGCACCGGGTAATCGGGAAAGAGAATGCCCAGCCGTTCTTCGGCGCGCTCAGTGCCTGCGCCGACCGGGCGCAGGTCCACTTTGCCGCACTGCGGGCAATGCCTCGGCACCCGCTCGGTGTGGCCGCAGTGGTGGCAACGCAGCTCGCCGTAGCGTTGATGCACGGTCATCCGCGCGTCGCAGCGTTCGCAGCCGGACATCCAGCCGCAGTCATGGCACAGCAGGGTCGGGGCGAACCCGCGGCGGTTGAGAAACACCAGGACCTGTTGGCCGGCAGCCAGCGTCTGGCCGATGGCTTGCTGCATTGGCCCGGAAATGCCGCTGTCCAGTGGGCGGCTCTTCACGTCCAGGCGCAGGAACCGCGGCTGTTTGGCGCCACCGGCCCGTTCGTTCAGGCGCAGGAGCCCGTAGCGACCGGTGTAGGCGTTGTGCAGGCTCTCCAGGGAGGGCGTCGCCGAGCCGAGGACAATGGGAATGTCTTCCTGGCGGGCCCGCACTAGGGCCAGGTCGCGGGCGTGGTAGCGCAGGCCTTCCTGCTGTTTATACGAGCCGTCATGTTCTTCGTCGATGATGATCAGGCCGGGATTCTTCATCGGGGTGAACAGGGCCGAGCGGGTGCCGATAATGATGTCGGCCTCGCCGTCCCGGGCGGCCAGCCAGGCTTCCAGCCGCTCGCGGTCATTGACCGCCGAGTGCACCAGGGCGATCCGGGCGTTGAAACGCTGTTCGAAGCGCGCGAGGGTTTGCGGGCCAAGGTTGATTTCCGGAATCAGCACCAGGGCCTGCTTGCCCGCTTCCAGGGTCTGGCGGATGAGCTGGAGATAGACTTCGGTCTTGCCGCTACCGGTGACGCCCGCCAGCAGAAAGGCGTGATAACTGTCGAAGCCCGCGCGGATCGCTTCGCAAGCCGCTCGTTGTTCGGCATTGAGCGGCAGTTCCGGCTGGGCCAGCCAATGTTCATGGCGAGCGTCCGGGGCATGCCGGCGGACTTCCACCTGAACCAGGTCCTTGGCCAGCAGCAGGTCGAGGCTGTCCTTGCTGAGCATCAGCTTGCTCAGCAACTGATGCGCCACGCCGTGGGGATGCTGGGCCAGCGTCGCCAGGGCTTCGCGTTGACGCGGGGCGCGGGCGATGCGCGGGTCATCCAGCGAAGCCCCCGGCGCCACCGACCAGAACCGCTCCTGGCGTGCTTCGGCCGGTTCACCCTGGCGCAGCAACACCGGCAACGCCCAGCTCAGGGTGTCGCCGAGGCTGTGCTGGTAATACTGGGCGGTCCACAGGCACAGCTTGAACAGCGAGGCCGGCAGCGGCGGCGTGGCATCGAGCAACGCCAGGGCCGGCTTGAGCTTGTCGGCCGGGACCTCGCTGTGGTCGGTGACTTCCACCAGAATGCCGATCATTTCCCGCCGACCGAAGGGCACCCGCAAGCGCATGCCCGGTTGCAGCCGGGCACGCGGGACTCCGGCCGGGGCACGATAGTCGAACAGGCGGCGCAGGGGCGAAGGCAAGGCGAGGCGCAGGATGGCGTCGGGCACGCGGGGATCTCAATGACAGGCATGTTCAAAAGGCTAGGCACAATCCCTGTGGGAGCGGGCTTGCTCGTGAAAGCGGTGGCACAGTCGGCATTACTGCAAACTGATTCACCGCCTTCGCGAGCAAGCCCGCTCCCACATTGGTATCGTGCTTGAGGCCGGGAGCCTAGCAGACGGTTGGTACAAGGCATAGCTTGCGTGATCGTCGATGTCTGGTAGAATCCGCGGCCTAATTACGTGCGGTATTCAACAATAGTGTTGGGTGGCGGCACGCTAGCCTGAGGAAAACACCATGAAAGCCGATATCCATCCGGAATACCCAGCCATCGCTGTAACCTGCAGCTGCGGCAACAAGTTCGAAACCCGTTCGACCTACGGCAAAGCCCTGGCGATCGACGTTTGCAACGAATGCCACCCGTTCTACACCGGTAAGCAAAAGACTCTGGATACCGGTGGTCGCGTTCAGAAGTTCGCCGACCGTTTCGGTGCTTTCGGCGCCAAAAAGGCCTGAGACTGATCATTTTGGCGGGTCGTTTCGGCGGCTGCGAAGTGATGAAAAAGGCGTCCCTTGTGGGCGCCTTTTTTGTGTCCGCGATTTGGCTGACCGGCGCCCAGGCCTTCTGCCCGGCGCCCACGGGCGCGACCGAGGTGGCGGTCCGGCGGGTGGTGGATGGCGATACCCTGCGCCTGGAAGATGGCCGCAGCGTGCGCCTGATTGGGCTCAATACACCTGAGTTGGGCCGGCAGGGGCGTTCCGACGAGCCCCTTGCCGTTGCGGCCCGCCGTCGCCTGGAAGCCTTGGTGGCTGCCAATGACGGGCGTGTAGGGTTGGTTTCCGGCAGGGAAAGCAAGGATCGCTATGGCCGGACACTGGCCCATGCCTATGGCGCCGATGGCCGCAATCTCGAAGCGCAGATGCTCGCCGAGGGCCTGGGCTTCCAAGTGGCAGTGGCACCGAATGTCAGCCTGGCGGGCTGCCAGCGGGCGGCCGAACGTCAGGCGCGTGAGGCGCGTCTCGGGCTGTGGGGGCGTTCGCCCGTGCTCAAGGCCGGGCAGATCAAGGCATCCGGCTTCGCCGTGCTCAGCGGCCGCGTCAACGCGGTCAAGCGCAATCGTGGCGGTGTTTGGCTGCAATTGGACGATTCGGTTGTATTGCGTATTGCGCCCAATCTACTGGACCGCTTCGATTTGGCTTCGCTCGAGCGCCTTGTCGGCAGGCAGGTCGAGGCGCGGGGTTGGGTGGTTGACCGATCGCGACGTGGGAACACCGGGCAAGGACGATGGCTGCTGCCATTGACCGATCCGGCGATGCTGAGCCCAATGCCGGGGTAAAAAATTGTAGACATTTTTCTTGTTGATTGTATGCAGTGAGCCCTTGTGTTTCGCGGCTCTTGGCCCAAAGTCGTAGGGCAGGGCGCTTGACAGGGGTGACCGGTCAGTCTTGTAGGGACTTTGCGAGGCGCGTATCCTCGGCGGTCCGTCTGTCCAACACAGTAAAAGCGGAATGCCCACATGTCTGATCTGAAAACTGCCGCTCTCGAATATCACGCTAATCCTCGTCCAGGAAAGCTGAGTGTCGAGCTCACCAAGGCCACCGCTACTGCCCGCGACCTGTCGCTGGCCTACAGCCCCGGCGTAGCCGAACCAGTCCGCGAAATCGCTCGCGACCCTGAACTGGCCTACAGATACACCGGCAAGGGCAACCTGGTTGCAGTCATTTCCGATGGCACCGCGATTCTCGGCCTGGGTGATCTGGGTCCACTGGCCTCCAAGCCCGTCATGGAAGGCAAGGGTGTGCTGTTCAAGCGTTTCGCCGGCATCGACGTGTTCGACATCGAAGTCGACTCCGAAAGCCCGCAAGCCTTCATCGACACCGTCAAGCGCATCTCCATCACCTTCGGCGGTATCAACCTGGAAGACATCAAGGCGCCCGAGTGCTTTGAGATCGAACGCGCCCTGATCGAACAGTGCGATATTCCGGTGTTCCACGACGACCAGCACGGTACCGCCATCGTGACCGCGGCCGGCATGATCAACGCCCTGGAAATCGCCGGCAAAACCTTGCCGGAAGCCAAGATCGTCTGCCTGGGCGCCGGCGCTGCGGCCATCTCCTGCATGAAATTGCTGGTGAGCATGGGCGCCAAGATCGAAAACATCTTCATGGTCGACCGTACCGGTGTGATCCACTCTGGTCGTAGCGATCTGAACCAGTACAAGGCCGTCTTCGCTCACGCGACCGACAAGCGCACCCTGGCGGACGCATTGGACGGCGCCGACGTATTCGTCGGCCTGTCGGGCCCGAACCTGCTGAGCCCGGAAAACCTGCTGCGCATGGCGCCGAACCCGATCGTGTTCGCCTGCTCGAACCCGGATCCGGAAATCTCCCCGGAACTGGCTCACGCCACCCGCAACGACGTGATCATGGCGACTGGCCGTTCGGACTACCCGAACCAGGTCAACAACGTATTGGGCTTCCCATTCATCTTCCGCGGTGCCCTGGACGTTCGCGCCAAGCGCATCAACGAAGAGATGAAAGTCGCGGCCGCCAACGCCCTGCGCGAACTGGCCAAGCTGCCGGTGCCTCAGGAAGTCTGTGACGCCTACGGCGGCATCAAGTTGGAGTTCGGTCGTGAGTACATCATTCCGAAGCCAATGGACGCCCGCCTGATCACCCTGATCTCCGACGCCGTGGCCAAGGCTGCGATCGAGACCGGCGTGGCAACCCTGCCGTACCCGAAAAACTACCCGCTCAAGAGCGTGGATGATGTGTTCAACGGTTAACAGCAGCCGCCCATAAAAAAACCTGGCCTCGGCCAGGTTTTTTTATGGGCTTCGAGCGGCAAGCTTCAAGCTGCAAGTAGAGGCGAGGCCTACCGTGCTTGCTTTGGCTTTACTTGAAGCTTGCGGCTTGACGCTCGCCGCTGCTTTCCTAGAACAGATCGATCGGCGCCGCTTCATCCGCCGGCAGCGGGCTGCCCGGCGCAACGCCATTGCCCAGTTCGTTGATCGACGGCGGGGTGTCTTCGCTCTTGAACAGCTCGAAGTACGCCCCCGGGGTGCCTGGCGTGGCCGCGCGGCCGCTGACCGGGTCGACCCGCAGGCTGAGGATGCCTTCCGGTTCCGGCTGGGTATGCGGCGGCTTGTCCTTGAGGGCGGCGGCCATGTAGTTCATCCAGATAGGCAGCGCCACGGTGCCACCGAACTCGCGGCGACCCAGGCTCTCGGGCTGGTCGAAACCGGTCCAGACGGTGGTCACGTAATCGGCGTTGTAGCCGGAGAACCAGGCGTCCTTGGATTCGTTGGTGGTGC
This sequence comes from Pseudomonas sp. B21-028, assembly GCF_024749045.1. Lineage (NCBI taxonomy): Bacteria > Pseudomonadati > Pseudomonadota > Gammaproteobacteria > Pseudomonadales > Pseudomonadaceae > Pseudomonas > Pseudomonas sp. B21-028. The sequence goes on from NZ_CP087184.1 coordinate 453,216, forward strand.
CGGTCTTGCCCGCCAGGTCGGTACGTCCCAGGGCCAGTGCGCGACGGCCGGTGCCGAGCTTGATCACGTCCTCCAGCATGCTGTTGAGGATGTAGGTGGTGCGCCCGTCAACGATGCGTTCGGCGACAGCGGGTGCCTGGGGCGCTGCAGTGGCGGTGCTGGCTTCGCCCGGAGTCGGGTTCACCGTGAACGTCTCGGCGGACGGTGCGGCGACGCCGTCGCTGGCCTGCTCGCCGGTAGGCACCCGCGCCGGGTTGGCCACGAACAGTGTCTCGCCGTTGCGGCTTTCGATCCTGTCGATGAGGTACGGGGTGATCTTGTACCCACCGTTGGCGAATGTGCTCCAGCCCGTGGCGATTTCCATCGGGGTCAGGGTCGCGGTGCCCAGGGCCAGTGACAGGTTGCGGGGCAGGTCCTGTTTGTTGAAGCCGAACCGGGCGATGTAGTCGATGGTGCGATCCACCCCCAGCGCCTGCAACAGGCGGATCGACACCAGGTTGCGCGACTTGTACAGCGCCTCGCGCAGACGGATCGGGCCGAGGAAGGTGTTGGTGTCGTTCTTCGGTCGCCAGACCTTGTCCAGGTACTCGTCGACGAACACGATAGGCGCGTCGTTCACCAGGCTGGCGGCGGTATAGCCGTTATCCAGGGCGGCGCTGTAGACGAACGGCTTGAAGCTCGAGCCTGGCTGGCGCTTGGCCTGCAATGCACGGTTGTAGTTGCTCTGTTCGAAGGCGAAACCACCCACCAGGGAGCGGATCGCGCCGTCCTGCGGATCGAGGGACACCAGTGCGCCTTGTGCGGCCGGGATCTGGCTGAACTTGAGGGCATTGTCCGGCTGGCGCTGCACCCGGATCAGGTCGCCGACCTGGGCCACGTCCGACGGCTGTCGGGGGGTGGGGCCCATGCTGTTGGTGTTGAGGAACGGACGGGCCCATTTCATGGTGTCCCATTTCACCTGTTCCTCAAGCTCGCCGTTGCGCGTCAGCACCTTGATCTCGTCCTTGTCCACCTGGGTGACGATCGCCGGCTCCAGGCCACTGATGGTGCGTTGCTTGGTCAGCTCCAGGGCCCAGGCCTCCTTGGTCTTGCCCGGCAGGCGCGATTCCGGGCCGCGGTAGCCGTGGCGCTGATCGTAGGTCATCAGGCCTTCGTGCAGCGCGGTGTTGGCCATTTCCTGCAAGTTGCTCGGCACCGTGGTGGTGACGCGGAACCCTTCGGTATAGGCATCGCTGCCGTAGCGTCCGACCATCTCGGCCCGGGCCATTTCAGCGATGTACGGGGCGTTCACTTCCGGCGTCTGCACGTGATAGCTGGCGTTCAATGGCTCGTTGATCGCGGCGGTGTAGTCGGCTTCGCTGATCTTGCCGAGCTTGTACATGCGCCCCAGGATCCAGTCGCGACGCTCCTTGCTGCGCGCCGGGTTGGCCAGCGGGTTGAAGCGCGACGGCGCCTTGGGCAGGCCGGCAATCATCGCCATCTGCGCCAGGCTCACGTCACGGATCGACTTGCCGTAGTACACCTGGGCCGCCGCCTCGATGCCATAGGCGCGGTTGCCCAGGTAGATCTTGTTCACGTACAGCTCGAGGATTTCATCCTTGGTCAGCTGCCGTTCGATCTGCAGGGCCAGGAGAATCTCGGTGGTCTTGCGCGAGAAGCTGCGCTCGCTGGTCAGGAAGAAGTTCTTGGCCACCTGCATGGTAATGGTGCTGCCGCCGGACTGGATGTGCCCGCTCCGGACCAACTGGCTGGCGGCACGCATCAGGCTGCCCGGATCGACGCCATAGTGGTTGGCGAAATTGTCGTCTTCGGCGCTGAGTAACGCATTGATGAAATTGGGCGGGATGTCGGCGAAGCGGATCGGCGTGCGGCGCATCTCGCCAAATTCGGCAATCAGCTTGTTGTCGCTGCTGTATATCCGCAAAGGAATCTGCAACTGAATACTTCTCAGCGCCTCCACGGATGGCAATCCCGGACTAAGGTAAAGAAACGCACCGCTCAGACCCAGGAGCAGTCCGCAGAAAACGGCGATGATGGACCATCCGAAAAATTTCAGCAGACGAATCAAGGCTTTTGGATATCCAGGCAAAGAATGAAAAAAGGCGTCAGGTGCAGGGAAAGACCCGTGCTTGCAGCAAAGCGAAAAAAACGCTGCGCATTATAAGCATTTTTTTCCGTCGCAAACGTCATCCGGACGTCCGTCGGGCTGGGGTGATTGAACGCAATGCGTATTAGAGAGTCCGTAACTCACGGATAGTCATAGGGAATTGGTAGTGCTACGACTCTTCAATAAAAAAGCCCATACGCTTCTGGGCATCGACATCAGCTCCACATCGGTGAAGCTGCTCGAGCTGAGCCGCCAGGGTGACCGTTACCGTGTCGAGTCCTACGCGGTCGAACCGTTGCCGGCCAACGCCGTGATCGAGAAGAACATCGCCGAGCTCGAGGGGGTCGGGCAGGCGTTGTCCCGGGTTCTGGTCAAGGCCAGGACGCCCTCGCGCAGCGTCGCGGTGGCCGTGGCGGGGTCGGCGGTGATCACCAAGACCATCGAGATGGATGCCGGGCTTTCCGACGACGAGATGGAGAACCAGCTCAAGATCGAGGCTGACCAGTACATTCCCTATCCACTGGATGAAGTCGCCATCGATTTCGAGGTCCTGGGTGTGTCGCCGCGCAACAACGAGCGGGTCGAGGTGCTGCTGGCGGCCTGTCGCAAGGAAAACGTCGAAGTTCGCGAGGCGGCGCTGGCGCTGGCGGGGCTGACGGCCCGGGTGGTCGACGTGGAAGCCTACGCATTGGAGCGCGCCTTCGGCCTGCTCGCCACGCAACTGGCCGCGTCCCAGGAGCGGTTGACCGTTGCGGTGATCGATATCGGCGCCACCATGACCACCCTGAGCGTGCTGCACAACGGGCGCATCATCTATACCCGCGAGCAATTGTTCGGCGGTCGCCAGCTCACCGAGGAAATCCAGCGGCGCTACGGCCTGACCCTCGAACAGGCCGGCCTGGCAAAGAAGCAGGGGGGCTTGCCGGACGATTATCTCAGCGAGGTGCTGCAGCCTTTTCGCGAGGCGTTGGTGCAGCAGGTTTCGCGGTCCCTGCAGTTTTTCTTCGCTTCGGGCCAGTACAGCGCGGTGGACCACATCCTGTTGGCTGGAGGTACGGCGTCAGTCGCCGGGCTGGACCGGTTGATCGAACAGCGCCTGGGCACGCCGACCCAGGTGGCCAACCCGTTTTCCAACATGGCCCTGGGCAGCAAGGTCAATGCCGGCGCCCTGGCCAGTGATGCGCCAGCGCTGATGATCGCTTGCGGACTGGCCCTCAGGAGTTTCGACTGATGGCACGGATCAACCTTCTTCCCTGGCGCGAAGAGCTGCGTGAAGAGCGCCGCAAGCGCTTCCTGCTGGCATTGGTGGGGGCGCTGGTCGGGGCGGTGGGGGTGACCTTGATCGGGGTTCAGTACCTGCACAGCGCCATCAACCACCAACTGGCGCGTAACGGGCATATTTCCGAGCAGATAGCGGTACTGGACGAGCGCATCAAGCAGATCAGCGAGCTGAAAGCCCGTCGCCAACAATTGCTGGAGCGCATGCGCATCATCCAGGACCTGCAGGGAAACCGCCCGGTCAGCGGGCGCATCTTCGACCAATTGGTGCGCACATTGCCGGACGGGGTGTATTTCACCGAAGTGAAAATGGAGGACAAGACGCTCTCCATCAAGGGCGCCGCGGAGTCCAACAACCGGGTCTCGGACCTGATGCGCAACCTGGACGCGTCGGATCTCTTTGACGCGCCCAGCCTGACGGAAGTCAAGGCCACGACGGCCGGGCAGCTCGACCAGGCCAACGTGTTCCAGCTGACGGTTCGCCAGACCCGGCCGGCCGACGCGGAGGACGCCCAATGAGGCCGGGAGAGTGGCTCGACGCACTGCGCAAGATCGACTTCAGTGATCTGGACACCAACAACGTCGGCTCCTGGCCGATGCCGGTCAAATGGCTGGCCGGCGTCCTGCTGGTGGTCCTGGTCCTGGGGTTGGGCTACAACTTTGCCGTGAGCGACCTGGAAAATCAGTTGCAGCAGGTGCGCGAGGAGGAAAATACCCTCAAGGCGCAGTTCGCGGGCAAGGCCCACATGGCCGCGAACCTGGAACGCTACACCGAGCAGATGAAGCAGATGGAAACCTCCTTTGGCGTGCTGTTGCGGCAATTGCCCAGCGACACCGAGGTGCCTGGGCTGCTGGAAGACATCACCCGCACTGGCCTGGGCAGCGGCCTGGAGTTCGAAGAGATCAAGCTGCTGCCCGAAGTGACCCAGCCGTTCTACATCGAGCTGCCGATCCAGATCACCGTGACCGGTGACTACCATGATTTGGCGACATTCGTCAGCGGTGTTGCCGGGCTGCCCCGCATTGTCACACTGCACGATTTTGACATCGCCCCGGCGGACCCCGAGGCGGGATCGAAGCTGCGCATGAGCATCCAGGCCAAGACCTACCGGTACAACGAGCAGGGGGCGCAACCATGAAGCCGCTCCGCTGCATGGGCCTGCTGGCCGGGCTGGTTGTGCTGGCCGGCTGTAACTACAACAGTGGCTTCGACGACCTGGACGCCTACATGAATGAAGTGCGGTTGCGCCCACCCGGCAAGATCGAGCCGACGCCGACCTTCAAGCCAAATGAAACCTTTACCTACAGCGCGTCCGACCTGCGCAGCCCGTTCTCGCGGCAGGTCCGGGTGGACCAGGCCGAACGGCAAAAAGGCTCGCGCAATGTCCGGCCTGATCCGAACCGGGTCAAGCAGTACCTCGAAGGCTTCAACATCGAACAGTTTGAAATGGTTGGCACGATCGCCAATGCCAGTGGCTCCTATGCGCTGCTACGCGGCGCGGGCGGGGTGCACCGGCTCAAGGTCGGTGACTACCTGGGGCGCAACGACGGGCGAATCGTCGCCATCGGTGCCACCCAGGTCGATGTGGTCGAAATCGTTCCCGATGGCGATGGTGCCTGGCTGGAGCGACCACGGACCATTCCTTTGAAAGAGCACTCAGTGGAACTCGAACAATGAACAGGATTTTTACCGCCTTCGGTGTTTCGCTATGGATGGCGCTGATGTCACCGATGGTGCTTGGGGCGAGCCTGAAGACGCTGGATGTCGCGGCTTTGCCGGGGGACCGGGTCGAGTTGAAGCTTTCTTTCGATGGGCCACCGCCGACGCCCCGTGGCTATACCACCGAACAACCGGCCCGGATTGCCCTGGACCTGCCAGGGGTGACCAATCAGCTGGCGCGCAAGACCCAGGACCTGGGCAGCGGCAATGCACGCAGCGCCACCGTGGTCGAGGCGGGGGACCGTACCCGGCTGATCATCGGCCTCACCCAGTTGGTGCCGTATAACGCTCGGGTCGAAGGTAATAATCTGTTCGTGGTGGTCGGTAAGGGCGCGGAGCCGAAATCTACCGCCCAGGCCCCACGTCCGGCGGCTGCCGGTGTGGTGCCAGCCAGGAGCAACGCGCCGGTGGGCCGGGCCATTCGTGGCGTGGACTTCCAGCGCGGGACCCAGGGTGAAGGCAACGTGGTGATCGACCTGTCCGACCCGTCCATTGCGCCGGATATCCAGGAGCGGGAAGGCAAGATCATTCTCAACTTCGCCAGGACCCAATTGCCCGAACCGTTGCGGGTGCGCCTGGACGTCAAGGACTTCGCCACCCCGGTGCAGTTCGTCAACGCCAGCGCCGGTTCCGACCGGGCCACCGTCAGCATCGAGCCCGGCGGTACCTTCGATTATTCGACCTACCAGACCGACAACAAGCTGACCGTCAGCGTCCGGCCCATGACGGTCGAGGACTTGCGCAAGCGCGATACCGACCGTGCGGCCTACAACGGTGAAAAGCTGTCCCTGAATTTTCAGGACATCGAAGTGCGCTCGGTCCTGCAGCTGATTGCCGATTTCACCAACCTGAACCTGGTGGCAAGCGACACGGTGCAGGGCGGTATCACCTTGCGGTTGCAGAATGTTCCCTGGGACCAGGCGCTGGACCTGGTGCTGAAGACCAAGGGGCTGGACAAGCGCAAGGTCGGCAATGTGCTGTTGGTGGCCCCCGCCGATGAGATTGCGGCTCGCGAGCGCCAGGAACTGGAATCCCAGAAGCAGATTGCCGACCTGGCGCCGCTGCGGCGAGAGCTGTTGCAGGTCAACTATGCGAAGGCGGCGGACATCGCCAAGCTGTTCCAGTCGGTGACCAGCGCCGAAGCGAAAGCCGATGAGCGCGGTACGATCACGGTGGATGAGCGAACCAATAACATCATTGCCTACCAGACCCAGGACCGGCTCGACGAATTGCGCCGGATCGTGGCGCAGCTGGATATTCCGGTGCGCCAGGTAATGATCGAGGCCCGGATCGTTGAGGCCAACGTCGATTACGATAAAAGCCTGGGCGTGCGTTGGGGCGGCTCGGTGCAGAACAAGGGCAACTGGAACACTTCGGGCGTGACCAACGGCAGCTCCACCACCATCGGCACGCCGGGCAGCACCAGCACCAACCAGCCGTTCGTCGACATGGGCGCGTCGGGCAATACCTCGGGTATCGGCATTGCGTTCATCACCGACAACGTACTGCTGGATCTGGAACTGACAGCCATGGAAAAAACCGGTAACGGGGAAATCGTTTCCCAGCCCAAGGTAGTGACCTCCGACAAGGAGACCGCAAAAATCCTCAAGGGCACGGAAATTCCCTACCAGGAAGCCAGTTCCAGTGGGGCCACCTCGGTGTCGTTCAAGGAAGCCTCGCTATCGCTGGAGGTCACCCCGCAAATCACACCGGACAACCGCATCATCATGGAGGTCAAGGTCACCAAGGATGAGCCGGACTACCTGAACAAGGTCCAGGAAGTACCACCGATCAAGAAGAACGAAGTCAACGCCAAGGTGTTGGTCAATGATGGCGAGACCATTGTGATTGGCGGGGTTTTCTCAAATACTCAGAGCAAGGTTGTAGATAAGGTGCCATTTCTTGGCGATGTGCCGTATCTTGGCCGCCTTTTCCGGCGTGATCTGGTTTCGGAGAAAAAATCCGAGCTGCTGGTATTCCTCACTCCGCGTATCATGAATAACCAGGCGATTGCTGTGAGTCGTTGATTCTGTGCGAAATTTGATTCTTGTTGGGCCGATGGGCGCTGGAAAAAGCACCATCGGCCGTTTGCTGGCCAAAGAGCTGCGCCTGCCGTTCAAAGATTCCGACAAGGAAATTGAATTGCGCACGGGCGCCAATATCCCGTGGATTTTCGACAAGGAAGGCGAACCAGGCTTTCGTGATCGCGAGCAGGCGATGATCGCCGAGCTGTGCGCGTTCGAAGGTGTGGTGCTGGCCACCGGTGGCGGCGCCGTGATGCGCGAAGCCAACCGTCGGGCGCTGCATGCTGGCGGACGGGTGGTCTACCTGCACGCCTCCGTCGAACAGCAGGTCGGCCGTACCGCCCGGGACCGCAACCGTCCGCTGTTGCGCACCGCCGATCCGGCCAAGACCCTGCGGGACCTGCTGGAGCTGCGTGATCCGCTGTACCGGGAGATCGCCGATCTGGTGGTGGAAACCGACGAACGGCCTCCGAGGATGGTGGTGCTGGACATTCTCGAACGTCTGCAGCAGCTGCCTCCCCGTTAATGCACCACGGGAAATGCGCTATCCTCGGCGTCTCGCCGTCATCCGCCGGGGCGTGGCGGATGGCCGTCGAGTGGCGTCACAGCAGACACCGTGGACTTTTCGTTAATTGCAGGCAGGACGCCTGATTCCATCTTCACCGTGGGGACACATGCAGACACTAAAGGTTGACCTGGGCGAGCGCAGCTACCCGATTCACATTGGCGAAGGCTTGCTGGACCAGCCGCAACTGCTGGTGCCACATATCGCTGGGCGGCAAGTCGCGATCATCTCCAACGAAACCGTCGCGCCGTTGTATCTGGAGCGCCTGACCCGCAGCCTGTCAGCCTTTTCGGTCATTTCCGTGGTGTTGCCCGACGGCGAGGCGTTCAAGAACTGGGAAACCCTGCAATTGATTTTCGACGGCCTGCTGACCGCGCGGCATGACCGTCGCACCACGGTGGTGGCCCTGGGCGGTGGCGTGATCGGCGACATGGCCGGTTTTGCCGCGGCCTGCTACCAGCGTGGCGTCGACTTCATCCAGATTCCTACCACGTTGCTGTCCCAGGTCGACTCGTCGGTGGGCGGCAAAACCGGGATCAACCATCCACTGGGCAAGAACATGGTTGGCGCTTTCTATCAGCCCAACGTGGTGCTGATCGATACCGCTACCCTCAATACCTTGCCGGCCCGTGAGTTGTCCGCGGGGCTCGCGGAGGTCATCAAGTACGGGCTGATCTGCGACGAGCCGTTCCTGGGCTGGCTTGAAGAGAACGTCGATCGCCTGCGGGCGCTGGACCAGGCAGCCCTGACCTACGCCATCGAGCGCTCCTGCGCGGCCAAGGCCGCGGTGGTCGGTGCCGATGAGCGGGAGTCGGGTGTGCGGGCCACGCTCAACCTGGGCCACACCTTTGGGCACGCCATCGAGACCCACATGGGGTATGGTGTCTGGCTACATGGCGAGGCGGTCGCGGCCGGCACGGTCATGGCCCTGGAAATGTCCGCGCGCCTGGGCTGGATCAGCGAGCAGGAGCGTGATCGCGGCATTCGTCTCTTCCAGCGCGCCGGGCTACCGGTGGTGCCTCCCGAGGAAATGACCGAGGCCGATTTCCTCGAACACATGGCAATCGACAAGAAAGTGATCGATGGTCGTCTGCGTCTGGTGCTGCTGCGCCGCATGGGCGAAGCGGTGGTGACCGACGATTATCCGAAAGAGGTTCTACAGGCCACGCTGGGCGCGGATTACCACGCCCTGGCTCAGCTTAAAGGTTAATAAGATTCCGATGACTAGTTTGCATGCCGACGAGGCTTTCCTCGGCCATTTCCAGTTGAGTCACGACCCCTTCGCGCCACGGGTCCCCGGCTTCAAGTTCTTCCCGGCCCAGCGCAAGCCGGTGCTGGGTCAGTTGCATCACCTGGCGCGCTACAGCCAATTGCTGCTGGTCGTCACCGGTCCCCAGGGCAGTGGCAAGACCTTGCTGCGCCAGGCCCTGGTGGCCAGCACCAACAAGCAATCGGTGCAAAGCGTGGTGGTCTCGGCCCGTGGTGCCGGCGATGCCGCCGGCGTGCTGCGCCAGGTCGCCCAGGCGCTGAACCTGGCCCAGGCCGAAGTGGGCGTGATTCTCGACCAGATCGTCCAGTTGGCGCTGACCGGGCAGGAAGTCTACCTGCTGGTGGATGACGCCGAGCAGCTCGACGAGTCGGCCCTGGAAGCCTTGCTGGCGCTGGCGGCCGGTGCGCCGGAAGGGCGTCCCCATGTGTTCCTGTTTGGCGAGTCGTCGTTGATCGCCGATCTGGACCAGCTGGAACTCGAGGAGGAGCGTTTCCATGTCATCGAACTGGCGCCCTACACCGAAGAAGAGACCCGTGAATACCTGGATCAGCGTCTTGAAGGTGCGGGCCGGGGTATCGAACTTTTTACCGCCGATCAGATCTCTGAGATTCACGAAGGCTCCGGCGGCTGGCCTGGCAACATCAACCAGGTCGCTCGTGATGCCTTGATCGAAGTCATGATTGCCAGCCGCTCAGCGGTGAAGCGTCCAACCATGGGGTTCAACATGCCGAAGAAACACGTATTGGCGATTTCCGCCGTCGTCGTGGTCGCGGTCGTCGCGGCCTGGCTGATGCCGGGTCACAACAAGGCGCCGACGACCGGCGCACCTGCCAACGAACAGGCACAACTGCCCCTCGGCCAAGAGGCGCCGAAACCCAATGGCGGCGCGCCGGCGGTGGAATTTGCCGGCAGCACCCAGCCGATGCCGTTGCCGCTGGTCGGCCAGTCGCAACCGGTCATGCGCGGGCCCCTGGCCGAAGCCGCCGGTGGAATCACCGAGGGCGACGATGGCGCGGCGCCACCGATCGACGACGGCGACACGCCGCCAACCGTGACCACCACGGCGCCGCCTGAGGGTGTACCAGCTGGCCCGGCACCCGCTCCGGCCGCCAAGCCGACCCCGGCTCCGACCCAGGTGGCGACGGCCAAGCCTGCTCCGGCGCCGGCTGCCAAACCGACGCCTGCCCCGGCGGCCAAGCCTGCTGCACCGGCCAAGGCCGCGGGTGGCAACTGGTATGCCGGCCAGGCACCGGGCAACTACGTCGTACAGATTCTCGGCACCAGCTCCGAAGCTTCCGCGCAGAACTTCGTCAAGCAGCAGGGCGGCGAGTATCGTTATTTCAAGAAAATCCTCAACGGCAAGCCGCTGTATGTCATCACCTACGGCAGCTTTGCCAGCCATGATGCAGCCGTTTCCGCCATCAAGGCCTTGCCAGCGAAGGTCCAGGCTGGTAAACCTTGGCCTCGCACTGTCGCCAGCGTCCAACAGGAACTGGCTGCAACTCGCTGAAGATTCGGCGGCCTTACCCAGGCCGCCTCTCCCGGCAACCTCAATATTTCTGCAAGAGCGAGCGGCCTTTCGGCCGCGCGCCTTGTGGTGTCTGCGTCACAGTAGCGTTTGAGTCGTAGCGGTCGAACCCAAAAAAGTTTTGACTAGCACAGCATATAGCTTTAAACCTTTCACAAATGCGACATGAATTTGCGACGTTTCGTCGTCAAATTTGTGGGTGTCTGTGTCGGCATGTACAATGACCTTCCTTTTGCCCCCGCAAAGCCGGCGTACGTTCGGCGCGACATGCAACTGGCTGAATTGAAAAGAAATTTGTCTCGATAAGAGGCAGCCTGGTGAGAAAGTGTCTATGAAAGCAGGTCTGTACCAACCAGATGAATTCAAGGATAACTGTGGTTTTGGCCTGATAGCCCACATGCAGGGCGAGCCCAGCCACACCCTTTTGCAAACGGCCATTGAGGCCCTGACCTGCATGACCCACCGTGGTGGGATCAACGCCGACGGCAAGACCGGTGATGGTTGTGGCTTGCTGATTCAAAAGCCTGATGAATTCCTGCGTGCCATTGCCCAGGAAACGTTTGGCGTTACCCTGCCCAAGCAGTACGCCGTGGGCATGGTGTTCTTCAACCAGGACCCGGTGAAAGCCCAGGCCGCTCGCGAAAACATGGACCGCGAGATCCTGGCCGCCGGCCTGCAACTGGTCGGCTGGCGCAAAGTGCCGATCGACACCAGTGTCCTCGGTAGCCTGGCCCTGGCGCGCCTGCCGCAGATCGAACAAGTGTTCATCGCCGGCGAAGGCCTGAGCGACCAGGAAATGGCGATCAAGCTGTTCAGCTCCCGTCGTCGCTCGTCCGTGGCCAACGCCGCCGACACCGACCACTACATCTGCAGCTTTTCCAACAAGACCATCATCTATAAAGGCCTGATGATGCCGGCGGACCTGACCGCCTTCTATCCGGACCTGAGCGACGAGCGCCTGAAAACCGCGATCTGCGTGTTCCACCAGCGCTTCTCCACCAACACCCTGCCGAAATGGCCGCTGGCCCAGCCATTCCGCTTCCTCGCCCACAACGGCGAGATCAACACCATCACCGGCAACCGCAACTGGGCCCTGGCCCGTCGCACCAAGTTCGCCAACGACCTGATGCCCGATCTCGAAGAACTCGGCCCGCTGGTCAACCGCGTGGGCTCGGACTCCTCGAGCATGGACAACATGCTCGAACTGATGGTGACCGGTGGCATCGACCTGTTCCGTGGCGTGCGCATGCTGGTTCCGCCGGCATGGCAGAACGTCGAGACCATGGACCCGGACCTGCGGGCGTTCTACGAATACAACTCCATGCACATGGAGCCGTGGGACGGCCCGGCCGGTATCGTCATGACCGACGGCCGCTATGCCGTGTGCCTGCTGGACCGTAATGGTCTGCGCCCGGCGCGCTGGGTCACCACCACCAACGGTTTCATCACCCTGGCTTCGGAAATCGGCGTCTGGAACTACCAGCCCGAAGACGTCATCGCCAAGGGCCGCGTCGGCCCGGGCCAGATCTTTGCCGTGGACACCGAAACCGGCCAGATCCTTGACACCGACGCCATCGACAACCGCCTCAAGTCCCGTCATCCATACAAGCAATGGCTGCGCAAGAACGCCCTGCGCATCCAGGCGACCATGGAAGACAACGACCACGGCTCGGCTTTCTACGACGTCGATCAGCTCAAGCAGTACATGAAGATGTACCAGGTGACGTTCGAAGAGCGTGACCAGGTGCTGCGTCCGCTGGGCGAGCAGGGCTACGAAGCGGTCGGCTCCATGGGCGACGACACGCCGATGGCGGTGCTGTCGCAGCGCGTGCGCACACCGTACGACTATTTCCGCCAGCAGTTCGCCCAGGTGACCAACCCGCCGATCGACCCGCTGCGCGAAGCGATCGTGATGTCCTTGGAAATCTGCCTGGGCGCCGAGCGCAACATCTTCCAGGAGTCGCCGGAACACGCCTCGCGGGTGATCCTCAGCTCGCCGGTCATCTCCCCGGCCAAGTGGCGTTCGCTGACCAACCTCGACCGTCCGGGCTTCGCGCGTCAGGTCATCGACCTGAACTACGACGAAAGCGTCGGCCTCGAAGCGGCTATCCGCAATGTGGCCGATCAGGCTGAAGAAGCCGCGCGCGCCGGTCGTACCCAGATCGTGCTCAGCGACCGTCACATTGCGCCGGGCAAGTTGCCGATCCACGCATCCCTGGCCACCGGTGCGGTGCACCATCGTCTGACCGAAAAAGGCCTGCGCTGCGATTCCAACATCCTTGTCGAAACCGCCACCGCCCGTGACCCGCATCACTTTGCGGTGTTGATCGGTTTTGGCGCTTCGGCGGTGTATCCGTTCCTGGCCTACGAAGTGCTCGGCGACCTGATCCGTACCGGTGAAGTGCTGGGCGATCTCTATGAGGTGTTCAAGAACTACCGCAGGGGCATCACCAAGGGGCTGCTCAAGATCCTCTCGAAGATGGGCATCTCGACCATCGCCTCGTACCGTGGCGCGCAACTGTTCGAGGCTATCGGCCTGTCCGAAGAAGTCTGCGAACTGAGCTTCCGTGGCGTGCCGAGCCGCATCAAGGGTGCGCGCTTCGTCGACATCGAAGCCGAACAGAAGGCCCTCGCAGCTGAAGCCTGGAGTCCGCGCAAGCCGATCCAGCAAGGCGGCCTGCTGAAGTTCGTCCACGGCGGCGAATACCACGCCTACAACCCGGACGTCGTGAACACCCTGCAAGCCGCCGTGCAGCAGGGTGACTACGGCAAGTTCAAGGAATACACGGCGTTGGTGGACAACCGCCCGGTGTCGATGATCCGCGACCTGCTCAAGGTCAAGACCCTGGACACGCCGCTGGACATCAACGAAGTGGAACCCCTGGAGTCGGTGCTCAAGCGCTTCGACTCCGCCGGTATTTCCCTGGGTGCCCTGTCCCCGGAAGCCCACGAAGCCCTGGCCGAAGCCATGAACCGCCTCGGTGCGCGTTCCAACTCCGGTGAGGGCGGCGAAGATCCGGCGCGCTACGGCACCATCAAGAGCTCGAAAATCAAGCAGGTGGCCACGGGCCGCTTCGGTGTGACGCCGGAGTATCTGGTCAACGCCGAAGTGCTGCAGATCAAGGTTGCCCAAGGCGCCAAGCCCGGTGAAGGCGGCCAGTTGCCCGGCGGCAAGGTCAACGGCCTGATCGCCAAGCTGCGTTACGCGGTTCCCGGCGTGACCCTGATTTCGCCACCGCCGCATCACGACATCTACTCGATCGAAGACTTGTCGCAACTGATCTTCGACCTCAAGCAGGTGAACCCGCAGGCACTGGTTTCGGTGAAGCTGGTGGCGGAAGCCGGGGTCGGCACCATCGCCGCCGGCGTGGCCAAGGCCTACGCCGACCTGATCACCATCTCCGGCTACGACGGCGGCACCGGTGCATCGCCGCTGACCTCGATCAAGTACGCCGGTGCGCCGTGGGAGCTGGGTCTGGCTGAAACTCACCAGACTCTGCGCGGCAACGACTTGCGCGGCAAGGTCCGGGTGCAGACCGACGGTGGCCTGAAGACCGGCCTCGACGTGATCAAGGCCGCCATCCTCGGCGCCGAGAGCTTCGGCTTCGGCACCGCGCCGATGATCGCCCTGGGCTGCAAATACCTGCGCATCTGCCACCTGAACAACTGCGCCACCGGCGTGGCGACCCAGAACGAGAAGCTGCGCAAGGACCATTACATCGGCACCGTCGACATGGTGGTGAACTTCTTCACCTACGTGGCCGAAGAAACCCGCGAGTGGCTGGCGAAGCTGGGCGTGCGCTCCCTCGAAGAGCTGATCGGCCGTACCGATCTGCTGGACGTGATCGAAGGGCAGACCGCCAAGCAGCATCACCTGGACCTGACCCCGTTGCTGGGCAGCGATCTGATCCCGGCGGACAAGCCACAGTTCTGCCAGGTCGACCGCAACCCGCCGTTCGACAAGGGCGAGCTGGCCGAGAAGATGGTCGACATGGCCGCTTCGGCGATCAACGACCTGAGCGGTGCCGAGTTCAGCCTGGACATCTGCAACTGCGACCGTTCCATCGGCGCGCGGATCTCCGGCGAAATCGCCCGCAAGCATGGCAACCAGGGCATGGCCCAAGCGCCGATCACGTTCCGCTTCAAGGGGACCGCCGGCCAGAGCTTCGGTGTCTGGAACGCTGGCGGCCTGAACATGTACCTGGAAGGCGATGCCAACGACTACGTGGGCAAGGGCATGACCGGCGGCAAGCTGGTCATCGTTCCGCCCAAGGGCAGCGCCTACAAGACCCAGGACAGTGCCATCATCGGCAACACCTGCCTCTACGGCGCCACCGGCGGCAAACTGTTCGCCGCCGGCACCGCGGGCGAGCGTTTTGCCGTGCGTAACTCCGGGACCCACACCGTGGTGGAAGGTACCGGGGATCACTGCTGCGAATACATGACCGGTGGTTTCGTCTGTGTTCTGGGCAAGACCGGTTACAACTTCGGCTCTGGCATGACCGGTGGTTTCGCCTACGTGCTCGACCAGGACAACAGCTTCGTTGACCGGGTCAACCACGAACTGGTGGAAATCCAGCGGATCAGCGGCGAAGCGATGGAAGCCTACCGCAGCCACCTGCAACGCGTGCTGAATGAGTACGTCGAGGAAACCGACAGCGAGTGGGGTCGTGAACTCGCCGAGAACCTCGATGACTACGTGCGTCGTTTCTGGCTGGTCAAGCCGAAGGCTGCCAACCTGAAGTCGTTGCTTTCCAGCACTCGTGCCAACCCGCAGTGATATGCGCCTGAAGAGTTTGATGAGGTTTTAACAATGGCTGAACGTCTGAATAACGACTTCCAGTTCATCGATGTCGGGCGCAAGGATCCGAAGAAGAAACTGTTGCGTCAACGCAAGAAAGAGTTCGTCGAGATCTACGAACCGTTCAAGCCCCAGCAGTCGGCCGACCAGGCCCACCGCTGCCTGGGTTGCGGTAACCCGTACTGCGAATGGAAGTGCCCTGTGCACAACTTCATTCCCAACTGGCTGAAGCTGGTGGCCGAGGGCAACATTCTCCAGGCCGCCGAGCTGTCCCACCAGACCAACACCCTGCCGGAAGTCTGTGGCCGGGTGTGCCCGCAGGATCGCCTGTGCGAGGGCGCCTGCACCTTGAACGACGGCTTTGGCGCGGTGACCATCGGTTCGGTGGAGAAGTACATCACCGACACCGCGTTCGCCATGGGCTGGCGTCCGGACATGTCCAAGGTCAAGCCGACCGGCAAGCGGGTTGCAATCATCGGTGCCGGCCCGGCGGGCCTGGGTTGCGCCGACGTGCTGGTGCGCGGTGGCGTGACCCCGGTGGTGTTCGACAAGAACCCGGAAATCGGTGGCCTGCTGACCTTCGGCATCCCCGAGTTCAAGTTGGAAAAGACCGTGCTGAGCAATCGTCGCGAAGTCTTCACCGGCATGGGCATCGAGTTCCGCCTGAACACCGAGGTGGGCAGGGACGTGACCATGGAGCAGTTGCTCGAAGAATACGATGCCGTATTCATGGGCATGGGCACCTACACCTACATGAAGGGCGGCTTTGCCGGCGAGGATCTGCCGGGTGTGTACGACGCCCTGGACTTCCTGATTGCCAACGTCAATCGCAACCTGGGCTTTGAAAAGTCGCCGGAAGATTTCGTCGACATGAAAGGCAAGAAGGTGGTGGTGCTCGGCGGTGGCGACACGGCGATGGACTGCAACCGCACCTCGATCCGCCAGGGCGCCAAGTCGGTGACCTGTGCCTACCGTCGTGACGAAGCCAACATGCCCGGTTCGCGTAAAGAGGTGAAGAACGCCAAGGAAGAAGGCGTGAAGTTCCTCTACAACCGCCAGCCGATTGCCATCGTGGGTGAAGACAAGGTCGAAGGCGTGAAAGTGGTCGAGACCCGTCTCGGCGAGCCGGACGCCCGTGGCCGCCGCAGCCCCGAGCCGATCCCCGGCTCTGAAGAGATCATCCCGGCCGACGCCGTGGTGATCGCCTTCGGCTTCCGTCCAAGCCCGGCGCCATGGTTCGAGCAGTTCAGCATCCAGACCGACAACCAGGGCCGAGTCGTGGCCCCGGAACAAGGCCAGTACAAGCACCAGACCAGCAACCCGAAGATCTTCGCCGGTGGCGACATGGTCCGTGGTTCCGACCTGGTGGTAACGGCGATCTTCGAAGGCCGCAACGCGGCTGAAGGGATCCTGGATTACCTGCAAGTCTGACCAGGCGACACACAACCCTGTGGGAGCGAGCTTTTGTGGGAGCAAAGCTTGCTCGCGATCCAGGCGCCGCGGTACTCAAGAGACCGCGGTGTTCTCATCGCGGGCAAGCCTTGCTCCCACAAAAGCTGCTCCCACAGTCGTTTGGTAGTGTTGAGTAGGCCGTGTTGCACCGCGACAAATTGCCCCGATAGATAAAAGGCACGGCTCTTGCCGTGCCTTTTGCGTCGCGCTCTGAGAAAATGCCCGCACTTTTTTTCCGGATGCCGACATGACTGCCCTGAAGAACGACCGTTTCCTGCGCGCCCTGCTCAAGCAACCCGTAGACGTTACCCCGGTGTGGATGATGCGCCAGGCGGGCCGCTACCTGCCGGAGTACCGCGCCAGTCGCGCCAAGGCCGGCGACTTCATGAGCCTGTGCATGAACCCCCAGTTTGCCTGCGAAGTGACCATGCAGCCGCTGGATCGCTACCCGCAGCTGGACGCGGCCATTCTGTTCTCCGACATCCTCACCATTCCCGACGCCATGGGCCAGGGTCTGTACTTCGAGACGGGCGAAGGCCCGCGCTTCAAGAAAGTCATCAGCACCCTGGCCGATATCGAAGCGCTGCCGATTCCCGATCCGCAGAAAGACCTGGGCTACGTCATGGACGCGGTCAGCACCATCCGCCGCGAACTCAATGGCCGCGTGCCGCTGATCGGCTTCTCCGGCAGCCCATGGACCCTGGCCACCTACATGGTCGAGGGCGGCTCTTCGAAGGATTTCCGCAAGACCAAGGCCATGCTCTACGACAACCCGCAAGCCATGCACCTGTTGCTGGACAAGCTGGCGCAGTCGGTGACGGCCTACCTCAACGGCCAGATCCTGGCCGGTGCGCAAGCGGTGCAGATCTTCGATACCTGGGGTGGCAACCTGTCGGCGGCGGCGTACCAGGAGTTCTCCCTGGCCTACATGCGCAAGATTGTCAGCGGCCTGATCCGCGAACATGAGGGGCGCAAGGTCCCGGTGATCCTGTTTACCAAGAACGGCGGCCTGTGGCTGGAAAGCATCGCCGATGCCGGTGCCGACGCCCTGGGTCTGGACTGGACCTGCGACATCGGCAACGCTCGCGAACGGGTCGGTCACAAGGTCGCGCTGCAAGGCAACATGGACCCGACCGTACTCTACGCCAAGCCCGAAGCCATTCGCGCTGAAGTCGGGCGTATCCTCGCCAGTTATGGCAAGGGCAGCGGCCATGTGTTCAACCTCGGCCATGGCATTACCCCGGAGGTCGATCCGGAACATGCCGGTGCATTCCTGCGGGCGGTGCATGAGCTGTCGGCGCAATATCATGCCCAGTGATCTGTATGGCTAATTCCCTGCACTCGGGTTAATCGCGCAGGTCATCAGTCCCATCCCGCTCAAGCAGCCTGTCCGGCCCGGCGTCGGACAGGCTTTTTTGTATGTGCTGTTTATCTATTCAACATCAACTAGTCAGTTGTTTGGTCCGACGTGTTTGTTGTTTATGTCGGCTGGCTTCTTATGTGTAAGAGATTTCTTTCGCCATGTAAGAAAAATAGATTCAGAGATCCTTCCTTCTTCCTAGAGAGATTTACCCTACATAGCAAACTTTGAGTTTTCTATAAGGTTCGGCGCTTGAAAGGTACGGCGCTGAGCACTCCTGCATGCCTTTCAAGATGACGGTGATACGTCTCCCCAATCTCGAATGACTAGCCTGGAACTTATATGAGAAACAACTTCAACAAGAGCACGGTATTGACGGGATGTGCTTCCTCCCTGGTTCTCTTGTCGACCTTGATAGTGTCCCAGGGCGCGCTTGCCCATGGTTTCCTGGAAGTACCGCCCTCGCGTGCGCTGTTGTGCCAGAAAGGTGAAAACAAGAACTGCGGCGGCGCGCAATACGAACCCCAGAGCACGGGTGAAACCTTCAAGGGTTTCCCCAACGGAGCAGGCGGGGCGCCCCTGCAAGGGCCCATCGACGGAAAAATTGCCAGCGGTGGTCATCCGCTGTTTTCCGCCCTTGATGCGCAGTCGGCCACGCGCTGGCATCAAACCGAGATCCGCGACCGCAATATTGCCTTCCAGTGGCAATACACCGCCGTGCACCCGGCGACCCGGCATGAGTATTTCATTACCCGCGATGGCTGGAACCCGAACGAAGGGCTCAAGCGTGCCGCGTTCGACAGTACGCCGTTCTGCACGGTGGATGGCGGCAACCAGACCCCGAAACCGGGTGCCCGGCACAACTGCGTCATACCCGACAGCAAGTCGGGACATCATGTGATCCTGGCGGTCTGGACGGTGGGTGACACCGACAATGCCTTCTACGACCCGGCGGACGTGAACATCCTCGCTGAAGCCGCGCTGCCGGGGGGCTGGTCGCCGGTGGGCAGCATTGCATCGTCGACCCCACTGCTGGTTGGCGACAGGGTCAAGGCGCGAGCGTTCTCCGCCACCGGCGAAAATCCTTCCTACAGCGTGACGATCGGCATCGACTCCGCCGAGGAGGGCAGGCCTGAAAACTGGTCGTTCAAACTGGCCGAAGCCATCAACCAGGCCCATCCGCTGATTCGTGCAGGTATTCGCGACGATGAAGGCAATATCACTCCGGTCCGCGGCACCAACAACCTGTACGCCCAGAAAGAAAGCGGTGTGAGCCGGTATGAAGTGCAACTGGACATGCAGGAAGACGCTGGCGCCAGCATGACGATTGCGTCCTTGCAGCCGGAATATGTACTCGACAAGGGGCGCGTCAACATGACGTTCGCGGCGCAGACAAATCGCCGGATGAACCTGGAAGCCACGTTGCTCGATGAGAAGAACAAGCCGGTCGGGGTCGTGAGCCAATCCGCGGGTGAAGGCAACACCGGGCTGAGCATGGACGTGCGCAGTGCCCCGGGTGCCCACACCCTGACGCTGGTAGGCACCACCGAGGACGGGCGGACCACGCGCCAGGAGACTCGCAGTGTCACCCTGACCGGTGAAGGCGCAGACGTCGAATACGATTTCGTGTTCCCTGAAAGTCTCGGAGAGTACACCGCCGGTACGAAGGTGCTGCAGCCCAAGACCAACGAGGTCTTCGAGTGCAAACCGTTCCCCGCGTCCGGTTACTGCAAGCAGTACAGCCCGACGGCGAACGGCTTCGAGCCCGGTGTCGGTGCTTCCTGGCAAAGCGCCTGGGACAAGCTGTAAGTCCTGACAGGAATGGTTTCAGGCAATCCGCACGGGTTGCCTTAAGCCTTCAAGCGAGAGTGCGTGATGTATTCAAGTTATTTCTTCGCACGACACGCATTGTGGCTCGTGCCGCTGTTGCATGGCGTATTCCTGGCCGGGCAGGAATGGCGTTTTCGCCAAGCGTTGGGTCGTGAAGTGCCGGTGGTTGGCGAATCGCCGGTCGTTGCGGTTGAGCGCTCGCCCAACGTCCAAGCCGTGGCTACCGTGCTCGGCCTCGCGCCTGCGGGCGCGCACTTGCCCAGTGCCGAGCCGATGACCTTGCAAGCCAGTTTTGTCGTCACCCACGACTTGTCGCGGGCATTGCTGGCTGACACCGCGGGCGCGCGCATCTACCGGGTGGGCGAGCGCTTGCCCAGTGGCAGCGTGCTGCGCCGGGTGGAGGCCGATCATGTGACGTTGTGGCGCAACGGGCGTGAAGAACGCCTGGCCCTGCAACAAGAGGCAAAGCCCTGGTTGCGCCGGTTGAGCCCTGAAGATGAGCGCCCTGCAACGGCTCATTCCTCGCAATACATACGCCCGGTGGCCGGGCATTCAGAGTGATCGAATTCATGAACAGCGTTATCCGCAGCCGTGTCTCCCACGTGTTGCTCTGCCTTGCCGTGTCCTGTCCGCTGGTGTTTGCCGACGTGGCGCGGGCCGAGGAGGCACGTTGGCAGCTGGCGATGAACAATGCCGAATTGCGCGACGTGGTCGAAGAAATGTCCGCGATCCTGGACAAGACCGTGGTGCTCGATCCGAGGGTGTCGGGACGCATCTCCGTCATGTCCCGCGAAGCGTTGGATCGCGAAGGCGTGCGTCGGTTGTTCTATTCGGTGCTCGATGCCCACAACTTCACCGTGATCGATGAAGGCGAGCGGATCCTGATCACCCCGGTTACCGATGGAAGGACCCGGGCCGGTGCCGACAACACGAAGGACCCGGCGCCCTCGCAGTTCGTCACCCGGGTCATCGACTTGCAGTCGAGCGTTGCGGCCGACGTTGCCGGACTGATTCGCCCTCTGGTATCGGGCGCTGGCTACATCGGGCCCTCGGTTTCCTCCAACGCGCTGGTGGTGACCGACACGGCCGCCAATGTGCAGCGCATCACCCGGGTCGCGCAGCAGCTGGACTCGGGGCGCAACCGCAATCATGAGGTGGTGCAGTTGCGTCATGCCAGGGCCGGGGATGTTGCGTCGATCCTGGACGCTTCCGGCAGTAAGCGCGAGGCCGACACCGCAGGCTCGGTGATCGCCGACGCGCGCGGCAATCGCCTGGTGATCATCGGCGCGCCTCGGGTGCGTCAACGCCTGGCCGGGCTGGCCCGGACCCTGGACGTTCCGGCCTCTGCGGTCGAGGACACTGCACGGGTCATCCGCTTGCGCCACAGCGACGCCAAGCAACTGGCCGCGGTGCTGGAAGGCGTCGGGCAAGACAAGAAGGCCGTACCGGCTCAGGCCGGCCTGCGGGAAAGCGCTGGCGCCAACCCGTTCATGATCAAGGCCGACGAAAGCCAGAATGCCCTGGTGTTGATCGCCGAACCGGCCCAGGTCCGCACCATCGAGAATATCGTCCGGGAGCTGGACCAACCCCGGGCCCAGGTGCTCATCCACGCCGCCATCGTTGAAATTTCCGGAGACATTGCCGAAGCGCTGGGAGTGCAGTGGGGGATCAACAGTGGCAGCGCGACGGGGGTCATCAGTTTTTCGGGGACCAACACTCCGATCCTCGGCGAGCTGAACCCCAAGGACGTCGATGGCGTGCTCCTGCGGTTGGGGGGCGATCGCTTCAGTGCACTGATATCGGCGCTGGCGAGCAATACCCGCAGCAACCTGCTGTCCACGCCCAGCCTGCTGACCCTGGATAACCAGGAAGCGGAGATCATTGTCGGCAAGAACGTGCCGTTCAAGACCGGCTCCTACGCCACCAACGGCAGCGGTGCGGACAATCCCTTTACCACGGTGGAGCGCAAGGACGTCGGCATCAGTCTCAAGATCAAGCCCTACATCAATCAAGGTTCCTCCCTGCGCCTGGAGGTCCAGCAGGAAGTTTCGGACATTGCCCCGTCTGTTGCCGGCGTGGACTCCTCGGACCTGATCACCAACAAGCGGGCCCTGAAGAGCACGATCCTGGCGGACGATGGCGAAATCATCGTGATCGGCGGCCTGATCCGCGACGATGTCCGCTCCCAGGAAAGCGGCGTGCCGTTGTTGCGCGGCATTCCGTACCTGGGTGCCCTGTTTCGCTGGACCCGCGACACCCAGACCAAAAGCAACCTGATGGTGTTCCTGCGGCCCACTATCGTGCGTGGCAAGGAAGACCTGGCGGATGTCAGTCGCCAGCGCTACGACGCGCTCCGGGAGCTGAGCAAGCCGGGCTCGCGACAGAATAATTCGCTGTTGCTGCCCCGCGACGCTCGCCAGTTGTTCGAGTCCTCCAGGGAGGCTTCGTCGGCAGATCCGTTGCCGCAGAGTCGGGGTGACCTGTGAGCGAGTCCCAGGCCCCGCTACCCTTCGGCTTTGCCCGGCGCCACGGCGTGCTGCTGGACGGCGAAGGGGCTGCCGTGAGCCTGGTGATGCGTTGCGACGCGCCGCTGACTGCACTGGCCGAGGTTCGCCGGCTATGCGGCCGGGAACTGCCGATCCAGGTGCTGGAGCCCGCGCAATTCGCCACGCGTCTGGCCTGTGTCTATCGCCAGGGCCAGAGCGCTGCCGAACAGGTGGCCCAGGGGCTGGACGAGGAACTGGACTTGCTCAGCCTGGCCGATCAGCTGCCGCAGACCGCCGATTTGCTGGAGCAGCAGGGCGATGCGCCGATTATCCGCTTGATCAACGCGCTGCTCAGCGAAGCGGTCCGCGAACAGGCGTCGGACGTGCACCTGGAAACGTACGAGCAATACCTGTCGGTCCGCATGCGAGTCGACGGCCAGCTGCGAGAAATGCTCCGTCCGCGCCGGGAGCTGGCCAGCCTGCTGGTATCGCGGATCAAGGTCATGGCGCACCTGGATATCGCTGAAAAGCGAGTCCCTCAAGACGGCCGGATGGCGTTGCGGCTGGCCGGGCATGAGGTCGATGTACGGGTCTCGACCTTACCGTCGGCCCATGGCGAGCGCGTGGTGTTGCGCCTGCTCGACAAGCAGGCCGGGCGCCTGGAACTGCCACGCCTGGGCCTGCCGGACGATACCCTGGCGAGCCTGCTTCGGTTGCTCGCCAAACCCCACGGTATCGTGTTGGTGACCGGGCCCACGGGCTCGGGGAAAACCACCAGCCTGTACGCGGCGCTCAGCAGCCTCAACCACCAGAGCCGCAACATCCTCACCGTCGAAGACCCGATCGAATATCACCTGCCGGGCATCGGCCAGATGCCGGTCAACCCGAAGGTCGACATGACCTTCGCCCGTGGCTTGCGAGCCATTTTGCGCCAGGACCCGGACGTGGTGATGGTGGGCGAGATCCGTGACCGCGAGACGGCGGAAATCGCAGTCCAGGCCTCCCTGACCGGTCACCTGGTGCTGTCGACCCTGCACACCAACAGCGCCGTCGGCGCGATCACGCGTCTGGTGGACATGGGCGTGGATGCCTATCTGCTGGCCTCGTCCCTGGCCGGCATCGTCGCCCAACGGTTGTTGCGGGCCCTGTGTCCGTCCTGCAAGACCGCCTATGTCGCCGACGCCGCCACCTGTCGGCGCCTCGGGCTCGACGCCGACGCCGGGCCTCGGCTGTTCAGGGCCCGGGGCTGCGATGAATGCCAGGCAGGTTACCGGGGGCGTTTCGGCATCTATGAGCTGATCAGTGTCAGCAGTCCGTTGTCGCAGCTGATTCATCAGGGGGCTACCGAACAGGCGCTGGCGTTCGAGGCACGCAAGACCTCCCGCAGTCTGTTTCAGGACGGACGCCAGCGGGTCCTGGAAGGCCTGACCAGTGTCGATGAACTGCTGCGCATCACCCAGGAGGATTAGCGCGATGCCGACTTTCGACTATCGGGCCGAAGACACCCAGGGCCGGCGCCGCAAGGGACGGGTGGACGCCGACAGCGCCCGTCATGCCCGTCGGTTATTGCGCGAGCGCGGGTTGCTGCCCTGGGAATTGCGCGAGGGCGAGGCGCAAGCCAGCCTGGGCGCCCGCTTTGCCGGGGGACGCCTGAGCCCGGCCGACCTGGCGTTGTTGACGTTGCAGCTCTCGACGCTGATCCAGGCCGGGTTACCTCTTGAAGAATCCCTGCGAGCCGTGGCGCAACAGAGCCAGAAGCGTCGCGTCGTCCACTTGTTGTCGGCGGTGCGCACGCGGGTCATGGAAGGCCACGCATTGGCCACGGCACTGAAAGCGTTCCCCCAGGCGTTCCCCGAACTGTTCTGCGCCACCGTCGCGGCGGGCGAACAATCCGGTCACCTGGGCCAGGTGCTGGAGCAACTGGCGACTTACACCCAGGCACGTCAGGCGTCTCGCCAGCGTATTCAATTGGCGCTGGTGTACCCGCTGATTCTGCTGCTGGCCTGCGTTGCGATTGTCGCGTTTCTGCTGGGCTATGTGGTGCCGGATGTGGTGAGGATTTTCATCGACAGTGGCCAGCCGTTGCCTTGGCTCACCCAGGCGCTGATCGCGCTGAGCGATGGGGTGCGCCGCTATGGGGCGCTGATGCTGGTAGCCCTGGCCGGGATGTTCGGGCTGTGGCGCTGGAGTCTGCGCCAGGCGGTGTGGCGCCTGCGCTGGCATCGCCTGCTGCTCAGGCTGCCGCTGTTGGGCGACGTGTTGCGGGCGATGGAAGCCGCCCGATTCGCCAGCACCCTGGCGATCCTGAGCCAGAGCGCCGTGCCCCTGGTCGAGGCTTTGCACATCGCCGCACAGGTCATCGGCAACCTGACCATCCGCGCCCGCATGGCCGACGTTGCCCGTTCGGTGCGCGAGGGCGGGACCCTGACCCGAGGCCTGGAACTGGGCGGCGATATTCCACCGCTGATGCTGCACATGATCGCCAGTGGTGAACGGGTCGGCGAGCTGGATCGCATGCTGGCCCGTGCCGCCGAACAACAGGAGGCCAGCCTCGCGGCGCGGATCGCGCTGGTGGTGAGCCTTTTCGAACCGGCCATGTTGGTGGTGATGGGCAGCGTTGTGTTGCTGATCGTCATGGCCATTCTCCTGCCTATCTTGAGCCTCAACCAATTGGTGAATTGATCGATGAAACTTCAAAACTACCGGCCCGCACGCCTGCAACGCGGCTTTACGCTGATCGAAATCATGGTGGTAGTGGTCATCATCGGCGTGCTGGGCGCCATGGTGGTGCCGCAGTTCATGAGCCGGCCCGATCAAGCCAAGGTCACGGCGGCCCGCACCGATATCCAGGCGATTGCCACCGCGCTGGAAATGTACCGGCTCGACAATTTCCATTACCCGTCGACCCGACAGGGCCTCGAGGCACTGAGCAAACGTCCGTCCGGCACGCCAGTGGCAAGAAACTGGAACCCCAAGGGCTATCTGAAAAGCCTGCCGATCGATCCCTGGGGCACGCCCTATCAATATCTCCACCCTGGCCTCAAGGCTGCCGATGGCAGCTACGACCTGTACTCGCTGGGTGCCGATGGCGAGCCGGGCGGTGAGGGCGTGGCGGCCGATATCGGCAACTGGGTCGAATGAGCATGGGCCGGCGCTGCTGGGGCTTCACGTTGCTTGAACTGATGGTCGTCATTGTCCTGATCGGGGTATTGGCAGGCATGGTCAGCCTCGCCATCGGGCCAAGCCCGGCGCGTGAGGCGAGGCAGCAGGCACAGGACTTCATCCGTGTGGTGCAGCGGTTGCGCGAGCGAGCGGTGCTGGATGGGCTGGAATACGGTGTGCGGGTACAGCCTCGCGGCTATCAGGCGTTGCGACTCGGCCCCCGGGGGTGGACCGCCGTGGCGCCCATGCACCGGTTACCTGAAGGCATGACGCTGGGGCTGGAGCAGGACGGTCATGCCTGGGTCCTCGACGACACGCCAGGCACACCGCAATTGCTGATGCTCAGCAGCGATGAGATCAGCCCGTTCAGGTTGCTGGTGAAAATCGCCGGCCAGCGTATTGCGCGGGTGTCGAGCGATGGCCTGGCGGAGCCGTCGATTGATGAGTGAGTTTCGCCGACCGGCCGCCTGCCAGGGATTTACCTTGCTGGAGGTCATGATCGCCCTGTCGATTTTTGCCACGGTGGCAGCGGCGGCGCTGTCGGCCAGCCAGTTCGTGCTCAGGCAAAGTGTCGCGCTCGAGGACCGCCTGTTCGGTGCCTGGCTGGCCGACAACCAGTTGAGCGAGCTGCGCCTGCAAGCCGCCACTGCGCCGGGCCGACAGCACCTGACCCGGTCTATGGATCGTCGCGACTGGACCCTGCAACAGCGTATCGCCCCGGCCCGCGACCCCCGTCTGCTTCACGTCGAGATCCAGGTCGGCCGCGCTGGCAGCGCATCCGTCGTACACCGAATGACCGGGTGGATCCGCAACCGTCATGAATAGGCAGTCGGGGTTCACCTTGCTGGAATTGGTTATCGCCATCGCCCTCTTTGCGCTGCTCGGCCTCGCCGGTTGGCGTCTGTTCGACGCTGTCGTACGTACCCAGCAAGGGGCCGGTCAGCATGAGCGGGAAATCAGGGCCTTGCAGCGCGCCGTGGGCGTGATCGAGCGCGATGCCTGGCAGGCCGTGGCCGGGTCTGTCGTACTCGCCCCGGGGCGCCTGCAATTGCAGCGCAGCCATTGGCGCAATCCACTGGACCAGCCCCGCAGCGAACGGCAGACGGTGAGCTATCGGCTCGAAGGCGCAGCGTTGTGGCGCGATAGCTTTGGCGAGGGAACGGCCACCCTGCAGCGGCAGAAACTGCTCGATGATGTCCGCAGTTTGAGCTGGCGCCTGTTTGACCCGCAGCAGGGTTGGCAAGGCGAAACCGCGGACGACGGCTGGCCGCTGGCATTGGAACTCATCGTGTCGGCGGGGCGCTTCGAACGGATCCGTCGGGTGCTGCTGTTGCCGGGAGCGCTGCCATGACGCATCAACGCGGAGTGGCATTGATCAGTGTGCTGCTGGTGCTGAGCCTGGCGTTGCTGCTGGTCGGTGGAATGCTGCGCAGCCATCGCCTGTTGCTGCACAGCAGCGCGCAGCAACTGCAACAGGTCCAGTTGCGCCAACTGGGCCTGGCCGCTGAAGCCTGGGCGCGCGCCGTATTGGAAGGCAGCGTGGACAATCAGGCCGGGTCCATTGACCTGAGCCAGGACTGGGCCCGGCTGGCGTCTGCCCTGACGCTGGACGACGCCGGGATCGAGGTTGATATCGAAGACCTGTCCGGGCGTCTGAACCTCAATCCGTTGTTGACCCGTGGGCAGATCGATCAAGTGACCTTGGGACGGTGGGCCCGGTTGCTCACCCTGCTGGATTTACCGGCGCTGTCGTTGCCCCAGGTCGGAGCTGTTCAGGAGTTGAGTCAGCTGCGTCTGTTGCCCGGCATCGACGGTCAGACCCTGCAACGCCTGGAACCCTGGGTGGCAGTGCTACCCGTGGACGCGCGGCTGAATATCAATACCGCACCGCAGCGTGTCCTGATGGCCCTGGACGACATGGACGCCGGCGCTGCAAACGCCGTGATCGAGCGACGCTCCGACTCCCCCTACGCCAGTGTCCAGGCCTTCACCGGCGACCCGTTGTTGTCCGGCCTGGGCCTGAGCAGCCATGGCCTGGGGGTGAGCAGCCGCTGGTTCCGGATCACCGTGAGCGTGACTCAAGCGGACCGCCACCTGCGCCTGGCCTCGGACATCGAGCGTGATCCCGTGACCGGGCACTGGAGTGTTCGCCAGCGCCGTTTCTTACCCCTCAGCCCCAGTGAGCTTCCTTGATGAAAACCTGGCTTTACCTGACCGCCGAAGGCGCGGGCGCCCCTTGTGCCAATTGGCGTTGTTGCGTGTGGTCGCCCTCGGGTGAACGCCATTGTCTGCCGTTGCACGAAGCCGCTCGCGAGTTGCACGGGCGGGTGGTCGATGTGCTGTTGCCGATGGAAATGTGCAGCTGGATGCGTAGCGATCCCTGGCCCTCTCGACGCCAGCCCCGACCCCAGGCCCTGGCATTCGCCATCGAAGAGCAGTTGAGCGAGAACCTCGAAGCGCTGCACATCGGCATCGGTCTACGGGATCGTCAACAGTGCTATCCGCTGCTGGTGATCCAGCGGGCCCGACTCCAGGCGCTACTGGCGCTGCTCGACGATCATGACATCGATGTCCGGGCGATACATGTCGATGCCGAACTGATCGCCGAGGACAAGGCTTTCGGGGTGCGCTGGTTCGGTCGCTGGCTGTTGGGCGGGGCGTTGCCGGCGCGGATGGCGCTGTCGGCCCAAACCTTGGCAACACTCAAACCGAGCCTGCCCGGGGACATCCACTGGCTGGACGAGGCCACCGACCGCCCGGGCATCGACGAGTGGCTACTGAGTACCGAGGGACATCCCATCAACCTGTTGCAAGGCGAGTTCCGACGGCGTCGTCAGCGTCTGCCCTGGCGCGGTGTGGCGACGGCCGCGCTGGGGATGTTCCTGCTTGCCTGGGCGTTCGATGAAGCCCGCATCGGTTTTCTGCACAACGAAACCCGCCGTCTGCATGCGCAAGCCGAGCAGCAATTCAGGTCGCTGTATCCCGGGCAGGATCACCTTGTTGATCTGGCGGCGCAGTTCCAGGCATTGCAGCAGCGTCGCGGTCAACACCAACTCACCCAGGTCGGTCGGCTGGTCCGCCTGACGGAACAAGTGATTGGCGCCAGTCCTGTCGAGGTGCAGCAGATCGAGTTCCGAGAGCACGAAGGCTGGAAAATCCAACTGATGGCCAGCAACTTCATCGAGCTTGAACAGCTGCGTGAGCGCGGACAGCAAAACGGCCTGCCCGTCACCTTGGGCAGCGCCAGCAAGCAGAACAACCGGGTACAGGCGACCCTTACCCTGGAGGACAGTTGATGAGCCTCAGTGGATGGACACGCCTGAAGCAGGTCTGGGAAAGCATGTCCTGCCGCGAGCAACGGTTATTGCTGGGCCTCGCCGGGCTGACCCTGGTGGTCGTGGGTTATACCTCGATCTGGCAACCCACCCGCCAACGCCTGGAGATCGCCGAGCGACAATATCGCCAACAGGCACAACTGACCGCACGGATCCAGCGCGCCGAGCCCGACCGGGACACCAGCGCCGCACTGCGCCCGTTGTCGGTACGAGTCAACGACAGTGCGACAACGGCGGGCTTGGACATCGCCGAAATGGAGATCGAGGGCGATTCGTTTCGGCTCACCGTCACCGGCGATGCCAATTCGCTGCTCAATTGGTTGGATCGTCACGAGCGGGACGGCGCGGCCGTGCGATCGTTGGCCTTGGAAGCGCGCGATGGCGTGTTGGAAGCGCGGGTGATGTTGCGTCAGTGATTGGCTGGACATGTGTCCATCATATCCATGGTCAAAACCGAGACCCGTGGCGAGGGGATTTATCCCCGCTGGGCTGCGAAGCGGCCCCAAGAGCTGTGAATAGATCAGATCGACGGCGAGCGCTGCGCACTCGAACGGGGATAAATCCCCTCGCCACAGGGGGCTCAGACCGGCATGTTTCCGGGCAACACCGGCAACTTCGCCAGTTTACCGCCACCGACAACGCCACCAGCAGCAACTGGAAGCGCGGGTGGTGTTGCGTCAGTGACTGGCTGGACATGTGTCCATCATATCCATGGTCAAAACCGAGACCTGTGGCGAGGGGATTTATCCCCGCTGGGCTGCGAAGCGGCCCCAAGAGCTGTGAATAGATCAGATTGACGGCGAGCGCTGCGCACTCGAACGGGGATAAATCCCCTCGCCACAGGGGGCTCAGACCGGCCTGTTTCCGGGCAACACCGGCAACGCCACCAGCAGCAACTGGAAGCGCGGGTGGTGTTGCGTCAGTGATTGGCTGGACATGTGTCCATCATATCCATGGTCAAAACCGAGACCAGTGGCGAGGGGATTTATCCCCGCTGGGCTGCGAAGCGGCCCCAAGAGCTGTAATAGATCCGATTGACGGCGAGCGCTGCGCACTCGAACGGGGATAAATCCCCTCGCCACGGGGGCTCAGACCGGCATGTTTCCGGGCAACACCGGCAACTTCGCCAGTTTACCGCCACCGACAACGCCACCAGCAGCAACTGGAGGCACGGGTGGTGTTGCGTCAGTGATTGGCTGGACATGTGTCCATCATATCCATGGTCAAACCCGGGACCCGTGGCGAGGGGATTTATCCCCGCTGGGCTGCGAAGCGGCCCCAAGAGCTGTGAATAGATCGGATCGACGGCGAGCGCTGCGCACTCGAACGGGGATAAATCCCCTCGCCACAGGGGGCTCAGACCGGCATGTTTCCGGGCAACACCGACAACTTCGCCAGTTTTACCGCCACCCCCAACGCCACCAGCAGCAACTGGAAGCGCGGGTGATGTTGCGTCAGTGATTGGCTGGACATGTGTCCGTCATATCCATGGTCAAAACCGGGACCTGTGGCGAGGGGATTTATCCCCGCTGGGCTGCGAAGCGGCCCCAAGAGCTGTGAATAGATCAGATCGACGGCGAGCGCTGCGCACTCGAACGGGGATAAATCCCCTCGCCACGGGGGCTCAGACCGGCATGTTTCCAGGCAACACCGGCAACTTCGCCAGCTTTACCGCCACCGACAACGCCACCAGCAGCAACTGGAGGCACGGGTGGTGTTGCGTCAGTGACTGGCTGGACATGTGCCTGATGCCAGTCAGTTAAAAATCAAACGGCGCAAACCCTGTGGGAGCTAAGCTTGCTCGCGATGGGGCAGATCAGCCGACATTGTTGTTGGCTGACTTACCGTAATCGCGAGCAAGCTTTGCTCCCACAGGAGGTGTTCAGACCGGCATGTTTCCAGGCAACACCGGTAATTTCGCCAGTTTTACCGCCACCGACAACGCCACCAGCAGCAACACGCCAATGAACAGGCCGACACCGTTCCACCCACCCAGGTGCCACGCCACGCCGCCGGCGGTGCCGGCCACGCTCGAGCCGGCGTAATAGCTGAACAGATAAAGCGAGGATGCCTGTCCCTTGGCGGTGAGGGCACGGCGGCCGATCCAGCTGCTGGCGACCGAGTGGGCGCCGAAGAAGCCGAACGTGAAGACCAGCATGCCCGGGATCACCAGCGCCAGGGGCGTCGCCATGGTCAGGGCGAGACCGGCCAGCATCAAGGCAATGGTGGCCCAGAGCATCTTGCGTCGGCCAAGCTTGTCCGCCAGTGCGCCGACTTTGGCAGAGCTGTAGATGCCCGACAGGTACACCACCGACAACAGTCCAACGAAAGCCTGGTCCAGATGATAAGGCTCGGCCAGCAGACGGTAGCCGATGTAGTTGAACAGCGTTACGAAGGCGCCCATCAGCACGAAGGCTTCGAGAAACAGCAACGGCAAGCCAGCATCACGAAAGTGCCGGGTGAAGCCGTCCAGCAAGCTGCGTGGGTGCAACGAGCGTGGGCGGAAGTTGCGTGACTCGGGCAGGATCCTCCAGAACACCGCCGCGGCGATCAGGGCGAGGCCGCCAATCACCAGCATCGCGGTGTGCCAGCTGACAAAATCGATCAGCACGCCGGTGATCAGGCGCCCGCACATGCCACCGATGGCGTTGCCAGCGATGTACAGCCCCATCGCCAGGCCGATGTGCCTGGGATGGATCTCTTCACTCAGGTAGGTCATCGCGACGGCGGCCAATCCGCTCAACGACAGCCCCACCAAGGCCCGGAGCAGAAGCACGCCATGCCAGGTCGGCATCATGGCGCTGGCCACCGTGCACAGTGCGGCGGCGAACAACGCGGTGACCATCACCGACTTGCGGCCGATGCGATCGGAAATCGGCCCGGTGATCAACAGGCCGACGGCGAGCAGGCCGGTCGCCACCGAGAGGATCAGGCTGCTTTGCGCCGCGTTGACGGAAAACTCCCTGGATAACAACGGCATCATCGGCTGCACGCAGTACAGCAGGGCGAAGGTTGCAAAGCCACCGCAGAACAGCGCCAGGACCGTGCGCATGAACAACGGCGTGCCTTTCTCGATGTAGATGTCCTGCAGTTCAGTGACGTCGTCCTGCACGCGGGGTGGTATTTCATGGGCCAGTGGCGCGACAGCAGTTTTCACGATGGACCTCGCAGGGCACGATCAGGGCAAGCAATGAAAAAAGCATATAGCCGGCTAATGTTTCTATCCAATATATTGTTCGACCTGTTTAAGACGTTCTACGACCTATTGGATTGTCCATGGAATTGCGTCACCTTCGTTACTTCATCGCCGTGGCCGAAGAGCTGCATTTCGGCCGCGCCGCGCTGGCATTGGGGATCTCCCAGCCGCCCCTGAGCCAGCAGATCCAGGCGCTGGAGCAGGAGATCGGCGCGCGGCTGTTCGAACGCACCAATCGTCGGGTCGAGTTGAGCGAAGCCGGGCGGCTGTTCCTCGAAGAGGCGCGGCGGGTACTGGCCCAGGTTGACAAGGCCGCCGACGTGGCTCGTCGTGCCCAGCAGGGGGAGCTGGGTGAGCTGAAGATCGGTTTCACCTCTTCGGCGCCGTTCAACTCCACCATTCCCCAGGCGATTTTTTCGTTTCGCCAACGGTTCCCGGCCGTGCACTTGAACCTGCGGGAAATGAGCAGTACCCAGGTGGCCGACGCGTTGCTGGACGAAACGATCGAGATCGGCATCATGCGACCCCTGCCGCTGCCCGACGCCTTGAGCGAAATCGAACTCAGCCGCGAACCGCTGGTGGCGGTGCTCAGTGCCAAGCACCCGCTGGCCCAGAACAGTGACGAGGGATTGTTTCTCTCGGCCCTGGCCCAGGAACCCTTCGTGTTCTTCCCCCGCAGCTACGGCAGCGGCCTTTATGCACAACTGCTGAGCCTGGCCCGCGACGCCGGCTTCAGCCCCCACTTCGCCCAGGAAGCCGGCGAAGCCATGACCATCATCGGCCTGGTGGCGGCGGGGCTGGGCGTCTCGGTATTGCCGGCGTCCTACCAGCGGATCCGGGTCGATGGCGTGGTCTACCGGCCATTGCTCGACCCGGCGGCGGTGTCGGCGGTGTGGTTGGTGCAGCGTAAGGACCAGCGTTCGCCGATGGCGAAGGCGTTTGTGGAGTTATTGGCTAAAAATACGGGTATTTCCAATTCTGGAAGGACGGCTTGAAGAAGGGCGCCTTTCGGCTAATGCGGATCAGTTAAGCCACAACCCTGTGGGAGCAAAGCTTGCTCGCGATTGCGGTAAGTCAGTCGGCAACAATGTTGACTGATCTGTCGCAATCGCGAGCAAGCTTTGCTCCCACAGGGTCTGTGCCGTTTTGATCCTTAACTGACTGGCATTACGCCTTTCGGCGCCTGACCTTCGTCTCAAGACTTTTCACACCGAGCCTAGCCTTCCCAAACCGTCGCAGGGCCATTGGCGTGGTAGTCGTAGAACCCTCGTAGTATCCAGTTATCGCCCTCGCGTTCAAACGCGGCGCGCCATGCGCCTTTGCCACCGCCCGGGTCAGTTGGGCCATGGTGTACCAGTAATATCGGTTGATCTTCTTGGTGGTTATCCTTCCCGCGCGAATATCTTTCGTAATGACTCGGACCCTGGTTTTAGCTGCCTCTGAGAAGCTGGCGTAGGACATCTGGGTTTCGGCCAATGAGCTGGTGGTAACGGTGAATTTGTCCGATGCCGGCGATGGGCTGGGTAGAGCCGGGGGGGTAACGGTGGACGGCGTACCTTCCACTTTGTGGGTTCGAGCCTGGGTCACGATCTCGATATCGAACGGTTCGTAGTTGGCCAAAGTTCGGCTAAAGTTCGTGATGTCTTCGCCGGTGAGCAGCATGACGTTGCGTTGGGTCCGGCCTTTGTTGGCGATGATGTAGGGCACTCGATTGTTTCTGATCTCCGTCAGCAGCCCGGGCTTGTGCCTGCGCTGCTTCTCCTCCCGAAGAGCAGCCGTCAACTCGTCATAGCATTCGTCCGAGGCCAGGTATTTTTCCCGGGCGGCCTTTGCTTCTGGCTCATTACCCGGGAATAGCGCCTGTGCCTTGGCAGCCAGCTTGGCCTCCACGGCATTGAGCATTTCCCGGGTGCCTTGCGCGATCTTGTCCATGGCCACCTTCTTCCTGCTTCCTTTGGAGGTGAAGGCCATGAATATGGCGCCGGTGATGTTATCCGTGATGATCGTTGTATTGACCCGAATCCGCTCTTCGGTAAAGAACATGCTCCTGTGTGACAGTATCGTGTCGTAGATTTTTATTTTCTGAATGTCGTTCAGAGTAACGTTGAATACATTTGCTTCGATGTCCTTACTGCTAAGGACGACGATGCTCCACGTGTTCATCTTGTCTAATAATTCCTGCTGGAAGGCTTTGCGCCTGGACAGGTTGCCTCGCCCCTGAGTCCAATCGAGTATTTGGGCGTGGTAGCGGTTTATGTCGAGTGCACCTATATCCGCCATGCTCTCGCGAAGAAGGCGCTCGGCCAATGCTTCAGGCATGGACTGGAAAATGTCCCTGGCGGTGCTGACTGCTTCGAGGGAAGGGTAGCGATTCATGACCAGCACGCCCTCCACCAACGCATTGCAGGTTCGTTGTTGCGGGGTTTCCGAGGACCGGTCGAACAGACTCTGGAGCGCACCACCTCCGCGTAACCGATACCGCTCTTCAACGCGCCAGCCGTCATTTCCCCAAGTGACTGTCCGCTGGTCCGTGCGATTGTTCGGTGAGTAAATGATTTGCTCGCCTGCCTGGACCGCCGTTTTGTAGTAACCCTTCCCCAGCTTCAGGTAGCCCTGTCCGCTT
This sequence comes from Pseudomonas sp. B21-028, assembly GCF_024749045.1. Classification (NCBI taxonomy): domain Bacteria; kingdom Pseudomonadati; phylum Pseudomonadota; class Gammaproteobacteria; order Pseudomonadales; family Pseudomonadaceae; genus Pseudomonas; species Pseudomonas sp. B21-028. The sequence goes on from NZ_CP087184.1 coordinate 487,953, forward strand.
GCGTCGCGGTAGCGGTGGCGTCCCTCGGCTGTCAATCCATGTCCGTCAAACCCTTTGAGACGATAGGGCTCCAGCTCCGGATCCGGCATGCGGGGGATGGAGGAAAGCGTCGGGCGTACCTGGTGCCGGCGGCGTCCCGCGCGGGCCATGATCAAATCCTGTCCGGCCTCGGCCATGACCTCTCCCAACCCGCTGATGAAGTCAGAAGTCCACTGGCGAAGGCTGCCATTTTCATCATCTACCGCCGACACCGCAGCACCGCCCGCCACTGTCGGCAGGATCGCACGACCCAACAGGCCGCCCAGCCGTCCTACCGGGAACATCGACATGGCGCCGGTCAACAGCATGACCCCGTTTCGGCGCCCCTCCTGCGCGGCAGCGCTGTCGCGCTCGGCATTGCTCACCGTCAACATTTCTGTGGTTTTGATCGCGTGGGTTATCTGGGTTTCATGCAGCACCTGGAGCAGGTTCGCTTCAACCGCGGGCGAAGCGATCTTCCTGGCGAAATCGTTCTGAGCCCGATCCTTCACCCACGCGAAGACGGACTGCGCGACTTTCTTGATCTTCTGCTCGAATGTCAGATCTTCCGACAGCGGTACCAGGCTCGCAAACTGCTCAGCCTGTTCCAGTAACGGCAACTGCGAGATGAGCCAGCGGGTCATCTCCGGCGTGGCCGTCAGGGTCTGTACCAGGGTGGTTTCCAAGGTCCGGCTGCTGGTCGCATCCACGTCGCGGAACGTCTTGCCGTCCGGCGCGCCCGGCGTGTACAGCGTCAGCGAGGGGCGGCTCGCGAGGGCCTTGACCCCAAATGCCAGTATTTCTTTCAGTACGCTATTGCCCCAGTGCAGTTGATGGACCACCACCTCATGCCCACCAACCTTGCCGCGGCCTGCCGCCGTGGGGCTGTCCAGCGCCGCCAGTACCAGTTTCAGTCCGGTATTGTCACGGTCGTGCCGCAGGTCGCCGGAGATGTGCGCTGCCCAGACCTGGGCTCGCATCTGCTGTGCTTTCAGGACCATCCAGTGCGCCTGCGTTTGTCGGGCTACGATTTGCAGCTCGGTCGGCAGCCGGGCGCCGACGTTGGCCCTTTCGAGGATCTCTACAATCTGCGCAAAACTCAGCGGCCCTTCTACGGTGGGCCGTGGGGCATTGCGTTCATCAAGCGTCAGGTTGGACATCGCCCACTCCGTCAGGGAACGGCGGTCATCGATGACTCCCCTCACGCTGCCTTGGGATATCCCGGAGCCAAACGGCGAACCGCCGGTGGGGGCATGGGGATCGATCACCTGCTTCCTGATAGTCAATGACACGTCTTCAGGGTCGACCGGTGGGTATTTCTCGCGGATGACACCGGCCAACAAGGTGCGGGTCCGGGCATGCAGGGCATCCGGGGTCGCCAGCGTCACGGGGTCGGGCGCAGGAACCGCTTCCACCAGGGTGGTCTGCACCGCATGGGTCGCCTGCCACCACGCCAGACGGTCGCTACCGGTGACGTGGGGATTGGCGTGCAACCAGTTATCGAGCTTTTTCAGGCTCAGCCGCAGCTCACGCTCATCCATGGCCGCAGCCAGATCCAGTCGATTGCCCAATTCCACCATCGTATCCAGCCGGCCCATCCAGGCGTCGATTTCCTCCGCTTCTGCGGGGCCGTTGAGAAAAACGCTGCCGACGGCGTTCCTTTGCACCGTCCGCAGTTCGGTGACCAAGCGGGCCAGGAAGTGCTCGGCAATCGGTGTCGTTTCAATCTCGTCTCCAGGGTCGCCGTCTTCCTGCAGGCTGGCCTTGAGCGCCGCCAGGTCCTCGTGGATGCGCAGCGGTTCGCCCGGACGGTACAGCACCGCACCGCCTGACTCGCTGGGGCTATCGTGTTGCGTCAGCACCACGGCCATCGGTACCGGCACGCTGACGGACCACCCTTGCGGGATCACGCTCAGGCTATGCACGCCGGGCCGCTGGTACTGCGGGAGTTGCCCACGAGACGCCGCGTCTGGCGCCAACAAGACGCGCTCCACCAAGGCCTTGTGCATCGACGGGCGCAGCGTGCCGTCCAGCTTGTGGAGGTCCGCCTGGGCCTTGAGTTGTAGGGCCAATTCTGCGGCCAGCCAGGTGCTGACGCTACGGCCCTGCCTGAAATCGGTGGCTCCGGCCCAGAAATCGTCCAATGCCTGGGTCAACAGTTGTTTGCACGAGCCCGGCGTGATGCTCAGCAGCTGCTTGAGTTCTTGCTTGGCGTCACTGCTGTTCAGGGCAGTTGGCATGTCCGTGGCGTCATTCTGATGAATGACGAGGTCAATGTTGTCTGGTTCGTCGAAGAACTCACGGACATTCAACTTACCCGCAATCGCCCGCCAGAAAAGCGTGCCGAGGCGGGTCGTGGTCCGGCCCTTTTCCTTTCGCCTGCACACGAATATTTCCTTGGCGGTGACGTTGCCAGGCAGGGCGGGGAAGGTTCTGCTGAACCAGTCATCCAGATACTCCTCCAGCACCCCGGAGGCACGTGGAAAGGCACCGTTCAGGCGGATCATCTGTTGCTGCGAGGTTTCCAGCAGGTTTATCAGCGGGGTACTCGGGGTTGGCGGGCTATCAGTCCGTGAGGGGGTGTTTTCCAACATGTGCTCTTCCTGAGACGTTTTCGGAAGAACAACCTATTGAAGAAAGGGGATGACCGGGTGGTAGATAGATACCGCACGTGGCGGTGTCGGGCGGGGTAGGAGGATTGGCATCAATCTCTGTGGGAGCGGGCTTGCTCGCGAAGGCGGCGTACCAGTCGACAAAAATGTTGTCTGGCATACCGCCTTCGCGAGCAGGCTCGCTCCCACAGTGGATTTTCAGTGAACCAAACATCTGCGCCGGGCACAGAAACCCTTGTGGGAGCGAGCCTGCTCGCGATGACGGCAGACCAGGCTACATCAATGCCTGAAGGCTCACTGCACCTTCGACAGGTCCCCTTTCAATGCAACCCCAGCCATGATCGCGCCGGCATGGCATTCATAGGTTGTAGCGTCCTTGCGCTCGTTGCTCTTGTAGAAGCTGACGATGTTGGTCACGGCGTTGGCGCCGGCATTCTTGGCCGCCTGGTGCAGGCTGATCAGCGCCGATTGCAGCACCCACTCGCAGGCCACTTCGTCGGACTTGTTGAAGGCGTTGGTTTTCTTGTTGGTCACCGCACCAGGACTGATGACGGTGACGTTGCCGGCGGGCTTGTTGCCCGCCAGGTAGAACTTCACGCTGCCATCGATTTTGCCGGTGCGGATGGCTTCGGCGACGACTTTGTCGAAAGGCAGGTACAGCGCGGTATCACGGGCCTGGCTGAGGGTCGGCAGGGTGCTGAGCAACAGGGCGGCGGTAACGGCGATTTTCTTCAGCGACATCATGGTCTCCTTGACCAGAGGGAATGGGAGTCAGTGCCAGCGGCGGAAGATCAACGAAGTGTTGACCCCGCCAAAGGCGAAGTTGTTATTCATCACATACTCGTTGCTCATCGACCGGAACTCGTTGCGCAGGTAATCGAGCTGGCCGCATTGAGGGTCGACTTCGTCGAGATTGCAGGTATGCACATACCGGTCGCGATTCATCATCTCGATGCTGAACCAGGACTCCAATGCCCCGCAGGCGCCCAAGGTGTGGCCCAGGAAGCTTTTCTGCGAACTGATGGGCATGCGTTCACCGAACAGGCTGCTGGTGGCCAGGGTTTCGGCAATGTCGCCCTGTTCGGTGGCGGTGCCGTGCCCGTTGACGTAGCCGATGGCGGAGGGTTCGAGGCCCGCATCTTCCAGGGCCAGCTCCATGGCCCGGCGCATCGTGACCTGCTCGGGACGGGTGGCATGCTGGCCGTCGGCGTTGCTGCCGAAGCCGACGATTTCGGCGTGGATTCGCGCGCCGCGGGCCAGGGCATGTTCCAGTTCTTCAAGCACCAGTATGCCGGCGCCTTCACCGATCACCAGACCATCGCGGTCTTTGTCGTAAGGGCGTGGGCTGGTTTGCGGCGCATCGTTCTTCAGGCTGGTGGCGTAGAGCGCATCGAAGACCATCGCTTCGGTCGGGCACAGTTCTTCCGCGCCGCCGGCAATCATCAATGGCAGGCGCCCGAACTTGATCGCCTCGTAGGCATAGCCGATGCCATGGCTGCCACTGGTGCAGGCACTGGAGGTGGGAATCATCCGTCCGGTAAGCCCGAAGAAAATGCTGATATTGGCCGCCGTGGTATGCGGCATCATCCGCACATAGGAGTTGGCGTTCAGGCCTTCGGCCACGCTGTTGAGCAGCATGTTGCCGAACGCCTTGACCTCGTCGGTGCTACCGGTGGACGAGCCGCAGGATACGCCCATGCGCCCGTCCTTGATCGACTCGTCGCCCAACAGGCCGGCGTCGGCCAGGGCCTGTTCCGCCGCGCTCACCGCCAGCCGCGAGACCCGGCCCATGCTGCGCAGTTGCTTGCGCGTCCAGTGCGCCGGGACCTGGAAATCGTCGATGGGGCCGGCCAGACGGGTGTTCAGTTCAGTGAAACGGTCCCACTCGTCCATGCGCCGGATGCCGCTGCGGTTGGCGGCGAAGTTGGCGGCGATGGTCGCCCAATCGCTGCCCACGGAGGTGATGCCGGCCATGCCGGTGACGACGACGCGCTTCATCAGCACAAGCCTCCATTGACGGCCAGGACCTGCCGGGTGATGTAGCCGGCTTCGGCGGACATCAGGAAGTTCACCGCGCCGGCCACTTCTTCCGGCGTGCCCATGCGCTGGGCGGGAATCATTTTCATCAGTTCTTCCACGGGGACGTTTTCATCGAGCATGGCGGTGTCGATCAGCCCTGGCGCGACGCAATTGACGGTGATCTTGCGCTTGCCGAGCTCGATTGCCAACGCCTTGGCCGCACCGATCAGCCCGGCCTTCGATGCACTGTAGTTGACCTGGCCGCGGTTGCCGATCAACCCCGAGACCGAGGTGATGCAGACGATCCGTCCGGCGGCGCGACGACGGATCATCGGCATCATCACCGGATGCAGCACGTTGTAGAAACCGTCGAGGTTGGTGCGCATCACCGTGTCCCAGTCCTCTTCGCTCAGCGCGGGGAACGCACCGTCGCGGGTCAGGCCTGCGTTGAGCACCACGCCATAGTAAGCGCCGTGGGTTTCGACGTCGGCCTCGAGAACGGCTTTGCAGGCGGCACGGTCGGACACGTCGAATTGCAGGACCCGGGCCTGGCGACCGAGGGCCTGGATCTCGGCCTGGACGGCGTCGGCTTCGGCACGACCGCTGCGGCAGTGCAGCACGATGTCATGCCCGGCCTGGGCCAGGCGCAGGGCGATGGCGCGGCCGATGCCACGGCTGGAGCCGGTGACCAGTACGGATTCAGTCATGGCTGGTTTCCTGTTGCGGACGGTTCATGGAGGTAGTGGGCGGATTGGGGCGGACGGAACACGTTCAGCCGTGCCGTGGCATGGATGCCGGGCGCTTCGATATGGCACTCGAATACACCCATGCCGTTGTCGTCTTCCAGCGAGCGCACGCCACGGATGTCCAGCTCGGTGCCGACAGGAAAACTATCGACGTTGCATTCGAACTTGCGGGTGCCGAGCAGGAAGCCCAGTTCAACGGCGTCGCCGCGTCGACGCGCATGGCAACCGGCAAACGCGGCGACGCTCTGGGCCATCAGTTCGATGCCGACCCAGGCCGGCAGGCCACCGTCGTCGCGGTTGAACAGGCCACCGGGTTGGACGGTGGCCTGGGTGTGGATCTGTTCGTCATCGAAGGCCACGACGCGGTCGATGAGGATCATGTCGCCTGCGTGGGGCAGCAGTTCGGCGAGTGGCCAGTCAATCATGGGGCATCTCCGATAATCAGGCTGACGTTGTTGCCGCCGAAGGCAAACGAATTGCTCATCAGGCGACGGGGGGCGGTCGGGTTCAGGCGGCTGTCGGCGCGGGTCCAGGCCAGGGCCGGCAGTTCGGGATCGGCCTGGCCGTCCCAGACCTGAGGCGGCAGCGCCCCGTCGGGGTTTTCCGCGCTCAGGCTCAACCAGCAGAAGGCCGCTTCCAACGCTCCGGCCGCGCCCAGGGTGTGGCCCGTCATGGGTTTGGTGGAGGAACAGGGTACCCCGTGGGGAAACAGGCCGGCCACCGCATGGCTTTCCATGGCGTCGTTGTGTTGCGTGGCGGTGCCGTGCAGGTTCAGGTAGTCGATCTGACTGGCCTCGAGGCTCGCGCAACGCAAGGCTTTTTCCATGGCCTGGCGAGCACCGCGGCCGCTGGGCTCCGGGGCGGAAATATGATGGGCATCGGAACTGGCGCCATCACCGAGCAAGGCAATCGGCGTTCCATTGCCTGGCGTCTTGCTCATGAGAAACAGCACGGCCGCCTCGCCGATGTTGATGCCGCTGCGGTTCACCGAAAACGGATTGCAGCGTTCGCTCGATACCGCTTCCAGCGCCGAAAAACCGTTGAGGGTCAGCTTGCACAGACTGTCCACCCCGCCACAGAGCACCGCATCGCACAGGCCCAGGTCGAGCAGGCGCCGGGCACTCATCAAGGCGCGGGCGCTGGAGGTGCAGGCGGTGGAGATCACATAGGACGGACCGCTCAGGCCGAGCCAGTCGGAGAGAAAATTGGCCGGTGCGCTGAGTTCCTGCTGCTGGTAGTCGTAACCGTCCGGGAAGCGCTGTTCGCGCAGGTAATGGGCGATTCCCTGACTGGCCTCGTCGATCCCCGAGGTGCTGGTGCCCAGGACAATGCCGATGCGCGCACGACCATAGGCCTGGATGGCCCGGTCGATCTCGGCACGGATCTGCAACCCGGCTTCCAGCAGCAACTGATTGTTGCGGCTGCCATGGGCGGCGAGGGTATCGGGGATGGGTGCCAATGCGCCCGTCACCGAGGCCACCGGCAAGGCACGCTCGGCCACCCACCCGGCTTCGACACGCAGGCCCGAGCAATCGCCGGCGAACAGGTTGCGCGCCACTTCATGTTTATCGCGGCCCAGGGCACAGATCACCCCGAGGGCATTCAAATAGGCGGTCATGGCGCGCTCTCGGTCAACGATGTGATGCGGTAGTGAGGACCTTGGGGCAGGTTCAGTTGAAAATCCAGCGGCTGCTTGTAGCGCACCTGCCAGCGGGAATCCAGGGTTCGTTGCGCAGCCTGTTGCCGGGCGGTCGGGTAATTGCCGGCCAGCTCGCTTCCAGGGGTCAGGGCGAACAGCAGCGCGGCGAACAGCTCCCGGGCTTCGGCGTTGGGTGGCAGCAGACCGTCGGCTTGCCACTGGCCGTCGATCAGGCGCTGACGGGCCAGGGGAATACCCAGCGGATCCATCATCGACCAGCGAATGCCGGCGTCTTCGCGCTGGATCACCAGCAACCAGTCCTGGCGTTGCCCGGCCAGTTGTCGCTCGATGTGCAATTGCAGCGGCAGCGCCAGGGTGGGCGTGCGCTCGGGCAGTGGCGCGTGGCTGGCGCAGGCACCGAGCAGCAACAGGCAGCCGATCAGCAGGCCGCCGAGACAGGTACGAATCATGTGCCAACCCCTTCGGCGGGCTTGCGGGCCACGACGTTGACCAGGGTTTCCTCCCGCTCGCCGAACGGCCGGGGGCGGCGCAGGCCAAAACGCTCCAGCAGGCCGAAGTCCTTGGCGCGACTCCACCATAGGTAGGGATAGGACACGTTGCCGGCTTCGAATTGGAACCCTTGCTGGCGAATCATCTCCAGGTACTGCGCGGCACTTTTCTGTACGTGCATGGGATGGCGGAACAGCCAGCGGATGACCCAGGTGTCGATGTAGGCCTCGGTGGATTCGGCGAACATCAGATAGCCGCCGGGCTTGAGCACGCGATAGAACTCGGCCAGGGCCTTTTCCTGTTCCACCAGATGATGGAAGGTCTGGTGACAGAACAACAGGTCGACGCTGGCATCCGGTACCGCCAGGGTTGCGCAGTCGCTGCCGATCAGTTCCACGGCCATGCCCTGGCGGGCCGCTTCTTCGGCGCTCAGCGCCAGGCTGTGGGGATCGGCATCGACGCCGATCAGCCGTTGTGGTGCGAACACCTGGCGCAGGTACTGGAACGACTTGCCCTGGCCGCAACCGGCATCCAGCAGCACCGGGGCGGCCGGCAAGGGTGTGCTGAACAGGCTGCGCAGGTCATTGATCGCCACGCGCAGCACATGATGCTGCCAGGTGTGGCTGCGCAGGAACCAGAAGCCGAAGCGGGTTTCTTCGACGTAGTTGTCGCTCAGGTAGTTCATCTCACTCATGGGCCGGGCTCGCACAGATTTCCGAGAGCATGCGCAGGCGACGCTTGGGTTCGCTGACGAACGGGTTGCGTTGATCCCAGGCATAACCGGCCAGGATCGAGCTGATCATGCGGCGGATGTCGGAAGAACCTTCGGTATAGAAGATCACGTCCTGGAAGGTGCCGGCGTACCAGCCCTCGACGTAGCAGCGGAAGGTATCGACACCGCGCTTGAGCGGGTCGGCGAACTCGCTTTGCCAGTCCACGCTTTCACCTTGCAACTGACGATGCAATACGTCAGCCGCCATGCTTGCCGAACGCATGGCGATGGTCACGCCGGAGGAAAACACCGGGTCGAGGAATTCCGCGGCGTTGCCCAGCAGGGCGAAACCGGGGCCATGCAGGGTTTTGACATTGGCCGAGTAGCCGCCGATGGTCCGTGCCGGGGTGTCCCACACGGCGTTGTCCAGCACCTGGGCGAGACTTGGGGTCTCATCGATGAAACCCCGCAGGCAGGCGTCGAGGTCGTCGGTGCGGCCGGCAAAATGTTCCGCCGCCGCGACCACGCCAACCGAGCAGCGCCCGCCACTGAACGGAATGGTCCAGAACCAGATGTCGCGTTGGGTCGGGTGGGTGGTGATGAGGATTTTCTCCCGGTCGAAGGCCGGCGCATCGATGCGGTCCTCGACATGGGTGAATACCGCCTGGCGCACCGGGAAATTCGACGGCGCCTCGAGGTCCAGCAAGCGCGGCAGGACTCGACCGTAGCCACTGGCGTCGAGGACGAAATCGGCCTCGATCCAGTACTCGCTGCCGTCCTCGCGCTGCACGCACAGCTGCGGTTTGACGAGGTTGAAATCGACCCTGGCGATGGTTTCGCCATAGCGGATCTCCACCCCTTGCAATGCGGCTTGGTCGGCCAGCAGCTTGTCGAAGTCGGCGCGTTGTACTTGGAACGTAGTGGGCTTGCCTTCGCTGAAGGTGTCGCCGAAATCGAAGGCGCTGTAGCGCTCGCCCCAGGCGAAAGCCGCCCCGTTCTTGCGCTGGAAACCCGCGGCATTCACCGCGTCGAGCATGCCGGCCTCTTCGACGAAGTCCAGGCAATGGGACAGCAGGCTCTCGCCGATGGAGAACCGGGGGAAATGCTGGCGTTCGATGATCAGCACATCGTGGCCCTTGCGCTTGAGCAGCGCGGCGGCGATGGCGCCGGACGGCCCTGCGCCGATGATGACGACCTGGCGACGTTCCATTTCAATTGCAGGCATTTGGACTCCTTGCCGAGGCAGCGATGTTCGAATAAGAGGAGGGGTAATCATCATGGGGCGGGTTCCATCACCGGCGTTGCATGCGCCTGGCGCCCGGCCCACGGGGCCAGCAGGAAGCTGAACGCCAGCCCCAGGCTTACCGCCAGGCCGAAGTTGCTCACTGCCGGCGTACTGGAAAGCGCCAGCAAGCCGAACGACAGCCAGGTGGTGATCGCCGCGAGCAAGGTGCCCAGCAGACTTACGGCGGCGCCGCCGATCTGCTCGCGCATCAGGATCGCGTAATCGACACCGATGGCCGTCACCAGCAACAGACCGAACAGACTGAACAGCGTCAGCGGCTGCCCCAGCCAGCCCAGGCTCGCCAGGCTGCACAGCGCGGCCAGCAGCGGCAGGACCACGATGCGCAAAGCTGCCCTGACGCCGAACGGCCAGATCAGTACCAGCACGATCAGTACGCAGGAAGCCAGTTTCAGTTCGGCGGCGCTGATCTGCGTGGCGGCGAACACCCGGTTCAGATCGCCCAGGCGATCCACCAATTGCACACCGGGCAGGTCCACCGCCTGCAAGCGCAGCAGCGCGGCGTCGTTCAAGCCTTGCAAGCTGACTATCGCGGCCACGCCTTGCGCGGTCGGGCCGAGCCAGAGGGTGCGGTATGGCTCGGCCAACGGACCGGACAGTGCAGCATCGATGTCTTCCACCGGCAAGGCCTGCAATTGGGCCAGCTCCGCCTGCAAGGCAGCGACCGGTACGCCGAGGTCCAATAGGGGGTGCCAGAACGCCGGGAGCCGGGCCAGGGCTTCACGAACCTTCTGTTGTTCGGCTGGCGCGCTGACCAGTTGGTTCAGCGACAGGTAGCCCTGGAGTTTTTCCAGGCCGATCAACTGTTCCAGCCGCTCGTTGAGGGCGGTCTGGCGCTCCAGCAATTGGGGTTGATTATCGGCACGGATCAGGAAGAACTGACTGGTGGGCTGGAAACCGGTGATGCGGGCGATGTCGCGGGCCTCGTCAGTCAGGTGCTGGGGCGTGCCGATCCATTGGCGGATGTCGTTTTTCGTGTTCAGGTGCCAAAGCCCACCGGCGCAGAAAATCAGCAGCAGCGCCAGCAGGATCGGCGCGGGAACCCGAGCCAGCAGTGCTTCGCGGACCTTGAGCAATTGCTCGCAGAACCGTAGCGGCCATTGAGCGGGACGCAGGTCCATGCCCTTGAGCAGCGCTGGCAGCAGACAGACCGCCGTCAGGTACGCGCCGACCAGCCCGGCGGCGGAAAACACGGCGATCTGGGTCAGGGCCGGGAAGGGCGTCCAGGCCAGGGCCAGATAGCCGATGCAGGTGGTCGCCAGGCTGAGGCTCAGCCCCGGCAGGGTCAGGCGCAGGGCCGGCCAACTGCGCCACGGCTTGAGGCTCCAGCTCTTGGACAGGTAGTGCAGCGGATAGTCCACCGCCACGCCGATCAGGCTCGAGCCCAGTACCAGGGTCATGATGTGCATGTGCCCAAACAGCGCCACGCAGGCCACCGCACCGAACAGCATGCCCACCAGCACCGGCACGAACGCCAGCCACACCCGCAGGCGTCGGAAGGCCAGCAACAACAGCAACAGAATGCCGACGGTCGCGCCACCGCCGACCCAGGTGATTTCCTTTGATGCCTGTTGCTGGCCGCTGGCGGCGTACAGCAAGCCGCTGGCTGCCAACAGCTGGCCCTGGGCCTGGCTTGCCTGGTCGCGGCTGCGTTGCAGCAGATCGGCCACTTGCAGCGGCAGGTTCATGTCGAAGGCGTTGCCTTGGGTGCGAGCCCGTAGCATCACCCAGCTTTTTCCGTCGGCATCGGCGATCAATGCACCGCTGCCCACATCCAGTTGTATCGAGCCGCGTTGGGGCTGGCTGTTCTGGATGCGCCCGGTCAGGCCCAGCCAGTCATCCTGGCTCGGTACCAGGCTGAAGCCGCTGAACGGGTCGAACAGAGCCTGCACCCGCTGCTGGATGAACGCCTGGGGCTGTTCGATCAGTTGCTGACGATCCGCACCCGAGAGCATCGCCAGTCGTCCGTTCAGCAATTGCGTACGCAACGCCGGCAAATCGGCTTGCAGCGTCCACTGGACCTTATCGAACAGGCCGCTGGCCTGCCATTGTTCGCCAAGGGTTTGCGCCAGAGCGATGGCTTGCTGGCGGTCGGCATGACCGACCAGCACCAGCACCTCGCGATTCAGCGGCTCCTGCATGCGCTGTTCAGCGACAAGCTCCAGGGCATCGGGGGACGTGCCCGGCACCAACTCCATGAGATTGACCGACAGTGGCGCCCCGTTGCGCCATTGCCAACCGGCGAGCGCCAGCACTGCCAGCAGCAGGATCAGGAACAGTCGTGGCAGGCTGCGTTCACTCGGCAAAATCATGTTGCTCCGCTTCGCTCAAGGGTTGCGTGGCGACGCTGTCCTGCATGCGCAACACCGTGCTGTCGCCCTGGGTTTCCAGCAATTCGATGCGCTGTACCAGGTCGCCGCCGTCGATGTTGATCTGGTTGAACACCTGTTTGAGCAACACCGAGCGCGGGGTCAGGGTCAACCTCCACTGCTGCGGCTCGCCAGACAGGCTCAGCTCGAAATCCCGCAGCAGGCCAGTGCTGTCACCCTGCAAAACGGCCAGGAACAGCCGGTTCTGCTCGGCGCCGGCACTCTTGTTCGGCAGCATCTGCCAAGCATTGCCATCCCGCCGGGCGATGCCCTGGGCGGTGATGCGGTAGTCCTGTTGCAGCGGCGTCCGCAGCAGCCACAGCAGGCCTTGCTTTTTCGCCAGCACGAAATGCCCCTTGCTGACGAGTGGTTGAGGCAGGGCGCGCAAGTGCTTTTCCTGGATGAACTGACCGTGGATGACATCCGGGCGGGCCAGCTGTTCGCTCAGTTGCTGCAAGTCGAAGGTTTGGGCCTCGGCCAGGGGCGACAGGCAGAACAGTAGCAACCAGAGGGACAGGCGTTTCATGACAGTTTCCTTTCGACGGCGTCGACAAACACCCGGGGCGAGACCAGCAGCATCTCGCGGGTCGTGACGTCCACGGCCACCTGCACCGAGCTGGCACGGGTCAGGCGTTCGCCGGTGAGCGTGTCGCTGATCAGGTAGTTGATCTTCAACCGGTTCTCCCACTCCACCAGGCTGGCACGCACGGTCAGGGCCTGACCGAACACCGCGCTGCGCACGTAGCGCAACTGCAGGTCGATCACGGGCCACGCGTACCCGGCGGCGAGCATGTCGTTGTAGTTGTGGTCGATCTGGTCGAGCAAGGCGCAGCGGGCCACTTCCAGGTACTTGACGTAGTGGCCGTGCCAGACCACGTGCATCGAATCGACGTCGAAAAACGGCACGACAATCTGCGTCTCGACATGCAGCACGCCCTGGCTACGCATGCAGCCTCCAGTGTTGCTCGGCGATGCGTTGCAGGCACAGGCGCAGTTCGGCTTCCAGGGCGCGGTCTTCGATGACCGGCGGGAAATCCCCGGCCAGCTGTTCGTGCATGGCGGCCAGGGCCGGGGGCAGCGGGCGCGCGTCCTCGGCACGGCTGCGCAGCCACACGCCCTGGTTGGCCGCCAGTAATGTCGCGGCGGCGACCTGTTCGGTCAGCTCCAGCACGCGGATCGCGTCCCGGGCGGCGATGGTGCCCATGCTGACCTTGTCCTGGTTGTGGCACTCGGTGGAGCGCGAGAACACGCTGGCCGGCATAGTGTTTTTCAGGGCTTCGGCGGTCCAGGCGCTGGCGCCGATCTGCACGGCCTTGAAGCCATGGTTGAGCATCGCCCGCTCGGCGCTGGCGCCGGACAGGTTGCTCGGCAGGCCATGGTTGTAGCGCTCGTCCACCAACAGGGCGAGTTGCCGGTCGAGCAGGTCGGCGACGTTGGCCACCAGGTTCTTAAGGCTGTCCATGGCGAAGGCGATGTGCCCGCCATAGAAATGCCCACCGTGCAGCACCCGCTCGGCTTCGGCGTCGATGATCGGATTGTCGTTGGCGCTGTTGAGTTCGGTTTCGATGAACGCGCGCAACCAGTTCAGACTGTCGGCCAGCACGCCGAGCACATGGGGCGCGCAACGCAGGGAGTAGCGATCCTGCAGGCGGTGCAGCGGCGCGGTCGGCGCATCGATCGCCAGGTCCTTGCGCAGCCACGCGGCAACCTGCATCTGTCCCGGGTGTGGCTTGGTGGCGAACAGGCGCTCGTCGAAGTGCTCGGGGTTGCCTTGCAGGGCGACGACGTTCAGCGCGGTGATGCGGGTCGCCAGTTGCAGCAGGTAGTCGGCCCGGGCGAAGGCCAGGCAGGCGAGGCCGGTCATCACGGCGGTGCCGTTCATCAGCGCCAGGGCTTCCTTGGGTCGCAGCACCAGCGGGGTCCAGCCCAGTTCGCGGTGTACATCGGCGGCCAGCCGGCGCTCGCCACGGTACATGACTTCACGTTCACCGGAGAGTGTCGCGGCCACATAGGACAGCGGCGTCAGGTCGCCGCTGGCACCCACCGAACCTTCTTCCGGAATCAGCGGCAGGATGTCGTGTTCGAGAAAGGCCTGGAGGCGTTCCAGCAATTCGACCCGTACCCCGGAGACGCCATGGCACAGCGACTGCAAGCGCGCGGCCAGCACCGAGCGGGTGGCCTGGGCATCCAGCAACTTGCCCAGGCCGCAGCCGTGGAACGTATACAGGTGGCGCGGCAGGGCCTCGACGTGGTGCAACGGCACGGCCACCACGCAGGAATCGCCATAACCGGTGGTCACGCCGTAGATCACGCCTTCCTTGTCCAGCAGGGAGTCGAGAAATTGCGCACCCTTGGCGATGCGCTGGCGGAACGCCGGATCATCCTGCAACTGCGTCGGCGCCTGGCGGTTGGCCAGGGCCAGCACGTCTTCGATGCGCAGGGCGTGTTCGCCGAAGGTTACCGGCTCAAGAGTGGGCATCGTCATCGGTCTTCCAGAATGGGTAAAAGTTGAACCACTGTTGGGGGGCCTGGAGGCAATACTGCGCCAGGCGCTCGGCGTAGCGACCGGCCCAGTGGGCAATCACTCGCTCGCGTTCGGTGCGTTTCCACACCACGGCATCGGCGAAGGGCTCGAGGGTGACGCGATAACGCCCCTCGTGCTTGAGACACATCAGCAGGTTGACCGGGCATTTCAGCAGGCCGGCCATCAACCACGGCCCCTGGGGGAACGCGGCCGGGTGCCCCATGAAGTCCACGGTCACGCTGCGTCCGCCATGCAGCGGTACGCGGTCACCGGCAATCGCCAGCCACTCGCCACGCTCCAGGCGCTCGCTCAGTTGCAGCATCACCGCCGGATCCAATTCGCTGACCTGGATCAGCCGCAGATGCGTGGCGCCGGCTTCACCCAGCAGCCGATTGAATTGCTCGGCGTGCTTGGTGTGCACCAGCACGTTCATGGTGACTTTTTCGCCCAGTTCGGCCAGGGCCCGGCACATTTCCAGGTTGCCCAGATGCGCGCCCACCAGCATCTGCCCGCGAGTGTCACGCAGATGATTGCGCAGCAGTGCCGTATCGACGATTTCGATCTGGTCGATGCTCAGTTTGCCGTTCCACACGTCGAGCTTGTCCAGCAGCGAGTCGGCGAACGCCATGAACTGCCCGAAGACTTTCCGGTGGGTCGGGCGCAGCTCGATACGGCCGCTCCAGTCGGCCAGGCGCTGCTGATACTGCCAGGCTGCCTGGCGAGCGCTGCGACCGAAAATGAAGAAGTACAGGACGATGCCGTACAGCACCGGGCTCAGCAAACGACGGCCGAGCACTTTGGCGGCGAACGCCGTGAGTTTCATCAGCCAGAAACTGCCGCGCTCCTGACGGTCGGCCCAGTGCTGTTTGTCTGCCTGAAGACTCATGTCCGCCACCGTCGCCAGAGAATCAGGGGAGAACGTACCAGCATGCCGAAGAACAAGCGGGTGTGCATGCTGGAAATCAGTACGTTGTCGCGGAACAGACGGAAGTGCGAAACCCCGTCCTGGGGGTAGTGGACCCGGGTGCGCAGCCAGTACATCGGCTGGTTGCGCCAGGCCAGTCGCACCAGGATGTCCGAATCGAAATCCATGCGCTTGCCAATGTTCGTCGAGTTGATCAGCGCCAGGGTCGCCGGCAGGGGGTAGACCCGAAAGCCGCACATGGAGTCGCGGATCTGCAAGGACAGGCTGTTGATCCAGACCATGACGTGGGTCAGGTAGCGAGCGTACAGGCGACCTTTCGGCACGCTGGCGTCGTATTGCGGGTAACCGCAGATCACCGCTTCCGGGTGGACGCGGGATTGTTCGATGAAAGTTTTCACATCGCCGAGATCGTGCTGTCCATCGGCGTCCACCTGCAAGGCATGGCTGAAGCCCAGGCGCGCGGCTTCCCGCAGGCCGGTCATAACGGCGCCACCCTTGCCCTGGTTGACCGCCAGCCTGGCCAGATGAACCCGCTCATCGACCGCCAGTTGCTCCAGCACCGCCGCGCAGGCCGGGCTGCTGGCGTCGTCGATCAATACACAGGGCAGGCCATTGGCGAGCAAGGCCTGGACCACTGCCGTAATGGCGGTTTCGTGGTTGTAGACGGGGATGATGGCGCAGGGGTTATACATGTCTTTTGCCTTCCACCGAATCCTTGTGGCGAGGGGATTCAGCGAAGCGTCGCACCGCCCTGCTGGGTTGCGCAGCGACCCCAAGTCCTGTGCAGCACCACAATTCGTTGGCGAGTGCTGCGCACTCGAGCGGGGATGAATCCCCTCGCCACAATGGGGCGGTGTGTTCAGGAAAATCAGGCATCAGCCGCCCCCAAGACAATCCGCCCACTGGAGCACGCCGCCGTATCATTGCGGTAGGCAAAGTACAGCTTGCCGCGCTCGCGGTCGAAGCGCAGATGCAGCTGGATTTCATCGCCAGGACGTACCAGTTGCTGGAACTTCAACACTTCCATCCCGACGAAGCGCGGCGGCAGGTTCAGCAGTTGCCTGCCCAGGCTCAGGGCCCAGTCGACCTGCACCACGCCGGGCAGGACAGGGGCGCTGGGAAAGTGGCCGCTGAAGTACGCCAGGTCCGGTGGCACGACCAATTGCAGGTTCCATTCGCCGTCGGTCTCGACCTGCTCCAGCACGTCAGGCGTCTTTGGACGCGCTGCCATCAGCAGGGCTTCGACCTCGGCCTGGGGCAGCTTGCCCTGGGCGTTGAGGGGCAACTGGCGTAGCCAGCGCCAGCGCCGTGGCAGGGCCAGTGTCTCGCAATGCCCGCTCAGGTGACGACGCAACGCTTCGGTCACGGCGCGACGGCCCTGGTTACGCAAGGCGCGCAGGCCTGTTTCACTCAGTACCAACAGAGCGCCGAGGGAGGCGCGATTCTCCCGCACCACGCCCAGCCGCGCTTCGCTTACCCAGTCGTGGGTCATGAGTGCCTGTTCCAGCATTGGCAGGGAGATGCGCTTTTCTTCGAGCTTGACGATGCGGTCCAGGCGTCCGAGCAGTTCGAAGCGCCCATCGGCGTCAATCCGCGCTGCGTCTGCGGTGTGTTCCACGTGGCCGGGCGGCAGATAGGGCGAGACGATCAGCAAGGCGCCGTCGCTGTCCTGGCTCAGTTCGACACCGGCAAAGGGCAGCCACCGTTCATCACCCTGGCGCCAAGCGATGCCACCGGTTTCCGAACTGCCGAATATCTCCGTCGGCCATTGGCCCAGGCGCTGCCGCAGGCTCCGGGCGGCCTCGACCGGCAAGGCGCCGCCGGAGGAGAACACCCGACGCACGCTACTCAGGGCCGCCCAGTCGAGGTTGTCGCCCATGCGCTTGAGCAGCGCCGGGCTGGCGACCCAGGCGAAGACCGGGTGCTCGCGGCTGGCGCGTTGCAGGTCTTCCGGGAACGCCAATTGCCGGCGCACGAACGGCCGTCCGGCGCACAGCGGCCACAGCACCCGGAACAACAGCCCATAGATGTGCTGGGCGGCGACGCTGCCAATCATGCAGGCCGTGCCCAGGTCGTCGCCCCACAACTGCTCCAGGGCCTGGACTTCATTGCTCAACTGGCGCAGGTTTTTCTCGATGCGCTTGGGCTCGCCGCTGGAGCCGGAGGTGCACAGGCTCAGCCAGCATTGGTCGAGGTCCAGCTCGACAGGCTCCAGGGGGGCCAGCCGCAGGTCGCCAGGCTGGGTGTCGCCAGGTTGGTCGGTCAGCCACAGGTCGACCTCGGCCGACCAGCGCTGGCGGGTCTGGGCCTGAAGGTCGGCCGGAAGCAGGACGCGCACCCCGGCACCCCAGGCACCGAGCAGGGCTATGGCCAGGTCGGCGGCGTCTTCCAGGTGCACGGCCATACGCTGTACACCGCGAGCGCGCAGGCCTGCGGCCAGGCACAGCGCCTCGTCCCGCAGCTGCGAATGACTGAGCGCCGGATCGACTGCAACTGCGCGCTCCGGCTGAGCCTTGAGCAGCACCTGCTCAAGTTTTATCCAATTCATGGGCGGCCTCTTACCCTTTGTCGTATGAGCCATTCAATGGCAAACAGCAGCCCCATCAATCCGTAGGAAATCAGGCCGGTGTACAACATCCACCAACTCAGCGGTGCCCAGAGGGTCAGGGCGGCGGCGAGCAAACCGTTACACAGGAAAAACACACTCCAGGCCACCGTGACCTGGCGGGTATACACCACCGCTTTTGCCGGCAGTTGCGGCTCACGCAGGCGGGCTATGCGTTCGATCATCGGCGGGCCGTATTTCAGGCTCAGGGCGAATATCCCGAGCATGAAGGCACTGATCAGTACCGGATACCAACGCAGCAGGAGCGGGTTATCGAACAGCGCGAGCAACCCGCAGAACATGATCGCCGCGATCGCCATCCAGAAATTGCCCGGCCCGCCTTTGCCGAGCCTCCGGTTGACGAGCAAGGCCCGAGCCAGCCACAGGCTACCCAGCAGCAGTCCGAACTGCCAGGGGGCGAAATGCTCCATGCCGAAATACACCGCAAAGGGGTACAACAGGCCCGCCAATAGCAGGCCAAGGCCAATCAGCCGGCTCATGCGGCCGGTTGGACCAGTCGATAGACCGCCTCGACCACGTCGTTGACGGTGCGCACTGTCTTGAATTCTTCGGCCGCGATTTTCTTCCCGGTCTGGCGCTTGATGTGGTCGATCAGATCGACTGCGTCGATGCTGTCGATTTCCAGGTCCTGATACAGGTTCGATTCCAGCGTCACGCGCTCAGGGTCCAGTTCGAAAAGCTCCACCAGGGCATCGCGCAGGGTGTTGAAAATGTCGTCACGAGTTTGCATGGTCCGGTCTCAAGCGCGTTTTGCAGTGACGAAGGCCGCAAGGCTTGCCACATTGCTGAAATGGTTGCGGGTGTCCTTGGCGTCGGCATCTATCTTGATGCCGTACTGTTTCTGGATCGCCAGGCCAAGCTCCAGGGCATCCACGGAGTCCAGGCCCAGGCCTTCTCCAAACAGGGTCTGGTGATCACCGATGTCGTCGACCTCGATGTCCTCCAGGCCGAGGGCGTCGATGATCAGCTGTTTGATGTCACGGTGCAGATCGCTCATCTTCGGCGAGCTCCTTGATGAAATAGTGATGCAAAAAATCGTTGAGCCTGCGCGAAGCAAGGGGCGGTGGGCCGAGCGTGGTGAACGCTTGTGGATCTATATCGGCCCCCACGTGAAAACTGAAGTGCACGCGGCGTTGGGGAATGCGATACCAGGGTTCGGCCTTGGTCAGGGTGGTCGGGCTGACCTTGATGGTCACGGGCGTAAGGATTTTCGCACCCCGCAGGGCGATGGCCGCGGCACCCCGATGAAAGGCCGGCGCTTTGCCTGGCTGGGTGCGCGTACCCTCGGGGAACACGATCAGGGTCTGGCCATTCTTCAGGGCGTCGCTGGCGGCGTCGAGCATGTCCATGCTGCCGTCGTTGCTGATGTACTGGGTGGAGCGCAACGGGCCGCGGGTGAAGGGATTGTCCCAGAGGCTTTGCTTGACCACGCAGTTGGCATCGCGCACCAGTCCGATCAGAAACACCACGTCGATCAGCGACGGATGATTGGCGATGATCATCTGCCCGGGCCGGCCGAGTTTGTCTGCCCCGTCGATCTGATAGGTGAGCACGCCGGTGCGGGCCATGAACCGGATGAAGAACCAGAACAGCCGTCCAACCGTGCGCCGGGCCCGTTGCCGATGGACCTCGGGATCGCCGGGCCACCAGGCCAGCAGCGGAAACACCAGCAACCGCAGGCACAGCCCGCCCAGCCCGAACAGGGCGAAGCTTGCGGCGGTCGCGAGCAGGCGCCAGTAATAGGCGTCGCGATGCTTGCCGGTCACCGGTTGCGTTGCCAGGTCCATACACGATTCTTCCAGGCATGTTGGCAGGTGGTTTCGTTGTTCAGCAGCGTACGCAGCAGATCCAGGGCATGGGGCCAGTCGCTGCCCGGCGGTTGAACCTCCGGGGTGGACAGGGCCAGTTGCCAGTCGTCGCCCCGGGTCAGCAGAAGCCCCATCGCATAGGGAAACGGTACGTCGTCGACCCAAGGCGCATAGACCTGGGGCGGTTGTTCTTCGGTGATCACCAGCAATACCGCTGGTGCACCTTCATTCAACAGCGCGGCGGCTTCCAGTACACCATGTTCCAGCCCGTCGCCGGTGGCGGCCAGGGCGGTCATCTCGCTGGTTTCGTTGCGCATGATCGACCACAGGCCGATCACTGCGTTATGCACCGACAGGCTGAACTGGGTGGGCGACAACGGCTGGTCGGCTGCCAGGTCCTTGAGGATCTCGAACGTGCGCGGGGTTTCGCCGTGGCGGGAAATAAAGACCAACGGCAGGTTCGGCCGGCCTTCGGCCAGGGGCCAGCCGACGCTGAAGGCCATCCGCGCCAGGCGGCTGAGACGGCGGCGCTGCATGGCCGGCAGGAACGAGACATCGGGGGCGACATCGTTGGCGGGCAATATCACCGGCTGTCGGCTCCACGCCTGCCAGTCGTCCACGCTTTCGAGCCCAGGGGCCCATGCGCGCCATTGGGCGATATTGAAATTGAGCAAAAGATTCATCCCACCCCTGCGGGCTTTTTATTGTCACGGTTCAGTGGTTTGACCCGCGTTCAACCCAGCATGGCCTTGCGACCCAAATGGCGCGCATTATCCCGGTGCCGTTGGCTTGTAGCAAACAATGGTTACATTTAAGCGGGAAAACCTGACGGTGGGTTCGTCCCGGCTCGGCCATCTCATTATTGCGATTATGCCCAAGCTGTCTGTCAGTTGCTTCCGTCATCCTCCTGGCGAATTGACGCTTATTGACCGGAAAAAGCCACTAACGCTGTAGGCCATCCGTGTTGAAGGTAGCGAAGCGGTGTCATCGCCTACTACACTCGGGGATCTTTGATACACGGAGGTTTTGACATGCGGCGCGTGGTATTCAATCAGAAAGGTGGCGTGGGCAAGTCCAGCATCGCCTGCAATCTGGCGGCCGTCAGTGCCAGCGAAGGGTATCGCACGTTGTTGGTTGACCTGGATGCACAGGCCAATTCCACCCAATACCTGACCGGCCTCACCGGCGACGACATCCCCATGGGCATTGCCGAATTCTTCAAGCAAACCCTGTCGTCCGGCCCCTTTTCGAAGAAGAACAAGGTCGATATCTACGAAACGCCGTTCGATAACCTGCATGTCATCACCGCCACTGCCGAGCTGACGGATCTGCAGCCCAAGCTTGAGGCGAAACACAAGATCAACAAGCTGCGCAAACTGCTCGAAGAGTTGGACGAGGATTACGATCGGATTTACCTGGATACGCCGCCGGCTCTGAATTTCTATGCGGTTTCAGCGTTGATTGCGGCAGATCGGGTATTGATCCCGTTCGATTGCGACAGTTTTTCCCGTCAGGCGTTGTATGGCCTGCTGGCGGAAATCGAAGAACTCAAGGAGGACCATAATGAGGGCCTGGAGATCGAAGGCATCGTGGTCAATCAGTTCCAGGCCCGGGCCAGCCTGCCGCAACAGATACTCGACGAACTGATCGCCGAGGGCTTGCCGGTGCTGCCGGTGTACCTGAGCAGTTCGGTGCGCATGCGTGAATCCCATCAGGCCAGCCTCCCGCTGATTCACCTGGACGCACGGCACAAGCTGACCCAGCAGTTCGTGGAGTTGCATGGGTTGCTGGAAAACGCCTGATCAACAGGCTTCTGCCGCCCATGTGGGAGCGAGCCTGCTCGCGATAGCGGACTGACAGGCACATTGATGTTGAATGTGCCTGCGCATCGCGAGCAGGCTCGCTCCCACAATGAAGTAGCTTCAGATCCCCTGGCTGCGCAGCCAGCTCATCAATTGCGGCAAGGGCAACGCTCCGCTCTGGCGCGCGACCTCCTTGCCATTCCTGAACAGGATCAGACTGGGAATCGAGCGAATCCCCAGCTGTGCCGACAGCTGGGGATTGGCTTCGCTGTCGAGCTTGGCCAGCCGGCATTTGCCGGTCAGTTGCGTGGCAGCCTGCTCGAATACCGGCGCAAAGGATTTGCAGGGCCCGCACCAATCCGCCCACACATCCACCAACAGCGGCAGGTCGCCCTTGACCTGGCTGGCGTAGTCACCCTGTTTCAGTTCGAACGGCTTGTCCAATAGCACCGGGGCCTTGCAGCGCCCGCACTTGGGCTGGTCGCCCAAACGTTCGGCAGCCAGGCGATTGAGCCCGTTGCAATGGGGGCAGGGAATCAGCATCGGCTCAGACATGGTGGGCTCCAAAAAACAGTCATGACGCTGATCTGGTGTCGCCGAGGCGGTTTATCAAGGTTGCCATTCATCAGATGCGCCGCACTGACGCCCTTCGATGGCCTCAAAAAGACCACAACGCATCTGTTCGCAACCCAAGGAGGTCCCATGAGCCATCCTCGAGAACCTGTCACGCACGCACCGCAGGACAACCCCAACGACGACGGCTGGGTACTCGGCACCGCCGGTCGCGACGAAGACCCGAACGCCGCTCCAGCCTATGCCATTGATCGTCGTCACGAACGAGACGAACTGACCCCGGAAGATGCCCGCGGCCTGCCCGGCTATCCCGAGAAAAAAACGCCGGCCAAACCAACTGACAAGGATGCCGCAGAGGCAGAGCCGGGAATCGAGACGCCTGAGCAGGGGAACGATAAGGTCGGGTAAGCGGGTTTCTTCATATCTGCTCACATCTTTTAAGTGAGGCCTCAACTTTCAGATAGCTAGGCTGAGTAGGACGGCAGCCTAGCGTCTGCCTCTTCGGTTTAATCGCAATTTGCGATACTCCGAATTTGTGTTTAACTCCTCCATAGCAAAATGCGATAAGGACGTTGCATGCATGTGATCACTGAGAAGCGCATTTGGGAAGCAAAGGAGAGGTGGCCACGCTCGGCCGGTGCATTGGACCAATGGTATCGACTGATCAAGCGCAACAGTCCGTCGGACTTCGCAGCGATGAAGGCCATTTTTCCCGCCACCGATAAAGTCGGCCCGCTGCATGTTTTTGATATTGGTGGAAACAAGTTGCGCCTGATCGCTGTGGTTCGATACCGGCCTCAGCGCTTGTACATCAAATGTGTGCTGGATCATCAAGAATACGACAGAGGCAAGTGGAAGGAGGAAAGGGAATGAGTGCGCTAATAGAACAAGTGGCCGCCCATTGGGAGTTTGTCTCGCCTCTGCTGCGCAAACCCAAGGACGAAGAGGATTACGATCGGCTGGCCGGTGCTCTTGATGAGTTGCTGGAGCGGGTGGGTGAAGATGAGGCACATCCGTTGATGAGCCTGGTGGACATCATTGGAGAATGGATCGAGGCCTGGGACCATCAACACCGGCCCATGCCCAAGGCTAGCGGTGTCGAGGCGCTTCGTTATCTGATGCGCGAGCACGGCATGAGCCAGAGTGATTTGCCGGGCGTAGGTACCCAGTCGGTAGTTTCGGAAATATTGAGTGGCAAGCGTCAGCTCAACTTGCGGCAGATCCGCTGGTTGGCCGAGCGCTTTGGCGTATCGGTCGAGACCTTCATCTGATGATCTCGCCACAGGCATTCAGGACGAGCAACTGATCTCCAGATGCTTGCCCCACTCCGGCGGCCGTTGCGCGTAGCTGTCCATGCCCGGTTGCTCCTCGAACGGGCGGCTCAACACGGTATGCAGGCGGCGGACCTCTTCGTAGTCGCCCGACTCGGCTGCATCGATGGCGTTCTGCGCCAGATAGTTGCGCAGCACATACAGCGGATTCACCGCGTGCATGCGGATACGGCGCTGCTCCTGATCGACGCTGCCTTCACGGCCGACGCGAGCGATATAAAGTGCGGCCCAGGCGTCGAAGCCCATAAGGTCGACGAAGTCGTCCCGCAGCCTGGCGACGGCCTGTTCTGGAGATTGATCGCCCAACCGCCGAAAGAACAGGCTGTAGTCGACGCCGCTGTTCTGCATCAGTTGCAGCAGGCGCTCCACCAGTTTCTGGTCATCGTCCTCGGCGCGGGTCAGGCCGAGGCGCCGGCGCATCAGGTCCAGGTAATGGGCCTGGTAAAGCGGCAGGTACAGGCCCAGGGTCGCGCGCAAGGCTTCGACGCTGATGAACGGCGTCAGGGCCTGGGCCAGGGCGCTGAGGTTCCACTGGCCGATGGGCACCTGGTTACTGAAGGAATAGCGCCCTTGGTCATCGGAGTGATTGCAGATGAAATTGGCGTCGAAGTCATCGAGGAAGGCAAACGGCCCGAAGTCGAAAGTGATGCCCAGGATCGACATGTTGTCGGTGTTCATCACGCCATGGCAGAAACCATAGGCCTGCCATTTCGCAATGAGTTCGGCGTTGCGTTCGACGATTTCGCGGAACATCGCCAGGTACGGTTCCGGCTGTTCGCGGCATTCGGCGAAGTGCAGGTTCAGCACGTGTTCGGCGAGGGCTGCATGCAGCTCGGGTTTCTTGGTGTAGTAGAAGTACTCGAAATGACCGAAACGCACATGGCTCGGCGCCAGGCGCAGCACCATGGCGGCGCGCTCCTGCTTTTCACGCCACACCGGGGTGTCCGAGCCGATCACGCATAAGGCGCGGGTGGTGGGGATACCCAAGGCATGAAGCGCTTCGGATGCCAGGAATTCACGGATCGAAGAACGCAACACGGCTCGTCCGTCGCCCATCCGGGAGAACGGCGTCTGGCCCGCGCCCTTGAGGTGAAGGTCCCAGTGTTCACCGGCTTCGTTGTACACCTCGCCCAACAGCAAGCCTCGGCCATCACCCAGTTGTGGGTTGTAGTGGCCGAACTGATGTCCGGAGTACACCATCGCCCGGGGCTCGGTTTCGGCCCACAACTTATGCCCGCCGAACAGCTCGGCGAACAGCGGTGCCTGGGCTTCGGCCGGGTCCAGGTCCAGCAGCGCCATGGCTGCCGGGCTGGCGACGACCAGTCGTGGGTTGTCGATGGGTTCGGGCAACACATGGGCCGAAAAACTGTCGCCCAGGCGAGCGAAGCGGTTATCGAAGGACAAGGTTTCCAGCGTTTTCATGGCCGTCTCCGGCGCGATGCCTTGTGGCACCGCGCATCAGTCGAGTGTGTCTTGCGGCGGCTCTGGCACCGGTTTGATGCTGGCTACGGTCGAGGGCACGGGCGTAATGGTTTTCTTGTCGGGCTCGGTGGGCACCAGCTTGTATTCCTGGCCGCTGAGGTTCTTCAGATAGATTTCCATCTGCCGGAAGGAGATGTTGATGTGCTCCTTCTTGAACTCACGGTTGATGAAACGGTTGATCTCGTCCAGTACCGGGTTGCGGTCGCCGAGATCGCGCACGTGCATGCGCAATTCGTGGTCCAGGGTACTCTCCCCGAAGTTCAGGAAGTACACGATCGGTTCCGGTTCCTTCAGTACCCGCGGGTTGTCGCGGGCAGCCTTGAGCAGCAATTCCCGGACCCGATCCAGGTCCGAGCCGTAGTCCACGCCCAGTTTCAGGGTTACCCGGGTGACGGTATCGGTCAACGACCAGTTGATCAGTTGCCCGGTGATGAAGGTCTTGTTCGGGACGATGATGTCCTTGCGGTCGAAGTCGGTGATGGTGGTCGCGCGGATGCGGATCTTGCTGACCGTGCCCGACAGGTTGCCGATGGTAATGGTGTCGCCGATCCGTACCGGACGCTCGAACAGGATCATGATCCCGGAAATGAAGTTGGCGAAGATCTCCTGCATGCCGAAGCCCAGGCCCACCGATAGCGCGGCCACCAACCATTGCAATTTGTCCCAGCTCACCCCCAGGGTCGACAGGGTGGTGACGAAGCCGACGCCGGCGATCACGTAGGACAGCAACGTGGTGGTGGCGTACGCGCTGCCCTGGGCCAGGTTCAGTTTTGACAGCACGAACACTTCCAGAAGGCCGGGCAGGTTGCGCGCCAGGGCGAAGGTGATGCCGACGATGATCAATGCACCGAGCAAATCGCCGATGCTGATGGGCACCATGCTCATGTTGACGCCGGTGCCGCTGGTGTATTCGTAGAGGGTGATGTTGTCCAGGTAGGAGAACACGCTGATCAGGTCCGACCAGACCCAGTACAGCGCCGCGATGAAACCGCCCAGCAGGGCCAGGCGGATCAGCCGCAGGGACTGCTCGTTGACCTTCTCGATGTCCAGGGTCGGTTCCTCGACCACTGCTTCGCCATCGCCGGCTTCCTTGGCCGCCTGGCGTTTGGCCAGGGCACGCTGGTACGCCAGGCGCCGGGCCGCTACCGACAGGCCGCGGACGAAGGTGGCCTCGATCACCAGCCAGAACATCAACAGGTACAGGGTATTGATCAGCCGGTCGCTGAGCTTCAGCGCGGTGTAGTAGTAGCCGAAGCACACCGCGACGAACAGCGCGATGGGCAACGCGGTGAAAATCACCCCGACGGCCTTGCGGAACAGGGAGGCATTGCGGTGGGTCGGGCTGCTGAGCAACAGGCGGCTGAGCAGCCAGGCCATCAGGGCGTAGCAGGTCAATACCACTGGCATGCCCAGCACGTCATCGGCCAGTGTCGAAGGCTGCAACTCGGCCACAGCCACCACGGCTACCAGCGCCAGCACCACCAGCCCGAGGCGACGGATCCAGCCCTGGAGGAATTCGACCTGCGGTTTCTCCCAGCGGAAATGCAACTCGGCCACGCCGCCGGGTGCCAGCACGCGATAGGCGGTATAGAACACCAGCCAGGCCTGGCCGATCTGCAACAAGGCTGCGCCGAGGTTGGCGTTCTGGCCGCGGGCATCGATCTGCAACGCAAGGCCGCACAGGGCCAGCGCCAGGGCCACTGGCATTGCCAGCAGGATATTGATCAGGATCGCCTGGGGTGTGTGCCATTGGCTGTCGCGCTTGAAGTGGCCCACGTCCTGATGAACCTTGTTCAACCGGGCATAGAGATGCTTGCGTCGCCACAGCAGCGCACCGATCACCAAAGCCAGGGGCAGAAACAGCAGCGGCCGCTGTGTCAGGCCGTCGGCCAGTTCACTGAGGCTCGAGGTCCAGGGCAACGAGTTGACCTGCTTTTCCAGGCGAGCCGGCACGGCACGCATCCATTCGAAATCCAGCGGTTTGTTGCTGGGAATCCAGAACATCTGTTCTTCGAGTGTCGCCCGCAGGCTTTGCGCGGTGCTGAGCAATTGTTTCTGGTTGAGCTGCAGGGTGATGGATTCGTTGAGCACCGCGCTCAATTCGCGGCTCAGGCGTTCCAGCAGGTCGATGCGGGTCAGGGCCAGGTCCAGCAGAGTCTTGCGCAACTGCGGCGTGACTTGCTCCGACGGCTGGGACGCCAACAGGTTGTCCACGTAGGTGCCCGGATTGTTCAGCAGCTCCCGTTGCTGGCTGACTTCGAACTGGTACAGACGGATGTCGGCGATCTGGTCGGCGAGGTTCTGGTCCAGCTTCAGACGCGGCAAGGTCTGGCGTTGCTTGTAGAGGATCTTGGAGAGCAACAGGCTGCCTTTGAGCACGCTGATCTGCTCATCCAGGGCTGCGTCGGTCTGGGTGACACTGTCCAGCAACTGCTTGGTCCGCAGGTTCTGCTGGGTCACTTCGTTGAGGCGGTCGGTACTCTTGAGCAGGTAGTCGGAGAGCTTCAGATTGGTCGCGCTTTCGGTTGCCAGCAGACTGCTGCCGCCGGCCTTCTGGGCTTCGATGGACTGCTGGGTCACCGTCTCCTGGGATTGGGCCAGGCGCTTCTGGTTGATCAGGTTCTGCAGGTCCTGGATTTCCTGCTCCATGCGGGAAATTTTTTCCATCAACAGGTCGTGCTGGCCGTTGCCCAGGTCCTGCAACTGGCTGTTGCCGGCCAGTTCCTGGCGACGCAACGGGATCAGCGCGTTGAGGGCCGCCAGTTCGGCGTTGAGCTGGTCGCGTTGTTCGGCGCTCAGGGGCTTGCCGGCGTCCCGGCCGGCCTTGAGGATGCTATTGATCTGCTGGATGCGGGTCTGGCTGCTGGCGATTTCGGCCTGGGCGCGCTCGGGGCGGGTCTGGGCGGTGATGATCAGGCTGTTGGCGTCGGCGAGGGCCTTTTGCAGGTCGCTCTGCTGAGTGGAGCGCTCCGTCAGCATTTGCTCGAGCTGGGGAATCGGCAGGTTGGCGTAGCGCTGCGCCACGGGTACCACCGCAGTGTTCTTGAGCCGCGCCAGTTCGCGCTGGTTTTCGATGTCCTGCTTTGGTGCGCTGGCCAACTGTTGCTTGAGGGCGAGCAGCTTGCGCTCATAGTCAGCCTTGCTGGCGAGCTGGGCCAGGGTGTCCTGCAATACGGCTTGCAAGGCTTTCAGGTCGGCTTCCGGCAGTTTGCGGTCGGCGATCTTGTCCAGGCTGGCCTGCACCGAGTCGCTCGTGGGCGGTTCAGCAGCTTGCAGCGTACAGACGGAAAGACTCAGCCCCAGCAGGGCGATGGCGAAGAAAGAGCGCAGGGTAGGCATAGAGACCGGACGAGCAAATTAAAGAATGGGAGCAGTTTAGAGGAACAAGCCGGGACCCGGGCGACTTCCTTCGGGGAATCTGACGCCCACTTTGCCGATCTTGTTCCCGTCCATGACCGCGACGGTCCACAAGGTGTTGTTCCACTCCACCTGGTCGCCGACCACCGGCGCGCCACCGACTTTCTGGGCAATGAAGCGGCCCAGGGACATGTCCGGATCGATGCCGTCCAGCTTCAGGCCGTACAGGGCTGCAACCGCGGCCAGCTGGGCGTCTCCTTCGAGTACGAAGTCGCCGAAGAAGCGCAGGTCCAGGCCCCTTTGCGGCGCCTGGCTGAACAGTTTTCCAAGGGCCGGCAGGTCATGTTCATGGCCGATCACGCAGAGCAGATCATCGGTTTCCAGCACCGTACTACCCGACGGATGGAGCAGTTGTTGGCCACGAAACAGCGCCGCGATACGTGTGCCATCGGGCATTTTCAGGTCTCGCAGGGGCGAGCCGATGCACCACTTTTCCGCGCCAAGGCGATAAATGAACAACTCCCACTCGCTGGTGACATGAACCTCCAGCGCTGCCCGGGAAATCGGCAAGGGTTGCGGCGGGACTGTGACGTGCAGCAACTTGGCAACCCAGGGCAGGCTCGTGCCCTGGACCAGCAACGACACCAGCACGATAAAGAACGCCAGGTTGAAATAGAGCTGGGCGTGGGGCAGGCCGGCCATCAGCGGGAACACCGCCAGGATGATCGGCACCGCGCCACGCAGACCGACCCAGGAGATGAAGGCTTTCTCGCGACCATGGAAGGCCTTGAAGGGCAGCAGGCCAACGATGACCGACAGCGGCCGTGCGAACAGGATCATCCACAGCGCCAGGCCCAGGGCCGGCAGGGCGATCGGCAACAGGTCATGGGGCGTCACCAGCAGACCCAGCACCAGGAACATGCCGATCTGCGCCAGCCAGGCCATGCCGTCGAGCATGTGCAGGATGCCGTGGCGGCTGCGCACCGGGCGATTGCCGATGACCAGGCCGCACAGGTACACCGCCAGGAAACCGCTGCCGTGCAGGGCGTTGGTCAGGGCGAACACGGCCAGGCCGCCGCTGATGACGAGAATCGGGTAGAGGCCGTTGGCCAGGTTGATCCGGTTGACCAGTTGCAACATCAGCCAGCCGCCGCCCAGGCCGAGCACCGCACCGATGCCGAACTCACGCACCAGATGCCCAACCAGGTTCCATTCCAGGTCGGTCTGGCCGCTGGCGAGCATGCCGATCAGAGTCACGGTCAGGAACACCGCCATGGGGTCGTTGCTGCCGGATTCGATCTCGAGGCTGGCGCTGACCCGCTCGTTCAGGCCCTTGCCGCCCAGTAGCGAAAACACCGCCGCGGCATCGGTCGAGCCGACAATGGCGCCGATCAGCAGGCCCTGGATCAGGTTCAGGTTGAACAGCCACGCCGCCGCCAGGCCGGTCAATCCGGTGGTGATCAACACCCCGACCGTCGCCAGCGACAGCGCCGGCCACAAGGCCACACGGAAACTAGAGACCCGCGTGCGCAAGCCACCGTCCAGCAGAATGACGGCCAGCGCGAGGTTACCGACCAGATAGGCCGTGGCGTAGTTGTCGAAAAGAATACCGGCCCCATCGACGCCGGCGACCATGCCCACGGCGAGGATGATCACCAGGATCGGAATGCCCAGGCGGGACGAAAGAGAACTGACCAGGATGCTCGCACCTACCAGCAACGCGCCGATCAAGAACAGGCTGTTGATGGTCGTCGCAGTCAAAGGCAGTACTCCGGGAAAACTGAAAGACGGGCACAAACTGACCATGCAGCCTGCGTGCCAGCGATTCTAACCTGTTGAAATGTGATGCTGTCAAAAAAGGTTTGGCTTGCCTTCAGGGGGCGGAGATTTTTCGCTGCTGTGGGAGCAAGGCTTGCCCGCGATGAGGCCGAAGCTGGGCCCAGGAAGCGTGGTGCCTTCATCGCGGGCAAGCCTTGCTCCCACAGAAGAGAGCAAAGCCCGCAACGCGAACAGGTCAGAGGCTGAACCGCCCCACCATGCTATTCAAGTCCACCGCCAGGCGCGACAGTTCGGCACTGGCGGCGCTGGTCTGGCTGGCGCCGGTGGCCGATTGCACCGACAGGTCGCGGATGTTCACCAGGTTGCGGTCCACTTCACGGGCCACCTGGGCCTGTTCTTCGGCGGCGCTGGCGATCACCAGGTTGCGTTCGTTGATTTCGACGATGGCGGTGTTGATGGTGTCCAGGGACAGGCCGGCGCCGCGGGCGATGTTCAGCGTCGACTCGGCGCGTTCGGTGCTGTTGCGCATCGAGTCCACGGCCTGTTCGGTGCCGCTCTGGATGCTGCCGATCATGCGTTCGATCTCGCTGGTCGACTGCTGGGTGCGATGGGCCAGGGCCCGCACTTCGTCCGCTACCACGGCAAAGCCGCGACCGGCTTCACCGGCACGGGCGGCTTCGATGGCGGCGTTCAGGGCCAGCAGGTTGGTCTGGTCCGCCAGGCCGCGGATCACGTCCAGCACCTTGCCGATGTCGCGGGATTCATCCGCCAGGTTGCCGATCAGCGTGGCGGTGCCTTGCACATCGGCGCTCATGCGTTCGATGGCGCTGACGGTTTCCTGCACCAGGTCCCGACCGTCGCCGGCGGAGGAGGTAGCGTTCTTCGACGCTTCGGAGGTGCTGACCGCATTGCGCGCCACTTCTTCCACGGCGCTGGTCATTTCGTTGACTGCGGTGGCAGCTTGTTCGATTTCGTTGTTCTGCCGGGTCAGGCCACGGGCGCTTTCGTCGGTGACGCTGTTGAGCTCTTCGGCGGCGGATGCCAGTTGCGTGGCCGAGCCGGAGATCCGCTGCAGGGTGTCGCGCAGCTTTTCCTGCATGGTCGACATCGCCCGCAGCAGGCGACCGGCTTCGTCATTGCCATCCACGGTGATTGGTAAGGTCAGGTTGCCCTTGGCAATTTCTTCGGCGGCGT
Source organism: Pseudomonas sp. B21-028 (assembly GCF_024749045.1). Lineage (NCBI taxonomy): Bacteria > Pseudomonadati > Pseudomonadota > Gammaproteobacteria > Pseudomonadales > Pseudomonadaceae > Pseudomonas > Pseudomonas sp. B21-028. The sequence continues at coordinate 519,282 of NZ_CP087184.1, forward strand.
CCAGGGCGCTGCCAATCGGGCGGGTGATGCTGTGGGTCAGCAGCCAGGCGAACAGCAAGGTCAGGCCGGTGGCGATGACCAGCAGAGCAACGACCCAATTGAAAGCCGTCGAGTACTGTTGCTTCGTTATTTGGTTGAGCGCCTCGGCTTGCTGATTGTTGATCTCCTTCAACCGGTTGATGACGACATTGATGGCGTCTGAATTACTCAGCAGCTCAGTGTTGAGCAGTGTGCGCAACTCATCGATCTGATTGTTGCGTGACAGCGTCTTCATCTGCTCTTCGAGCTGACGATACTGACCCAGCAGCTGTACGTATTGATCATAAGCGGCCCGCTCTTCAGGAGCGCTGATGAGTTTTTCATAGGCGGTCTGGGCCACGCGGATCTGCTGGTTGCGTTGTTCGAACAGCTCAAAGGTTTTCTGTTGGATATCCGGCTCGCGGTTGACCAGCAAGCGATAGGACAATACGCGCAGGCGCAGGGTGAGCTGGGTGAATTCGTCCAGGGCCTGGATACTGGGTACGCTGTTCTCGACGATATTCTCCCCGGAACTGCGGATTTTGCTCATCTGGGTCAGGGCGAACACCCCAAGCGCCAGCATCAGGGCGCCGATCAGGGCAAAGCCCAGGAACGCCCGCGGCGCGATATTCATATTACGTAGGGACATGGAGGGTACCGGGAAGAGGCGCGTCCGTGCGGGCTGTGGCTGGTGTCACTGACTTATCGGTCATGGGATTGAAGTCTTGAGGCAGCTGCGTGCTTTTGTCGCACAGCCACATCGTCGGTGCGACGAAGGGCAGGAACCAGATTCCCCATTCGCAGTCTCTACAGCTCGCCAGCGAAGCATCGTCGCCCTGCAAGCCATGGCATCGGCGATGACTTTTCTTTATCGTACGCGCCCCTTGAAAAAGCCTGGAAATCAATATGTTGGAAACATCCCTCAGCCAGCTGGAACAACTGGTCAATGACCTGGTGCAACAGAATCGTCACCTCACCGGCCTGAACGAAACCCTGAGCGCGGAACTTGCCAGGGCCAAGGATGAAAACGAAAGCCTGCAACTGAGCCTGATGGAACAGGAAGAACTCCACGGCACTACCGCCGCCCGTATCCAGGCATTGATCGAGCGGGCCAGCACCGGTCCTGTCAGCGCATGAAGCACGGCGCCGATGGGGTGACGGTCGTCTCGATCCTGGGAGAAGACTATTCGATCAAGGCGCCGGCCGGGCAGGAACAGGCCTTGCTGGACGCCGCTGCAATGCTCAAGGCCGCCCTGGCCGATACCAAGAGAAAATACCCGACGCTGATCGGCGACCGTCTGTTGGTGTTGGCGGCCATGAACCTGTGTTCGCAACAGATGGAAATGCAGAAGCAGCACCAGGCCGAACTCGACCGTTATCAAGAGCAGGTCAACGCCACGGTCGATGTGATTTCCAAGACTATCCAGCAAGCCTGAAAATAATGTGAGTACACCCAGGAAATAGATTGTCGATAAGGTTGTATACAATCGGCACGGCTGTTGCAGCGATTTCAGCATCTTATTCCCTGGGGGTGCTTCATGTGGTTCTGGCGACGCAGTATTCAGTGGCAGTTGATTCTGGGCATGGGCACCGCCCTGCTGGTGAGCATTCTCATCGTGGTTGGCGTTTATACCCTCGTGGTCAATCGCCTTGCCCAGCAGTACCTCGTGGAGCAGGCATTGCCGTCGAGCATCGAAGCGACGCGCAATGATATCGAGCGAATTCTGGTCCAGCCGCTGACGGCCGCCAAGGACATCGCCAGCAACAGCATGGTGAAAGAGTGGCTGGCCGGGGGGGAAGACAGCGCAGCTACAGCCGGTTTCGTGCGTTATCTGGAAGGTATCCGCGCTGGGCATAACGCCTTTACCGCGTTGATCGTGGGCGCCGATTCCGGTCGCTACTACACGGAAAAAGGCCTGGACCGGACCCTTGCCCGAAGCAACCCTTCCGATGGGTGGTTCTACTCCTTCCTGGATGGCAACCAGCCGCGCACCCTCAATATCGACAGTGACACCTCCACGGGTGAGTTGACGTTGTTTATCGACCTCAAGGTCGAACAGGCTGGCAAGGTTGTCGGCATTGCCGGGCTTGGTCTGCGGCTCAAGGAGTTGTCGCAACTGATCGAGAACTTCAGCTTTGGCGAGCGCGGCAAAGTCTATCTGGTGCGGTCTGACGGGCTGATCCAGGTTCATCCCGAAGCCCGGTTCAGTGGCAAGCGTCAATTGTCCGAACAGATCGGCGCTCCCGCCGCCCAGGCAGTCATGGGACAGAAAGACCTTTCCAGCAGCGCGTTCGTGCGCGACGGCGAAGAGTTCCTCGCCCTGAGCCTGCCGCTGCGTGACCTGGGCTGGACCCTGGTGGCCGAAGTGCCCCAGTCGCAGATCTATGCCGAGGCCCGTCGTGCCATGTGGATGAGCTGTTTTATCGGCCTCGGTGTGGCGTTCATATGCCTGCTTCTGGTGGTGCTGCTGGCTCGCGGATTGATCCGTCCGATTCGCCAGGTAACAGCGGCGCTGGTTGCTATCGGTAGCGGTGGTGGAGATTTGACCCACCGGTTAGATTCCAGTCGTGCCGATGAGCTGGGTGATCTGGCGCGGGGTTTCAATCGCTTCCTGGAAAGCCAACGGGGCATGATCGGCGAAGTACTCGCCACCAGCGAACGCCTGCGCACCGCAGTCGGCCAAGTAGCCCTCGTAGTGGACAACACGGCCCAGCGCTCCGGTCGGCAGCAGGAGATGACGGACATGGTTGCCACCGCCGTCCACGAAATGGGCCTCACGGTGCAGGAAATCGCCCAAAATGCGGGCAACGCCGCTGTAGCGTCTCAAACCGCCCGGGATGAAGCGTTGCAGGCCCGGGAGGTGGTGGGTGGTTCGATCCGGCATATTGAAAGCATGTCCGATGAGATCGGCGTTGCGGCGGCGGCCGTGGGTCAGCTGGCGGATCAGGTAGCGTCCATCGATCAGGTGCTGGCGGTGATCCGTGGTATTTCGGAGCAGACCAACCTGCTGGCGCTGAACGCCGCCATCGAAGCCGCCCGCGCCGGCGACATGGGGCGTGGTTTTGCTGTCGTGGCCGATGAAGTCCGCACCCTGGCGCGACGGACCCAGGCATCCACCGATGAAATCCAGCAGATCATTGGCAGCCTCAAGCAAGGGGCGGAAAATGCGGTGTCGTCCATGCACACCGGGCAAGCGGCTACGGGAACTGGGGTGGAGTCGAGCCAGCGCACTGGTGTTTCGTTGACGGCGATCACAGGGCAGGTCGAGCGCATCAGCGACATGAATCATCAGGTGGCGACGGCTACCGAGGAGCAGTCGGCGGTAACTGAGGAGATCAACCGCAATGTACAGGGGATTTCTGACTTGGCGCGGGCTACGGCTGGGGAGGTCAGGGCTTGTCGCGACGACTGCCAGACCTTGCAGCGCCTGGCGGATGATTTGGCTCGACAGATGGGAAGCTTCAAGTTGAGTTGAGAGGGGGTTCCGGTTCCCTTTGTGGGAGCGGGCTTACTCGCGAAGGCGGCCGATATATTTCTCCCCCGGGTATAGCCGGGGGAGAAATAGTCTGGCTCCAGCTCAGAACCACTCGTCCCTCATCGCCAGGCACGTGTCATCCCGTGCCTCGAGCAGCGCCAGTTCATGATGGCAACCGGGCACTTCCCACGTCAGGAAGTACCGCGCCGCTTGCAGCTTGCCTTGATAGAAATCGCTATCGGCTGCGTTGCCCCTGGCCAGGCCTTCCTCGGCACGGATGGCCTGCTCCAGCCAGCGCCAGCCGATGACCATATGACCAAACACCTTGAGGTACAGCGCCGAATTGGCGAGGCTGCTGTTGACCTTGCCTTGGGCCAGGTCCGTCAGCAGGCCGAGGGTGACTGATTGCAGGCGCGCCACCAGGGCTTCCAGTGGCTGACGCAGGGACGTCAACGATGCGTGCGCCTGGGCGCGTTCGGTGGTGTCGGCCACCAGGCGGATCAATTGCTTGAGCCCGGCACCGCCGTTCTGCTCCAGCTTGCGTCCCAGCAGGTCCAGGGACTGGATGCCGTGGGTGCCTTCGTGGATCGGGTTCAGGCGGTTGTCGCGGTAATACTGCTCGACCGGGTACTCGCGGGTGTAGCCATGACCGCCGAGTATCTGGATCGCCAGTTCGTTGGCCTTCAGGCAGAACTCTGAGGGCCAGGATTTGACGATCGGGGTCAGCAGGTCCAGCAGTTCATGGGCGCGCCTGCGCTCGGCCTCGCTTTCAAGGGTGGTGGTGTCGTCGAACAGCCGCGCCGCGTACAGGCCCAGGTCAAACGAGCCTTCAACGTAGGCCTTCTGGGTCAGCAGCATGCGGCGCACGTCGGCATGCTGGATGATCGCCACGGGGGCGGTGGTCGGGTCCTTGCTGTCGGGTACCCGACCCTGTGGGCGTTCGCGGGCGTAGTCGAGGGAGTACAGATAACCGGCGTAACCCAGCATCACCGCGCCCATCCCGACACCGATCCGAGCCTCGTTCATCATCTGGAACATGTAGCTCAACCCGTGATGCGGTTTTCCTACGAGGTAACCGACACACTCACCGTTGTCGCCGAAGTTCAGCGCCGTGGACGTGGTCCCGCGCCAGCCCATCTTGTGGAACAACCCGGCCAGGAGCACGTCGTTGCGCTGGCCGAGGCTGCCGTCCGCGTTGACCAGGAACTTGGGCACGATAAACAGCGAGATGCCCTTAACACCGGGCGGTGCGTCCGGCAGTTTCGCCAGGACCATGTGCACGATGTTTTCCGACAGCGGGTGATCGCCACCGGAAATGAAGATCTTGTTGCCCTTGAGTCGATACGTGCCGTCGGACGCCGGCTCTGCACGTGTACGAATATCCGATAGCGAAGAGCCCGCATGGGGCTCGGTCAGAGCCATGGTGCCGAAGAAGCGACCGTCGATCATCGGCTGCAGGAAGCGGCGTTTCTGCTCCTCGTCACCGAAGCTTTCAATCAGGTTTGCCGCGCCCATGGTCAGGAACGGGTAGGAGGTCGACGCGGCGTTGGCGGATTGAAAATGGGCGAAGCAGGCCTGGGACAGCAACGTGGGCAACTGCATGCCACCGGCCTCGAAACTGCGCGCAGCGTTGAGGAAGCCAGCCTCCAGGAAGGCATCCACGGCCGGTTTAACTTCTGGAATCAGAATGGCCTGGCCGCCTTCGTAGCGCGGTTCGTTTTCGTCGTTCTTGCGATTGTGGGGCGCGAAGTATTTCTCGGCGATGCTGCGGGCCGTACCGATGGCCGCATCGAAGGTTTCGCGATTGTGCTCGGCGAACCGCTCGCGCTGGGTCAGGCCCTCGGCATCGAGGACTTCATACAGCTCGAAAGCCAGATTACGGGAACTGAGCAGCGTCTCGGACATGGCGGCCTACCTTTCTTTGGAATGGGGCCGAGTCTAGAACCGGGAATAGAGGCTGAACAGGATGATTGATGGGGGTGATAGAGCAGCACAAGCTTCAAGCGGCAAGCTTCAAGTAAGAGCAGGACTGCTTTGGCTCTTACTTGCCGCTTGCCGCTTGAAACTCGCCGCTGCGTTTAGCCGATGGTCATCAGGCTGGCGTTACCGCCCGCCGCGGCGGTGTTGACGCTCAATGCCCGCTCGATCACCAGGCGTTCCAGCGCGATGCCGGTTTCGCCCTGGGACAAACCATGGACCCCAACGATGGCGCCGGCACGCTTAGCCACTTGCTGGCAAACGCTGCGCAGTTGGTCCGAGTCGCCGTGATGCAGGACCGCGTCGTACACCACATCGTCCTTGGTCCAATCGGCAACCCGCTGGATGCGCGCCTGAATATCCTTCGGCAAGCGTGCGAACAAGGCCTTGCTCGTGTCGGTTTCCGGCCAGACGGCCGAGCCACCCACGGCCAGTACGGCAGCCAGTTGCGTCAGCAGATCGCCTTCCACGTCGGCCAGGCAGAGCACGTGCTCGCGTGGCAGGATGGCGTAGCTGTTGCGCTCGCCGGTCGGGCCGGTCAGTTGACGGGTGATACCGCTTTGCGACTGGGCCGCGAATTGCACGCACAGGGCACTCAGTTCGGCGAGCTTCTGGCTGTCGGCCCAGGCTTGCAAGGCGGTCAGCGGTTTGCTCATGGCTTCACGCAAGCGTACGTCTGGTGCGCTGACGGCGTCGCTACGGACGAAGGACTGCTGGATCGCATCGGTAGGACGTGTCGACAGCAAACGGTACAGGTACAGCGGACCACCGGCTTTCGGACCGGTGCCCGACAGGCCTTCGCCACCGAACGGCTGTACACCGACCACGGCACCGACAATGTTGCGGTTCACGTAGACGTTGCCGGCATGGACGTTGTCGATCACCTTGGCGATGGTTTCGTCGATGCGGGTATGTACGCCCAGGGTCAGGCCATAGCCGGAGGCATTGATCTGGTTGATCAACTGGTCCAGTTCCTTGCGCTTGTAGCGCACCACGTGCAGCACCGGACCAAAGATCTCGCGTTGCAACTCATCGAAGCTTTCCAGCTCGATGAGGGTTGGCATCACGAAGGTACCGCGCTTGCATTCGTCGCTGTCGGCGATTGCCATCTGGTACACGGTGCGACCTTTGTCGCGCATGGCCTGGATGTGCTTCTCGATGCCGGCCTTGGCTTCGGCATCGATCACCGGACCGATGTCGACGGAGAGGCGCTCAGGATTGCCGAGGCGCGATTCGGCCATGGCGCCCTTGAGCATTTCAATGACACGGTCCGCGGAATCTTCCTGCAAGCACAGGACCCGCAGGGCCGAGCAACGCTGGCCGGCGCTGTCGAAGGCCGACGACACCACGTCGATTACCACTTGTTCGGTCAGGGCCGAGGAGTCGACGATCATGGCGTTCTGGCCGCCGGTTTCGGCGATCAGCGGGATCGGGCGACCCTGGTTGTCCAGGCGGCCGGCGATGTTGCGTTGCAGCAAACGGGCGACTTCGGTGGAGCCGGTGAACATCACACCCTTGACCCGCTCGTCGCCCACCAATCGGGCGCCGACGGTTTCACCACGGCCCGGCAGCAGTTGCAGCACGCCTTCCGGGATACCGGCTTCGAGCATCAGGCGCACGGCTTGGGCGGCAACCAGCGGCGTTTGCTCTGCCGGTTTGGCCAGTACCGGGTTACCGGCGGCCAGTGCGGCGGCAACCTGGCCGCTGAAGATCGCCAGGGGGAAGTTCCACGGGCTGATGCAGACCACGGGGCCCAGCGGGCGGTGGGCATCGTTGGTAAAGTCGTTGCGTGCCTGTACCGCGTAGTAGCGCAGGAAATCCACCGCTTCACGGACCTCGGCGATGGCGTTGGCGAAGGTCTTGCCGGCTTCCCGGGCCAGCAGACCCATCAGCGGCTGGATCTCGCCTTCCATCAGGTCGGCGGCACGCTCGAGGATCGCGGCGCGCTCTGCCGGTGGCGTGGCTTGCCAGATCGGTGCGGCGTTGAGGGCGCACTGGAGGGCGTTGTCGACGTCTTCGACCGTGGCTTCCTGCACATGGCCGACCACATCGCGGTGGTCGGAGGGGTTCAGGACCGGTGCCGGGATTTCTTCACTGGCGGCGCAACCGAGGATCGGTGCGGCTTTCCATTCATTATGAGCGGTCGCCAGCAGGGCGCAGGACAGCGAGGCCAGGCGATGTTCGTTGGCCATGTCGATGCCGCTGGAGTTGGCGCGTTCGCTGCCGTACAGGTCGCGCGGTAGCGGAATGCGTGGGTGCGGCAGGCCGAAACCGCCTTCCAGGGTCGCCATCTGCTCGATGCTGGCAACCGGGTCGGCCACCAGTTCCTGAATGGAAATCGACTGGTCGGCGATGCGGTTGACGAACGAGGTGTTGGCGCCGTTTTCCAGCAAGCGACGAACCAGGTAGGCCAACAGCGTTTCGTGGGTTCCGACCGGAGCGTACACGCGGCACGGACGGTTCAGCTTGCCTTCGGAAACCTTTCCTACAACCTGTTCGTACAGCGGTTCACCCATGCCGTGGAGGCACTGGAATTCGTACTGCCCTGGGTAATAGTTCTGACCGGCGATGTGATAGATGGCCGACAGCGTATGGGCGTTGTGTGTGGCGAACTGCGGGTAGATGACTTCCGGTACCGACAGCAGCTTGCGCGCGCAAGCGATGTAGGAAACGTCGGTGTACACCTTGCGGGTATACACCGGATAGCCTTCCAGGCCTTCGACCTGGGCGCGCTTGATCTCGCTATCCCAGTAGGCGCCTTTTACCAGGCGAATCATCAGGCGATGACGGCTGCGGCGGGCCAGGTCGATGACATAGTCGATCACATACGGGCAGCGCTTCTGGTAGGCCTGGATCACGAAGCCAATGCCGTTCCAGCCGGTCAGCTTCGGCTCGAAGCACAGGCGCTCCAGCAGATCCAGGGACAGCTCGAGGCGGTCGGCTTCTTCGGCGTCGATGTTCAGGCCGATGTCGTACTGCTTGGCCAGCAGGGTCAGCGACAGCAGGCGCGGGTACAGCTCGTCCATGACGCGTTCGTACTGGGCGCGGCTGTAACGCGGATGCAGGGCCGAAAGCTTGATGGAAATGCCTGGGCCTTCATAGATCCCACGGCCATGGGAGGCCTTGCCGATGGAATGGATGGCTTGTTCGTACGAGGCCAGGTATTTCTGGGCGTCATGTTCGGTGAGTGCGGCTTCACCCAACATGTCGTAGGAATAGCGGAAACCTTTGGATTCGAATTTGCTGGCATTGGCCAGGGCTTCGGCGATGGTTTCGCCGGTGACGAACTGCTCGCCCATCAGACGCATGGCCATGTCGACGCCCTTGCGGATCATCGGCTCGCCGCTTTTGCCAATGATGCGGCTCAGGGAAGACGTCAGGCCGGCTTCGTTGTGGGTGGCGACCAGTTTGCCAGTCAGCAGCAGGCCCCAGGTCGCGGCATTGACGAACAGCGATGGGCTGTTGCCCAGGTGCGGATGCCAGTTGCCGGTGCTGATCTTGTCGCGGATCAACGCGTCACGTGTGCCTTTGTCCGGGATACGCAGCAGTGCTTCGGCCAGGCACATCAGCGCCACGCCTTCCTGGGATGACAGGGAGAACTCCTGCAACAGTCCCTGGACAATACCGGCCCGTCCGCCGGCACTCTTCTGGTTGCGCAGTTTCTCCGCAATCGACGCCGCCAGCTTGTTGGTGGCTTCGGCCATTTCGGCCGGCAGGCGAGCCTGCTCGATCAGCATCGGCACCACTTCCGGCTCGGGGCGGCGGTAAGCGGCGGTGATGGAGGCGCGCAGCACCGATTGCGGCAGGATGCTTTCGGCAAACTCCAAGAAGCACTGGTGGGCGTGGTCGACCTGGACATCGCCAGCGTCGTCGCCCTCTGCACGGGCCGAGCCGTTCAGCTCGGTCAGGGTTGCACCACCCTCGAGTTTTTCCAGGTAATTGAAAATTGCCTGCTTGATCAGCCAGTGAGGCGTGCGATCAATCGAGGTTGCGGCCGCCTTGAGGCGTTCGCGGGTCGGGTCATCGAGTTTGACCCCAAGGGTGGTGGTAGCCATATTTTTATCCTCATGTTTACCACGTACGGCGTGGCATCAGCTGGCGCAAGATTAGCTGTGCGCTGATTGAGGTGCAACCGGGTGCAACCCTTTTTTTGATGAAATATCAGGCAGCCCGTCAGGAATAAAAACGCGACACGTCTATCTCGCACTGCCTTAGTGCTTTGGCTTCTAGCAGGACCTGCTTGACTGCACTAAAAGGGAGCAAAAAAAGCGGTTTCTTCAAGAAAACCGATCAGGTGCAACTGATTTGAACGAAACTGGTTGCACCTTATTTCGTTTGTTGAATAGCATTCACGGCCAAGGTGCAACCGGTTCCTAGCCGAGGGGCATCGGCTGATGGCTTTCCTGGGGAAACATCAGTCATACATTCGCGGGACTGCAAATCGTCGCCATTCGTCTGCGTTGTCGACGCTTTCTCTGCCACCGCTACATAAAAACAAAGCCAGGGCGTAACTCATGAGTGTTAGTAATCCAACCCTGATCACCTTCGTGATCTACATCGCAGCCATGGTCCTGATCGGCCTGATGGCTTATCGCTCCACCAACAACCTTTCCGATTACATCCTGGGCGGCCGCAGCCTGGGCAGCGTCGTGACCGCATTGTCCGCCGGTGCCTCGGACATGAGTGGCTGGTTGTTGATGGGCTTGCCCGGTGCCATCTATATGTCCGGCCTATCGGAAAGCTGGATCGCCATCGGCCTGGTCATTGGTGCCTACCTGAACTGGCTGTTCGTCGCCGGTCGCCTGCGGGTACAGACCGAACATAACGGCGACGCACTGACGCTGCCGGATTACTTCGCCAGCCGTTTCGAAGACAAGAGCGGCGTGCTGCGCATCATCTCTGCGGTGGTGATCCTGGTGTTCTTCACCATCTACTGTGCCTCCGGCATCGTGGCCGGTGCCCGCCTGTTCGAAAGCACCTTCGGCATGTCCTACGAGACCGCGCTGTGGGCCGGTGCCGCTGCGACCATCGCCTACACCTTCGTGGGTGGTTTCCTCGCCGTGAGCTGGACCGATACGGTACAAGCCACCCTGATGATCTTCGCGCTGATCCTGACGCCAATCATCGTGCTGCTGGCCACCGGCGGCGTGGACACCACGTTCCTGGCCATCGAAGCGAAAGACCCGACGTCGTTCGACATGCTGAAGAACACCACCTTCATCGGCATCATCTCGCTGATGGGCTGGGGCCTGGGCTACTTCGGCCAGCCGCACATCCTGGCGCGCTTCATGGCCGCTGATTCGGTCAAGTCCATCGCCAAGGCCCGTCGTATCTCCATGACCTGGATGATCCTGTGCCTGGGCGGCACCGTGGCCGTTGGCTTCTTCGGCATCGCGTACTTCTCTGCACATCCGGATGTGGCCGGCCCTGTGACCGAGAACCCTGAGCGCGTGTTCATCGAGTTGGCGAAGATCCTCTTCAACCCATGGGTTGCCGGTGTACTGCTGTCGGCCATCCTGGCAGCCGTGATGAGTACCCTGAGCTGCCAGTTGCTGGTGTGCTCCAGCGCCCTGACCGAAGACTTCTACAAGACCTTCCTGCGCAAGAGCGCTTCCCAGGTGGAACTGGTCTGGGTCGGCCGTGCCATGGTGCTGTTGGTGGCGTTGGTCGCCATTGCCCTGGCTGCCAACCCGAACAACCGTGTACTGGGTCTGGTGAGCTACGCCTGGGCCGGTTTCGGTGCCGCGTTCGGTCCTGTGGTCCTGATCTCCGTCATCTGGAAAAACATGACCCGTAACGGCGCATTGGCCGGCATCCTGGTGGGTGCGATTACCGTAATCGTCTGGAAGCACTTCGAGCTGCTGGGCCTGTACGAAATCATCCCGGGCTTTATCTTCGCCAGCCTGGCCATCTACTTCGTCAGCAAGATGGGCACGCCTACCGCCGGTATGCTGCAGCGCTTCGAAGCGGCCGAAAAAGATTTCCGCCTGAATCAGTAAGACTGTTCGGCGGAGCCCTGATAGTTCGCTGAAAGTTGTATCAAGAAACGGCCCGTCGCCAATGGAGACGGGCCGTTTTTTATTGCCGATTCCCCGAGAGCACCGCTAATTCATGTGGGAGCGAGTTTGCTCGCGATAGCGGTGGGTCAGCTCGGATCTGGATCAGGCTGATTGAGAAAGATCAGCACACCCAGCAGCGCCATGTAGAACCTGAACGCCGCATCCTGGCCATTCCAGACTTCCGATTGCCACATCAGGAACCATTCGCCACCGATGACCATGAAACCGAAGAACCAGACAAAGAACCCTACCGTCAGGCCGGCGATGACCCAGCGTTTGGCCTGCGCGAAAACCCTGCTGTCAGCCCCGCGTGCCAACCATAGCTCCAGCGCACCATAGCCCAGCAACCCGGCCGTGATCGCTTCACCGAGGATGATCAGCCAGTAGGCCCCATGCCACATCCATGGCTGGGCGATGGCGCGATAACGGGCGGCGTTGTCCGGGAAGGTGGTGTCCATGCTCAGCACGTGCTGGACGAAGTTGAAGTTGGAGCGGTAGTCCGTGACGTTGTTGAACACCGTCAGGAAGGCGAATGCGGCGAGTGCCAGGGTCATTGCGATTTTTGCGTAACGAGCCGTCATGTGTGCGTCCTTTGCTTTTTGCGACAAAGGCACGTTATCACGCCCGCGTGCAGTACCGAGGGCCGTCGTGATGTAAGAAACTGCTGATTCACTCGTGCGCCGGCCCGCCACGACGCAGAACGTGTCTATCGGAAAATACAGCGCGCTTTTGTGGTTTTCATCACCCTGTTTGTAAGGCAAATCTGTTTTTCATGACGTCCCATCAACTCTCCGTGTGACTCATGCAGAATCCCTCGCCTTTCATTTTGCTGAGATACATCGGATGTTCTCGCCTGCCAACCAATCGCGTTTCACCCTGACGCTCGACAGCGGGTCGAATGAACTCAAGGTGCTTGAGTTCACGGGCCAGGAAGCCATCAGTCAACCCTATCGCTTTGACCTGGAACTGGTCAGTGAGCGAGCGGACCTGGCATTGGAAACGCTACTGCATCGCCAGGCCTACCTGACCTTCGATTCGCAGGGGTGTGGCATCCACGGCCAGGTCTACAGCGTGGCCCAGGGCGATTCGGGCAAGCGCCTGACCCGTTACCAGATCAGCCTGGTGCCGCGCCTGGCGTACTTGCGTCACCGTATCAACCGGCGGATTTTCCAGCACTTGAGCGTGCCGTCGATCATTGCGCAAGTCCTGAAGGACCATGGCATTCACGCCGATGCGTTTCAGTTCAGCCTCGGTGGGCAATACCCCGAGCGGGAATACTGTGTGCAGTACGGTGAAAGCGATCTGGCGTTCATCGAGCGCATTTGTGCCGAGGACGGCATTCATTACCACTTCCGCCACAGCCCTGACGGCCACCTGCTGGTCTTCGGTGACGACCAGACGGTATTCCCCCGTTTGCCCGAGTCGACGCTGTATCTGCCGGGCAGTGGCATGGCCGCCGGGGCGCCGTCGATCAAGCGGCTGGCTGTTCGACTCCAGACCCGGACCAGCGCGGTGACCCTGTCCGATTACAACTTCCGCAACCCGGGGCTGTCCTTGCACACCAGCCTCGATAGCCAGCAGCAACCCGTACTGGAAGACTATCGCTACCCCGGTCTGTTTTCCGACCGTGATCATGGTCGGCACCTGACCCGGCGCGCCCTGGAGCGTCATGGCGCTGATTTCCGCCTGGCCGAAGGACGTAGCGACCAATGCGCCCTCGTCAGTGGGCATTTCATGCCAATCGATGGGCACCCGCGGGCGCAGTGGAACGACCTGTGGCTCCTGACGCAGATCACCCACCGCGGTCGCCAGCCGCAAGTGCTGGAGGACACGGTCCCGGATGGCGAGGATGAGTTCCAGGGTTACAGCAATACCTTTCTGGCGACGCCGTGGGACGTTTTCTTTCGTCCGCCGCTGCTTCATGAGAAGCCTCCCGCCCACGGTTATCAGCCTGCGCTGGTGAGCGGGCCTGTCGACAGCGAAATTCATTGCGACGAGTTCGGACGGATCAAGGTACAGATGATCTGGGACCGCGACGGCAAGGCTGACGAACATTCCAGTTGCTGGCTGCGGGTAGCCACCGGCTGGGCCCATGATCGCTATGGCAGTGTGATGATTCCCCGGGTCGGCATGGAGGTCCTGGTGGGTTTCATGGATGGCGATGTGGACAAGCCGCTGGTGCTGGGTTGCTTGCCCAACGGTGCCAATCCGTTGCCGCTGGACCTGCCGGCGGACAAGACCCGCAGCATATTGCGCAGCCAGAGCAGCCCCGGCGGAGGCGGTTACAACGAGCTGCGCATCGAGGATCGCAAGGGAGCCGAGGAAATCTACCTGCGGGCCCAGCGCAACTGGACCCAGCATGTGCTCCATGACCAGCGCGTACAGGTCGATCACGAGCGCAGCGTTGTCGTCTCCGGCACGGCGCGGCATGAGCTCAAGGCCGAAGAGTTGCGTATCACCCATGGGCGGCGCCAGGTCGAAGTCAGGCAGGACGACCACCTGGTGGTGACTGGCGAGCGGCACATTCGCGTGACCAGCCAGGCGTTCAGTGCCAGCCAGCATTTCCATGTCAGTGCTGGCCAGCAGATCGTGTTGGACGGTGGCGCCAGTGCGACCATCCAGGCCGGAGGGCACTGGATCAGCATCGGTGCGGGGGGGATTTTCAGCAGCGTGCCCATCGAGGTCGGCGGCGGACCGATGACGGCCACAAGCGCGGCGCCGGGTTCGCCGGGTCGCCCCGAAAAGCTAGTCGCCGCCGTGGCCGCTCCGCTGTCGCTGGCGCAAGCCCTCAGCCTGCAAGGCCAGGCGCCGTTCTGTGAGGAATGTGAGCGGTGCAAGGACGGCGTCTGTGCACCGTTGCCCAGGTTTTCCAGGTCCACTGATATTCAGGAGCGTCCATGAGCACGGGTCAGTCGCCTCACGCCTGGCTTAGACAGCGTCCGTTGCAAGCATCCGAGCAGCTCTTCGCCATCCTCAGCAATGCCAGCAGCGCCAAGCCACTGGAGGCGTGGAGACGCTCGATGGCGTTGGTGCCCAGTCCGATCTGGGCGGGTACGCCTTACGCTGATTGGGAGCCCGTCATGCCTTATGTAGGCGCTGTCTCTGTAGGCAGTGAGTTTCTTCAATGGATCGCGACGACCGACTCGCTCGATTGGGGTTGGCTGGCGGTGTCTTCGGTCGGCGAGGAAGGTCTCGCTGAACATCTGCGTGGGCTCACCCAGGTGCTGTTGCCTGGCGGCAAGTCGACCTTTTTCCGGTTTTGGGACGGGCGTTTCGTGCAGCCCATCCTGCAGTCCGATGAAGTCGATGCCGGACAGTTGCTGCCGGTCATCAGTCGGTGCCTGATCAACGGTCGGGCTCTGGAGATCGTGGGAAATGCCCAGCGGCCGCCACGAACTTTCCCCTGGTGGGAGGTGCCGGCCGTGCTGTTGAAAGCATTGGCGGGCGGTACGACGGAGTGTCTGCTGGATAACTTGCTCAAGTGGCTGGGCGAGGAACATCCGTACCTGTCCGAGCGGGTCGATGAGCGCATCCTGCGGCGCAAGGTTGCACATTTTCTTGAGGTGTATGGGGTGGTTAATGGGGTAAAAGCGCAGCTGCATGGGCATTTGATGCAAGAGTTCGGCTGGACGGATGTCCGTGCCCGCTCGGCTGCGAAACCCTGACGTTCGGCGCGCTTCGAGGTAAACTCGTCGCCCTTCGCAGGAGCCGCCATGAACTATCGCCACGCCTTCCACGCCGGTAATCACGCCGATGTGTTCAAACACCTGACCTTGACCCGCCTTATCGCACTGATGGCGCGCAAGGAGCAGCCCTTTGCCTACCTCGATACCCATGCCGGTATCGGGTTGTATGACTTGCAGGGCGACCAGGCCAATCGTACCGGTGAATACCTGGAAGGCATCGCGCGGTTATGGGGGCAGGACGATCTGCCGCCGCTGACCGCCGATTACATGAAAGTGCTGCGCGAGATGAACCCGGACGGACAGTTGCGTTATTACCCGGGCTCACCGGAGCTTGCGCGCCGTTTGACGCGCCCGCAGGATCGGGTCTTGCTCAATGAAAAGCACCCCGAGGACGGTGTGCTGCTCAAGGACAACATGAAGGGCGATCGCCGTGTGGCGGTGCATCTGGGTGAAGGTTGGCACGTGCCTCGCGCCTTGCTGCCGGTGACGGAAAAACGCGGCTTGATGCTGATCGATCCGCCCTTCGAGAAGCTCGACGAAATGCAACGCTGCGCCGCCTCTCTCAAGGAGGCCATCGGCCGGATGCGCCAGACGGTGGCAGCGATCTGGTACCCGGTGAAGGATCAGCGGATGCTGCGTCGCTTCTACCAGGACCTGGCCGGCACGGGGGCACCAAAGCTGTTGCGAGTGGAATTGCTGGTGCATCCGCTCGCCACCCCCGACAGCCTGAACGGCTCCGGCCTGGCGATTGCCAACCCGCCGTGGGGGCTGGAGGAGGAGTTGCGTGAGTTGCTGCCGTGGCTGTCGAAAAAGCTCGGCCAGACCCAAGGTGGCTGGCAGATGGATTGGTTGATTGCCGAGCGTTGACCTGGCGAGTTTGATGCTGTCTGGCAGGACGCCATCGCGAGCAGGCTCGCTCCCACAGGGGATTGGTGGTGAACATGGATAGGGTGTTCACCCCGGAGCCGGGTGGGAGCGGGCTTGCTCGCGAAGCTTTTTGAGGCTGGAAAGTCAGATCGGGCAGGTCACGCCTGTCCCGCCAATCCCGCAATAGCCCTCGGGGTTCTTCGCCAGGTACTGCTGGTGGTAAGCCTCGGCATAGTAGAAGGTCGGCGCTTCATCGATTTCGGTGGTGATTTCCCCTAGGCCGGCCTTGGTCAGTTCAGCCTGGAATACCGCCTTGCTCTTCTTCGCTGCTTCCAGTTGTTCAGGTTTGGTGCAATAGATCACCGAGCGATACTGAGTGCCGATGTCGTTGCCCTGGCGCATGCCCTGGGTCGGGTTGTGCAGTTCCCAGAAC
Source organism: Pseudomonas sp. B21-028 (assembly GCF_024749045.1). Taxonomy (NCBI): domain Bacteria; kingdom Pseudomonadati; phylum Pseudomonadota; class Gammaproteobacteria; order Pseudomonadales; family Pseudomonadaceae; genus Pseudomonas; species Pseudomonas sp. B21-028. The sequence continues at coordinate 535,798 of NZ_CP087184.1, forward strand.
ATGGCCAGCAGTTCTTCGTAGCTGACCTTTTCCGGTTCGTAGACCACCAGCACCACTTCGCTGTGGCCGGTCAGGCCCGAGCAGACCTCTTCGTAGGTCGGGTTGGGGGTGAAGCCGCCAGCGTAGCCCACCGAGGTGCTGTAGACCCCTTCACGTTGCCAGAAGCGACGTTCCGCGCCCCAGAAACAGCCAAGCCCGAAAATCGCGAACTCTACATTGCCGGGAAATGGGCCGAGCAGCGGGTTGCCGTTGACGAAGTGTTGATCCGGAACCTTGATCGGGGTTTCACGGCCGGGCAGAGCTTGTTCTTGAGTAGGGAGCACGTTTTTGTTCACCAGAATTTCCGAGCGCAAGACCATCATCAGTCCTCTCAGTCAGATTGAGTTGAGCGAAATAGACCCCAGTGTGCCCAATGCCGATGGGTTAAGAAAGACAGAACTGTGGTGCATTGGGGCTGCGGCGCAGCCCAGCGGGGATAAATCCCCTCGCCACAGTCAGTCAATTGGACCGCGCGGGTAGCGCTTGAGCTTCTCGATCAGCTCCGAGCCGGGGATGGGCCGGTCGAACAGGTAGCCCTGGCCGACATCGCAGCGATGGCGGCGCAGGAACGCCAGTTGCTGGGCGGTCTCGACCCCCTCGGCCACGACCTTGAGTTTCAGGTTGTGGGCCATGGCGATCACCGCGGAGGTGATTTCCATGTCGTCCTGGTTGTCCGGGATCTCATGGATGAAGCTGCGATCGATCTTGATGATGTCGATCGGGAATTTCTTCAGGTAACTCAGGGATGAGTAGCCGGTACCGAAATCGTCCATGGCCAGGGTCAGGCCCAGGCGCTTGAGCTGGTCGAGTTGCAGGTGGGTGTCTTCGGTGGCTTCCAGCAGCAGGCCTTCGGTCAGCTCCAGCTCCAGCAGCCGCGCGGGCAGTTGTTCTTCCTTGAGGATGCTGGCGATCGAGGCGACCAGGTCCGGGTCGGAGAACTGCTTGGGCGACAGGTTGATTGCCACTTGCAGATTGCCCAGGCCGGCGGCGGTCAGTTGCTTGCTCATGCGGCAGGCCTGGCGGGCGATCCACTTGCCGATGGGGATGATCAGGCCGGTTTCCTCGGCCACGCTGATGAACTGGTCCGGCCGGATCATGCCCTTTTCCGGATGGTTCCAGCGCAGCAGCGCCTCCATGCCCAGCAGGCGACCGCTGCGCAGGCACAGCTTGGGCTGGTAGAACACGTCGAGCTCGTTCTGGGTCAAGGCGCGGCGCAGGTTGTTTTCCACGAACAGCTTGTAGCTGGCCTCGGCGTTCAGTGCTTCGGTGAAGACCTGGACCTGATGCTTGCCGTTGGCCTTGGCCTTGTGCAGGGCGAGCCCGGCGTTACGCATCAGGGTCTGGGGATCGCGGCCATGCAGCGGGGCACAGGCCAGGCCCACGGAGCCGGTCACGCTGATCAGTTGGTTATCGACGAACATCGGCTTGTCGAGCGTCATCAGCAACTGGCTGGCGACCTGTTGCCCGGCCTCCAGGTCGGTGTCATCCAGCAGCACGGCGAATTCGTTACTGGCGAAACGTGCCAGGCTGCCGCTGGGGCTCAGGCTGTTGCGCAAGCGTCGGGCCAGGCTGATCAGCAGTTTGTCACCGGTCTGGTGGCCGAGGCTGTCGTTGATGCGCTTGAAGTTGTCGATGTCCACCAGCAGCAGGCTGATGGGCGAGTCGCTGTCCCGAGCGAAGCGTTCATCGAGGTTGCGAATGAACGCCGGGCGGTTGCCCAGGTTGGTCAGGTTGTCGGTGTAGGCCAGGCGTTCGATGCGCTGCTGGGCCAGTTTGGTCTGGGTGACGTCTTCGTAGATGCCGATGTAGTGGGTCAGCTCGCGGTTGTCGCCGTAGACCTTGGAGATCGACAGTTGGCCCCAATAGGGTTCCAGGTTCTTGCGCCGGCTCTTGAACTCGCCTTGCCAGCTATTGCTTTGGGCCAGGGCCGAGGGCGCGTCGAACAGCAGCTCGCTGAGGTTTTCCAGGGCCGGCAGTTCGGAGAGGCGTTGGCCGTGGACTTCCTCGGTGGTGTATTGGGTGATGGCGGTGAAGCTCGGGTTGACGTACTCCACCACACCGTCGCAGTTGACCAGCAGGAACGCGTTGGCGCTTTGCTCCACGGCACGCTGGAACAGGTGCAGGGCACTGGTGGCGATGCGTCGGTTGTGGTTGTTGATGACCTGGGCGAACTGGTCCGCCAGCTCACCGGCAAAGGCGATCTCGTCCGACTGCCAGGCACGGGTGGCGCCTACCTGCTCCAGGCAGAGCACGCCCACCACCTGGCCGTCGATCCGCACGCTGGCATCGAGCATGGCGTTGACGTTGCGGGCGCGCAGGCTTTCAGCCATCTCCCGGGTGCGTGGATCGCGTGTCGCGTTATGGGCATCGATGGCGCGGCAGGTCTGCAGCGCTTCCATGTAGTCGGGATACTCATTGGCGTCGATCACGTCTGGCCGAAAGTATTCCTGGGAAGCGCGGTTATAGGCGGAGATCGGCACCAGCTTGTCGTCCTCCAGGTTCCAGATGCTGGCGCAATCGATCTGGTAGATGTCGCAGGCGCTGCGGGTGATCAGTTCGGCGGCTTCCAGCAAGGAATTATTGGCGCTGTAGCGCTGGCGGGTCAGCAGCAGGATGAGGTCCTGCTGGGCGCGCACGCGGTCCAGATGCTGAAGCTGCTCCTGCTGGGCTCGCTGGTTCAGCTCCAGGGCGATCTGCAGGCGTGAGTTCTGGGTTTCCAGATCCAGGGCCGGCATCGATGGCTCGTTTTGCAGCAGGTTGTCCACCGCCAGCAGGTAGCCGCGCAGCAGGTGGCGATTGTGCTGTTTGTACGCTTCACCCATTTCCAGCAGGTTCATGGGGCCCTTGGCGGTGTGAAGCGTATAGCGGATCAGGTAACTCGGGGCCTGGGTCAGTTGCTCTTGAATGGCGTCATGCAGTTGATAGCGCGCTTCAGGCTCCATCAGGCTGGCATAGGGCGAACTGACCAACGAGCAAAGCTCCACCGCCGGCACGCCGAAGTAACGTTCGCAATTGGGGTCGAGGAACAGCAGTGCCCAGCTCGCTTCATTCAGCCGCTCGAAACGCAGCATACCGAGCCGCGAGGGCACCGGTAACTGCGTCACTACCTCGGCCGCCATACGGCTGGCGGCATCGGGTTGGCTTTTCATGGGGAAACTCGCTTCGAGAATGCTGATCGCGCCGGGCTGACGCCCCTCGTTATCAAGGATTGCCGCAAGGTTGCATCATTGCGACACTGGCTGACAAGAGAGATGAAGGCTAAGTGCTATAAACCTTATCGGCCGACAAGCGGATTTCTCCAGTCACCAGCCGATCAGAGGGCCTGGAGTGGGGTTACCGTTCGTCAGCGCAACGGGATATCGACCACCTGCAAAGGATACCCGTCACGGTCGTGAAAGGTCACGTGAAGGCTCTGGCTCGCGACATGCAGGTGCGCGAAGTTGTCCTGGCTGATCACTGTGCTGGTCAGCTCATAACGATAGTCACCGTTTTCGGTCCGGGCCATGGGCGCCTTGAAAATAAAATTCGAAGCGGCGGCGTAAGGCAGCAGTTCGCTGTTGCAAAACGGCGAGGCGACGATGGTATGCACCTCGAAACCGGGATCCTGGCTATGACACAGTCGGCTGGTCATGGAGCCATGGACGTCACCGGAGACGAAGATCACGTTTTTTATCCCCTGGCGACGAATGCACTCCAGTAATCGCAGGCGCTGTTGCGGGAAGGCCTGCCAAGCGTCGCCATCATCGAGTGCGCGATCAGGGTAGAACATGACGCTGGTAACGATGAATTTGACCCTGGCAGTGCTGTTCACCAGCCATTCGAGCAGCGACTGCTCCTGCTCGACATCCAGAATGCGCCGGTCTTCCATCGACACGTTGCGTCGTGTCCGGCTGTCGGTGACGAACCATTCGATATCGCCGTGAGCGAACTGATACCAGTAGTGCGGCAGCGACCTGCTCAATAGGCCGTCGCTTGAGAGTTCGTGGGCCGGGCCATGGCTGGCTTGATAGAGCTCGTAAGCGCTCATGGCGTTGGCGTAGAGAATGTCGTCATCGACTTGTTTGCTGGCAGGCCAGTTGTCTTCGATTTCATGGTCGTCGAGGATCATGTAGGTCGGTACGGTGGACATCAACCTGCTGATGTGGGGTTGGGAAAAGACAGTGCGGTACTTGAACAGGATGTCTTTGTAGGTCCGGTCCGGGGCAACAATGTTCAAGTCGTCGAGATAAACCTGGTCCCCCGTCATCAATACGCCGCTGATCGGCGGATTGGCTTGGTCGACGACGCGCTGGATGCCGGCGAACGTGCGATCGCCGAGTTCGGGGGCTGTAGGGACGCCGGCGGTGATTCGCAGATATCGGCAAGAACCCACGATATAAGCGTGTGGAGTGCCGGTTTCCGCCGTCGGGGTGCGTAACCGATGGAAGTCCTCGGGCCATTTCTGCGACGGTTCCGGGGCGGTTGTGTGAGGCGTGGTGAACCAGCCGGCCTGGTATTCATAGGCGGTGCCGGCTTGCAGGCCCCTCAAGATGATCACATCGGTCATGTCGCGATGGGCATGCAATTGAATGAAGTGTTCATTCATCCATTTCGTATCACCCCGGCGTCTGTAACGAAGTCCTGCGAATACCGCAAGCCTGGGGTCCTTGTCGCCGCGCAGGAATATCCGTGCGTGATCGGTCGTGGTGTGGCCGACAATCGGGCCGACGGTAGGTTTGAACATGTTCGAGTCCATTCGAAATGCAGCATTTTAAAAGTACTTGTGCGAGCAGAAAGTTGTCGCTGCGTGCCGATGCTAAAGCTCGACGCTGAATAAATACTGATAGGGAAGGGGACCCAAGTTGTGGGTAATGACTGATAGATGACGTAGGAAAGGTTGCCTGCAAGCGGCCTGATTCTTGTCAATCAAGACCGATATCCTGCAGGAGCAAAGCTTGCTCGCGATCAGGGCGAGTTCAGTCGATAACGATATTGGCTGATCCACCGATATCGCGAGCAAGCTTTGCTCCCACAGGTTCTGGTGCGTTTATAGCGGGCAAAAAAAGCCCCGCCGTCGGCGGGGTTGAGGTACGAGCGTGGCGCTCGGAAAACAGCGGTTCGGATGGCCCTCCGTGAGGAGGGCCATTCGTTTACAGCAGGATGGTACGAATGTCGCCCAACAGGTCGCTCAGACGCTTGGTGAAGCGTGCGGCGGCGGCGCCGTTGATCACACGGTGATCGTAGGACAGCGACAGTGGCAACATCAGCTTGGGCTGGAAGGCTTTACCGTCCCAGACAGGCTGGATGGTGGCCTTGGAGACACCCAGGATCGCCACTTCCGGCGCGTTGACGATCGGCGTGAAGCCGGTGCCGCCAATGTGGCCGAGGCTGGAGATGGTGAAGCAGGCGCCCTGCATGTCATCGGCGGTGAGCTTCTTGTTCCGGGCCTTTTCGGCCAGGGCAGCCGCTTCGCCGGCCAGTTGCAGCAGGCTCTTTTGATCGACGTTGCGGATGACCGGTACCAGCAGGCCTTCCGGGGTGTCGACGGCAAAGCCGATGTGCACGTATTTCTTGCGGATCACAGCCTTGCCGCTTGGCGCCAGGGAGCTGTTGAAGTCCGGCAGTTCCTTGAGCAGGTGTGCGCAGGCCTTGAGCAGCAACGGCAGCACGGTCAGCTTCACGCCGGCCTTTTCCGCCACGGCTTTCTGCGCGACGCGGAAGGCTTCCAGCTCGGTGATATCGGCCTGGTCGAACTGAGTCACGTGGGGGATGTTCAGCCAGCTGCGGTGCAGGCTCGACGCGCCGATCTGCATCAGGCGAGTCATGGCCACTTCTTCGGTTTCGCCGAAGCGGCTGAAGTCCACCGCCGGGATCGGCGGGATGCCCGCGCCGCCGGTGGCGCCTTCGGCCGGTGCATTCTTGGCCTTCTGCATCATGGCCTTGACGTAGGTCTGCACGTCTTCCTTCAGCACGCGACCGTGTGGACCGCTCGGGCCGACGGCGGACAGCTCGACACCGAACTCGCGGGCCAGTTGGCGCACAGCAGGGCCGGCGTGCACCTTGGCACCGCTTGGCGCAGGTGCTGCGACAGGGGCTGGCGCAGCCTCGGCCTTGGCGGCAGGCGCGGCAGCCGGAGCCGACGCGGCTTCAGCCTTGGCCGGTGCAGCGGCAGGGGCTGGAGCGGCGGGCGCGGCGGCGCCAGCCACTTTCAGCTTCAGGATCAGGTCGCCGGTGCCGACTTCGTCTTCCAGCTTGATCTCGACGCTTTCCACCACGCCGGCGGCCGGCGACGGGATTTCCATGCTGGCCTTGTCGGATTCCAGGGTGATCAGCGACTGGTCGGCTTCGACGGTGTCGCCGGCCTTGACCAGAACTTCGATGATCTTGGCCTTGCCCGACGAACCGATGTCCGGAACATGGATGTCCTGGACAGTGGCGGCGGCAGGCGCAGCGGCCGGAGCCGGAGCGGCCTCGGCAGCCGGGGCGGCAGCAGGCTTTTCAGCCGGTGCCGGGGCCGCCGCGGGAGCCGCTGCTTCAGGCGCCGCAGCGGCGCCTTCGACTTCCAGCTCCAGCAATTCGTCGCCTTCTTTCAGGCGATCGCCCAGCTTCACTTTCAGGCTCTTGATGACCCCGGCCTTCGGCGCAGGCACTTCCATGCTGGCCTTGTCCGACTCAAGCGTCAGGATGCTCTGGTCGGCTTCGATACGGTCGCCGACCTTCACAAACAGTTCAATTACTTCACCTTCACCGCTGCCGATGTCAGGTACGCGAATGAGTTCGCTCACGGAAATTCTCCTCAGCAGTCCAGTGGGTTGCGTTTTTCCGGATCGATGCCGAACTTGGCGATGGCTTCGGCCACCACTTTTGGTTCGATATCGCCACGGTCAGCCAGGGCTTCCAGGGCTGCCAACACAACGAACTTACGGTCGACTTCGAAGAAGTGACGCAGCTTCTTGCGGCTGTCGCTACGGCCGAAACCGTCGGTGCCCAGCACCTTGAATTCCTTGGATGGAACCCACTGGCGGATCTGCTCGGCGAACAGCTTCATGTAGTCGGTAGAGGCGATGACCGGACCTTTACGGCCGTTCAGGCACTCTTCGACATAGCTCAGTTTCGGCTTCTGGCCAGGGTGCAGGCGGTTGCTGCGCTCTACGGCCAGGCCGTCGCGACGCAGTTCGTTGAAGCTGGTCACGCTCCAGACGTCGGCGCCGATGTTGAACTCTTCACGCAGGATCTTCGCCGCTTCACGCACTTCGCGCAGGATGGTGCCGGAGCCCATCAGCTGGACGTGGTGCGCCGCTTCGCGGGTATCTTCCTCGAGCAGGTACATGCCCTTGACGATGCCCGCCTCCACGCCGGCCGGCATGGCTGGCTGCTGGTAGGACTCGTTCATCACGGTGATGTAGTAGAAGACGTCCTGTTGCTCTTCGGTCATCTTCTTCATGCCGTCCTGGATGATCACCGCCAGCTCGTAGCCGTAGGTCGGATCGTAGGTGCGGCAGTTCGGGATGGTCCCGGCCAGCATGTGGCTGTGGCCGTCTTCGTGCTGCAGGCCTTCACCGTTGAGGGTGGTCCGGCCGGCGGTGCCACCGATCAGGAAGCCACGGGTACGGCTGTCGCCTGCGGCCCAGGCCAGGTCGCCGATACGCTGGAAGCCGAACATCGAGTAGAAGATGTAGAACGGCAGCATCGGCTGGTTGTGGCTGGAGTACGAAGTACCGGCGGCAATGAAGGAGCTCATGGCGCCCGCTTCATTGATGCCTTCTTCGAGGATCTGGCCTTTCTTGTCTTCGCGGTAGAACATCACCTGGTCTTTATCGACTGGCTCGTAGAGCTGGCCGACGGACGAATAGATGCCCAACTGGCGGAACATGCCTTCCATACCGAAGGTACGGGCTTCGTCCGGGATGATCGGAACGATACGCGAGCCGATTTCCTTGTCCTTGACCAGTTGCGCGAGGATCCGCACGAAGGCCATGGTGGTAGAGATTTCACGGTCGCCCGAGCCGTCCAGGATCGCCTTGAGGGTTTCCAGTGGCGGGGTTGGAACGCTGAAGCTCTTGGCGCGACGCTGCGGTACGAAACCGCCCAGCGCGGCACGGCGCTCGGCCAGGTAACGGGCCTCGGCGCTGCCTTCTTCGGGTTTGAAGAACGGCAGGTTTTCCAGATCGCTGTCCTTCACCGGAATGTCGAAGCGATCGCGGAACAGCTTCAGGCTGTCGACATCGACTTTCTTGGTGTTGTGCGCGGTGTTCTTCGCTTCGCCGGCACCGGTGCCATAACCCTTGATGGTCTTGGCCAGGATGACGGTCGGCTGTTCCTTGTGGTTGACCGCCTGGTGGTACGCCGCGTAGACCTTGTATGGGTCGTGGCCGCCACGGTTGAGTTTCCAGATCTCGTCGTCGGACAGATCGGCAACCATGGCCTTGAGTTCAGGCGTGTTGAAGAAGTGCTCGCGGACGAACGCGCCGTCCTTGGCCTTGTAGTTCTGGTATTCGCCGTCGATGACTTCGTCCATGCGACGTTGCAGGATACCGTCGACGTCCTTGGCCAGCAGTGGGTCCCAGAAACGGCCCCAGATGACTTTGTTGACGTTCCACTGGGCGCCACGGAACACGCCTTCGAGTTCCTGGATGATCTTGGCATTGCCGCGAACCGGGCCGTCGAGGCGCTGCAGGTTGCAGTTGATGACGAAGATCAGGTTGTCCAGTTTCTCGCGACCGGCCAGGGAGATCGCTCCCAGGGATTCCGGCTCGTCGCACTCGCCGTCGCCCATGAAGCACCAGACTTTCTGCTTGCCCGGCTGGATGAAACCGCGGGCTTCCAGGTACTTCATGAAGCGCGCCTGGTAGATCGCCTGGATCGGGCCCAGACCCATCGAAACGGTCGGGAACTGCCAGAAATCAGGCATCAGCCAAGGGTGCGGGTACGAGGACAGGCCGTTGCCGTCCACTTCCTGGCGGAAGTTGTTCATCTGGTCTTCGGAAATACGACCTTCCATGAACGCACGGGCATAGACGCCTGGCGATGCGTGACCCTGGAAGTAGATCAGGTCGCCGCCGTGTTCGTCGGTCGGGGCCTGGAAGAAGTAGTTGAAGCCGATGTCATACAGCGTCGCGCTGGAGGCGAAGCTGGAGATGTGACCGCCCAGGTCAGAATCTTTCAGGTTGGTGCGCATGACCATGGCCAACGCGTTCCAGCGCACCAGCGAGCGAATGCGGCGTTCCATGAACAGGTCGCCAGGCATGCGTGCTTCGTGGGTAACGGGGATCGTGTTGCGGTACGGCGTGGTGATGGCGTAGGGCAGCTGCGAACCGCTACGGGTCGCGAGTTCGCCCATACGGGTCATCAGATAATGAGCACGGTCTTCGCCTTCTTTGTCGAGAACCGATTCCAGGGCGTCCAGCCATTCCTGGGTTTCGACGGGATCGAGGTCTTGCATGGCTTGCTCCAGGGCGGAAAGGCTACCAGAATCGGTTGCCTGAGTTTGCGACTGGCCTTGTGGGCAGACGGTATAAATTCTTGGATTGCCGAAGGTTGTTTCGGCGGCGTGTAGTTTTACTACAAATCGTCGGCTGTTTCAGCTTCTCGAATGTATAGACGAGTAGTAAAACTACACATGAAAGGCTTTTGGCCCCTCGTTCCGTTGTGAGAATAATCGTTACTGTTGGTCTTTTGCTAACTCGAACAGGTAAAAACTTGATGTCGGCTGCCAATAAAATCAGATTTTCAGCTATTTATCATCTTTGTTCGACAGTCAATCAGGTAGTGGCTTTTGAAAAAACACTACATCCAGCCTTCCCCGCGCCGATCAAGGATAGACCATGAGCCTGCCCCTGCTTGCCGAAACGCCGGCAATTCTCCAGTCATTGGTCAGCCGTGCCGAGCAGTCGTTCCGTGCGGCGGTCGCTCTGCTGGGCGACGACCTCGAGTTGTCTACCTGGACGCCGGAGCGCTGGAAGGAGTTCCATCGCGTCGCGGCCGCCAGTGATTTTGTCATCGAGCAGAGCCTGCGCGAGCCGTCGATGCTACTGGATCTGGTGCGCAGTGGCGAACTGGACCGCAACCTGGCCGCCGGCGAGATGCGCGCGCAGATCGGCGCGACGGTGCAGGCCGCCGAGAGCGAGGATGAACTGGGGCGCGTCCTGCGTCGCCAGCGTACCCGCCAACAGGTGCGGATCATCTGGCGCGACCTGAATCGCAAGGCCGACCTCGTTCAGACCTGCCGCGACCTCTCGGACATGGCCGATACCTGCATCGACCAGGCTTACCAGTGGCTGTACCAGCGCCTCTGCCAGCAATTCGGCACGCCCACCGGTCGACGCAGTGGCGCTGCGCAGCACATGGTCATCCTGGGCATGGGCAAGCTGGGCGCGGTGGAGTTGAACCTGTCGTCGGACATCGACCTGATCTTCGCCTACCCCGAGGGCGGCGAGACCGTTGGCGTGAAGCGGCCGTTGGATAACCAGGAATTCTTCATCCGGGTTGGCCAGCGCCTGATCAAGGCCCTGGACCCGATGACCGTCGACGGTTTCGTGTTCCGCGTCGACATGCGCCTGCGCCCCTACGGCTCGGCCGGTGCGCTGGTGTTGAGCTTCAACGCCCTGGAGCAGTACTACCAGGACCAGGGGCGCGACTGGGAACGCTACGCGATGATCAAGGCGCGGGTGGTGGCGGGCGACCAGGTGGCGGGCGCGCAGTTGCTCGACATGCTGCGTCCGTTCGTTTATCGCCGTTACCTGGACTTTTCCGCCATCGAAGCGCTGCGCACCATGAAGCAGCTGATCCAGCAGGAAGTGCGGCGCAAAGGCATGGCCGACAACATCAAACTGGGGTCGGGCGGTATCCGTGAAGTGGAGTTCATCGCCCAGGCGTTCCAGCTGATCCACGGCGGGCGCGACTTGAGCCTGCAACAGCGGCCACTGCTGAAAGTGCTGAGCACCCTGGAAGGCCAAGGTTACCTGCCTGCCAAAGTGATCGACGAGCTACGTCACGGCTATGAATTCCTGCGTTACACCGAGCATGCCATCCAGGCCATCGCCGACCGCCAGACCCAGATGCTGCCGGACAGTCCCCAGGACCAGGCGCGCATAGCATTCATGCTGGGCTTTGCCGACTGGGCGGCATTCCACGAGCAATTGATGTATTGGCGTGGGCGCGTGGCCTGGCATTTTGGCCAGGTCATTGCCGATCCGGATGAAGACGAGGGCAGCGAAAGCGAAGTGGTGGTGGGCGGCGAATGGTTGCCGTTGTGGGAAGACAGCCAGGATGAAGAGGCCGCATGCCGCCAGTTGGAGGAAGGCGGTTTTGTCGACGCGCCCAAGGCGCTGAAGACGCTGGCCGTCTTGCGCGCCAGCCCGCAACTGCGCGCCATGCAGCGCCTGGGGCGTGAGCGTCTGGATGCGTTCATTCCGCGTCTGCTGGCCCAGGCGGTGGAACATGCCGACCCAGACCTGGTGCTTGAACGGGTATTGCCCTTGGTGGAGGCGGTGGCTCGTCGTTCGGCCTATCTGGTCCTGCTGACGGAAAACCCCGGTGCCCTGCGGCGCTTGCTGACGCTGTGCGCGGCGAGCCCGTGGATCGCCGAGCAAATCACCCGTTTCCCACTGCTGCTGGATGAGTTGCTCAATGAAGGTCGTCTGTTCAAGCCGCCCCTGGCCCCGGAACTGGCGGCGGAGTTGCGCGAACGCCTGACGCGGATTCCCGAGGATGACCTGGAGCAGCAGATGGAAGCCCTGCGGCATTTCAAACTGGCGCACCGACTACGGGTGGCCGCGTCGGAAATCGCCGGCAGCCTGCCGCTGATGAAGGTCAGCGATTACCTCACCTGGCTGGCCGAGGCGATTCTCGAGCAAGTCCTGGCCCTGGCCTGGCGCCAGACGGTGACCAAGCATGGCGTACCGTCGCGCACCGACGGCAACCTGTGTGACCCAGGCTTCATTATTGTCGGTTATGGGAAAGTCGGCGGCCTGGAATTGGGGCATGGTTCCGATCTGGACCTGGTGTTCATCCACGACGGCGATCCCCAGGCAGAGACCGACGGGCCCAAACCCATCGACGGCGCACAGTTCTTCACCCGGCTCGGCCAACGGATCATCCATTTGCTGACGGCCCAGACCAACTCCGGACAGCTATATGAAGTGGACATGCGCCTGCGGCCGTCCGGGGCGTCGGGGTTGCTGGTCAGTTCCCTTGGGGCGTTTGCCCGTTATCAGGAGAATGAAGCCTGGACCTGGGAACACCAGGCGCTGGTACGGGCCCGGGTGTTGGTGGGCAGCCAGGATGTGGGCCACGCCTTCGAGAAAGTCAGGGCTCAGGTGCTGGGACGCAAACGCGACCTGCCGACGTTGCGCCAGGAGGTCAGCGAGATGCGGGCCAAGATGCGCGACAACCTTGGCAGCAAGGCCACGGCCGCCGGGACCGCGCCAAACGCTTTCGAGGCCACGGCGCCCTTCGATCTCAAGCAGGACGCCGGAGGTATCGTCGATATTGAATTTATGGTGCAATACGCGGCCCTGGCGTGGTCCGAGGAACACCCATCGCTGGCGCGCTACACCGATAACATCCGCATCCTGGAGGGGTTGCAAGAGGTTGGCCTGATGCCGCCCGAAGATGCCGCCCTGCTGCGCGAGGCCTATAAAGCCTACCGTTCCGCCGCTCACCGCCAGGCCTTGCAGAAAGAAGCCGGGGTGATCACCGGCGACCAGTTCGTGGAGGAGCGCCGACAGGTGCTGCGGATTTGGCGTGAGCTGGGATTGAGTTGAGTATTGAATGTGGGAGCGGGTTTGCTCGCGAAAGCGCTGTGTCAGGCGGCATTGATGTTGAATGTGCCGGCCTCATCGCGAGCAGGCTCGCTCCCACAATGGATTTGTGGTGTTTGATGCACTTGGGGTAGATGAAGCCCCCTGTGGGAGCGAGCCTGCTCGCGAAGGCGGAGTGTCAGGCGGCATTGATGTCGGATGTGCCGGCCCTTCGCGAGCAAGCTCGCTCCCACAGGGGTAGAGTGTTTTTGAAGGCAGAAGGTAACGACCTGGGCCACAGTGATTCTCGAGGCGGGGAGGCGTAGGCCTCCCCGTATCGTTTTTGGAAAGCACATGAATATTCTGATCGTTGGGCCCAGTTGGGTCGGTGACATGGTGATGGCGCAGACACTGTTCCAGTGCCTGAAACAGCTCCACCCACAGTGCGAAATCGACGTCCTGGCCCCCGAGTGGAGCCGGCCGATCCTGGAGCGCATGCCGCAAGTACGCAAGGCCTTGAGCTTTCCGCTCGGTCACGGTGTGCTGGAGCTGGCGACCCGTCGACGCATCGGCAAGTCCCTGGCCGGTCAATATGACCAGGCGATCCTGTTGCCCAACTCGTTGAAGTCCGCATTGGTGCCGTTCTTTGCCGGCATCCCCAAGCGTACCGGCTGGCGCGGCGAGTTCCGCTATGGCCTGCTCAATGATGTGCGCACGCTGGACAAAGATCGCTATCCGCTGATGATCGAGCGTTTCATGGCCCTGGCCTATGCGCCGGGTGCCGAACTGCCCAGGCCCTACCCGCGCCCTGATCTGCAGATCGACCCGGTGACCCGCGAAGCGGCGCTGGCCAAGTTCGGTCTGAGCCTGGACCGCCCGGTGTTGGCGCTGTGCCCAGGCGCCGAGTTCGGCGAGTCCAAGCGCTGGCCGGCGGATCATTACGCCCAGGTGGCCGAGGCGAAGATCCGCGAAGGCTGGCAAGTCTGGCTGTTCGGTTCGAAAAACGATCATTCGGTGGGCGAAGACATTCGCTCGCGGCTGATTCCGGGCCTGCGGGAAGAGTCGGTAAACCTCAGTGGCGATACGTCCCTGGCCGAGGCCATCGACCTGTTGTCCTGTGCCGATTCGGTGGTGTCCAACGATTCCGGACTGATGCACGTGGCCGCCGCGCTGAACCGTCCGTTGGTGGCCGTTTACGGCTCCACCTCGCCAGGCTTTACGCCGCCACTGGCCGACAAGGTTGAAGTCGTGCGCCTGGGCATCGAATGCAGCCCGTGCTTCGACCGTACCTGCCGCTTCGGTCATTACAATTGCCTGCGTCAGCTCATGCCGTCGTCGGTGAACGATGCCCTGGCACGTTTGCAGGGCTCTCCCGTGGAGGTCCAGTAACTTGCGGGTATTGCTGATCAAGACCTCTTCGCTGGGCGATGTGGTCCATACGCTGCCGGCGTTGACCGACGCGGCGCGGGCGATTCCCGGCATCCGCTTCGATTGGGTGGTGGAAGAAGGTTTCGCCGAGATTCCGACCTGGCACCCGGCGGTGGGCAAGGTCATCCCGGTGGCGATCCGTCGCTGGCGCAAGAACCTCTGGCAAACCATCAAAAGTGGCGAGTGGCGCCGCTTCAAGCAAAGCATGCGCGCCGAAAAGTACGACCTGGTCATCGACGCCCAAGGCCTGCTGAAAAGCGCCTGGCTGACCCGCTACGTCAAGGCCCCGGTGGCTGGCCTGGATAAAAACTCAGCCCGTGAACCCCTGGCGGCGCGCTTCTATTCCCGTCGCCTGGCGGTGGCACGCGGTCAACATGCGGTAGAGCGCGTGCGCCAACTGTTCGCCGTGGCGCTGGGCTACGACTTGCCCCAGAGCCTGGGCAATTACGGCCTGAGCGTCGATCGCCTGGTGGAGCTGCCGCGCGCATATCCTTATGTGGTATTCCTGCATGGCACGACCTGGGAGTCCAAGCACTGGCCGGAGTTGTATTGGCGCCAGCTCACCGAGCGCATGGGCCAGTTCGGCGTAGTGGTGAAGTTGCCGTGGGGCAGTCCGTTGGAAAAGGCCCGGGCCGAACGCATCGCCAAAGGGCTGCGCAACGCCCTGGTGTTGCCGAAACTGAACCTGGGCGGGATGGGCAAGATACTGGCCGGCGCCCAGGCCTGTGTGGCTGTGGACACTGGCCTCGGTCACCTGGCCGCCGCCCTGGACGTGCCGACTATCTCACTGCTCGGCCCCACCAACCCGGTGCTGACCGGCGCCTATGGCAAGGGCCAGATCCATCTCGCCAGCGATTTCCCCTGTGCGCCCTGCATGCAGAAACAATGCACTTATCCGCCGACCGCCGAAGATGCCCGTCTGTTTGACCTGAAACGCGAGCAGCCCTTGTGCTTTACGCGACTGAACCCCGAGCGTGTTGCCAGCCACCTGAGCACGTTATTGGCTGAGGAGCCGCGCTGATGCAATTGGCTTTTGTCCTTTATAAATACTTTCCTTTTGGCGGCCTGCAACGTGACTTCATGCGCATCGCCCTGGAGTGCCAGCGGCGTGGTCATCAGATCCGTGTCTATACGTTGATATGGGAAGGTGACGTTCCGCCGGGTTTTGAAGTGTTGGTGGCGCCGGTCAAGGCGTTGTTCAACCACCGTCGCAACGAGAAACTCAGCGCGTGGATGGAAGCCGACCTGGCCAAGCGCCCGGTGGACCGTCTGATCGGCTTCAACAAGATGCCCGGCCTGGACGTCTATTACGCCGCCGACGGCTGTTTCGAAGACAAGGCGCAGACCCTGCGCAATTCCCTGTATCGGCGCTGGGGTCGCTACCGGCACTTCGCCGAGTACGAGCGAGCAGTGTTCGCCAGGGACGCCAAGACAGATGTGCTGATGATTTCCGAAGTCCAGCAGCCGCTGTTCATCAAACATTACGGCACGCCGCTGGAGCGTTTTCATCTGTTGCCGCCGGGCATTGCCCAGGACCGTCGCCGACCCGCCGATGCCGATGCGATTCGTGCCGCGTTCCGTGCCGAGTTCGAGCTAGCCGATGACGATCTGCTATTGGTGCAGATCGGGTCCGGGTTCAAGACCAAGGGCGTGGACCGCAGCCTCAAGGCGCTCGCCGCGCTGCCTGCCGAACTGAAAAAACGTACCCGGCTGTTTGTAATCGGCCAGGACGACCCCAAGGTATTCCAGTTGCAAAGCGCCGCGTTGGGGCTCGGTGACAATGTGCGGTTCCTCAAGGGGCGCAGCGATATCCCGCGTTTCCTCCTGGGCGCCGACCTGTTGATCCATCCGGCGTACAACGAGAACACCGGTACCGTGCTGCTCGAAGCGCTGGTGGCCGGGTTGCCGGTACTGGTCAGCGCGGTATGCGGGTACGCCCATTACATCGCCGAGGCCGACAGTGGACTGGTGCTGGACGAACCGTTCGAACAGGCGCAGCTCACCAAGTACCTGGAGCGGATGCTGGGTGATGCCGAGGCGCGGGCGGCCTGGAGCCGCAATGGTCTGGCCTTCGCTGAAACGGCCGACCTCTACAGCATGCCGCAGCACGCGGCCGATGTGATATTGGCGGAGCACCCGTAATGAAATTGATGCTGGCCGAACCGTTCAAGAGCCTTTGGGCCGGGCGCGATGCGTTCGCCGAAGTCGAGGCACTCAAGGGCGAGGTCTATCGTGAACTCGAAGCCCGGCGCACCTTGCGCACGGAGGTGGACGGGCGCGGATTCTTCGTGAAGATCCACCGGGGCATCGGCTGGGGCGAGATTCTCAAGAACCTGGTCACCGCCAAGCTGCCGGTCCTCGGTGCGGGGCAGGAGTGGAAAGCCATCCAGCGCTTGCAGGAAGTCGGCGTGCCGACCATGACCGCCGTTGCGTATGGCGAAAAGGGCCAGAACCCGGCGGACCAGCACTCCTTCATCGTTACCGAAGAGCTGGCGCCGACCATCAGCCTCGAAGACTTCAGTATCGACTGGGTCAAGCATCCGCCGCAGCCGGCGCTCAAGCGGGCGCTGATCGCCGAAGTGGCGCGCATGACCGGCATGATGCACCGTGCCGGGGTCAACCATCGCGACTGCTACATCTGCCATTTTCTGCTGCACACCGACAAACCGGTGTCCCCACAGGATTTCAAGCTCTCGGTGATCGACCTGCACCGCGCCCAGACCCGGCCGGCCATCACCACCCGCTGGCGCAACAAGGACCTGGCTGCGCTGTATTTCTCGGCGCTGGACATCGGCTTGACCCGTCGCGACAAGCTGCGCTTTTTGAAGGGCTACTTTCAGCAGCCGCTGCGCCGGATCCTGGCGCAGGAGGCCGCACTGTTGAGCTGGCTCGACGCCAAGGCCAACAAGCTCTATGCCCGTAAACAGCGATACGGGGATGCGCTCTGATGTCGGGTTGGAAACTGGAACCGGCCTACGCCGAGCTGGCGCAGGATTTCGGCAGCCTCGACGCTGTGTTTGCCCTGCAAGGGGAGCGCTTGACCCGCGACCCGCTGTCGGAGGTGATCCGCGTACAGCGCAATGGCGTGAACTACTATGTCAAGCGCTACGTCGGCGCCGGCAAGGGCTTGCGCCGTTACCTGGGCAGGCCGCGAGTCAAGTCCGAATGGCAGAACCTCAAGCGCTTTGCCAAGTGGGGCATCCCCACGGCCGAGATCGTGGCATGGGGCCTGGAGCGTCACGGCGCGTCCTATGCCCGGGGTGCGATGATCACTCGCGAACTGCCCCACACCGAAGACCTCTCGGCCCTGGCCGATCGTCACGACCCGCGGTTGGCCGATCGCACCTGGGTCGATGGAGTGAGTCGGCAACTGGCTGGCTACACCCGGACCATGCACGAGCATCGTTTCACCCATAACGATCTGAAGTGGCGCAATCTGCTGATCGACGATCAGTCACAGCTGTTCCTGATCGACTGCCCGAACGGTGATTTCTGGCGTGGCTTCTGGCTCAATTACCGCATCACCAAGGACCTGGCATGCCTGGATAAAGTCGCCAAGTATCACTTGTCGGCCACCCAGCGCCTGCGTTTCTATCTGCAATACCGCCAACGCGACCGACTCGACAGGTGCGACAAGAAACGCATTCGTCACGTGGTGAGATTTTTCGAGGGGCGTGAATGACTGATTTCCTGGCCGCTGAAGACCGGCCATTGCTGGAGCGCCACGGCCTGGACAGTTTCGAGGCCCTGTGGTCCCGGCAACTGGACGCGGTGGACGAACCCAACACTTCGGGAGACGGCTGGAGCAGTGTGTTCCGGTTGGAACTGGAAGGGCGGGGCTATTACCTCAAGCGCCAGAGCAATTACCTGACGCGGACCTTGTCCCACCCCTTAGGTGAGCCAAGTTTTTCCCGGGAGTTTCGCAACATCAGCCATTATCGCCAGCTGGGAATACCGGCCCTGCAAGCGGTGTTCTACGGCCAGCGCAAGATCGACGGCGAGGTGCGGGCAATCCTGCTGACGCGGGCCCTGGATGGCTGGAGTGACCTGGATTCGCTATTGCAGGGGTGGTCGGCGCTGACAGCGACACACCGTTCGACCATCCTGAAGGCCTGTGGTCAATTGGCGCGACGCCTGCACGGCATGCGTCAGGTCCACGGTTGCTTTTACCCCAAGCACATCTTTCTGCAAGCGACTGTCGACGGCTATCAGGCGCAGTTGATCGACCTGGAGAAGACCCGCCCGCTGCTGTTCGGTCAGCGCGACAGGATCAAGGATCTTGAGCCTTTGCTGCGTCGCGCGTCAGTCTGGAATGAGGGCGAGGTTCGCCAGTTGCTGGCTACCTATCTGGACCAGCCGCCGGACGCCGCTCTGGTCGACCGCTGGTTGACCCGCCTGACCGCCCGGCGCAGCCACAAGGAAGCCCGTTGATGTTTTTGTCCGAATTGAAAAGCGCCGGTCGCAGTCCCGGCCTGCCCCTGAGCCTGGCGCTGGCCGATGCCGCCGGCCCGGCGCAATTGCAGTTGCTGTCGCTGTTGCGGGTGTTGCCGGGCCAGCGTTATGTCGGTGCCGGCGTCTGGCGCGGCCGCCCGGTACTGGCCAAATTGCTGGTCGGCAGCAAGGCCGCCCGGCATTTCCAGCGCGAACTGCAAGGCGTGCGCCTGCTGGCGGAACAGGGTTTGACGACGCCGTTGTTGTTGGCCGACGGTCTGAAAGATGGCGAGGGCGGTTGGTTGTTGTTCGAGTTACTCGAAGGCGCCGAAAGCCTGGGGGATGCCTGGAAACAGGTCGAGCACCTGCCGCTGTTGGCCGACGAGCAAGCGGCGGTGCTGGCCGAGGCCTTGGGGGTCATTGCACAACTGCATGGCAAAGGTTTGTGGCAGGAAGACCTGCACTTGGACAACCTGCTGCGCCACGACGGTCAACTCTATTTGATCGACGGTGCCGGCATCCGTGCCGAGACGCCGGGGCAGCCCTTGTCGCGACAAAAGGTGTTGGAAAATCTTGGGGTGTTTTTCGCCCAGTTACCCAAGTCCATCGAGCCATTCACCGAAGAGTTGCTGGTGCACTATCTGCTGGGCAACGCCGAACACGCACTGCCCATGGAGGCGCTGCAGAAACAGATCGACAAGGTGCAGGCCTGGCGGCTGAACGACTTCCTGGAAAAGGTCGGGCGCGAATGCAGCCTGTTCAGTGTGCAACGTGGGGCTTTCGGCCTGCGGGCGATCCGGCGTGACGAAGAAGCGGCCATGATACCGGTGCTGGAGCGGGCGGATGCCTTGCTGGACCAGGGCCACTTGTACAAGACCGGTGGCGCGGCGAGTGTCGGCAAAGTCGAGGTGGGCGACCGTACCCTGGTCATCAAACGCTACAACATCAAGAATTTCGCCCATTGGCTCAAGCGCTTCTGGCGTCCCAGTCGTGCCTGGCATTCCTGGCGCGAAGGCCATCGCCTGGCGTTTCTCGGCATCGCCACCCCCAAACCCCTGGCGTTGCTGGAAAAGCGCTTCCTGTGGCTGCGGCGTGGTGCCTACCTGGTGACCGAATATCTGTCGGGGCCGGACATCATCGAACGCTTTGCCCCTTACGTCGAAAGTGGCGAGGCGCCCGAAGCCGAGTTGCTGGCGCTGGACCGATTGTTCGCC
Source organism: Pseudomonas sp. B21-028 (assembly GCF_024749045.1). Classification (NCBI taxonomy): domain Bacteria; kingdom Pseudomonadati; phylum Pseudomonadota; class Gammaproteobacteria; order Pseudomonadales; family Pseudomonadaceae; genus Pseudomonas; species Pseudomonas sp. B21-028. Next base: position 555,629 of record NZ_CP087184.1, read on the forward strand.
GACCTGATCCGCGAGCGCATCAGCCACGGCGACCTCAAGGGACACAACCTGTTCTGGCAGCAGGATCGCTGGGCACTGATCGACCTGGATTCCATGTGCCAGCACCGCACCGACGCCAGCTTCGCCCCGGCCTATTCCCGGGATCGGGCGCGGTTCATGCGCAATTGGCCTGAAAGTAGTGCGTTGTTTCGGGTGATTGATCAGCGGTTACCCAAGGATATTTCCGGCGAGTCCTGAATCGGGCCTGCGGCCCTATCGCGAGCAGGCTCGCTCCCACATTAGTCTGCAGCGTACTGTGGGAGCGAGCCTGCTCGCGAAGGACGGAGTACCAGGCACCTGAGCATTCAGGACTGCCCAGGTTTTACAGGCACCAGGCGCTCGCCACTCACCGCTAGCGGCTTACCGTCGCTTTTACGCTATAATCCCGCCCTTTAGCTGCCCAACGCCCCGGCGAGCGGCACATTCATTTTTCGCGGCGCTTGTCGCCCGTATGCAGACTTAAGAGGCTAGACCCTGTGGCATTGACGATTCTTGGCCTGTCCGGCGCCCTTAGCCATGATCCTTCCGCAGCGCTGTACATAGACGGCAAGCTGATCGCGGCGGCCGAGGAAGAGCGTTTCGTACGCGATAAACATGCAAAGAACCGCATGCCCTATGAGTCGGCGAAGTTCTGCCTGGAGCAGGCCGGCATCAAGCCATCCGATGTGGATGTGGTGGCAATTCCGTTCGCGCCGATCAGCCTGTTCGGCGAGGCGCGCTGGCACTACGCCAAGCGCTATTGGTATGCCCCGGACCGCGCCCTTGATGCGATCTTGATGGGCAACCGTCGCTACAAGCGCTATCGCCGCAAGATCGTCTGGTGCCTGGAGCAATTGGGCTTCGATCCGAAAAAGATCAAGATCGAGCCGGTCGAGCACCACTTGGCCCACGCCTCCAGCGCGTATCACTGCTCGGGTTTCCAGGAAAAGACCGCGATCCTGGGCATCGACGGCAAGGGTGAGTACGCCACGACCTTCTTCGGCTACGGCGAAAACGGCAAGATCCACAAGATCAAGGAATTCTTCGATCCGGACTCCCTGGGCGGTCTGTATGGTGCGATCACCGAATTCCTTGGCTTTGAAATGCTCGACGGCGAATTCAAGGTCATGGGCATGGCGCCCTACGGCGATGCCAGCAAGTACGATTTCTCGCGCCTGGCCTCGTTTGAGAACGGCCAGTTGGTGATCAACACCGAATACGCCAACGTGATCGGCCTGCGCCGCTATAAAGAGAAGGGCAAGGGGTTCTACTTCTCGCCGAAGCTGATTGAATGGCTCGGTCCCAAGCGCGAAGGCGATATCGCCGACGAGCCGTACATCCATTACGCGGCCAGCATGCAGGCGCTGTTCGAGAAACTCGCGCTGCAGATGATCGACCACTACCTGGGCGACGTGCTCAAGGAAACCGGCAAGCTGGCTTTCGCCGGCGGTTGTGCGTTGAACGTCAAGCTGAACCAGAAGATCATCGCCCGTGACGACGTCAAGGAGCTGTTCGTGCAGCCGGCTTCCGGCGACGCCGGTACCGCGGTGGGCGCGGCCGCCTATGTGTCCCATGCCCGTGGCGTGCCCGTGGAGAAGATGGAACACGTCTACCTCGGCCCGGCCTACAGCAACGAAGACGTGATCGCCGCCTGCGCCCGTCATCCGAGCAAACCGGCGTGGCGCAAGATCGATAACACCCCCGAGCGCATTGCCAAGATCATGGTCGACGGCAACCCGGTGGCCTGGTTCCAGGGCCGCATGGAGTTTGGCCCGCGCGCCCTGGGCGGTCGCTCGATCATCGGTTGCCCGAGCGCCAGCGGCGTGGCTGATCGCATCAACGAGCAGATCAAGTTCCGCGAGCGCTGGAGGCCTTTCTGCCCGTCGATGCTCGACACCGTCGCGCCGCAGATGATCAAGGTCGATCATCCCGCACCCTTCATGACCTTCACGTTCGAAGTGGCCGAAGAGTGGAAAACCCGCGTGCCGGAAGTTGTCCATGAGGACGGTACTTCCCGGGCCCAGGTGCTCAAGCGCGAATACAACCCGCGCTACTACGACATGATGAAAGCCCTGGAAGTCCTGACAGGCAACGGCGTGTCCCTGAACACCTCGCTCAACCGCCGCGGCGAACCGATGATCTGCTCACCGACCGACGCGCTGAACATGTTCTATGGCTCTGACCTGCAATACTTGATCATGGAAGACATTCTGGTGGTCAAAGACAGCGTGGATGCTTATGACTGAGGTTTTGGTTAGCGTTGTAATACCCGCCTATAACTATGCCGAAACCTTGCCGCGTGCGGTGAACTCGGTGGTAGCGCAGTTGGGGGATTCCAAGGCTGAACTGCTGGTAATCGATGACGGTTCCACGGACGCGACGCCGCAAGTCCTGGAGCGGCTGTTGGCGAAACATGGCGGCATCTTCCGGGTGCTGCGTAAGCCCAATGGAGGGTTGTCTTCGGTGCGCAATCGCGGGATCGAAGAGGCTAGGGGGGACTACCTGATTTTTCTCGACGCCGATGATGAGATGGCCCCTGGCGCGCTGGCAATGGTGGCCGGGCATATTGCCTGTCATCCCGAAAGTCGCATGATCATTGGCGGGCATTGGTCGGTGTTCGCCGATGGGCGGCGCGTCCGACACTGCGTCAGGCCACTGCCTGCGACGCCGCGGAAACGGGTTTGTGCCTACTTGCTGGAAAAAACGATGTCGCTGTCCAATGGTGCCTGTGTGATGCACCGCGAAGTGTTCGGCCCGGGCAATTACCCTGAACATTTGCATAACGTCGAGGATATTCCGGTGTTTGCCCAGGTGTTGGCAGGTTTCACCTGCAGCGTACTTGACCAGCCGCTGGCGCTGATCCACAAGCACGACGACAGCATGCGTCATGACCTCAAGCAAAGCTTGGCGGCCGGGGTGGGGATGGTCGACGAAGTGTTTTCACCGGCACGCCAGCCGCACTTGCAAGACTTGCGCAAGGCGTTTATGGCGCAACGTTGTCTGTCGCTGTTCCGCGATTGCTACAGCGCTGGTGAGTACGCCAAGGCCAAGACCTTTTATGCCGAAGCGGTGCGCATCGACATCCGCTCGCTCGTGCGTTGGTCTTACACCCGCAAGGCCATTCGGTTGTTGTTCAGATGAAGAGGCAATCTCGCCAAGAAAGCCGCATCCGGGTTGACGAAAGTTGGGCACGCAAAGCCCGCGAGCTGGACCGTTATCGATGGAAGCTGCTGCGCGAGCGCCATGGTTTCTGTGCCAGTCTGCTGCGATTGATCCGTGATGTGCTGGTGGACGTGGCCATCGGGCTTCGCGCCAGAGCGTGCCTGAGACGTTCGGTGGAGATTGCTCCCTGCGAGGTGTTACTGCTGCATTCGGCACCCAAGTCCATGGCTTTACAACGCAAAAATCTCCTGATCGACGCTCTGCGCAGGCGTGGGCATCAATTGACCGAGGCGGCGTTGCGCTCGTCGTCGGATGCCTGTGCCGAGCGTATGCTCCTGGTGCCGCCAGAGCCCGTACCTTTACGTTACCTGGCGTACGCCGCCCATGCTCAATGGTTGGTGGTGACGTACCAGCCTACGGTGTTGATCAATGAGCGCAACGGCAGCCTGCACGCGCCTTTCCTGCGCCTGGCACTGGCGGCTCGGGGTGCTCGTCTATTGCATCTGGCCCATGCCGCTACGCTGGAAGCCTCCCGACGCCTGTCGATGAACGACTACGACTATTACGGCCTGTTCGGCAGCAGCTCACTAATGGCCTTGCAGAAACGTAAGATGCGATTCGGTGAATCCACCGCGGTGCTTGTGGGTTCCTACCTGGCCGATGAGACCTATAACCTGCCTGTCGCCGATCCAGCGCTACGTACTTTGCTAATCCTCGGGGTTGGCCCCGACCGGGAAAAAGAGGCAGGTTACCAAGAGACCTATCGCCTGTTGCGCGATTGGGCCGCGCAGCATCCGGACTATCGCATATTGTTCAAGCGGCATCCGCGGAGCAAGGCGCAATTTTGGGGTGCCGCCGCGCAGCAGTTCCCCCACATCGAATTGCTCAATAGCCAATGTTCACTGGCGCAAGCCCTGGCCCAGGCCAGCGTGGTGGTCAATATCATGTCCAATGCTGGTATCGAGGCTGGCCTGGCGGGGCGGCCTGTGATCCACGTAAACGCCAGTGGGGACGTGGATCTCTTTTCCCACTCCTTGTTTTTCGGGCCGCAGGTTTGCGATCAGGCGGCCTTTTCCTGTCAGTTGCAATGGGTCGAGCAGGATTACCTGAGGCAGGTGGAGCAGGCCCGGCGCTTTGCTGATTATCACCTTGCGCACGGTTCTCAGGGGCTTTCGAAGACGGTTCAGTTGGTCGATGACCTGCTGCGCGGTGTGGATCCTGCTATCGATTTCGAAACCGTCCCGCTCCCTGCCGCTGGTTGAGGCGGGTGTCTGGATGGTTCAGGCGCCCAGGACCACGTTCAACTCCCGAGCATCGCACACGTTTTGTCCGCCCAGGTAATGTTCAAGGAATTGGTTGTCCTTGAGCAGCCACTCGCGGTCCTGACGATAACGCAACATGTGTTTGAAGTTGCGCAGACGCAGACTCTTGCGCAGCGGCTTGGGATAGGCGCGCAGGTCGGCGATATCGATCAGCCCCAGAGTGTTTTCTGGGGTCAGTACCAAGTTGCCTAAGTGGGCGGAGCGAAAATAGATGCCGGCCTGATGCAGCTGCGCTACGAATGCACCGAGACGTGCCCGAAGGTCATCATGACCTTCCGCATCCAACAATTGGCGTAGGGTGCGGCCAGGTAAGGGGTCGTAGTGAACGGCGTCACGCTCAATGTCGGGAATGCGGTAGACCTGACGGACTTGGGGGCACTCAATGCCACGTTCGCGCAGAGTCTGGCAATTATCGGCGAAGCGCTCGGCGTAAGGAGCCCATAGCGCCGATGTCAGCAGCCGCTTGCGGCGAAACAGCTTGAGAATCGAGCCGTCAGTCAGGCGCAGCACTTTCTCCCCTTTCCTATCGGCCTCGAGAACGTTGGCGCCTTCGCGCAGGCTGAGGTATGAGTTATGGTCGAGCTTTTGCATCAAGGCTCCAAGGCTTGGCCTGATGGAATGGGCGGCCGAGCATGTTACCGCAGTGTGCATGTCGCAAAAAACCGCTGTGGTATACTGTTGCGCCTTTTTATAAGAGGCATTCGCTCGAAGCTGCCTATTTTTGGACACTCCATGACGAAAATGCTTTTCCTTTCCTTGGCCAAGCATCAGGGCCTGTACTTCAATCGTCTCCTCAATGAGACCGAGCTTCAAGGTAAAGTCGTTACTCCAGCCCAGATGCCATGGCCCATGTTGTCTGGAGTGTCTCGGGTTGTTTCGAACATCGACTGGACCTCCCTGATCGAGGAAAAATGCGCAGAGCGGCGTGTCAAGAACAAGAGCAGCGGCGGCCTCTATCGTCTGTTGCTACGGCTTGAACTGTTCTGGATTGCGCTACGCGCCCAAGCTTTACTCAATCGGGAGCGCCCCGATGTGCTGGCGTTCTGGAACGGATCACACCGTTACTGCCGTCTGCTAGTGGCCCTAAAGCCTGCGGCATGCAAGACGTTCTTTTTCGAGAATGGGCTGCTGCCCGACACCACCACTGTAGATCCCAAGGGCGTGAACTTCCTTAACTCGGTTCCCCGCGAGGCCGGCTTTTATCTGAACTACCCGTATTCGTTGCCGGAAAGCCAGAACACACCAGTACTTATCCCTCGGGCGCCTCGAAGCGCTGGTCCGGCTCCGATTGCTTTGCCGGCGCAGTTTGTCTTCATTCCGTTCCAGGATGATCGCGACAGCCAGGTCCGGCTGTTCTCGCCCTGGGTTCGGAACATGCGTGAAATTTTCGCGCTGGGCGAGCGTCTGGCCACCGAAGCAGGGTTGACCGTGGTGTTCAAGGAGCATCCTTCCAGTCGAGAGACATATCCAGAATTGCACGCACGCACCCACGATCGCCTGCTGTTCGCCAACGGCAATGCCACCCAGCAGTTGATTGAGGCCAGCCAGTTCGTGGTCACAATTAATTCGACGGTGGGCCTGGAAAGTGTGCTGCTGGACAAGCCAGTGCTTACTCTCGGTCATGCGTTTTTCAATGTGCCGGGGCTGGTGATGCACGCCGACAGCGCCGACCAGTTGGTGGAGCTGGCGCGGGCATTTCCCCGGTGGTCACTCAACGGGCAACTGCGCCGCAACTTCCTGCATTACCTGTCCGAGCATTACTGCATCAAGGGCGGTTGGAAGAACGCCGATCAGGAGCAGTTGCAACGGGTCGCTCGTCGCATGCTGGGAGAAGTTCAATGTCAGGGCGAGTAAAGCTATTGATCAACAAGAACGCATTAGCGATTTGGGCGTCAACAGGTCTCCTTGTAATGCTCTGTGGTGCCTGGGTGCTGCCCAGTAACAAGCTTTACCACCAACTGATGATCTTTCTGTTGTGGGTTCCCGCCTTGTTGGCGTTGATACATAGGGACTTTCGCTTAATGTTAAAAGGGCCCGAGTGCATGCTCTTTGCCCTGTTTGCGGCCTGGACGATTGCCGTGGTCATGGTTGAAGGAGGCGACAATACCTTGAGCAAGGTCAAGGTAACCCTTTACGTCGTCTTGACTTTAACGGGCGTACTGCTGGCAGCCCAGAACCGTTTATGGCGGCTTGAGTCCATGTTGCTATATGCGTCAATACTGGGTGGCTTTTTTGCAGCCGTTTCCTGGATTTACTTCTACGGCATATCCGTCCAGCCGTGGCGCGGCCGTGTAATCGCCATTGGTTTATGGAACACGCCCATCATGGCCGCCCATGCGGTGGGGGCTCTGGCGATCTTGGGAATTTTTACCCTGCAAACCCGTCGCTTCAAGCCGCTGATCATGGCGCTGCTGCTGGTTCCGGTGCTGGGTTATGCGCTGTTCCTGGGCTTCAACCAGACCCGCGGCGTGTGGATCGCTCTTGGGGTGTGCCTGTTGGTAATGGGGGGCGCGCGTCCGTCCCGGTTGGGCGGTGTGCTGATCTTTCTAGTGATCCTCGGGGTGGTGGGGGTGGCAGCATTGCGACCGGAGCTTTTGTTGCAGCGTGGCGTGTCTTATCGACCTCAGTTGTGGCAAGGCGGTCTTCAGTTGATGCTCGATCATCGGGTGATGGGGGTAGGATTCACCGAGTACCAGATATTTATTCCGGAGCTCGGTAGGGCGTTCAAACATCCTCACAACCTCTTCCTCGACACCGGCGTGCGCCTTGGCGTACCGGGCCTGCTATTGTTCGGCTGCCTGTGGCTGGCGGCTGGCTGGCGCGGCTGGGTTTGCCGCGCACAGCCGTTGGGTCAAGCGTTACTGGCGCTTTGGGCTTTTTCCTCTACATCGCTGTTAACCGACGGCATCGGACTGTGGCTCAAGCCCAATGCGGACTGGCTGGTTACTTGGTTGCCGATCGCCCTGAGCTTCGTGTTGGCGGCCCGTGGATCTGCCGCCCCCCAGGAACCTGTACTACAAAACGGGACGACCTGATGCTCATGACCGTGGAGCGAAGGACAAGCCCGGGCATTGCGGCGGGGGGCGGACTGAGCCGGTGTTGTCATGGGTTCGCTGTTACAATCTGCAGCTTGTCTGTCTTTCCAAATGTCTGAGGCAAACCGAATGGCCAATTCCGACCAGCCATCGAGCATGAAGATCTACATGCGATTGCTGAAATATGTGCTCCCTTACTGGAGCGCTTTTGCCGTCAGTATCGTCGGCTTCGTGCTGTTCGCATCCAGTCAACCGATGTTGGCGGACATGCTCAAGCATTTCCTCGATGCCTTGCAAAAACCCAATGACACCCGATTCATGGGCGTTTCGCTGGTGCTTGGGGTGCCCCTTCTGATCGTGTTGATTGCGGTCTATCAGGGCATAGGTTCGTTCTTGGGCAACTACTACCTGGCCAAAGTCGCCCGCGGCGTTGTCCATGACCTGCGATGTGCCCTGTTCGACAACTTGCTGACGCTGCCTAACCGCTACTTCGATAACCATAACTCCGGCCACCTGATTTCCCGTATCACCTATAACGTAACCATGGTTACCGGGGCGGCCACCGATGCGATCAAGGTAGTGATCCGCGAAGGACTGACTGTGGTGTTCCTGTTCGGCTACCTGCTCTACAGCAACTGGAAAATGACCCTTGTACTACTGGCAATCTTGCCGGTGATTGCGCTGCTGGTGAGCAGCGCCAGCAAAAAATTTCGTAAACAGAGCAAGAAAATCCAGGTGGCCATGGGCGATGTAACCCATGTCGCCTCGGAGACGATCCAGGGTTACCGCGTGGTGCGTAGTTTCGGCGGTGAAAACTATGAAATCTCGCGCTTTCATGACGCCAGCGCCGACAACATGAACCGTAGCTTGGGCATGACCCGTACCCAATCGATCTACACACCGATGCTGCAACTGGTGATATACATCGGCATGGCAGTACTAATGTACTTGGTGTTGTACCTGCGTGGCGACGCTTCTGCTGGTGAGTTGGTCGCGTACATTACCGCTGCAGGCCTACTGCCCAAGCCCATCCGCCAGTTGTCGGAAGTCAGTGCCACGATCCAGAAAGGCCTGGCTGCGGCGGACAGCATTTTCGAGCAGCTCGACGAAGAGCCGGAAGTGGACATCGGTACCAAGGAAATGGCCCGCGTCAGTGGTCGCCTGGAAGTGCGTAACCTAAGCTTCCGTTACCCAGACACTGAGAAACTGGTACTTGATGATATTTCCTTCACCGTCGAAGAAGGACAGATGATCGCTCTGGTAGGGCGTTCAGGCAGCGGTAAATCAACCTTGGCCAATCTGATTCCGCGCTTCTATCACCATGACCAGGGCCAGATCCTGCTCGATGGCGTAGACATCGAAGACTACAAACTGACCAATTTGCGTCGCCATATCGCTCTGGTGACTCAACAGGTCACCCTGTTCAATGACAGCGTTACCAACAATATCGCCTATGGCGACCTGGCCGGCGCGCCCCTTGAGGACGTGCGCAAGGCCGCCGAAGATGCTTATGCTGCCGAGTTCATTGAGCAAATGCCCCAAGGCTACGATACCTTGGTGGGCGAAAACGGTGTGTTGCTGTCCGGTGGTCAGCGCCAGCGTCTGGCGATTGCCCGGGCTCTGCTCAAGAATGCGCCGCTATTGATTCTGGATGAGGCTACCTCGGCCCTCGACACCGAATCCGAACGCCATATCCAGGGCGCCCTGGATCAGGTCATGAAGGGGCGCACCACGCTGGTGATCGCTCATCGCTTGTCGACCATCGAAAAGGCCGACATGATCCTGTTGATGGACAAGGGGCGTATTGTCGAGCGCGGTACCCATGCCGAGTTGCTGGCGCTGAACGGTTTCTATGCGCGCCTGCACGAGAAGGATTTCGTCGATGGTGCGGATGAGACGGTGAAGGAGTCCTTCGTTTGATATTGAGTCACTGGCGGGTCTGGCGGGAGAGTGGTTGGACCCCCATCGATGCAACGGCTTACGCTCAGGTCTGGCGGGCCTTCGGCGGCAGTGTGGCGACGCACCCCGAGGTGGTAGAGCGTCTGGCGGGGCTAGTGGGCATTCCCGTGCGCTACTTGGGCTGGTTCGTCGACGGACACCTGTGTGCGGGCATGCCGACTTGGGGCCGTCACGTGGCCTTGTCCAAGGATGTGCTCAAGCGCGAAGGCAAGCGTTGCATGCTTGACCTGGGCAATGCCGAAATCATTCTTCCGGTGGCCGAAGAGGCAAGGGTCCGAGTCAGGCATCGCATGCGTTACGTGTCGTCGCTCAACGCTACATGCCTCAGCGGCCTTTCCGAACAACCTGAAGGTCTGGCGCTGGCTCGCGCTCCTGAGGATTACAGCAAAAAATTCCGCTACAACCAGCGCCGTGAACAGCGCTTGCTGGAGGACGCCGGCGGCATTGTCCGCCCGATGTTGGAGCTCAGTGCCAGCGAGCAGGCGCGTATCTACGCAGAGCTGTTCCAGCGCCGCTGGAATTTCGAAGCCCCAGGCAAGGTGCATCTGGCCGAGGTGTTCAGCCTGATGCGCGAGTTCATGACAGGCTCGCTGATTTACCTGAACGACGAGCCGGTGGCGATACAGATCCTTTACCGGGTCGAGTCGCCCAAGTGGGTAAGCCTGGAATACATCAATGGCGGGGTAGACCCACAGAGCCGCGATTTCAGCCCCGGTAGTGTGCTCAGCTTTGTAAACACCCAAACGGCTTGGGAGCAGGCCCGGGCGTTGGGCAAACCATTACGTTATTCGTTCGGTCGTGCCGATCGCGAATACAAGGATCGCTGGTGTCATCGGGTTGCGGTCTATCAGGTTTGAGCGGGAGGGCATAGCCATGAGCGGACGCAAGCAGCAACTTCTCAAGCGCCATCGTCGACGCAAGCGCCTAACGCTGGCCGGCATGCTGCTGGTGGCGTCATTGTTGGGTCTTTTCGTTTCCTGGGTTTTGTTGCCGCTGTTCCTGTTGCTGGTCTGGATCGCACATGAAGCGTGGTTTTCCGACCATTTGTTCTATGCGCCTGAGGACGATTATCGCTATGAATTTCCCCCAGGTACGCCGAATTTTCCCGTTATCTTGAGGGACGGTCTACTGCAAGTCACGGACGAGTTCGATACGCAACAGACCCTGATCCTTCAAGTACGAGTCAGGAGCCAATGGCTGGGTCGGTTCCTGGATCCTCAAGTTTGGATCGGTGATGATCGGCAGGATCTGGAGCGTGGTGTGGCGGGGGAGCGTTTCCTCAACCTGACTGGACAGGATGTCGGACTGATTGCTGGTACCTTGAGTCTGCGTGGACGCTATTGCACTCTCGCGTCTAATGCAATCTTGTACGTGTTGAGCAATCCGGACTTTGGCCAGCAACGCCTGCTGGTCGTTGCGCCTCATGCCGATGATGCTGAGCTGGCGGCTTTTGGCCTTTATAGTCGGGCGTCGGACGTGACGATTGTGACGCTTACTCAGGGGGAGATCGAGGCTGAGCATTATCGCGACATGGGTCTGGATGCTACCGCGGCTGCTCGCCTCAAGGGCCGTCTGCGTAGTTGGGACAGCCTGTCTGTCCCTCTATGGGGGGGCGTCCCCCAACAACAATGCGTGCAGTTGGGCTACTACTGTTTGCGACTGGATGCGATGGCGCAAGCTCCGCAGCAGAGCTTCGGCTCCCTGGAGTCAGGCGAAAGCGATATTCGTAATGTGCGTCGGTTCAATAGCTTGAGTTTGCCGGGCGACGTCGATGGCGAGCCCACTTGGCATAATCTGGTGGCCGATCTGGCGTATCTGCTCGAGCATCACCGGCCCGACGCAGTGCTAACGTCTCATCCCGAGCTGGATCCTCATAGCGACCATGTCGCCAGCACTCGAGCGTTGATGGAGGCAATTGAGCTTGGTAGCTGGCGCCCGCGTACGCTGTTGCTCTACGCTAATCACTTACATGACAATGATCGTTGGCCCATGGGCCCTGCTGGGTACGGTATTGCCTTGCCGCCGGCCATCGAGCCGTTGCCGGCCGATGGGTTATGGAGTCCTGTGCTGGACGAGTCAGTCCGGATGGACAAGGCAATGGCCTTGGGTATGCAACATGATCTACAAGGCCGTCCGCCATTCAAGAGACGGTTGCGCCGAATGATTCAGCGATTATTGGCCGGGCGTCGCTGGCCTCGCACCGGGGAAGATGAGTTTTTCCGCAAGGCAGTACGCCGGCATGAGCTTTTCTGGGTGCGAGCCTTGGATGTCCAGCAACTGGATGATCATTGATCTTATTAACGGTCGGTTGAAGTAACCCCCTCAAGTCATGGTTTGCTCGGCGAGTAAGTCGGCATGGGTGACCTGGTGCGGCAGAGCGGGTGAATCACTACCGCGGGAGACGTTCGGTATGGACAGGATGTCAAAGGTATCGTCGCGGCAGTCGCCTGCTCAGTCATGCGCGCAGACGGTCTCCCCGCAGGCTCGGGCGACCATCAAGTCTCAACGACCGCAGTGTTTCTGGCTGACCGGGCTATCCGGGGCGGGCAAGTCTACATTGGCTAACGCGCTGGAATTACGGTTACACGAACAAGGCTTGCATACGTCCCTGCTCGACGGCGACCTCCTGCGCCAGGGGTTGTGCCGAGGGTTGGGGATGGATGCCGAGTCCCGTCGGGAGAATATTCGGCGTATCGCTGAGGTGGCACGGCTCATGGTCGACGCCGGCCTGATCGTCATCGTTGCGGCGATCTCCCCCTTTAGAGCGGACCGTGAGGCCGCTCGGCAATTATTTGCCCAGGGGGTTTTTCTTGAAGTTTATGTAAGCACACCTTTCGAGGTCTGTTCCCAGCGTGACCCCAAGGGACTGTACCGGGAGGCGCGCGCGGGACGGATCAAAAACTTTACTGGGCTCGACAGCCCTTACGAAGCGCCGCTTGCACCGGACTGCCAGATCAATACTTGTGAGGTTGAGCTGGCCGAGGCCTGTGAGCAGCTATTGGCGCTGCTGCGGCGCTGATTTAGCGAGCAGGCATCGCGTGATTCGAACAGTGAGGGAGTAAGTCTGTTGGCGAAGATCATGGCAAACAGCTATGAACGAGCCTTTGCAAACCCTGTGCTAATATCGCGCCCCTGTTCATTTTGTATGTGGGATGCTCCATGAAGTTGTCCATGCCGCGATTCGATCAAGCCCCCGTTCTGGTGGTCGGCGATGTCATGCTCGACCGCTATTGGCATGGCGGTACCTCACGGATCTCCCCTGAGGCACCGGTACCGGTGGTCAAGGTCGAGCACATCGAGGACCGCCCTGGTGGCGCCGCCAACGTCGCCCTGAACATTGCTGCCCTCGGCGCACCGGCCTCCCTGGTGGGCGTGACCGGCGACGATGAGGCCGCCGACACCCTTAGCAACAGCCTCAAGGGGGCCGGGGTGCGGGCGATCTTCCAGCGCATTGCGCATCAGCCAACCATCGTCAAGCTGCGGGTCATGAGTCGGCACCAGCAACTGCTGCGGATCGATTTCGAAGAGCTTTTCGCCACTGATCCCCTGGCCCTGGGTGCCGAAGTCGATCAGTTGCTTGAGGGCGTCAAGGTGCTGGTGCTGTCTGACTACGGCAAAGGCGCGTTGAAAAACAACCAATCGCTGATCCAGGCCGCCCGTGCCCGTGGCATTCCGGTACTGGCCGACCCCAAGGGCAAGGATTTTTCCATTTACCGGGGTGCTAGCCTGATCACGCCGAACCTCAGTGAGTTCGAAACCATCGTTGGCGGTTGCGTCGACGAGCATGAACTGGTGAGCAAGGGCGCGCAGCTGATGCACGACCTGGACCTCGGTGCTTTGCTGGTGACCCGTGGCGAGCACGGCATGACTTTGCTGCGTCCCGGTCACCCGGCGTTGCACTTGCCGGCCCGCGCCCGTGAAGTGTTCGACGTGACGGGTGCCGGCGATACAGTGATTTCCACCCTGGCCGCGGCGATTGCCGCTGGCGAGGAGCTGCCCCATGCGGTGGCCCTGGCAAACCTGGCGGCGGGCATCGTCGTCGGCAAGCTCGGTACGGCGGCCATCAGCGCGCCGGAACTGCGTCGTGCCATTCAGCGCGAGGAAGGCTCCGAGCGCGGCGTACTGGGTCTAGAACAACTGCTGCTGGCCGTTGACGATGCCCGTGCCCACAACGAAAGAATCGTCTTTACCAATGGCTGTTTTGACATTCTGCACGCGGGCCATGTGACCTACCTGGAGCAGGCCCGCGCCCAGGGCGATCGCCTGATCGTTGCGGTCAATGACGATGCCTCGGTGAGCCGACTCAAAGGCCCTGGCCGCCCGATCAACAGCGTAGATCGGCGCATGGCGGTGCTGGCCGGTCTTGGCGCGGTGGATTGGGTGATCAGCTTCAGCGAAGGCACGCCGGAGAATCTGTTGCGCCAGGTCAAGCCGGATGTGCTGGTCAAGGGGGGCGACTATGGGATCGATCAGGTCGTGGGAGCAGACATTGTCGCTGCGTACGGCGGCACCGTGAAGGTCTTGGGGCTGGTGGAAAACAGTTCGACGACGGCGATTGTCGAAAAGATCCGCAATCGTTGACGGACTGCCGCACGCCGAAAAGCTCCGGCACAACGACTCTGCTTGGGATGATGAATCTTCCCATGAATTTAAGCTTTTTCGCCCTCTGGTTGATTAGTTTATGAAAGTCATGCTGTTGGTGATGGATGAGCAGCGGGTGATCCTTGATCGCCTCTATGAGGTCGTGCAAAAGAACTGCGACGATTGCACCATTTATCGCCTGAGTAAGCAGCAGCAGATGAACCTTGGCCGATTCCTGGTCTCGGTCAATCACGAGAGCTTCGATCGGGTTGTGATTTTTTCCCGGGTAAAACGCTTGGTCCGGCAACTGAGGGTATTGAAGTGCGTGCCCGGGTTGATCTTCCTTGAGCACGACGCTTATCAGAACTACATGAGCGAGAGTAAATACAAGGGCGTCTACTCGCGCCTGTACCGCCGTCTGCCGAGTTGCCGAGCTCTGGTCTCGGGGGCTTTGGTAGCTCGTCGGATGCAAGCGGAGGGCATCGATGCGGTGTTCGTTTCCAAGGGTTATGACGAGCAGATGTTGGGTAATACCGGCAAGGAGCGCGACATTCCCATTGGTTTCCTCGGCAGCCTCAAGAGCACCGAATACGCTCAGCGCAAGGCACTGCTTGAGTCCCTGGCCCGGCGGACCGGGATGCTGGTAGCCCGTACGAAGTCAGGTAACGAGTATCTGGAAACGCTTAATCGCATCAAGATATTCGTCAGCGCTGACCTGGGCATGGGGGAGTTCATGATCAAGAACTTCGAAGCCATGGCGTGTGGTTGCGTGCTATTGGCCTGGAGCCAAGGTGAAGAGGATGAATTACTTGGCTTCAGGGACATGGAGAACGTCGTTTTCTACCGTTCCGAGGAAGAGGCGGTGCATAAGCTGGAGCTACTGCAGCGGGATCCGGAACTGGCGGCGCGGATTGCCCATAGCGGCCAGGCCTTTGCCGAGAGCCGATATTCTTTCGCCCGCGTAGGGCAGACCTTGGCCGCCGAGATTCAGCGCGAAATGCGGACCTGGCAACCACCTTCGGCGCTTGTCCGCTGGTGGGTCAAGTTGCGCTACGGCATGAACGTACCGGAATAGACACATGGATCAAACCGTTCGCCCGCGTGACGAAATGTCGCTCGACGAATTGCCAGGCGGCCACCAATCGGTTTTGGGTGCGTTGCCCCAGGCATTGAAGGATTGCCTGGCCAAGGCTTCTCGGGTGGTGCTTGTGGCAAATAATCCGGCAATCACCGAAGCCGACTTCCGGGCGCTCGATATCGGCAGCGATGATGTGGTCGTGACATTCAACACTTGCATGAAGGCGGCGTTTCTCACTCCGCAGAGCGTCAATGTGTTCGTACACGGCTTCAATGCACCCGACGCGTATTTTTTCGGCTTGCCCTACAAACTCCAGGTGCAGCGATTGTTCGAACTACCTGGAGCGCGTTGCTTCACGATGCTGGTGGGGTGCACCGGAGCCATGTCTCCACTGCCAGGCGTCGCGCTTTATCAGGAGCGCATTCCACTGCCACCTTTGTGGAACTACCCCGTCGACAGGGTGGACGGTAAGCGCTACGTCGGTCCGTCTACCGGTTTCAATGCGTTGGTGGTGTTCGATTGGCTTCGTGGGCATGCGGGGTATACCTACCGATTGATGACCCTGGGGTTTTCCAACGAGGCGGGAAAATTCTGGAGCGGGCACGCCTGGGAATATGAGCGACAATGGCTCCTCGAAGCCGATGTGACCGTCGTGCCGTTGCAGCACAGGCGTTGGTGGCAAGGATGGTTTCGTCGCCGCTGAGTGACATCAGGTCAGGTTGCAAGGCCCGTTGGGGCGCATTGGGCTAGTTCTATTTTTACGACAGGGCAGGACGCGTGTTGAAAGTTGCGGTGGCATTTTTTGGTATTCCAAGAAACTCGCAGATCTGTTTCCCTTCCATTCGGGAAAACGTCCTGGAGCAGATCCCGGCGGGCAGCGAAGTGCAGTGTTTTTACCACCTGTACAAGGTCGACGAAATTCACAATCCGCGTTCTGGCGAGCAAGGTGAACTGAGTGCAGGCAACTATGCACCGTTCGACACCATGATGGGCCGACTCGATTCTACCCAAGGCGTTCTGGAGCGTTGGGATTTCGAACGGGTCAAGGCTTTGGGGGACACCTGGGCAGACGGATACGCTTCGCTCAGGAATCTGATTTATCAGCTCAACTCCTTGTACAGCGTGACGGAAATGATGGAGTCGTTCGACCCGGATTTTGTTGTGTTCGTACGTCCCGATAATTTCTACCACACCGCACTTCCAACATACGTGTTTGGGCATGCCAACGTACGCCGATCGAATGCCTACATTCCGGATTGGCAATGGTGGGGCGGGTTGAACGATCGCTTTGCGATCTGTGGACGTGATGCTTACCTGGCCTATGGCAAGCGTATCGAGCGCATTTTTGACTTCTGCAAGGCGACGGGTAGAAAACTGCATTCCGAGCGGTTGCTCAAATACGCGTTGCAGCAGGCACGAGTCAGGATATGCACGCTGCCTACTACCGCTTCACGGGTGCGAATCAATGGCGCCTTTGCCGAGGAGTCGTTCTCATCCAAGCGCGGTATGGGGAAACGCGAGAATCGTTTTTTTCATTTGTTCGCTCAATGTCGCACCTACATTGATAAGCGGCGCCCGACTTGATGTCATTTTTGTAGCGTGCCGCGAACCATGCGCATCAGGCCCATGGCCTTTGTGCGGAGCTTGGTCAGGCCCGGGCGGCGAGGGGAGGTTGTTGCCAGCCCTTGGTTCGCGATCCAATCCTTCCAGCGAATGCGCTCTTCGCGAACGACCCATCCATCCTGGGTAGCAAAGCTTTCTGCCAAGTGCAGGCCGCGTGTGCCGGCCGGGACGAGTTGGTCACGTTTAAGCGTATAAAGTTCTCCGGTCGGTTGACCGTCGCGCAGCGGCATCAGGTAGAGATCGGGACGCTTGCGGTCCAGGCGAGCGACCAACTGGTCGCCCTCCAGGCGCTCATCGACGTGAAACAGGCTCAGGGACTTGGCTTCCTTGGGCACTTCCAGGCGCAAATCGTAAATCAACTGCAGTGAAGCCGTCGGCAGATGCACGTAAGCCCGTGGCCGCTCGATCAATTGCAGATTGGCGCTGCGCACCGGACGGGCCGAGCCCGACAGCGGTGTCAGCCGGAATGGCAATGCCTCGCGATAGTGCAACGCTGTGGCATAGGGCGCTGGCAGCCAGGTGTCGTTGAATCGTCCGCCGAGCCAGCCTTCAGGGGTTTCCAGCAGGCATTCCTCGGCGATTTCACTGATAGCGGTGAGGAGCGGCAAGTTCAGTTCGTGGGCCGGGACGTAACCGGAAATCAGCTTGAGCACCACATCTCCGCGATCCTGCCGACGCTGGCGCACCAATACCCAATAGTCGCGGTTTTGCCACTGCAGGGTCAGGCGCACCGAGACCCCCAGGTTCGCCAGTTCCAGGGAAAAACGTTCGGCATCGGCCACCGTCACGGGGCGGCGGCGCTGCAAGGTCTGGGCGAAATTCAGCGGCATCCCGACGCTCTGGTAGGTCAGACCTTCGGGCGTCGCCTCGACGAACAGCGGCAGGGTCTTGAAGTTGCTCGGGTTCTTCCTGATGAGCGTGCGCGGCATATCGGCTCCTGCTAAAAAACGCGTGAAGCGGCGTCAGTTTTTACGTAGGACCTTGGCTACGGTCGCGACGTTATGGGCGAGGTGCAGCGGATTGATGGTGCCGACAATAGCACTGGCGATCCCTGGGTGCTCAAACAACAGTTCGAAGCTGGCCTGGACCGGATCCACCCCGGGGCTCAGGCAGGCGTGACCGCTGGCGAGGGCTTTCTTCACCAGGATGGCTTTGCCGTGCTCGGTAGCGTAGTCAATGACCGCGGTTTCGCTTCGTTCGTTCAGATTGTAGGTAACCATGGCGCAATCGCCCTGTTCGAGGGCCTTCAGGCCACCCTCGACGGTCTTGCCGGAGAAGCCGAAACCACCGATCTTGCCCTCGCGCTTGAGCGCCGCCAGGGTTGGGTAGACCTCGCTGTCGTTGAGGATCGCCAGGTCATTACCGTCGGAGTGCACCAGTACCAGATCGATATAGTCGGTCTCCAGGCGCTTGAGACTGCGCTCCACCGAGAAGCGGGTGTGGGTGGCACTGAAGTCGTGGCGCGACTGCCCGTCGCTGAACTCTTCGCCAACCTTGCTGACAATCACCCAGTCCTGGCGCTGACCACGCAACAGCGGGCCGAGGCGTTCTTCGCTGCGGCCATAGGCCGGCGCGGTGTCGATGAGGTTGATGCCCAGGTCGCGCGCCAACTTGAGCAGCATGCGCGCTTCGTCGTCATCGGGAATCCGGAAACCGTTGGGGTACTTGACCCCCTGGTCGCGCCCGAGTTTGACGGTGCCCAGGCCCAGGGGAGAAACCTTCGGGCCCTGGGTGCCCAGGGGGCGATAGAAATCGTGCAGGGTCGGTTGGCTCATGGCAGCAACTGCTCCCAGGCTGGCACGCCCATGGGCGGCTTCGGCAGGTCCGGCAGCGGAGCCGGATGACTGGGGGTGATACCGCCCTGTTGCAGTGCGGCAATCACCCGGTCGGAAAAGTCCGGGGCCAGGGCCAGCTTGGTTGGCCAGCCCACCAGCAGGCGGTCCTGCTCGGCGAGGAAGGCATTGTCCGGACGGGTCAGGCCTGATTGCAGCGGTTCGGCGCGATCGACCCGCAGGGTGGCCCATTGCGCGGTGGTGAGGTCGACCCAGGGCAGCAATTGGCCGAGCTCCTTTTGCGCGGCGGCGATCTGCGCGGCGGGCTCGCGGGCCACGCCCTCGGCTTCGGCGATGTCACCGCCCAGGTACCAGACCCATTGACCATCGGCGGCCGGGTGAGTGGTGACGGTGATACGCGGTTTCGGCCCGCCTCCCAGGCAATGGGCATACAGCGGCTTGAGGCTCGGTCCCTTGACCAGCACCATGTGCAGCGGTCGGCGCTGCATGGCCGGCTGGTCCAGGCCCAGGTTTGCGAGCAGGTCGGCGGTACCGGCCCCGGCACTGAGGACAATGCGCTGGGCGCGGATCTCGCGACCGTCAACCTTCAGGCCCACCAGTTCGCCGGCTTCGCGCAGCGGCTCGATGTGCTGGCCGGCGAGCAGGCTGTCGCCGGCCAGTTCCGCCAGGCGTGCGATCAGGCTGGGGACATCCACCACCAGTTCGGCCAGGCGATAAACCTTGCCTTTGAAACGCTTGTCCTGCAGGGCCGGTGGCAGTTGTTCACCCTTGACCTGATCGACCCGCCCACGCACGGCCTTGCTGGCGAAAAAACTGGTGAGATTGCCGGCCAGGGTGCCGGGAGACCACAGGTAATGAGCTTCGGACAGCAGGCGCACGCCGGACAGGTCCAGCTCACCGTTGCCACCGAGCGCTTCGCGCCAACGGCGCGGCATGTCGGCAATGGCTTCCGAGGCGCCGGTCAGGGCACCATGCAGCGCATACTTGGCGCCGCCATGGATGATGCCCTGGGATTTGACGCTCTGCCCGCCGCCGAGGCTGGCACTTTCCACCAGCACGGTCGAATAGCCCTGGCGACGCAGGCGCGCATTCAGCCAGAGGCCGGCGACTCCGGCGCCGACAATCAGCACGTCGGTGGAAATAACGGATGGCATGCAGCGACCTCAGTGTTCAAGACGAAGGCGCAGTATACAGACTCGATGAGCTGAGTTTGGCCACCCATTCAGGGGCAACCCGCAAAACTGTGGCGAGGGAGATCTCCTGTGGCGAGGGATTCATCCCCGCTGGGGTGCGCAGCAGCCCCAAGACCTGATAGCGCGGTGTGCCAGGTAGTTTGAAGGGGGGGCGCTGCGCACCCCAGCGGGGATGAATCCCCTCGCCACAACTGTATTAAATACCCGGTGCTCGGTGTTCCTTAATGGCCGGCGGTCTTGGAGAATAGCTGGATCACCACAACCCCTAGCACAATCAGCGCCATCCCCAGCATCGCCGGTATGTCCAGCTTCTGCCCGTAGATGAACAGCGCCGCGACGCTGACCATGACGATGCCCATCCCGGCCCAGACCGCATACGCCACGCCCACCGGGACGCTGCGCACCACCAGGGTCAACATCCAGAAAGCGATGCCGTAGCCCGCGACCACCAGTATCAGGGGCAGGGGCGTGCTCAGGCCTTTCACCGCTTTCATCGAAACGGTGGCGATCACTTCGGCGCAGATGGCGATAGCGAGGTAGTAGTAGGCATTCATGGCGAGACCTCTTTGACTGTTGCGTCTTTCGATGTCGCCATTCTAGTGCCTGGCTAGATGCGGTAAAGTCATTACCTATCTGTTAAAGAGATAGGTTGGGTCATGAACGTTGAGTGGAATCTTGAGCAATTGCGACTGTTCGTTGGGGTCGCCGAAAAACGTTCGTTTTCCGCCGTCGCCCGGGATCAACGCAAGGCCCAATCGGCTGTCAGCAGCGCGATTGCCTTGCTGGAAACCGACTTGGGCGTGAGCCTGTTCGAGCGCAGCAGCGGCCGCCAGCCGCAGCTCACCGATGCTGGCGAGGCATTGCTCGAGGAAGCGCGGGAGGTGTTGCGCCAATGTGAGCGCCTCAATGGCCGGGCCCTGGCCTTGATGCGCGGCCAGGAAGCGTCGCTGCGCCTGGCCCAGGACGAAGCCATGCCCTATCAACCGGTCATCGACAGCCTGGTGGCGTTGGCCGAGCAATTCCCCACTCTTGAGGTGCAACTGGCCAGTGCGGCCCAGGGCGATGTGGCGCGCAAATTGGTGGAGCGTCGCGCTGACCTGGGCTTGTTGTTCTACCACGACCAGATCCCCGAAGCGCTGGAGCGCCGGGTGTTGGGCAGCGTCGAGATGGTCACGGTGTGTAGCAAGGGGCATCCGCTGGCCAGCCACGACTACGTGTCCTGCCGGGAAATGGCCCGGCACCGGCAGTTGTTGATGGCGACCCAGTCCAGCGTCTACCCCGGCAGCGAGCAGGCCAGCCCGCAGGTCTGGCGCGCCGACAGTTTCTATGTCCTGGCCGAATGGCTGAGAAGTGGCCTGGGCTGGGCCTGGCTGCCGCGGCACGTGGTGCAGTATCCGGAGTACCTGGGCGACATGGTCGAACTCAACAGTGAATGGACCCCTCCAGCGTTGGTGGTGGAGCTGGTCTGGCGCCGCGACGAACCCCTGGGCCCGGCCGCGCGCTGGCTGGCGGAACGTTTTGCGGTGCAGTTGCAGGCGATCGGCTGAAAAACCGATAAACTCCGCCGCCATGAACAGAACTCTCTATAGCGCATTGTTTTACCTGGGGCTGCCATTGGTAGCGTTTCGGCTGTGGTTGCGGGCGCGCAAGGCGCCGGCGTATGCCCGGCGCATCGGCGAGCGGTTTTCCTGGGGCCTGCCGGTCATGGCCCAGGGCGGTATCTGGGTCCATGCGGTGTCGGTGGGCGAAAGCATCGCCGCGGCGCCGATGATTCGTGCCCTGTTGCAACGTTATCCACAGTTGCCCATCACCGTGACCTGCATGACACCCACGGGCTCGGAGCGGATCCAGGCGTTATTCGCCAATGAGCCACGCATCCAGCATTGTTACTTGCCTTACGACTTGCCTTGCGCCGCCAGGCGTTTTCTTGATCGGGTTCGTCCGACCCTGGCGGTGATCATGGAAACCGAGCTGTGGCCCAACCACATCCATCAATGCGCCAGGCGCGGTATCCCCGTGGCCTTGGCGAATGCGCGTTTGTCGGAGCGTTCGGCCCGGGGCTATGCACGCTTTCCCAAGCTCACCCGGCCGATGCTGGCCGAGATGAGCCTGTTTGCCGTCCAGACCGAAGCCGAGGCCGAACGTTTCCGCCAGTTGGGCGCCCGGGCGGACACCGTTGAGGTGACCGGCTCGATCAAGTTCGACCTGACCATCGACCCGCAACTGCTCGAACGCGCCAGTGCCCTGCGCGGCCAGTGGCAGGCGACGGATCGCCCGGTCTGGATTGCCGCGAGCACCCATGAGGGCGAAGACGAGGTGGTGCTGGCAGCCCACCGTCGACTACTCGACAGTTACCCCGATGCGTTGCTGATCCTGGTGCCACGTCATCCCGAGCGCTTCGATGCCGTGCATCAGTTGTGTGAAAACGAAGGTTTTGCCACGGTCCGGCGCTCCAGCGCACAGCCCGTGACTGCACAAGTCTCGGTGCTGCTGGGCGACACCATGGGCGAACTGCTGTTTCTCTACGCGTTGGCCGACAGCGCGTTCGTGGGCGGTAGCCTGGTGCCCAACGGCGGGCACAATCTGCTGGAGCCGGCGGCGCTGTCGAAACCGGTGCTCAGCGGGCCGCACCTGTTTAACTTCCTCGAAATCGCCGCGCAACTGCGCAGCGCCGGGGCGTTGCAGGAGGTCGAAGATGCCGAAAGCCTGGCCTGGGCGATACAACGTCTGTTCGAACTGCCCCGGGATGCACAGCGCATGGCCGAGGCGGGACTGAAGGTGATGCGCACCAATCAGGGCGCGTTGCAGCGGTTGCTGGAGGGGTTGGGCCGGTTGATTTCCGACCGGTAATCGTCGCCCTTGTGGCGAGGAGATTTATCTGTGGCGAGGGGATTTATCCCCGCTGGGGTGCGCAGCAGCCCCAAGACCTGAAAGCGCGGTGTGCCAGGTAGTTTGAAGGGGGGCGCTACGCACCCCAGCGGGGATAAATCCCCTCGCCACAAAGGTTACTGCTGCTTACTGCGCCGACCGCGAACGCAACTGCTCCGACGCTGCCTGCGCCAGGTCCGGCGGCAGGAAGTCCTTGTCCGGGTTGTAGTCGGGCTTGAGGTAGCGTGACAGGTCCTGCAGGTCGGCCGGGCTGAGGGTGCCGGCGGCTTGCTTGAGGCGCAGGTTGTCGAGGATGTAGTCGTAGCGGGCGTTGTTGTAGTTGCGCACCGAGGTGTACAGCTGGCGCTGGGCATCCAGCACATCGACGATGTTGCGAGTCCCCACCTGATAACCGATCTCCGTGGCCTCCACCGCGCTCTGGTTGGAGATGATCGACTGGCGCCGGGCCTGGACCTGTTCCACGTCGGTATTCACCGCGCGGTGCAGGTTGCGGGTGTTTTCCACCACTTGTCGGCGCAGGCCTTCGCGTTGCTGCTCGGTCTGGGTGAGCTGCGAGTAGGACTCGCGCACCTGGGAGCTGGTCAGCCCGCCGCTGTAGATCGGGATACTCAATTGCAGGCCGATGGTGCGCTGCTCGGCATCGCCACCGTAGCGCTGGCCGGTCGGGCTCGGGTTGGTAAAGCCGAGGCCGTCGTTGTCGCCTTTTTTGTACTGGGCTATCGCGTCGAGCGTGGGCGCGTGACCGGCCTTGCGTTGGCGCAGCGTGTCTTCGGCGGCGTCGACGGCGTAGTTGCTGGCCAGCAGGTTGAGGTTCTGCTTGGCTGCGGTGTCGACCCAGGCCTTGGCGTCATTCGGAACCGGCGGCAGGATCGGCAGCGTATGGACGATGCCCTGGATCGAGTTGTACTGGCGGTTGGTCAGGGTGATCAGTGCTTCGAACGCATCCTCGACCTGACGCTGGGCGATGATCCGGTTGGCGCGAGCCGTGTCGTAGCTGGCCTGGGATTGCAGCACGTCGGTCTTGTCCGACAGACCGACGTCGAAGCGTTCGTTGGACTGGTCGAGCTGACGCTTGAAAGCCGCTTCCTCGGCCTTGGTCGAGGCCAGGTTGTCCTGGCTGCGCAGCACGTTGAAATAGCTCTCGGCGCTTTGCAGGATCATGTTCTGCTCGGTGGCCGACAGTTGCAGCGATGCTTGTTCGTTGACGGATTTTGCCGCTTGCAACTGGAACCAGCGATCGGCCCGGAACAGGGGCTGGGACAACGTGGCCTGGTAAACCGTGGCGCTGCGGGTGGCGGTCATCGCCGGCTGGTCGAGCTCGGTACGGCTGTTGTTCAGGTCGGCGCCGGCCGACAGGTTGGGCAACAACCCGGCGCGGGCCTGGGGCACCACTTCTTTCTGGGCGCCGTACTGGGCGCGGGCGGCGGCCA
Organism: Pseudomonas sp. B21-028; assembly: GCF_024749045.1. Lineage (NCBI taxonomy): Bacteria > Pseudomonadati > Pseudomonadota > Gammaproteobacteria > Pseudomonadales > Pseudomonadaceae > Pseudomonas > Pseudomonas sp. B21-028. The sequence continues at coordinate 579,712 of NZ_CP087184.1, forward strand.
GGTCGGCGTTGTTGTCCACCGCCTCCTGATACACGCTCACCAGATCCGTCCGGGTGGATAAGGGCGCTTCGGCAGCCCAGGCCATTCCATTGGACGCACAAGACACGGCAAGGGCCAGTGAGAGTTTGCGCAGCATGAGGCGATCCCTATTTCACGGATGAGTAGCGCACAAGAGGCGCGGCGTAGCGAGTGTAGTTGCGCACGCGCATGGCAACAATCCTGTATATGCGCCATTCATCACGCCTTTTGCTGCGGTGATGGCGTTCTTTCGTGGTTGTGTCTAGACTGGCCGGGTTCTTGTCGGGGTGCCTTGCTATGAGGCTGAGATCGAATAATTTCGGATCCCGTTGAACCTGATCAGGTTAACGCCTGCGTAGGGAACAAGATTTCTCGTCACCCGGCGAGTCCTCTTGTGCTTCGTCCGGGATGTTGTTCGACCATCGACTTTCGATGTTCAAGCAGCCTCGAGCATCAAGCACAGCATCCGCACCGTCGTGCAGGATTGCGTCCATTCGCTACAGGTTCGCTCCGACAAAAATCCACTGCCTGGATGTGTGTCTGGAGAACCCGTGATGACGACAAAATCAAAAAACGCGATCAACCTCAGTGATTCGGCCCAGGTCGATCAGCAATCGGTTCAGCCTTTTACCCGCTCGCAAAAAATCTATGTCCAGGGCAGCCGCCCGGATATCCGCGTGCCCATGCGCGAAATCAGCCTCGACGTGACGCCGACCGACTTCGGCGGCGAGATCAACGCGCCGGTGACGGTGTATGACACCTCGGGCCCCTACACCGACCCGAACGTGATCATCGACGTGCGCAAAGGCCTGGCCGACGTGCGTTCGCCGTGGATCGAAGCCCGTGGCGACACCGAGCGCCTGGCCGGCCTGAGTTCCAACTTCGGCCAGGAACGCCTGGCCGACCCCGAGCTGACCAAGCTGCGCTTCGCCCATGTGAACAATCCACGCCGGGCCAAGCCGGGCGCCAACGTCAGCCAGATGCACTACGCGCGCAAAGGCATCATCACCGCCGAGATGGAATACGTCGCCATCCGCGAAAACATGAAGCTGGAAGTGGCCCGCGCCGCCGGCCTGCTGGACCAGCAACACGCCGGCCACAGCTTCGGCGCCAGCGTACCGAAGATCATCACGCCGGAATTCGTCCGTGACGAAATCGCCCGTGGCCGCGCGATCATCCCGGCCAACATCAACCACACCGAACTGGAACCGATGATCATCGGCCGTAACTTCCTGGTGAAGATCAACGGCAACATCGGCAACAGCGCGCTGGGTTCGTCCATCGAAGAAGAAGTGGCGAAGCTGACCTGGGGCATCCGCTGGGGCTCGGACACGGTGATGGACTTATCCACCGGCAAGCACATCCACGAAACCCGCGAGTGGATCATCCGCAACTCGCCAGTGCCCATCGGCACCGTGCCGATCTACCAGGCGCTGGAAAAAGTCGGCGGCGTGGCCGAAGACCTCACCTGGGAGCTGTTCCGCGACACGCTGATCGAGCAGGCCGAGCAGGGCGTCGACTACTTCACCATCCACGCCGGCGTGCTGTTGCGCTATGTGCCGATGACCGCCAAGCGCGTTACCGGCATCGTCAGCCGTGGCGGTTCGATCATGGCCAAGTGGTGCCTGGCGCACCACAAGGAAAACTTCCTCTACACCCATTTCGAAGACATCTGCGAAATCATGAAGGCCTACGACGTCAGCTTCTCGCTGGGCGATGGCCTGCGTCCGGGCTCGATTGCCGACGCCAACGACGAAGCGCAGTTCGGTGAGCTGGAAACCCTCGGCGAACTGACCAAGATCGCCTGGAAACACGACGTGCAGTGCATGATCGAAGGTCCTGGCCACGTGCCGATGCAGTTGATCAAGGAAAACATGGACAAGCAGCTGGAATGCTGCGACGAGGCGCCGTTCTACACCCTCGGTCCACTGACCACCGACATCGCGCCGGGCTACGACCACATCACTTCCGGCATCGGCGCGGCGATGATCGGCTGGTTCGGCTGCGCCATGCTCTGCTACGTGACCCCGAAAGAACACCTGGGGTTGCCGAACAAGGATGACGTGAAGACCGGGATCATCACCTACAAGATCGCCGCCCACGCGGCCGACCTTGCCAAAGGCCACCCGGGCGCGCAGATCCGCGACAACGCCTTGAGCAAGGCGCGCTTCGAATTCCGCTGGGAAGACCAGTTCAACCTCGGCCTGGACCCGGACACCGCTCGCTCGTACCACGATGAAACCTTGCCGAAGGATTCGGCCAAGGTCGCGCATTTCTGCTCGATGTGCGGACCGAAGTTCTGCTCGATGAAGATTACCCAGGAAGTCCGCGAGTACGCGGCCAACCAGCGCATCGAGGCGGTGGATGTAGAGGTCGCCCAAGGGATGGCGGAGCAGGCTGAGCGGTTCAAGCAGGAAGGCAGTCAGCTTTACAAGAAAGTGTGATCCGAGCTGATGGTGGCGGTGTCTTCACCGCCGCCATCGCGAGCAGGCTCGCTCCCACAGTGGATCGCGGTGTACACAAATCCTGTGTCTACCGCCGACCCCTTGTGGGAGCGAGCCTGCTCGCGATAGCGGTCGCTAAAACAATAGATATCCTCTGAGATAACCCCCTTGAACATCCAACCCAGCACCTACTCCCCCGACATCGCCGTCCCCACGGACAAACGCGTCTTCGGCGCCCGCGATCTCTTCTCTCTGTGGTTCTCCCTCGGCATCGGCCTGATGGTCTTGCAGGTCGGTGCCTTGCTGGCACCGGGCCTGGGCCTGGGCGGTTCGTTGCTGGCGATTTTCCTCGGCACGCTGGTGGGCGTCCTGCTGCTGGCGGCCGTCGGGGTGATCGGCAGCGACACCGGCCTGTCGGCCATGGCCGCCCTCAAGCTCAGCCTGGGCCGCAAAGGCGCGAGCGTGCCGGCGGTATTGAACCTGCTGCAGCTGATCGGCTGGGGCTCGTTCGAAATCATCGTCATGCGCGACGCCGCCAGCCTGCTAGGCGCCCGGGCCTTCGGCGAAGGCAGCCTCGGGGCGACTCCGCTGCTGTGGACCTTGTTCTTCGGTGCCCTGGCCACCTTGCTCGCGGTGAGCGGGCCGTTGACCTTCGTGCGCAAAGTGCTGCGCAAATGGGGCATCTGGTTGCTGCTGGCGGCCTGCATCTGGCTGACCTGGAACCTGTTCGCCAAGGCCGACCTGGCGGCGCTGTGGGCCCAGGCTGGCGACGGCTCGATGCCCTTGGCCGTGGGCTTTGATATCGCGATTGCCATGCCGTTGTCCTGGCTGCCGCTGATCGCCGACTACTCACGCTTCGGCAAGCGCGCCAGGAATGTCTTCGGCGGCACGGCACTGGGGTTCTTCATCGGTAACTTCTGGCTGATGAGCCTGGGCGTGGCCTACACCCTGGCGTTCGCGCCGAGCGGTGAAGTCAATGCGCTGTTGCTGGCCCTGGCGGGCGCGGGATTGGGCATTCCACTGCTGCTGATTCTGCTGGACGAGTCGGAAAACGCGTTTGCCGACATCCATTCGGCGGCGGTGTCCAGCGGCATGTTGTCGGGCTTGAAGGTCGAGCACCTGGCGTTGGCGATTGGTGTCATCTGCACCCTGATCGCCTGCGTCGCGCCGTTGGCGCAGTACCAGAACTTCCTGTTGCTGATCGGCTCGGTGTTCGCACCGCTGTTCGGCGTGGTACTGGTGGACCACTTCATCCTGCGCAAACGCAGCAGCCAGGTGGTCTCAGCTTCGTTGCGCTGGCCGGCGCTGTTGGCCTGGTTGGGTGGGGTGAGTACTTATCACGTGCTGGCCAATTTCTACCCCGACATCGGCGCAACCCTGCCGTCGCTGGTCCTGGCAGGGCTGCTGCAACTGTTGCTGGGCCGGGCTTTCAGCTACGGCCGGGAAACAGCTCGGGTTTGAGAATGCCATTGAGGCGGGGGTAAGCGATCTTCAATTCGATGTGGCCCAGGGCGTAAGGCGCAATGGTGCTGGTTTCGTACTTGAGGATCACCCCGCCGTAGGTCAGCGCCACGTTCTGGGTTTTCTGGAAGTGCCACTGCTTCATGAACTCCGGCTCCTGATCCAGCTTGGTGCTGATCAGCCAGCTGTTATGCGCCACCTGGGCCGCTTTCCAGAACGCTTCTTCCTGGCCCGGCAGCAGCATGTCCGACAGCGCCAGTACCTTGTGCTGCTGGCGCGAATAATTGATGAACCCGCGCCCCGGCGTGCCATGGGCGCCGCCGGTGTCCAGGTAACTGGACAACTCGATGATCACCAGGCCGTCATGTTGCTCACGTACCTTGGCCTGCAAGTAGCTGCTGGTGCGCGACGCGGCGTTGCGCAAGAACTGCTCGCGATACGCCGCCAGCGTTGGCGCCGCCGGCGTGTCGGGTGTGTGGGTCATTTGCAGCAGGCGCTTTTCGACGATACCGTCCAGGGCCGGCTCGGCGGGAAAGTGCACGGTGTCGATGTTCACCAGCGGACAGTCGGCACTGGCGCAGCCTTGCTGCAATTGCTCCGAGGCATCGCGGGTGGTTTCCAGTGGCGTGCGATAGTTGGGTTGGAACAGGCTTTGGCAAGCACCCAGTGTCAGGGCAATGGCGGCCAGCGAAGCAATTCTGAAAAGCGACATGGGCGTCCTTCATGAAACGGGGAAAGGCAAAAAGTTACCCGCTTCGACTGTCAGCAGGGCAATCAGTTCGCCACTAAACTCATTAGAATTCTTTCACCTCCCGCCGTCCATCCCGATGAGAGGAAAGGGGCTGCATCAAGGGTACGGGCGCGTTAGGATGGCGCGAAGCCGAGGTAGGAACCTCGCATCGATTGCTTCAGACGAGGACTGCCATGACTGATTTCGCCAACGCCACACCGACCACCGTGGACATTGTCAAACGCGACAGCTGCTATCAGGGTTTCTACAAACTCGATCGCGTCCAGTTGCGCCATGAGTTGTTCGCCGGCGGCATGAGCCGTGAAATCAGCCGTGAGTTGTTCGTGCGCCATGATGCGGTGTGCGTCTTGCCCTACGACCCACAGCGCGATGAGGTGGTGCTGATCGAACAGTTTCGTGTCGGCGCCATGGGCAAGACCCCCAATCCTTGGCTGGTGGAGCTGGTGGCGGGCCTGATCGACAAGGACGAACAACCGGAAGAAGTTGCTCATCGTGAAGCGCAGGAGGAAGCTGGGCTGGACTTCGCTGCGCTTTGGCCGATGACCAAGTATTTCCCATCGCCGGGCGGCAGCGACGAGTTTGTCCATCTTTACCTGGGGCGTTGCGACAGCACGGGGGCCGGCGGCCTGCACGGGCTTGTAGAGGAAGCCGAAGACATTCGCGTGAAGGCCTGGGCTTTCGAGGACGCCTTGCAGGCGGTGCGCGACGGACGGATCTGCAACGCGGCCAGCATCATTGCCTTGCAATGGCTGGCCTTGAATCGCGATGAAGTGAGGGGGCTATGGTCTTAAGCAAGCTGCGCGATCGCTATCGCGTCGATCTGGTCGGGCTGCAAGCCGCCTGCGAGGCCAACTACGCCCGCCTGATGCGCTTGCTGCCGGACATGCGCAACGACCCGGCGCCGCGCCGCATCGCCGTGACCCACGGCGACCAGATGCTCGGCGTACTGGCGCTCGAAGTGCTGCAGACCTGCCCGTACACCACCACCTTGCAAGTGCGCCAGGAACACAGCCTGCCCTGGCTGCCGGTGCCGCAGCTGGAGGTTCAGGTCTATCACGATGCGCGCATGGCCGAAGTGGTGAGCGCCGAGCATGCAAGACGCTTTCGTGGCATCTATCCTTACCCCAATGCCTCGATGCACCAGCCGGACGAAAAGGCCCAGTTGAATCTGTTCCTGGGTGAATGGCTGAGTCATTGCCTGGCGCTGGGTCACGAGTTCGAAGTGGTTCGCTAGCGCAGTGCGCTGTCTGTGAACCGGTTCCGGTTCGCGGGTTTCCCCTTTCGATCATCCCCAGCATAATTGCGACTTCATCCAATGGCGTGATCGCGCCTGGGAGAGAGCGATTTGCCGAGCGTATCCACCTTGACCACCGCCGATCCGGTGTTGCTGGTCCAACTGTCCGACAGCCACCTGTTCGCCGAGGCCGACGCTTCGTTGCTGGGCATGAACACCCGCGACAGTCTGCGGGCGGTGATTGACCTGGTTCTGGAGCAGCAGCCGAACATCGACCTGATGCTTGCCACCGGGGATCTGTCCCAGGACGGGACGCTGCAATCCTATGAAGCATTCCGGCAGATGAGTGCGCGGATCGACGCGCCGGCGCGCTGGATTCCGGGTAACCATGATGAGCCCCAGGTGATGCTTCAGGCGGCGGTCCAGAGCACGTTGCTTGATCCGGTGGTGGACATTGGGAATTGGCGCATCACGCTGCTGGATTCTGCGGTGCCGGGTTCGGTGCCGGGGTTCCTCGCGGAAGAACAGTTGGTCCTGTTGGCCAATGCCTTGAGTGAGGCGCCGGAGCGGCATCATCTGGTGTGTCTGCATCATCATCCGGTGTCGATCGGGTGTGAGTGGATGGAGCCTATCGGGTTGCGTAATCCGGATGCGCTGTTTGCGGTGTTGGATCGGTTTCCGCAGGTGCGTGCGGTGCTTTGGGGGCATGTGCATCAGGAGATCGATCAGGTGCGTGAGGGGGTGCGTTTGTTGGCTTCGCCTTCGACCTGTATTCAGTTTGAGCCTGGGGCTGTGGATTTTGCGGTGGGGGAGCAGGCGCCGGGGTATCGGTGGTTGCGGCTTCTGCCGGATGGGCGGTTGGAGACGGGGGTTGAGCGGGTGGTGGGGTTTGGGTTTGTGGTTGATTATGGGGCCAATGGTTATTGAGGTTGTTGTCCGGGTACATATCCCTTGCTGCGGTAACGGCGGCTTACGGTTCCGCCCTTACGGCGGGTTACTTTTGGCAAACGCCCCAAAAGTAACCAAAAGGTCTTGGCCCCACCACTCGGCACCTCGCCAAGGCGAGGTGTTCCCTCACTCCGGCATTGCTCCGTGGGCCCGCCGCGAAGGGCCATCCATGGCCCAGCGCGGCTAACCCGGCATCCATGCCGGGTTGCCCACTGCGCAATGCCTGCGTTCGGCCGTCGTGGTTAACGGGGCCCAAAGATCAAAAGCAAAGCAAAAGCAAAAGCAAAAGCAACGGCGAGGCGGCCTTGTGGCCGGCCTGTCTTGCGGCTGACCTTGATCCCCTGTGGGAGCGGGCTTGCTCGCGAAGGCGGCCTGAAGAACGACCTGTCTCTTGGGCCATACCTCGTCCCATTGTGGGAGCGAGCCTGCTCGCGATGGCGGCTTTACAGTCGACCTAAATCTGTGGGAATGGTCGGACGCCCAGGCAGATTTTTCCAGCCCTCGCATAGCTGCCACCTCTCGACTGGAAAACGAGACGTGGCGGTTCCACTTGGTAAAAGGAACCTCACCATGTTCAAAGTTACCCCCAATCCCCCAAAAACCGATCCCACCTCACCCCACACCGGCCTCGACGCCAAAAAACTCGACGAAGCCGCCGAACGCGCCCTCAACTTCTACCTCGCCCCAGAACCCCAGGCCAAAAAGAAACCATCCCCCGGTCAGCTATTCACCGTCGTCGAAGACCTGGACAGCGAAACCCTCCTGGCCAGCCTCAGCGAAACCCTGGCCTCCGCCAATGCGATGCTCAGCGACCTAGCCTTCAACCTCGAAGGCTCCAGCCGGCATATAGCCTTCGGCGTCCAGCAGATGGTCGAACTCAGCGAATTGCTGGCAAACCGAGCGCTGGACGTCGTCGACCCCCGATAGGCCAGACAACCTTTTGCTTTTGCTTTTGCTTTTGCTTTTGCTTTGCTTTTGCTTTTGCTTTTGATCTTGAACGCCCCATTAACCACGCTGGCCGAACGCAGGTATTGCGTAGTGGGTAACCCGGCATGGATGCCGGGTTAGCCGCGCTGGGCCATGGATGGCCCTTCGCGGCGGCCCACGGAGCAATGCCGGAGTGAGGGCACACCGAGCGTAGGCGAGGTGCCGAGTGGTGGGGCACAGACCTTTGGTTACTTTGGGGCGTTTGCCAAAGTAACCCGCCGTAAGGGCGGAACCGTAAGTGGCCGTTACCGCAGCAATGGATATGTACCCAGTAAGGCCGCCATCGCGAGCAGGCTCGCTCCCACAAAAAGCTGGGATAAATCCATCGCCACGGAAAGCATGCCCCCCAATCTCCCTGTAAACTCCGGCCTTTGCCCCCAAACCCAGGGAGTTGGCATGTCCGCTTCGATCCTCTACATCCACGGCTTCAACAGCGCCCCAGCCTCAACCAAGGCCCGTCAACTCATCGACGTGATGACCCGCCTGGGCCTGGGCGATCAGCTGCAAGTGCCAGCCCTGCACCACCACCCCCGCGAAGCCATGGCCCAATTGGAACAGGCAATTGCACAACTGGGACGGCCGCTGCTGGTCGGCAGCTCGCTCGGCGGCTACTATGCGACACACTTGGCCGAGCGCCACGGCCTCAAGGCACTGTTGATCAACCCTGCGGTCAGCCCCCATCGGATGTTCGACGGCTACCTGGGCACGCAAAAGAACTTGTACACCGATGAAACCTGGGAATTGACCCACGACCACGTCACGGCCCTGGCCGCGTTGGAAGTGCCGGCGCCCCAGGATCCGCAGCGGTATCAGGTATGGTTGCAAACCGGTGACGAAACGCTGGATTATCGCCACGCCCAGCAGTATTACCGTGCTTGTGCCTTGCGCATCCAGGCCGGCGGCGACCACAGTTTCCAGGGGTTTGCCCAACAATTGCCGGCGCTGTTGAGTTTTGCCGGTATTGGCGCCGATTTGTACCAGGCGATCGACTTCACCTCGCTGTGAGCCATCGCCCCTTTTTCATTCGAACACTGACGACGAGACCCCATGGCCACTCCCAGCGCTAGCTCTTATAACGCAGACGCCATCGAAGTCCTCTCGGGCCTCGACCCGGTGCGCAAGCGCCCCGGCATGTACACCGACACCAGTCGGCCGAACCACCTCGCCCAGGAAGTCATCGACAACAGCGTCGACGAAGCCTTGGCCGGGCACGCCAAATCGGTGCAGGTCATCCTGCACGCCGACCATTCGCTGGAAGTCAGCGATGACGGCCGTGGCATGCCGGTGGACATTCACCCTGAAGAAGGGGTGTCGGGTGTCGAGCTGATCCTCACCAAGCTCCATGCGGGCGGTAAGTTCTCCAACAAGAACTACCAGTTCTCCGGCGGTCTGCACGGGGTGGGTATTTCCGTGGTCAACGCCTTGTCGACCCAGGTCCGGGTGCGGGTCAAGCGTGACGGCAACGAATACCAGATGACCTTCGCCGATGGCTACAAGGCCTCCGAGCTGGAAGTGGTCGGCAGTGTCGGCAAGCGCAACACCGGCACCAGCGTGTATTTCGCGCCGGATCCGAAGTATTTCGATTCTCCGAAGTTCTCCGTCAGCCGCCTCAAGCATGTGCTCAAGGCCAAGGCCGTGTTGTGCCCGGGGTTGTTGGTCAGTTTCGAGGACAAGGCCACCGGCGAGAAAGTCGAGTGGCATTACGAAGATGGCCTGCGCTCCTATCTGGTGGACGCGGTCAGTGGTTTTGAACGTCTGCCCGACGGGCCGTTCTGCGGCAGCCTGGCGGGTAACAAGGAAGCGGTGGACTGGGCGCTGTTGTGGTTGCCCGAGGGAGGCGAGAGCGTCCAGGAAAGCTACGTCAACCTGATCCCCACGGCCCAGGGCGGTACCCACGTCAATGGTTTGCGCCAGGGCCTGCTCGATGCGATGCGTGAGTTCTGCGAGTTCCGCAACCTGCTGCCCCGTGGGGTGAAGCTGGCGCCGGAGGATGTGTGGGAGCGCATTGCCTTCGTGCTGTCGATGAAGATGCAGGAGCCACAGTTCTCCGGGCAGACCAAGGAACGCCTGTCGTCCCGTGAAGCAGCGGCGTTCGTGTCCGGTGTGGTCAAGGATGCGTTCAGCCTGTGGCTCAATGCCAACCCGGAAACCGGCCTGGCCCTGGCGGAGCTGGCGATCAGCAATGCCGGCCGTCGTCTCAAGGCCAGCAAGAAGGTCGAGCGCAAGCGCATCACCCAGGGGCCGGCGTTGCCGGGCAAGCTCGCCGATTGTGCCGGGCAGGACCCGATGCGTTCCGAGCTGTTCCTGGTGGAAGGTGACTCCGCCGGTGGTTCGGCCAAGCAGGCGCGGGACAAGGAGTTCCAGGCGATCCTGCCGCTGCGGGGCAAGATCCTCAACACTTGGGAAGTGGACGGCAGCGAAGTGCTGGCCAGCCAGGAAGTGCACAACATCGCCGTGGCCATCGGGGTCGACCCGGGTGCCGAGGACATGAGCCAGCTGCGCTACGGCAAGATCTGCATCCTCGCCGACGCCGACTCCGATGGCCTGCACATCGCAACCTTGCTGTGCGCCTTGTTCGTCCAGCATTTCCGTCCGCTGGTGGACGCCGGTCATGTCTACGTCGCGATGCCGCCGCTGTACCGTATCGACCTGGGCAAGGAAATCTATTACGCCCTGGACGAAGCCGAGCGTGACGGCATCCTTGATCGCCTCGTGGCCGAGAAGAAGCGCGGCAAGCCGCAGGTCACCCGATTCAAGGGCCTGGGCGAGATGAATCCGCCACAGTTGCGCGAAACCACCATGGACCCGAACACCCGTCGCCTGGTACAGCTGACTCTGGACGATTTCGCCGCGACGTCGGAGATGATGGACATGCTGCTGGCGAAGAAACGCGCTGGTGATCGCAAGTCCTGGCTCGAGTCCAAGGGCGACCTGGCCGAGGTGTTGGCCTGATGCGCAACGGTTTCACCCTGGCGCTGTTGCTGTGGGCGGGAGCCGTCTTCGCTGGGCCGGCACCGGAACTGAAGTTGCTGTCCGAGCACGCTGTCGACGGCCTGCGCGGCGGCAATCTGTCCGGTCTGGCCCTCTGCGGCGATGAGATGTGGACGGTGTCTGATCGCGACGATGATCGCATTTATCGCCTGGACACCTCCGGCGATGGGGCCTGGCCTGCCCAGGCGTTGATCATCGACGTGCCGCAGGTGCCGGACAGCGGTTTGCCCTGGGGGCTGCGATCGCGCACCTGGGCGGCATCGTTCCTGCGCGGTGGCGAGCTGGATTTCGAAGGCATCAGTTGCGACAGCGCCGGCAACCGTTATGTGGTCAGCGAATCCCACGCCGCCGTGTTGCAGGTGCCGCCGTTGGGCGAAGTCTCCTGGCTGAAGATTGCACCGACGATGATCCGCGAGGCCCGTGCCAGTGGCATGCTGTTGCACTTCAATGCGCTGTTCGAAGGCCTGGCGGTGAACCCGGCCGGTGACCGGTTGTGGTTGGCGGCGGAGCGGGAGCGGCGTGGCTTGCTGATGATCAAGCGTCAGCAAACGGTGTGGGATTGTGACGGTCATTGTGTGTTGCTGAGCGAAGCGGGGCAGGAAATGCAGCCGGCGCAGTTTCCCAATGCCAAGGCCGTGTCCCGGGACTTTGCCGACCTGTCCTTGTTCGACGGCAAGTTGTTCACCCTTGAGCGCAACGCCTATCAGATCTGCCGCCGCGACCCCCAGACCGCTGAAGTCGAGCGTTGCTGGTCGTTTGCCGCCGAGGCCTTGCAGGACAATCGTCGCTATTCCCAGGCCTATGGGCTGGCCGAGGCCCTGGTGGTGGACGCCAAGGGCGCCTGGGTTGGCCTGGACAACAATGACGGGCCGCGTGCCGACGGCGAGGAGCGGCCGATCATCTGGCGCTTCGCCGCACCCGATGGTGGCTGGAACGCCGCGCCATGAATCTGCACGCCCTGAACACATTTGAATCTACCCAGCGCGGCGGCATCATGCCGTTGCGCCAGACAACGAACTGATGAGGCCCGCATGAGCGACATTCTTGCAGACAGCTTGGACGGCGTAGAGCGCCGATCGCTGGCTGACTTCACCGAAAATGCCTACCTCAATTACTCCATGTACGTGATCATGGACCGCGCCTTGCCGCACATCGGCGACGGCTTGAAGCCGGTTCAGCGACGGATCATCTATGCCATGAGCGAGCTGGGGCTGGACGCCGATTCCAAGCACAAGAAGTCGGCGCGGACCGTCGGTGACGTGCTCGGCAAGTTCCACCCCCACGGCGATTCGGCCTGCTACGAAGCCATGGTGTTGATGGCCCAGCCGTTCAGCTATCGCTACACCTTGGTGGATGGCCAGGGTAACTGGGGTGCGCCGGACGATCCCAAGTCGTTCGCGGCCATGCGTTACACCGAGGCGCGGTTGTCGCGTTATTCCGAAGTGCTGCTCAGCGAGCTGGGCCAGGGCACGGCGGACTGGGGGCCAAACTTCGACGGCACCCTCGATGAACCTCTGGTGTTGCCGGCACGTTTGCCGAATATCCTGCTCAATGGCACCACCGGCATTGCCGTGGGCATGGCCACTGACGTGCCGCCCCACAACCTGCGGGAAGTGGCCACGGCGTGCGTGCGTCTGTTGGACGAGCCGAAAGCCACGGTGGAGCAGCTCTGCGAGCACATCCAGGGCCCGGACTATCCGACCGAAGCGGAAATCATCACCCCGCGCGCCGACCTGTTGAAGATCTACGAGAGCGGCCGGGGTTCGGTGCGCATGCGCGCCGTGTATCACGTCGAAGACGGCGACATCATTGTCACCGCGTTGCCACACCAGGTATCCGGGGCCAAGGTCCTGGAGCAGATTGCCGCGATGATGCAGGCAAAACCGTCGAAAGCCCCTCAAGTGGCCGACTTGCGTGACGAATCGGACCACGAGAACCCGTGCCGCATCGTGATCATTCCGGTCAACAGCCGGGTCGACCACGACGCCTTGATGCAACACCTGTTCGCCAGTACCGATCTGGAGTCCAGCTACCGGGTCAACATCAACATCATCGGCCTGGACGGCAAGCCGCAGTTGAAGAACCTGCGGGCATTGTTGGTGGAATGGCTGGAGTTTCGCGTCAAAACGGTGCGTCGACGCTTGCAGTTCCGCCTGGACAAGGTCGAGCGCCGCCTGCACCTGTTGGACGGTTTGCTGATTGCCTACCTCAACCTGGACGAAGTGATTCACATCATCCGCACCGAGGAGCACCCGAAGGCGAGCCTGATCGAGCGCTTTGCCCTGAGCGAAATCCAGGCCGACTACATTCTCGATACCCGCCTGCGGCAACTGGCGCGGCTGGAAGAGATGAAGTTGCGCGCCGAGCAGGATGAATTGCTCAAGGAGCAGGCCAAGCTGCTGGCCCTGCTGGGCAGCGAGGCCAAGCTCAAGAAGCTGGTGCGCACCGAGCTGCTCAAGGACGCCGAAACCTATGGCGACGACCGTCGTTCGCCTATCGTCGAGCGCGCCGAGGCCAAGGCCCTGAGCGAACACGATCTGCTGCCGAACGAAAAAGTGACCGTCGTGCTGTCGGAAAAAGGCTGGGTGCGCTCTGCAAAGGGGCACGACATCGACGCGGCGGGGCTTTCCTACAAGGCCGGGGACGGTTTCAAGGCTCTGGCGCCTGGGCGCTCGAACCAGTTTGCAGTGTTCATCGACTCCACCGGGCGCAGTTATTCGGTGGCGGCCCATACCCTGCCATCGGCCCGCGGCCAGGGCGAACCGCTGACCGGTCGTCTGACGCCACCACCGGGTGCAACTTTTGAATGTGTGCTGATGCCTGATGATGACGGGCTATACGTTATTGCGTCGGACGCCGGCTACGGGTTCGTCGTCAAGGGTGAAGACCTGCAAGCCAAGAACAAGGCGGGCAAGGCGTTGTTGAGCCTGCCGAACAACGCCAAGGTCATTGCGCCGCGCCCGGTCTCCGACCGGGATAACAATTGGCTGGCTTCGGTGACGACCGAAGGTAGGCTGTTGGTCTTCAAAATCAGCGACTTGCCACAATTAGGTAAAGGTAAAGGTAATAAGATCATCGGGATTCCCGGCGAACGGGTCGCCAGTCGTGAGGAATATGTCACGGATATTGCAGTGTTACCGGAGGGGGCCACGCTTGTGCTGCAGGCTGGAAAGCGTACGCTCTCACTCAAAGCAGACGATCTTGAGCATTACAAAGGTGAACGTGGTCGGCGGGGCAACAAGCTTCCAAGGGGTTTTCAGCGGGTCGATGCACTGCTCGTCGAAAACCTCAATTAAGCGTGCTAGACGGCTCGGTCTGCGATTAAAAGCCGCGGATCGATGCTTTCGCGCTGGAGTCGGAGCGCATATTCACGGATGATAGGCCCTTTCAAGCGCCGGCGTGGCCGAGCGTTCTTCATAATGACCGAGTATTTTTTCACTGTGGTAAGCCTTGTGGCCGCCACCTGGATGGAACGATGACTGCTCTGCGCCTTCCTATTCTATGGCTCGCCGGCCTGCTTGGCCTGGCGGGTTGCAGCGTCCATCAGCCGGTGTCGCTGTATCAACTTGACAGTGGCAACCCGGCCCAGCCTGCGCAAAGCACCGGCATGGCTGTATTGCTGGGTCCGGTGTCGATTGCTGACTATCTGCAACGCGAAACCCTGTTGCAACGCCAACCCGATGGTAGCCTGCAGGCTGCCACTGACGGCCGTTGGGCCGGCAGCCTCTCCTCGGACATCGACCAGTTGTTGCTGCGTCAGGTGGCCGGTCACCTGGACAGCCAGCGTGTGGTATTGGCGCCGGCCACCCAGGGGTTTACCCCGGATGTCCAGGTGCTGCTGTCGATCACCCGCCTGGATTCGGGCGAAGCGCAACCGGCGGTGCTCGATGCCCAATGGCGGTTGATCGACCGTCGCGGCAAGGTTCGTGAGAACCGCATCGTTCATCTGCAAGAACAACATACCGGTGGTACCGCTGCGCAGGTCCAGGCCCAGGGCGTTCTCCTGCAACGTCTGGCCGAGCAGTTGTCCGTGGCGCTCAAGCCATTGGCCAACCAGCCTCCACTGGTCGAGGCTGCACCGCGCAAGGCGGCTCCTTCCCAGGCCAAGCCCGCTGAACCGGAGAAGTCGCCAAAGCTCCCGATGGCCTTGCCGATTCGTACCGACATGGAAGTGTTCAGGTTCTGATCAGCGAACTGGATGCAAGACAAAGCCCGCGTTGATGCGGGCTTTGTTGTTTCTGGGAGATAGATCTTCGGTGCCTGTGCTGGCCTCATCGCGAGCAGGGCTCGCTCCCACAGGTCCTGCGCCGTCCTTGTGGGAGCGAGCCTGCTCGCGATGGGGCCAGTGACGGCGACAAAAAAGCCCGCAGACAATCACTCATCTGCGGGCTTCGTCATTCCAGCGACCGGAGTTCAGGTCTGGCGCTCATGCATCCGCGCCAGCTGCCGCTCCAGCATCGACGGGTACGGCTCCATCAAGCGCTCCACACAGCACGCACCTTCGGGGCTGGCGATAGGGCGGATGCGGGTGCGTTGGCGGACCAGGGCATCGTCGTTGATCTTGCGCTCCACCAGCAGCAGATTACGGCTGTGTTGCGACAGCGCCAGGGCATCCTGTGCGGTTTCGGTCAGCAACAGGTCGATCTGGCTCAGGCCGAACAGCTCATCGCCGAGGGTCAGGCCCAGTTGCAGTTGCAGGGTGATGCCGCTGTCGGCAACTTCGATCTGTAATTGATGACCCAGGGCTCGCAGCAGTTCACCGCAGCAAATGGCGTTGGTCAGGTAATCGTCGCCGCTGTCTTCGGTATGGAACAGCATCAGGGTGCTGCCGTCGTTCAGGGTGTGCAATTCACCCTGGTAGAGCGAGGCGGCCTGGTCGAGGCAATCGCGGTAGCGTTCGAGCAGTTCCTTCAGGCGGGCCTGGGGCAGGCGACGCAGTTGGTCCTGGGCGCCGAGCTGCACGGCCAACACGGCGCTGTGCTGTGGCTGGTTCGAAACGACAGGCCTGGCGACTTGCGGTTGCCCGGCAACCGACTCGTCCCGCAAGTCGGCGAAGGCGTCGTCGTCTTCTTCGTCTTCAACCGCCCGTACCACATGGCGAGGCGTGGGCCTGGACGTCGGCATCGGCTGGCTTTCGTCGAAGCCAGGATCGCGCAGGTTACGCACCTCGAACTCCGGTTCGGCTTCATCGTCAACGTAGTCGATGTCCTCGGGCTCCGGCACGGGCGCAGGTTCAGGTGCGAAGCTGGCGTGCAGCTGCCGCGCCAGATCGCCGATTTCATCCTGGCGCTGGGTGGCCGGGGTGTGTTCGTCGATGTCCCGCAGCCAGACGCGCAATTGCAGCAGTGGCGTGGAGAGATGCCGTCCCAGGCGCAGGCTCAAGGCCAGCGCCAGTGCCAGTAGTATCGCGCTGAGGATGCCCATGCTTTGCAGGCTGATGGTCATCGGTTGCTGGAACTGGTCCATGTCCAGGCTGATGCGCAGTTGTCCGGCGGTCACGTCCTGGAAGGTGATCTTGCTCTGGTACATGCCGCCGGACTCGCCCAGCAGGCCTGGCTTGGGACGCTGGCCGGCCTCGGCGAGGATGCGGTTGTCCACGCTGTAGATGGCGGCGTGGGCCACCAGCTTGTTCTTGGTCAGGTTGTTGAGCAGCACGTTGAGGCTGAGGATGTCGTTGGACACCAGCAGCTCGGTGGCGGACGTGGCGGTCTGGGTGGTCAGGCTCTCACCCAGGGCATCGGCTTGCTCGTGCATCGCCTGCTTGAACTGCAGGCCCATCACGCAGGCATAGATGACCAGGGCCAGGGCGACCAGGATCACGTTATGGCTGGCAATGCGCAATGCAATCGGCACGCGACGATGGCGCAGTGCACGGAAGATCAGCAGGAAGAAGTTATCGGTTTTGACTGGCGTGGGCCGGTTCACTGAGCTCGGCTCTTTGTCCGTGAAATTGACGCGCAGTATAGCGACAGCCCCATGACCGGCAAAGCACTGGCGGTGCCCGATGGTCACTGAAAGTGAGTAGAATGCGGTTTTTTTCCACCTGCGGGGGTGCGCCTTGCGCGAAATCGTCCTGATAAACATCACTGGCAGCGACCGTCCGGGTCTGACTGCGGCCATTACCGGCGTTCTGGCCCAGGGTGGTGTGAACATTCTAGACATCGGTCAGGCGGTGATTCACGACACCCTGTCCTTTGGCATCCTGGTTGAAATTCCGGATGCCGAACAGAGCAAGTCGGTGCTAAAGGACATCCTGTTCACCGCTTACAAGCTCGATCAACAGGTCCGTTTCACGCCGGTGTCCGAAGCGGACTACCAGCACTGGGTGGCTGGCCAGGGCAAGAAGCGCCATATCGTGACCCTGTTGACCCGCAAGGTCACCGCGGAGCAGTTGCAGCGCGTCAGTTCGATCACCGCCCAATACGGCCTGAACATCGATCACATCGACCGCTTGTCCGGGCGCATGCCGCTGGACACGCCAGCGGACCAGGGCAAGGGCTGCATTGAATTTTCCGTGCGTGGCGAGCCGAACGATTCCCAGGCGTTGCGTGCCGAATTCCTGAGCGTGGCCCAGGAGCTGAACGTCGACATCGCGTTTCAGGAAGACTCGCTATTCCGTCGTAACCGTCGCCTGGCGGTGTTCGACATGGATTCGACCTTGATCGAAGCGGAAGTCATCGACGAACTGGCCAAGGCCGCGGGCGTGGGCGACAAGGTGTCGGCCATCACCGAGCGGGCCATGGCCGGCGAACTGGACTTCCGCGCCAGCTTCAAGGAGCGCCTGGCGCTGCTGCAAGGTCTGGACGTCAGTGTGCTGGACGCCATCGGCGCCTCCCTGCGCTTGACCGAGGGGGCCGAGACCTTGTTCGCCGAACTCAAGCGCCTGGGCTACAAGACGGCGATCCTGTCCGGTGGCTTCACCTACTTCGCCAAGCAGTTGCAGGTCAAGCTCGGCATCGACTACGTGTTCGCCAACGAACTGGAAGTGGTGGACGGCAAGGTGACCGGCGTGGCTGTCGAGCCCATCGTCGATGCCCAGCGCA
The DNA here is from genome assembly GCF_024749045.1 of Pseudomonas sp. B21-028. Classification (NCBI taxonomy): domain Bacteria; kingdom Pseudomonadati; phylum Pseudomonadota; class Gammaproteobacteria; order Pseudomonadales; family Pseudomonadaceae; genus Pseudomonas; species Pseudomonas sp. B21-028. The sequence goes on from NZ_CP087184.1 coordinate 597,589, forward strand.
AGGCGGACCTGCTGCGCGAACTGGCCGAGAAGGAAGGCCTGCGCCTGGAGCAGACCATCGCCGTGGGCGATGGCGCCAATGACTTGCCGATGCTGGCGATAGCGGGTCTGGGCGTGGCGTTCCGGGCCAAACCGCTGGTCAAGCAATCGGCCAGGCAGGCGATCTCGACCCTGGGGCTGGATGGGGTGTTGTACCTACTCGGTTTCAGGGATCGCGACGGGCAGCTCTGAGCCCAAGAAATCCCTCTGTGGCGAGGGGATAAATCCCCTCGCCACAGAGGTGTTCAGTTGTCTGTTAAAGCGACTTCCACAACGAATCGAAATCTCCTTCCTGGTCGCCGCCACCCCCGGCGGGGCCGGTATCCTCCTGGTGATAGGCAAACTGATTGAAGCTGTGGGTGCTGGTCACCCGTCGGTCCAGGCCGGCCCGCAATTCCTGGCCGTTGGTATTGATCAGGACCTGTTGTCCCTCCTGGAACGGCAGACGCGGGGCGATCATGGTTGCGGGTAGTTCGATGGCGCTGATTTCCGGCAACAACAATCCCCGCAGGTAATGGCTGGGTTCGCTCTTCTCCCGGACCAATTGCACGCCGCAAGGCTGAGCATAGGGAGCGACCAGTTCAATGCCCATCTGCATGGCGCCGCCGCGAACCTGGCGGATCCAGCGCACTACCGCGACGCTCCAGGCTTGATCGTTGGTGTCCCGAATGCCGATCATTTCCCCGGCCTGCAATTGTTCTGGTACTTCTTTCGGCCAGCCCAGGCAGTAGCCCCCGGGGCTGTGGTTGACGATCGGCAGTTCGTAGGTGGGAAAGTGATGCTGGTTGTCCGACCCGCTACCCTCTTCATCGGCTGGGTTGACCGGGTACTCGATTTCTTCGTAGGGCAGCATATCGCTGTCCCCGGCAGGGGCGGCGTCGAAGGCTTGCTTCCAGGTGTCGCTGGTCTTGCTGGGCGAAGCTTCGAAGCGGGCCTTGCGGGTGACGGGAGTCTTCAGGATTTCGCTGAAGGAACGTTCGCCGCCGAGGTAATAGTGCAATGCGCTCATGCCTACGCATATGGTCAGCGTGCCATTGCCTTCGGTGCGCTGGAAGCTGCGTTCGACGGCTTCACCCCAAGCGGCTTGCAGATGCTGCAAGGTATCGGTGTTCATGCCGCCAGGTACCGGCAGGGTGTGTTCGGCAGGCCGCTCCAGATGGATGGTGATAGCGCGCACCAGCGGTTCGAGGTCGACACCCAGCAGGCCCGGCTGTTGCTCGGCCCTGAACTTGGAGCGGTAGCGCGGCCCGACATCCAGCTCCGGCGCGACGGCGAACAGGCTGGTGGTGCCGGTCGGGTCCAGCTTGATCCGCTGGCTCCAGGCTTCCAGCACTTCGGCCAGTCGTGCAATCTGCCCCTGGCGCAGCTGATTGCTGCGTGATGCGCCCAGCAGCAGGGCCACGACGTAGGTTTGCTCGGTGCTCAGTTGCTGGACCTGGCTGACCAACTCGTCGCTGACACTTTGGTGTTGCAACCGGTGCTGGCAGGCGATCCGGTACAACTGGTGCAGATCGAGCCATAGCCCTTCAGGCACCGGACTGTACAACTCGGTGGCGCGCAGCAGCGGACCGTTGAGGGCATGCGTCGCCCTTTGCAATGCGGTACTCAGCAGGCGGGCCCGGTCCTTGGTGAACTTCGGTGCGATGCGCGCAACGATCTGTTTGTAACCCATTGCCAGATGACTTTGCAGGGCCTGGCACAGGTTGACGATCTTGCGCGAGCGGTCATCGAGCACGATGGCCTGTTGCAGGAAATGCCGCTCCAGGTGCTTGCAGACGTAGTACACCTCGGGCCGCAGCAACTCGAGCAGTTGCAGGCGGTTCTCGCTGGGGGTGAGCAGCAGGTTGAGTTCGCCGATGGCCTGGTACAACAGGCGAGCCGTTTCGCCGATGTTGGCCTTGGGCAGGTTAGCAATCCATCGCTTGAGATCCCGTGGCGTAGCCTCGCAGAACGACAGGCGTGATTGCGTCGGGGTGGAAACGCGCAATAACGGGAGAGGGCTGGTCTCATTCATGCCGTGGACGGCTCCGGCTGGAAATGAAGGGGATGTCTTCAACTCTAGCAGGTGTTGCCGAAAGCAGTGTCCGATCTATTCCAGGTGTTACAGAACCTGTGGGGGCGGCGGGATCAGTCGGTATGGAGGTGACTGGCCTGACGCTATCGCGAGCAGGGCTCGCTCCCACAAGGGATCAGGGCTGAACAGAAGTCCAACAAACGCCACGAAGCAACTGTGCGAGCGAGCCTGCTCGCGATGGCGGCGGATCAGTCGGTATGGGGGTGACTGGCCTGACGCTATCGCGAGCAGGGCTCGCTCCCACGGGGGCGGTGGTTCAAGCCTTGGGCAGCGCCAAACCCTGGCCCATCCGCACTGGCGAGCCCGCCACCAGCTCTTCGGCCCACTTCACCTGGTCTGGCCCGAACAGCACGATGGCCGTCGAACCCAGTTTGAAGCGGCCCAGCTCGGCGCCTTTTTCCAGGTGGATCGGGGCACGGGACGCTTCGTCGTAGCGGAAGGTCTTCAGTTCGCGCTTGGGTGGCGTGACCAGCCCGGCCCAGACGGTTTCGATGGAGGCCACGATCATCGCGCCGACCAGCACCACGGCCATTGGTCCGCGTTCGGTGTCGAAGATGCACGCCACGCGTTCGTTGCGGGCGAACAGCTCTGGAACGTTTTCGGCGGTGGTCTGGTTGACCGAGAAGATGCGGCCCGGAATGTAGACCATTTCCCGCAAGGTGCCGGCCAGCGGCATGTGCACGCGGTGATAATCCTTGGGCGACAGGTAGATGGTCGCGAAATCGCCACCCATGAACGGCGCTGCGTTGGCCGAGTCGCCACCCAGCAGTTCCAGCACGCTGAAGCTGTGGCCCTTGGCCTGGAAAACCCGGCCGTGCTCGATAGGACCGAGCTGGCTGACGGCGCCATCGGCAGGGCTGAGGATCGCGCCCGGTGTTTCATCCAGCGGCCGTGCGCCTTCTTTCAAGGCGCGGGTGAAGAACGCATTGAAATGCTCGTAGGCGGTCAGGTCTTCCACCAGGGCCTGGGACATGTCCACCTGATAACGCTTGGCGAACCACTGGGTGAACGCATTCTTGAACCAACGTACGCGGCATTCGGCGATGCAGCCGGCCAAGCGTGACAGCAGGTGGTGGGGCAGCAGGTACTGAGTGATGATGAACAAACGGTTTTTCATTAAATGTCCTTAGGAACCTTCAAAGCTCGATCGGGGTGTCGGGGTGGTTGCCCCATTCGCCCCAGGAACCGGCGTAGCCCTTGACTCGCGGGTAACCGAGCGCCTTGGCCACCAGATAGGTGAAGCCGGAACGGTGGTGGGTCTGGCAGTGGGTGATGATTTCTTTGTCGGGCGTGATGCCCAGTTGTTCGAGGATCTGCGGCATGTCCTGGCGGATACGCAGGCTGCGCGCCTTGTCCATGCCTGCGGTCCATTCGAAATTGACCGCACCGGGAATGTGACCGCCCCTGGCCGCCACGACTTTCTCGCCGGAATACTCCAGCGGGCCGCGCGCGTCCCAGATCGCCAGGTCGGCGGCACCGAGACGGCTTTGCAGGTATTCGCGGGTGGCGGTGGGTTCGTCGTGCAACGTCAGTTGCACTGGGGCGCCGACGGAGGCCGGTAGATCGGTGCTGACGGGCAGGCTTTCGTCCAGCCACGCCAGCAGGCCGCCGTCGAGATAGTGGTACTTCGAATGGCCGATCACGTCCAGCAGCCAGATAAAGCGTCCGGCCCAGCCGCCACCTTCGTCGTCATAGACCACGTAGACCGCATCCGGGTTGTGCCCGAGCTCGCCGAACAGTGTCTCGAGATCGGCTTTGGCCGGCAACAATCCCGGTGCTGGCGGCTGGCCCAATTGCGTACGCTTGGGATCGACGAAGCGTGCGCCGGGAATGTGCCCGGTGCTGTAGCGCGCGGCGCTGGTCAGGTCTACCAGAATCAGGTCGCGGGCATCGAGACGCGGGAGCAGATCGCTTGGCTCGATCACCAGCGGCAAGCCAGAGAAGTCAGGCATGTCAGGTCTCCAGGGGCGCAAAAGGAAGGGATTGTAGCAAGTTCAGCGACCGCGGTTGGTAAAGGTATGCAGGGCCCGTTCGATGCACTGCACGGTCCTGCCGAAGGCTTGCACCGTCACATCCGTGAAGGGCCCGCCGCCCTGGTCCACGGCCACCAGCATGATCACCCGGCCATCGCAGGTCAGGGAGCGCAACAGCATGTGCTCGCCCTTGAACTGGGCTCGCAGCCCCGGTGGCAACAATGCCGAGAACTGTGCATTGTTCTCCGGGTTCAGGCGAACCTGTGCCTGCTGCGCCAGCAACCGCTGCAACACCTTGCTCTGGCTGATGGAGAAACTCATGGCCGCCGCCTCGGGGGGCAGGCCGGCGATCTGGTGTACGCGCACGCTGGTCTGGCCGCGGTCGGCCATCAGGATCATCACCCGGCGCATGCCGCATGCCACCAGCGCATCCCGTGCCGAGGTGGTCAGGTGCATGGCGTTGCTGAACGGGCTCGGCTCCACCAGCAATGCCGCGCATCGTTTGCGCCACAGGGCCAGGTCTTCGGCGCTGGGTTGGGCGACAGAAGCCCTGGCGGCCTGGACGCGACGGCTGCCGGGAGGCCAGAGCAATGCCACGGCCGGGTGCCAGAGGTCCAGCATGGCGTGGTGGCGGGCGCTGTTGGCGGCCTGCTGGTGCAACTGTTGCTGAAGCTCATCCATGGGCATCTGCAGATACAGGCTGGTGAGGTATTGCCAGCGGATGTTGTGGGGACAGTCCCAGGCCTGATGCGCCGAAAGTGCCAGGCCATTTGCCAGCAGTACGGTGTTGGCCGGCTGGTTGAGCCAGCGTCGCAGGGTCGGGTCGTCGTCCAGACGATTCTGCTGGCGCAACGGATGTTCGCTGTCCCGGGCGATGCGCAGCACCTTCACCAGTTCACGGCGCTCGTTGAGCAGGAGGCGATAGCCTTGCCCCACCCAGATGGGCAAACGCCAGGCTTCCACCACCGCAAGACAGATTTCCAGCAGGCCGACGCCGAACAACTCGCGCTCCACCTTGCGGGCCGACTGACCTCTATGGATCACCCGCATCTCCCATTCCCCCAGCAACCGCGGGTGAGTCAGGGCAAGTGGCCAAAGCGGTGACAGGAACAACAGGCTGCCCCAGTGGATGTCCTGCCACAGCCGTGCCAGGCGGCTGGCAAAAAAGCCATTGGCCTGTTGTGTGGCGTGCTGGCTGATCAACTGCAACTGGCGCAGGGTGACGGGGATCTCCTGCTCCGGCAGCGAGGGCAGGCGGGCGAGCAACTCCTCGGTACGCTTGAGGCCGAGGCGGTTGATGGCCACTTCGAGGTTTTCCGCCGGCTCAGTGAGGCTGCCATGGGTATGATGGTTGGCTTCGCGGATGACGCTCAGGGCCAGGGCAGGACTGTCCTGCATGAGCTCGGCGATGTCGCGCAACGAGCGGCGGCTATCGGCAACGGCCTTGCAGACCAGGTCATGACTGGCCTGGGGCACCGGCAAATGCACGCCTTCGAGCAGTTTTACCCAGCCTTCGAGGGTGGTCGGTCGTGGGGTTGGAACCTTCGTTTCGTTAGCCATGGCTGGACGTGATCATCGCATGCTGCAACGTGGCAAATTGGCTTTTCGCCAGAACTGACTATAGTCTGGCGCAGTTTTGCCGATAAGGAGAAGAAGAGATTTTCCAGCTTCCGAATATGACCTTGAACCCGACTTAAATAAGTACTTTCAATCTATGGCTAAAATTATCGGCATCATTGTCGTGTTCGCGAGCGTGCTCGGCGGATACGTGCTCTCCCATGGCAAGATTGCCGCTCTGATCCAACCCTTCGAGGTGATGATCATCGGTGGTGCGGCCCTTGGCGCATTCCTGCAGGCCAACCCCGGCTACATGACGATGCACGTGCTCAAGAAGTCCTTGGGCATGTTCAGTTCGCGCTTCAGCCACACCTTCTATCTCGAGGTGCTGGGACTGATCTACGAGATCCTCAACAAGAGCCGCCGCGAAGGCATGATGGCGATCGAGGGCGATATCGAAGACGCCGCCGCCAGCCCGATCTTCGCCAAGTATCCGGCAGTGCTCAAGGACGCCCGCATGACGGCGTTCATCTGTGATTACCTGCGCATCATGTCGTCCGGCAACATGGCCCCCCATGAGCTCGAGGGCCTGTTCGACATGGAGCTGTACAGCCTCAAGGAAGACCTCGATCATCCGTCCCACGCCGTGACCGGCATTGCCGACGCCATGCCCGGCTTCGGTATCGTCGCGGCGGTACTGGGTATCGTGGTGACCATGGCTTCCCTGGGCGAGGGCGACCAGAAGTCCATCGGCCTGCACGTGGGCGCGGCTCTGGTCGGTACCTTCTTCGGTATCCTGGCCGCCTACGGCTTCTTCGGCCCGCTGGCCCATTCCCTGGCCCATGATGCCAAGGAAGAACTCAATACCTACGAGGCCATCAAGGCCTCCCTGGTGGCTTCGGCCTCGGGCATGCCGCCTTCGCTGGCCGTGGAGTTCGGCCGCAAGGTCCTGTACCCGGCGCACCGTCCAAGCTTCGCCGAGCTGGAACAAGCGGTTCGCGGTCGTTAAGCCATGGAGAACAATCAGCCGATCATCATCAAGCGCGTCAAGCGCATCGCCGGCGGGCATCACGGGGGCGCCTGGAAAATCGCCTTCGCCGACTTCGCGACGGCGATGATGGCGTTCTTCCTGGTGCTGTGGCTGCTGTCCACCGCGACCCCGGAACAGAAGATCGCCATCGCCGGTTACTTCAAGGACCCGGTCGGCTTCTCCGAAAGCGGCACGCCCTACATCATCGACCTGGGCGGCTCGCCGACCCTGGCCCCGGACACCACGCTCAACCCCGAGGTCAAGTCCCAGCCGCAGCCTGACAAGGTGACGGTGGATTCCGAACAGGTCGAGGGCATGGCCGAGCAGGTCGAACGCGAGCGCCTGGAATTGCTGTTGCAGGAGTTGCAGAACAAGGTCGACGAGAACCCGCAACTGCAGAAATTCAAGGACCAGATCCTGTTCGAGATCACACCGAACGGCTTGCGCATCCAGATCACGGATGCCGAGAACCGGCCGATGTTCGATTCCGGCAGCGCACGCCTGAAGCCTTATTTCGAGGACATCCTGCTGGCGATGGCCGACACCATCAAGGCGGTGCCGAACAAGATCAGCATCAGCGGCCATACCGACGCCAAGCCGTACATCGGCAAGGGTGACTACGGTAACTGGGAGCTCTCGGCCAACCGTGCCAACGCGGCACGTCGCGCCCTGGTGGCCGGCAGCTATCCGGATGAGCAGGTGGCGCGAGTGGTCGGGTATGCCTCTTCGGCGTTGTTCGATCGCAAGGATCCGTTCAACCCGGTCAACCGGCGTATCGATATCGTGGTGTTGACCAAGAAGGCCCAGAAGGCCATCGAAGGTTCGCAGACCGACGATCCGGCACCAGACCCGGCCCAGGGCGAGGGTGCCCCGGGCGAAGCGCCGGCGGCGACGCCTGATGCTGCGGCTGATCCGAACGCCTTGCCGACCGATCAGCAACCGGTGCCGGCCCATGAGCTGCGCGAGCGTCTGAACCTGTTCGACGACGCCGCGCCGAAACCGCCGGGAACGCCTGCGCAGTGATTGGGCTCGTGGGAGCAAAGCTTGCTCGCGATGCAGGCGACACGCTTCAACTGCAAGACCGAGTCAACGTTCACCGCGGGCAAGCCTTGCTCCCACAGGCGGGAGCAAGCTCCCTCGCCACAATTGCGCCCGGCTCACCTTCAAATCAATAACTGCTTTCCGGCAAGCTGGCGATGATCGAGCGATAGCTGTTCATCCGTTGCTGCTGGACGCGGCCGTCTTCCAGTGCCTTGAGCAAGGCGCAGCCGGGTTCGCGGTCGTGCTTGCAGTCACGGAAGCGGCAGGTGCCGATCAGGTCGTTGAACTCGATGAACCCGGCTTCCACATCGGCCCGGCTGACATGGCCCAGGCCGAACTCGCGGATGCCTGGCGAGTCGATCAGCTCACCGCCACCGGGGAAGTGGAACAACCGCGCGGTAGTGGTGGTGTGGGTGCCCTGGCCGGACAGCTCGGACAGTGGCCCGACCCGGGTTTCGACCTCCGGCAGCAGGCTGTTGACCAACGAAGACTTGCCGACACCGGATTGGCCGACGAACACGCTGATGCGCCCGTCCAATTGCCGTTGCAATTGTTCCATGCCGTTGCCGTGGTGGGCCGAGACTTCCAGCACCGGGTAACCCAGTTGCCGATAGACCGCCAGCAAGGCGTTCAGCGCCGGGGCGTTCTGTTCATCGATCAGGTCGAACTTGTTGAGCAGCAGCAACGGGCGGATACCGGCGTGTTCGGCCGCCACCAGATAGCGGTCGATCAGGTTGGCGTGGGGCTCGGGCAGCGGGGCGAACACGATGACGATCATGTCGACGTTGGCCGCCACCGGCTTGAGCTGGCCTCGGCTGTCCGGACGACACAGCTCGGTGTGGCGCGGCAGTTGTGCCACGATCACGCCGATACCCTGGTTGCCGGCACGCCAGACCACCTGGTCGCCGGTGACCAACGCCGGCAGGTTCGCCCGCAAGTGGCAACGGAATACCTGGCCGGCCAGTTCGCCTTCGCGGGCCTCGACCTCGACCTGCACACCGAAGTGCGCGATCACCAGGCCGGTCTGTTCGGGGCCGAGGTCGCCGCCTTCCAGGGCTTGCACCGCACTGGACTCGCGTTTGGCGGCGCGAGCGGCGCGCTCGCCCTGGATCTTTTCGATGCGCCAGTTCTGACGACGATTGAGTTGGCGTTTGGCCATGGGTGTTCCGTATGAAGAAATGCTGCGAATAGAGTAAAACGGCGGCGAGTTTAGCACGCCCGCAGGTCTGCCTAGGCTAAACTGCGCAGCTACTCCGAGGAGCCCTTCCTATGCAAAACCCGCAGAACCTGATCTGGATCGACCTGGAAATGACCGGTCTGAACCCCGACACCGACGTCATCATCGAAATGGCCACCATCGTCACCGACAGTGACCTCAACACCCTGGCCGAGGGCCCGGTGATCGCGATCCATCATAGCGACGAGATCCTGGCCGGCATGGACGAATGGAACACCCGCCAGCACGGCGGCTCGGGCCTGACCCAGCGGGTACGCGAGAGCAAGATCAGCATGGCCGAGGCCGAGGCCCAGACCATCGCCTTCCTCGAGCAGTGGGTGCCGAAGGGCAAATCACCGATCTGCGGCAACAGCATCTGCCAGGACCGGCGCTTCCTCTATACCCACATGAAATCCCTGGAAAGCTACTTCCACTATCGCAATCTGGACGTTTCCACCCTCAAGGAACTGGCTGCCCGCTGGGCGCCTGAAGTGCGTGACAGCTTCCAGAAGGGCGGCAGCCACCTGGCCCTGGACGACATCCGCGAGTCCATTGCCGAACTGCAGCATTACCGCAAGCATTTCATCAAGTTCTGATTGTGCTGTGGCGTGGGACCCGTGGGAGCAAGGCTTGCCCGCGATGAACGATGACACGGTCCTGCAGTGAAGGGTGTTGTCTGCATCGCGAGCAAGCTTTGCTCCCACAGATCCCCTCGCCACAAGTCTGTGTTTGGCAGCGCCAACGGTTGCCCTCTTTTGGTGCTGGCCCGAACTGGCTAGACTGCGCGCCTTCCTGTAAGGACCGCCATCATGTTGTTGATGCTCTATCTGATCGCCATCACCGCCGAAGCCATGACCGGCGCCCTGTCCGCCGGGCGGCGGGGCATGGACTGGTTCGGCGTGGTGCTGATCGCCTGCGTCACGGCGCTGGGTGGCGGCTCGGTGCGCGACGTATTGCTCGGGCATTACCCGCTCACCTGGGTCAAGCACCCGGAATACCTGGTGCTGACCACGGCAGCGGCCATGCTGACGGTGTTCCTGGCGCGCTGGATGCGTCATCTGCGCTCGATGTTCCTGGTACTCGACGCCGTGGGCCTGGTGGCATTCACGCTGATCGGCTGCATGACGGCCCTGGAAATGGGGCATGGCATGTTGGTGGCGTCGGTCAGTGGTGTCATTACCGGCGTGTTCGGCGGGATCCTGCGCGACATCTTCTGTAACGATATTCCGCTGATCTTCCGGCGCGAGCTGTATGCAAGTGTCTCGTTTGCCGCCGCATGGTGTTATCTGCTGTGTGTCTACCTGACCTTGCCCAGTGAACAGGCCGTGCTCATCACCTTGTTCGGCGGTTTCCTGCTGCGGCTCCTGGCGATCCGCTTCCACTGGGAAATGCCGAAGTTCGTCTACAACGACGAAGTCTGACGCTGCGCGTGCTGGCGTAGCGCCCATTCCACATGCTCACGCACCAGCTCCGAGGGATGATCGCGGCGTGCCTCCAGTGCCTGAAGCACTGGAATCGTTGACGGTGCATTGCCCAGGCCTACCGCCAGGTTGCGCAGCCAGCGCTCATAGCCGGCACGGCGCAACGGCGAGCCTTCGGTGCTCTTGAGGAAGGTTTCCTCGTTCCACAGGAACAGCTCGGCCAGCCCGGCATTGTCCAGGTTGTGGCGTGGCTTGAAGTCATTTTCTCCGGACGGCCGGGCGAAACGGTTCCACGGACAAACGATCTGACAGTCATCACAGCCGAACACCCGGTTGCCGATCAAGGGGCGCAACTCTTCAGGAATGGCGCTTTTCAGCTCGATGGTCAGGTAGGAAATGCAGCGGCGGGCGTCCAGTACGTAGGGGCCGATGAAAGCCTTGGTCGGACAGATGTCCAGGCACGCCGTGCATTTGCCACAGTGTTCGCTGGCATGGGGCGGATCCACCGGCAGCGGCAGGTCGACGAACAGTTCGCTCAGGAAAAAATAACTCCCGGCCTTGCGGTTCAGTACCAGCGTGTTCTTGCCGATCCAGCCGAGGCCGGCCTGTTCGGCGATGGCTTTTTCCAGGACCGGTGCGCTGTCGACGAAGGCGCGGTAGCCGAAGGGGCCGATGACCGCCTGGATTTTTTCTGCCAGTTGTTGCACGCGTTTACGGATCAATTTGTGGTAATCGCGGCCCAACGCATAACGCGAGACGTAGGCTTTTTCCGGTTGGCCGAGCATTTGTGCCATGTGTGTGTCGCCTGGCAGGTAGTCCATGCGCAGGGACACCACCCGCAGTGTGCCCGGCACCAGTTCCTCGGGGTGCGAGCGCTTGCTGCCGTGGGCACCCATGTAGTCCATTTCGCCGTGGTAGCCCGCATCGAGCCAGCGCTGCAGGTGTTGCTCATGCTCGCCAAGGTCCAGTCCGCTGATGCCGACTTGCTGGAAGCCCAGCTCGCGGCCCCAGTCCTTGATGGATTGGGCGAGGGCGGGGAGATCGGTGGGAATGGCAGGCATGAGGCGAGAGAAACCGGAGCTGAGATGCGTATAATTCTGCCAGACATCGGAGCCTGAAGACGCATGCCGCACACTAAAGATGATTTTCCCGACGCACTGTACAGTGCCGCACAGGTCCGGGCCCTTGATGCACAGCTGATTGCGGCAGGCACCACCGGCTTCGAATTGATGCAACGAGCGGCTCGCGCCACCTGGCGGGCTATCGTCCGACGCTGGCCTGATGCCAGTGAACTGACCGTGCTCGCCGGCCATGGCAACAACGCCGGCGACGGTTATCTGGTGGCCACCCTGGCCCGGCGTGCCGGTTGGTCGGTGCGGGTCCTGACGGTGGGCGAGCCCCGCCGTCTGCTCGGTGACGCCGCCAACGCCCATGCCGAGGCCGTCGCGGTTGGTGTACCGGTAGAACCCTGGGCGGACGAGTCGGAATTGCGCGGTGTGCTGCTGGACGCATTGCTCGGTACCGGCTTGAGCGGCGAGGTGCGTGAGCCCTATGTCCGGGCCATCGACACGATCAACGTCAGTGGTCTTCCGGTCGCCGCGGTGGATATCCCCTCCGGGCTGTGTGCCGATACCGGTCGGGTGTTGGGCACGGCGGTGAACGCCGATCTGACCGTGACCTTCATTGGCCTGAAGCTGGGCCTGTTCACCGGCGATGCTGCGGACCGGGTCGGTGAGCTGGTCTTCAACGACCTCCACGCCGATCCTGACATCGTTGAAGCGGCACCGGTCAGCGCCCGATTGCTCTCACCCCATAATCTGCCGCGCCTGGCGCCTCGCGCGCCTACTTCCCATAAAGGCTCGTTCGGGCATGTCCTGTTGATCGGCGGCGACCGTGGATTTGGCGGCGCCATCCAGATGAGCGCCGAAAGCGCCCTGCGTTGCGGCGCGGGCATGGTCTCCATGGCAACCCGCGGCGAACATGTCGGCGCTGCGCTGACCCGTTTGCCGGAGGTCATGGTGCAAGGCACTCATTCGGCGAACCAACTGATGGGTTTGCTCAAACAGGCGGGTGTGCTGGTGGTCGGGCCCGGGCTGGGCCAGGCTGCGTGGGGCCGCAGTCTGTTGTCGGCAGCGGCCAATGCGCCGTTGCCACAGGTGTGGGACGCCGATGCACTGAACCTGCTGAGTGTCGGTGCGGTCAGCCTGCCGGAAGGCTGTGTGATCACCCCGCATCCGGGCGAAGCTGCGCGGCTCCTGGAGATCTCCACGGCCCAGGTGCAGGCCGATCGTCCGGCCGCTGTCCAGGCATTGAGCAAAAAATATACAGCCACGGTGATTCTCAAGGGCGCCGGCAGTCTGATTGCCAGCCCGGACGGTCGCCTGGCCATTTGCAGCCAGGGCCATCCAGCCATGGCTACCGCTGGCCTGGGGGACGTGCTGGCCGGAGTGGTCGGCGCCTTGCTCGCCCAGGGGCTGGCGGGCTTCGAGGCGGCGTGCCTGGCGGTGTGGCTGCACGCCAACGCCGGTGCGCAAGCCGGTCGGTCGGGCCGTGGACTGGCGGCGACCGATCTGATTCCGGCCATTCGTCAGTTGTTGGAGGAGCAATCACCTTGTCTGAAGTAACCCTGTACATGGCTGATGAACACGCCATGACGGCATTCGGTGCCCGCATCGCGCGTATCACGGCGGGCCACGGCCTGGTTTTCCTCGTCGGCGACCTTGGTGCGGGGAAGACCACCTTGTCCCGGGGCATCATTCGCGGCCTCGGACACGTTGGCGCGGTAAAAAGCCCCACGTTCACATTGGTCGAACCCTACGAGATCGGCGACATTCGTGCCTTCCATTTTGACCTGTACCGATTGGTAGACCCCGAGGAACTGGAATTCCTCGGCATTCGCGATTATTTCGAGGAAGACGCCTTGTGCCTGATCGAATGGCCCGACAAGGGTGCAGGCTTTTTGCCAAAGCCTGACCTGACCATTACCATTGGCGCGCAGAACGGCGGGCGTTCGCTGAAACTGACGCCGCAAGGCTCGCGAGGCGAGTCGTGGTGTGCCGCATTGGCACTGGAAAACTAATTGATGATGGGGTTTGGTATGCGCTTTCGCGCGGTGGTTGCTGTCGTAGGACTGTTGCTTACGGCACTGGCCGTCGATGCTGTGGCCGAGACAAAGGTCAGCAGTGTTCGCCTCTGGCGGGCGCCCGATAACACTCGACTGGTGTTCGACCTGACGGGCCCGGTGCAGCACAGCGTGTTCACCCTGACGGCCCCGGATCGCCTGGTGATCGACATCAATGGTGCGTCCCTTGGCGCGCCGTTGAACGTGGCGACCGCCAACACGCCGATTACCGCGATACGTTCGGCCCAGCGTACGCCAACCGATCTGCGGGTAGTGGTTGACCTGAAAAAAACCGTGACCCCGAAAAGCTTTACCCTGGCACCCAATGCCCAGTACGGCAACCGGCTGGTGGTGGACCTGTTCGACAACCCGGCCGATGCCGCGCCGCCTCCACCGGCGCCGACCAAAATCGCCACGGTGCCGGCGGTGCCGGTCACGCCGACCGAGCCTGCGATGAAGCTGCCACCGACCCCGGCCGGCAAGCGCGACATCATTGTGGTGATCGACGCCGGTCACGGCGGCGAAGACCCGGGTGCCTCCGGCTCGCGCGGCCAGCATGAAAAAGACGTGGTGCTGTCCATCGCCCGCGAGCTGCAGCGCCAGGTCAACGGCATGAAGGGCTTCCGTGCCGAACTGACCCGTACCGGCGACTACTTCATTCCGTTGCGTGGCCGTACGGAGATCGCCCGCAAGAAGGGTGCCGACCTGTTCGTTTCCATTCACGCCGACGCAGCCCCTTCGGCGGCGGCCTTCGGCGCCTCGGTGTTTGCCCTGTCCGACCGTGGCGCCACGTCCGAGACCGCCCGTTGGCTGGCCGACAGCGAAAACCGTTCCGACCTGATCGGCGGTGCCGGCAATGTCAGCCTCGACGACAAGGACCGCATGCTGGCCGGGGTGTTGCTCGACTTGTCGATGACCGCCTCGCTGACCTCCAGCCTGAACGTCGGCCAGAAGGTTTTGAGCAACATTGGTCGCGTCACGCCCCTGCACAAGCGGCGCGTCGAACAGGCCGGGTTCATGGTGCTCAAGTCCCCGGACATCCCATCGATCCTGGTGGAGACCGGCTTCATCTCCAACTCCAACGAAGCCTCCAAGCTGTCGTCGTCCAGCCACCAGCAGGCGCTGGCCCGCTCCATCAGCAGCGGCGTGCGCCAGTTCTTCCAGCAGAACCCGCCGCCGGGCACCTACATTGCCTGGCTGCGCGATTCCGGCAAGATCGCCCAGGGGCCTCGCGACCATCGGGTCAGCGCCGGTGAAACTCTGGCGATGATCGCCGTGCGCTACCAGGTGTCGCCCGCGACCTTGCGCAGCGTCAACAACCTCAAGAGTGATGAGCTGAAGATTGGTCAGACCCTGACCATTCCCGGCAACGAAGTGGCGTCCAAGCAATGAGCGATGAAGTGATCGGCAGCAACGCGCGCATCGAACTGCTCAGCCCAAGGCTGGCGAACCAGATCGCCGCCGGTGAGGTGGTGGAGCGCCCGGCGTCGGTCATCAAGGAGTTGCTGGAGAACAGCCTCGACTCCGGGGCCAAGCGCATCGATGTGGATGTCGAGCAGGGTGGCGTCAAGTTGTTGCGGGTGCGCGATGACGGTGGCGGTATTTCTTCCGACGACCTGCCGCTGGCCCTGGCGCGTCACGCCACCAGCAAGATCCGCGACCTGGAAGATCTTGAGCGGGTCATGAGCCTGGGGTTTCGTGGCGAAGCGCTGGCCTCCATCAGTTCGGTGTCGCGCCTGACGCTGACCTCCCGCACCCGGGATGCCGAGCAGGCCTGGCAGGTCGAGACCGAAGGCCGGGAAATGGCGTCCCGCGTCCAGCCCGCGGCCCATCCGGTGGGCACTTCGGTGGAAGTGCGCGACCTGTTCTTCAATACCCCGGCCCGCCGCAAGTTCCTCAAGGCCGAGAAGACCGAGTTCGATCATCTGCAGGAAGTCATCAAGCGCCTGGCCCTGGCGCGTTTTGACGTAGCGTTCCACCTGCGCCATAACGGCAAGACCATCCTCAGCCTGCACGAGGCCCGTGACGACGCGGCCCGTGCTCGCCGTGTGGGCGCGGTGTGCGGCGCAGGCTTTCTGGAGCAGGCGTTGCCCATCGAGGTGGAGCGCAATGGCCTGCATCTGTGGGGTTGGGTCGGGTTGCCGACCTTTTCCCGCAGCCAGGCGGACTTGCAATATTTCTATGTGAATGGCCGGGCGGTGCGCGACAAACTGGTGGCCCATGCGGTGCGCCAGGCATATCGCGACGTGTTGTTCAACGGCCGGCATCCGACCTTCGTGCTGTTTTTCGAAGTCGACCCGGCGGTGGTGGACGTCAACGTGCACCCGACCAAACATGAAGTGCGCTTCCGGGATGGGCGCATGGTGCACGATTTCCTCTATGGCACTTTGCACCGCGCCCTGGGCGACGTGCGTCCGGAAGACCAGCTCGCGGCGCCCGCCGCGGTGGCGGGCATGGTTCGCGCTACAGGGCTGGACGCCGGCGAGTTCGGGCCCCAGGCTGAGATGAGTCTGGCGGCCAATGCCTTGCTCGAACAGCCACAGGCCCAGCCGACCTACAGCAATGCTGGCAACGGTGCTGGCAGCGGCTATCAGTACCAATACACGCCGCGCCCGCAATCGAATGTGCCGGCGGCCGAAGCCCAGGCGGCCTATCGCGAGTTCTTCAAGCCTTTGCCGGAAGCCGGGGCAGCGGCATTGCCCGACGGCCAGGGCGATATCCCGCCGTTGGGCTATGCCCTGGCGCAGCTCAAGGGCATCTATATCCTTTCGGAAAATGCCCAGGGCCTGGTGCTGGTGGATATGCACGCGGCCCACGAACGGATCATGTACGAGCGCCTGAAGATCGCCATGGCCAGCGAAGGCCTGAGCGGCCAGCCGTTGCTGGTGCCTGAATCCCTGGCGGTCAGCCAGCGTGAAGCCGATTGCGCCGAAGAACACGTGAGCTGGTTCCAGCGCCTGGGCTTCGAACTGCAACGCCTGGGCCCGGAAACCCTGGCGATCCGGCAGATCCCGGCCTTGCTCAAGCAGGCCGAGGCCAATCGGCTGGTCAGTGACGTGCTGGCGGACCTGATGGAGTACGGCACCAGCGACCGCATCCAGGCACACCTGAACGAATTGCTCGGCACCATGGCCTGCCACGGCGCGATCCGTGCCAACCGGCGACTGGCCCTGCCGGAAATGAACGGCTTGCTGCGGGACATGGAAAACACCGAGCGCAGTGGCCAATGCAACCACGGCCGGCCGACCTGGACCCAACTGGGCCTGGACGACCTGGACAAACTGTTCCTGCGTGGTCGTTGATGAGCCAACTGCCCCCCGCGATTTTCCTGATGGGCCCGACGGCCGCCGGCAAGACCGACCTGGCCATCGAGCTGACCAAGGTCCTGCCCTGCGAGCTGATCAGCGTCGATTCGGCGCTGGTCTACCGGGGCATGGACATCGGCACCGCCAAACCTTCAAAAGAGCTGCTGGCGGAATTCCCCCATCGGCTGATCGACATCCTGGACCCGGCCGAAGCCTATTCGGCCGCGGATTTCCGCCGTGATGCCCTCCAGGCCATGGCCGACATCACTGCGCGGGGCAATATCCCGCTGCTGGTGGGCGGGACGATGCTGTATTACAAGGCCTTGATCGATGGGCTGGCCGACATGCCGGCGGCCGACCCCGAAGTGCGCGCGCAAATCGAAGAAGAGGCCGCGCGCCTTGGCTGGCAGGCCCTGCACGAGCAATTGGCGGTCATCGACCCGGAATCGGCGGCGCGTATTCACCCCAACGATCCACAGCGCCTGAGTCGGGCCCTGGAGGTTTACCGGGTCAGTGGCCAGAGCATGACGGCCCTGCGCCAGCGACAATCTGCGCAAAGTACTGAAGCAGCCGCTTCGGGACTGCAACAATTACCCTATACTGTCGCGAATCTGGCCATCGCCCCGGCGAACCGGCAAGTACTGCATCGTCGAATTGAACAAAGATTCACATTAATGTTGGAACAGGGATTCATCGACGAGGTCGTAGCCCTGCGTGAGCGAAGTGACCTGCATGCCGGGTTGCCGTCTATACGTGCGGTGGGTTATCGACAAGTCTGGGATTACCTGGACGGCAAGCTGACGTCAGCCGAGATGCAGGAGCGTGGGATCATAGCCACGCGCCAGTTGGCGAAGCGCCAGTTCACCTGGTTGCGCAGCTGGACTGACCTGCATTGGCTCGACAGCCTTGATTGCGACAATCTGCCACGCGCCTTGAAATACCTGGGGACCGTCTCCATATTGAGCTGAGTCCTTGCAATTGCCGTCTATCCTTGGGGGTGTGACGGCCGAAGCCATCTGATTCCGATTTTTATTATTGATCCTTAAAGGAGTGCGGCACATGTCAAAAGGGCATTCGCTACAAGACCCTTACTTGAACACTTTACGTAAAGAGAAAGTCGGGGTGTCCATCTATCTGGTCAACGGGATCAAACTGCAAGGCACGATCGAGTCTTTCGACCAGTTCGTCATCCTTCTGAAAAACACCGTCAGCCAGATGGTCTACAAACACGCTATCTCGACAGTCGTGCCGGTTCGTCCAATTCGTCTGCCAAGCGCAACCGAATCCGAAGGCGGTGACGCTGAACCGGGTAACGCCTGATAGGAGTCTCCTTTGTTCTTTGAGCGCCACGGTGGTGGTGAACGGGCCATTCTCGTTCACCTGGATGGACAGGACCCTGAGGCGCGCGAAGACCCGCAGGAGTTTCAGGAGTTGGCACTTTCGGCCGGCGCCGAGACCGTCGCGTTTTTCAACGTGCCGCGTCATCGGCCAACCGCCAAATTCCTGATCGGCAGTGGCAAGGTCGAGGAGTTGCGCGACCTGGTCAAGACCGAAGAAGCCGATCTGGTGATCTTCAATCACATCCTCACGCCCAGTCAGGAACGTAACCTCGAACGCGTATTCGAGTGTCGCGTGATCGACCGTACGGGCCTGATTCTCGATATCTTCGCCCAGCGCGCCCGTACCCATGAAGGCAAGCTCCAGGTCGAACTGGCCCAGCTCGAGCACATGAGCACGCGGCTCGTTCGCGGCTGGACGCACCTTGAGCGGCAGAAAGGTGGTATCGGCCTGCGTGGTCCGGGTGAAACCCAGCTGGAAACCGACCGGCGCCTGTTGCGGATTCGCCTGCGCCAGATCAAGGGGCGCCTGGAGAAGGTCCGCAGCCAGCGCGAGCAGTCGCGGCGCGGCCGCAAGCGCGCGGACATCCCGACGGTCTCCCTGGTGGGCTATACCAACGCCGGCAAGTCGACGCTGTTCAATAACGTGACGCAGTCGGACGTCTACGCCGCCGACCAGTTGTTCGCCACGCTCGACCCGACCTTGCGCCGGCTCGACCTGGACGACCTCGGGCCGATCGTGCTGGCCGACACCGTGGGTTTCATCCGCCACCTGCCGCATAAACTGGTCGAGGCTTTCCGGGCTACGCTCGAAGAGTCGAGCAACTCCGACCTGCTGCTGCATGTGATCGATGCCGCCGAGCCGGACCGGATGCTGCAGATCGAGCAGGTCATGGTGGTGCTCGGCGAGATCGGAGCCCAGGACTTGCCGATCCTGGAGGTATACAACAAACTCGATTTGCTCGAAGGCGTGGAGCCGCAGATCCAGCGCGATGCCGATGGCAAGCCGCAGCGGGTCTGGTTGTCGGCCCGGGACGGTACCGGTCTCGAACTGCTCGAGCAGGCCGTGGCGGAGCTGTTGGGCAGCGACCTGTTTGTCGGCACGCTGAAGCTGCCGCAACGGTTCGCCCGCCTGCGTGCCCAATTCTTCGAGCTGGGTGCGGTGCAAAAAGAAGAACATGACGAGGAAGGCACTTGCCTGCTGGCGGTTCGCCTGCCGCGGACGGAGCTGAATCGGCTGGTCAGTCGAGAAGGGCTGAAACCGATGGAATTCATCGAGCAACACACTTTGCAATAAAAGCCTGAGAAAGCTGTGTCAGGCATTCTGTAGCATTGGCCGGCGCGCCGTGGGTGCGTCTTTGCTTTATCAGATGGAGAGCGCTATGGCTTGGAATGAGCCGGGTGGCAACTCGAATAACCAGGATCCCTGGGGCGGCAAGCGTCGTAACAACGGCGACCGCAAGGGGCCACCGGATCTCGACGAGGCCTTCCGCAAGCTGCAGGAAAGCCTGAACGGTTTGTTCGGTGGTGGTAAGAAACGCGGTGATGACGGCAGTGGTCGTCCAGGCAAGAGCGGCGGTTTCGGCCTGCTCGGCATTGGCCTGGTCGTGCTCGCGGCTATCTGGCTGTACAGCGCGGTGTATGTCGTGGACGAGCAGGAACAGGCCGTGGTGCTGCGCTTTGGCAAGTACTACGAAACCGTCGGCCCGGGCCTGAACATCTATTTCCCGCCGATCGACCGGAAGTTCATGGAAAACGTCACGCGTGAGCGTGCCTACACCAAGCAGGGCCAGATGCTCACGGAAGACGAAAACATCGTCGAAGTGCCACTGACCGTGCAGTACAAGATCACCAACCTGCAGGACTTCGTACTGAACGTCGACCAGCCGGAAGTCAGCCTGCAGCATGCCACCGAGAGTGCGTTGCGCCATGTGGTGGGTTCCACCGCCATGGACCAGGTGCTGACCGAGGGCCGTGAGCTGATGGCCAGCGAAATCAAGGAGCGCCTGCAGCGGTTCCTCGATACCTATCGCACCGGTATCACCGTCACCCAGGTCAACGTGCAGAGCGCCGCGGCGCCGCGTGAAGTCCAGGAAGCCTTCGACGACGTGATCCGTGCCCGTGAAGACGAGCAGCGTTCGCGCAACCAGGCCGAGACCTATGCCAATGGCGTCGTGCCGGAAGCCCGTGGCCAGGCCCAGCGCATCATCGAGGATGCCAACGGTTACCGTGACGAAGTGGTCTCCCGTGCCAAGGGTGAGGCCGACCGCTTCACCAAACTGGTAGTCGAGTACCGCAAGGCCCCTGAGGTGACCCGTGAGCGTCTATATCTGGACACCATGCAGGAAGTCTTCAGCAACACCAGCAAGGTCCTCGTGACCGGCAACAAGAACGGCCAGAGCAACCTGCTGTACCTGCCACTGGACAAGATGGTCGAGAGCGGTCGCAACACCAGCACGCCGCCGGCCAGCACGGCATCCTCCAGCAATGAAGCGAATGCTCGCGCCGCGGTGGAACAGCAACAGCAAGCACGTACCAGGGAGAGTCGCTGATGAGCAATAAATCGCTGATCGCCCTTATTGTTGGCGTCGTCGTGGCGATCGCTGCCTGGAACTGCTTCTACATCGTGTCCCAGACCGAGCGCGCAGTTCTGCTGCAATTCGGTCGCGTGGTCGAGACGGATGTCCAGCCCGGGCTGCATGTGAAAGTGCCGTACGTCAACAAGGTGCGCAAGTTCGACGCTCGCCTGATGACGCTGGATGCACCGACGCAACGCTTCCTGACGCTGGAAAAGAAAGCGGTCATGGTCGATGCCTATGCCAAGTGGCGCGTGAAGGATGCCGAGCGCTTCTACACGGCCACCTCGGGTCTCAAGCAGATCGCTGACGAACGTCTGTCCCGCCGCCTGGAGTCGGGTTTGCGCGACCAGTTCGGCAAGCGCACCCTGCATGAAGTGGTGTCCGGTGAGCGTGATGCGCTCATGGCCGACATTACCCGTTCGCTGAACGCCATGGCGGAAAAGGAACTGGGTATTGAAGTGGTCGATGTCCGGGTCAAGGCCATCGATCTGCCGAAGGAAGTGAACCGCAGCGTCTTCGAGCGGATGAGCACCGAGCGCGAACGTGAAGCCCGCGAGCATCGTGCGAAGGGTAACGAGCTGGCCGAAGGCATCCGTGCCGACGCTGATCGTCAACGTCGCGTGCTGCTGGCCGAAGCCTATCGTGAATCGGAAGAAGTTCGCGGTGATGGCGACGCCCAGGCCGCGGCGATCTATGCCAAGGCCTTCGGCCAGGACCAGGAGTTCTACGCGTTCTACCGTAGCCTGCACGCCTACCGTGAAAGCTTCGCGCACAAATCCGACGTATTGGTCCTGGACCCGAGCAGCGACTTTTTCCGCTACCTGGAAAAGGCCAAGCCTTGATGCAACGTTGACCTGAGACACTCCGCCCGGCGGCTAAAACGTCTGGCGGGGTGATCCTTTGGAAAAACGGGTGTATGATGCGGCAGCCGGGAAATTCCCGGCTTTTTTGCGTCTGCACGTTCGATTGCGGTTTTGGTTGCAGGCGTCGGGTTGAACGACTCGACAGGTTTTTCGAGGAAAGTGCTGGACGAGGCCGTTTCCTGGCCATTCGTCACGTCGCCCTTGCGCGCTTTTTGCGTAGGACATGGGCGCTTTCTGCTTCACTCAAGGCTTGCCCGAAGGCTGGCCGCCCGGACCATAGGGGAATGGCGTAATGGCAACGGTAGACCGCTGGCTGCTGCCAGATGGCATCGAAGAAGTACTGCCACCGGAAGCTGCGCGTATCGAAGTAGCGCGTCGGCAGGTGTTGGATCTGTTCCAGAGCTGGGGTTACGAGTTCGTCGTCACCCCACATATCGAGTACCTGGAATCCCTGCTGACCGGCGCGGGCCAGGACCTGGATCTGCGCACCTTCAAGGTCGTCGACCCGCAGTCGGGCCGGCAGATGGGTTTTCGTGCCGACATCACGCCCCAGGTAGCGCGTATCGACGCCCACACCCTGCGCCGTGAAGGGCCCAGTCGCTTGTGCTATGCCGGCAGTGTGCTGCACGCCCAGCCGCGCGCCCTGTCGTCCTCGCGCAGCCCGATCCAGCTGGGTGCCGAGTTGTATGGCGATGCCAGCCCGAGCAGCGACGTGGAAGTCATCAGCCTGATGTTGGCCATGCTGCAACTGGCCGACGTGCCGGATGTCCACATGGACCTGGGCCACGTCGGTATCTATCGCGGCCTGGCCCGTGCGGCCGGTCTGTCCGGTGAAGTGGAACAACGGCTGTTCGATGCCTTGCAGCGCAAGGCCATCGATGAAGTGATCAGCCTGACCGAAGGCTTGCCGGCCGATCTGTCCGACATGCTGCGGGCGCTGGTGGACCTGTGCGGTGGCCGTGAAGTGCTGGCGGCGGCGCGTGAGCGCCTGGCCCATGCGCCGGCGCCTGTCATGGCGGCGCTGGACGACCTGCTGGCAATCGCCGAGCGTCTGTCGGTGCGTTTCCCTGAGCTGCCGTTGTATTTCGACCTGGGTGAGTTGCGTGGCTACCACTACCACACCGGCGTGGTGTTCGCCGTGTTCGTGCCGGGCGTGGGCCAGTCCATCGCCCAGGGCGGTCGTTACGACGATATCGGCGCCGATTTCGGTCGCGCCCGTCCGGCGACCGGTTTCTCTACCGATCTGAAAACCCTGGTGACCCTGGGGCGTGCTGAAGTCGAGCTACCGTCCGGCGGTATCTGGATGCCTGACAGTACGGACGCGGCACTCTGGCAGGCTGTCTGCCAGTTGCGCAGTGAGGGTCAGCGTGTCGTCCAGGCATTGCCTGGACAGCCTTTGGCCGCCGCCCGTGAAGCGGACTGCGACCGGCAATTGATTCAGCAGAACGGGCTTTGGCAAGTATTGCCGCTGGCTTCTTGAGTTTTCCCGCCGGCTGCGGCCGGCACCAAGTTTGCGCGAATGAGGACAAGTGTTATGGGTAAGAATGTCGTAGTCCTGGGCACCCAATGGGGTGATGAGGGCAAAGGCAAGATCGTTGATCTGCTGACCGAACATGCTGCCGCCGTAGTGCGCTACCAGGGTGGCCACAATGCCGGTCACACGTTGGTGATCGACGGTGAAAAAACCGTTCTGCACCTGATTCCGTCGGGCGTGTTGCGCGAGGGCGTACAGTGCCTGATCGGTAACGGTGTCGTGGTTGCTCCCGACGCCCTGCTGCGGGAAATCGTCAAGCTGGAAGAGAAGGGTGTGCCGGTGCGCGAGCGCCTGCGTATCAGCCCGTCCTGCCCGCTGATCCTGTCCTACCACGTTGCGCTGGACCAGGCCCGTGAGAAGGCCCGTGGCGAGATGAAGATCGGCACCACCGGTCGCGGCATCGGCCCGGCCTACGAAGACAAGGTGGCCCGTCGTGGCCTGCGCATCGGTGATCTGTTCCACCGTGAGCGTTTTGCCGCCAAGCTGGGCGAGTTGCTGGACTACCACAACTTCGTTCTGGTCAATTACTACAAAGAACCGGCCATCGACTTCCAGAAAACCCTGGATGAGTGCATGGAATACGCCGAGCTGCTCAAGCCGATGATGCTCGACGTCACCGCCGAGCTGCACGAGCTGCGTCGCGCGGGCAAGGACATCATGTTCGAAGGCGCCCAGGGTTCGCTGCTGGACATCGACCACGGCACCTACCCGTACGTCACCAGCTCCAACACCACCGCAGGCGGTATCGCCACGGGTTCGGGTTTCGGTCCGATGTACGTGGACTACATCCTGGGTATCACCAAGGCCTACACCACTCGCGTGGGTTCGGGTCCATTCCCGACCGAACTGTTCGACGACATCGGTGCCTTCCTGGCCAAGCGTGGCCACGAATTCGGCGCCACTACCGGGCGTGCCCGTCGTTGCGGCTGGTTCGATGCCGTCATCCTGCGTCGCGCCATCGACGTCAACAGCATCTCGGGCCTGTGCCTGACCAAGCTGGACGTGCTGGACGGCCTGGAAACCATCAACATCTGCGTGGGCTACAAGAACCAGGACGGCGCGGTCATCGACGCACCGACCGACGCTGACAGCTACATTGGCCTGGAGCCGGTGTACGAGCAGATGCCGGGCTGGACCGAATCGACCGTGGGTGCCAAGACCCTGGAAGAGCTGCCAGCGGCGGCCCGCAATTACATCAAGCGCCTCGAAGAGCTGGTCGGTGCGCCGATCGACATTATTTCGACGGGGCCGGAGCGCAACGAAACCATCGTTCTGCGTCACCCGTTCAGCTGATAAGTCACTGATGTAAAAGACAAAGGGCCCTTATTTGGGCCCTTTTTCGTTTCTATCTGCCCGCGGCACGACATTTGCTATGCAACTCCATTACCGGCACATCTTGACGAGTGCCATCAATTTAATGGCGTTCATAGAGGGATTACCCGTGTCGGCCGTTCTCTCATTGTTACAAAGCCGTTTGCTACGGCCTGTGTTCGTTACCCTTGGTATCGCCCTTTTGGTGCAGGTGCTGGTGGCGGTTGTCCTGACCCGCAGCACGGTCACGGCGCTTGAAACCGACCTGGGCGCACGCCTGGGTGCTGACAGCCAGATGCTCTCCGGTGAGCTGGAGCAGGCTGGGCGGGAAGTCACCTCGAGCCTGGACAGTTTGTCCGCCAGTACCCGCCAACGATTGACCGCGGGCTTGTCCACGCGCCTGAAAGATGAGCAGTCGCAATTGCGCACGACGCTGGAAAAAGGGCTCAGGGACTCTGCCAATGATATGGCACAACTCCTGGCTTCCGTCGCTCCCCGCGCCATGTGGGACAGTGACATACCGACGCTCTCCGAGTTCGCCCGCCGGGCCCAGCGCAATCCCAACGTGTTGTTCGTCATCTATGACGATGCCAACGGTGAGCACCTGACCCGTTACCTGAACCGGGATAACGCGATCAACAAGGCCTTGCTGGAGAAGGGTAAAGGCGATCGGGCGCTGGACAAGGTGCTGGACGCTGCGAAGACCGATCCATCGGTGTACTACCTTGAGGCGTCGATCAATCCCAACGGGGTGGAAATCGGCAAAGTGTTGATGGGGGTTTCCACCGCTTCGGTGGAATCCGATCTGAAGGCGCTGGATCAGCGCTTCTCGGCGTTGATCGCCAGCAGTGACCAACTGGTCGGCGACAGCCTCAAGGGAGCCGCCGCCGACAGTGCCGCCGCCATGCGCGGCCGTCTGGGGTCAGCGCAGGCCACGGCCACGCAGATGCAGACCAACACCTCCAGCACGGTGCAGGAGGCGGCCAGCACCTTGCGTTGGCGCATCGGCCTCGGTCTGGCGCTGGTGGGCTTCGGCGTACTGCTGCTGTTGGCTGTGGTGCTGGGGCGTCGGGTAGTCAATCGCTTGAAGCTGCTGATCGCGGCGATGAATGATCTGGCGGCGGGCGAGGGCGATCTGACCAAGCGTGTGCAAATCAACAGCAAGGACGAAATTGGCGACATGGCCTCGGCGGTCAATCGCTTTGTGGATAAGTTGCAACCCATCGTGCGGGAGGCGGGGGATGTTGCCCAGCGTACTGGTGTGGAAATCGGCGCGATGACCTTGCGCAACTCCGGTGCCGATGCGGCGGCCGGGATGCAGCGTGATGAGGTGGCCGAGAGCTTGCGTGCGCTGTCGCAAATGGCTGACGAAGCACAGTCGGAAAGCCAGGCGATGCAGGCGGCCCTGCAGCAGGTGGTCGAGATTCGCCAGGCCACGGATGAAAACACCCGTACTTCGGCCAAGGTCAGTGGGTTGATCGAGGCGCTGGCCGGGCAGGTGGACACCGGGGCTAAGGTGATCGAGCGGCTGGCGCAGCAGAGCGAGCAGATCGAGGTTGTGCTGACGGTCATTCACGGCATCGCCGAGCAGACCAATCTGCTGGCCCTGAACGCGGCCATCGAAGCGGCGCGGGCCGGGGAAACCGGGCGTGGCTTTGCGGTGGTGGCGGACGAAGTGCGGGCGCTGGCCAGCAAGACCCAGAGTTCGACCGGTGACATCCAGGCCCATATCGTGGCGTTGCAGCAAGGTGCCCGCGAGGCGGTGGCCGCGATCGGCCAGGCCGGGCGGCAGGCCAGCGAGGGGTTGCTGGTATTGCGTGACAGTGCTCGCTTGCAGCAGTCGGTACAGGCTTCCGTGGAGCAGGTGCACGCGGCCATTGGCCTGGCGACTCAGGCCGCGGCCCATCAGGCCCAAGGGGCGCAGGCGGTGCGTGGACGGGTGGAGACTATTCACGTCCAGGCCGAGAAAGCGGCCCAGGCCGTGGTCGAGACGACGGCAAGTGGCAAGGTGCTGGACAACCTGGCGGCGCAGCTGAAGGCGAGTCTGGGGCAGTTCAAGGCCTGACAGCGTACGCGCTCCCCCTGTGGGAGCGAGCCTGCTCGCGATGGCGGCATGACAGCCGCCCCATACCCTGCGGCCTGCCCCTTCGGGAATTCCCCAGCCAAAAACGCAAAAACCCGCTTTCGCGGGTTTTCGTGAGATTCAAGACCAGGTCTTGAAGCTTGAATTGGTGCCCAGAAGAAGACTCGAACTTCCACGACCTTGCGGTCACCAGCACCTGAAGCTGGCGTGTCTACCAATTTCACCATCTGGGCAGCATCTTCAGCGTTGCCGCTGTCGATGTGGCGCACTATACGGAGCGCATTTTGATCTGTAAACCCCTGTTTTTGTTTTAGTAATTGTTAAACCGGATTTCAGGAAGGTAGAAATGCAAAAACCCGCTTTCGCGGGTTTTTGGAGGAGCTTGCAGATCATTGACCTGCTGCTCGAAATTGGTGCCCAGAAGAAGACTCGAACTTCCACGACCTTGCGGTCACCAGCACCTGAAGCTGGCGTGTCTACCAATTTCACCATCTGGGCAGTATCGGCAACGTGTGTGCGTCGTCGATGGCGCGCACTATACGGAGCGTGTTTTTAACTGTAAACCCCTCTGGATAAAAAAAACCGGGAAATTTCACGAGCGGTGCCTTTCCCGGGTTGAAGAACGGGGTAAAAGACCTTTAGAAAGGGCTTTGGATGCCTGAAATTTCCCGTTTCATTACGCCTATGCCAAACTAACCCGCATATAGACAAGGTGAAAACTCTCTAATGGCCGATTGGCAGTCCCTCGATCCCGAGGCCGCTCGTGAAGCGGAAAAATATGAAAACCCTATTCCCAGCCGCGAACTGATCCTGGCGCATCTCGCCGACCGGGGTTCGCCTGCCAGCCGTGAAGAGCTGGTCGAAGAGTTCGGGCTGACGACCGAAGATCAACTCGAAGCCCTGCGCCGCCGTCTGCGTGCCATGGAGCGCGATGCTCAACTGATCTATACCCGGCGCGGAACCTATGCGCCGGTGGACAAGCTCGACCTGATCCTGGGCCGTATCGCCGGTCACCGCGATGGCTTCGGGTTCCTGATTCCCGACGACGGCAGCGACGACCTGTTCATGAGCCCGGCGCAAATGCGCCTGGTGTTCGACGGTGACCGGGCGCTGGCCCGGGTGTCTGGCCTGGACCGTCGCGGTCGCCGTGAAGGCGTGATCGTCGAAGTGGTGTCCCGTGCCCACGAAAGCATCGTCGGTCGTTACTTTGAAGAGGGCGGCATCGGCTTTGTCGTCGCGGACAACCCGAAGATCCAGCAGGAAGTGCTGGTCACCCCGGGCCGCAACGCCAACGCCAAGGTCGGTCAGTTCGTCGAGGTGAAGATCACCCACTGGCCAACCCCGCGCTTCCAGCCGCAAGGCGATGTGGTGGAAGTGGTCGGCAACTACATGGCGCCGGGCATGGAAATCGACGTTGCCCTGCGTACCTATGACATTCCCCACGTCTGGCCTGAGGCGGTCCTGAAAGAAGCCGCCAAGCTCAAGCCGGAAGTCGAGGAAAAGGACAAAGAGAAGCGCATCGACCTGCGTCACCTGCCGTTCGTTACCATCGATGGTGAGGACGCACGGGACTTCGACGACGCGGTCTACTGCGAAGCCCGGCCGGGCAAGCTGCGCCTGTTCTCCGGCGGCTGGAAGTTGTACGTCGCGATTGCCGACGTGTCCAGCTACGTGAAGCTCGGCTCTGCACTGGATGCCGAAGCCCAGGTGCGCGGCAACTCGGTGTACTTCCCCGAGCGCGTCGTGCCTATGTTGCCCGAACAACTGTCCAACGGCCTGTGCTCGCTCAATCCCCATGTCGACCGCCTGGCCATGGTCTGCGAGATGACCATCTCCAAGACCGGCGAGATGACCGACTACTGCTTCTACGAAGCGGTGATCCACTCCCACGCCCGCCTGACCTACAACAAGGTCAGCGCGATGCTGGAAACGCCGAAGCTCGCCGAGTCGCGCAAGCTGCGCGGGGAGTACAACGAGGTGCTGCCGGACCTCAAGCAGCTCTATGCGTTGTACAAGGTGTTGCTGGGCGCGCGTCATGTGCGTGGCGCCATCGATTTCGAAACCCAGGAAACCCGGATCATCTTTGGTTCCGAGCGCAAGATCGCCGAAATCCGGCCGACCGTGCGTAACGATGCGCATAAATTGATCGAGGAGTGCATGTTGGCGGCCAACGTGGCCACCGCCGAATTCCTGAAAAAGCACGAAATCCCTGCGTTGTACCGGGTTCACGACGGTCCGCCGCCGGAGCGCCTGGAAAAGCTGCGCGCTTTCCTCGGTGAGCTCGGCCTGTCCCTGCACAAGGGCAAGGAAGGTCCATCGCCCAAGGATTACCAGGCGTTGCTGGCCAGCATCAAGGATCGTCCGGATTTCCACCTGATCCAGACCGTCATGCTGCGCTCTTTGAGCCAGGCGGTGTACAGCGCCGATAACCAGGGCCACTTCGGCCTGAATTACGAGGCCTATACTCACTTCACCTCGCCGATCCGTCGCTACCCCGACTTGCTCACGCACCGGGCCATCCGCAGCGTGATCCATTCGAAGATGAACACCCCGCACGTCAAGCGCGCCGGTGCGATGACCATTCCCAAGGCGCGTATTTATCCATACGACGAAGCAGCCCTGGAGCAGTTGGGCGAGCAGTGTTCGATGAGCGAGCGTCGCGCCGACGAAGCGACCCGCGACGTGGTGAACTGGCTCAAGTGCGAGTACATGAAGGATCGCGTGGGCGAGTCGTTCCCGGGCGTGATCACCGCCGTGACCGGTTTCGGCCTGTTCGTCGAGCTGACCGATATCTACGTCGAAGGCCTGGTGCATGTCACCGCGCTGCCGGGTGATTACTACCACTTCGACCCTGTACACCACCGCCTGGCGGGCGAGCGCACCGGGCGCAGCTTCCGTCTCGGCGATACCGTCGAAGTACGGGTGATGCGCGTCGATCTCGACGAGCGCAAGATCGACTTCGAGATGGCGGAAAAAACCATCGACGCACCGATCGGGCGCAAGAAGCGCGGTGCCGAAACGTCCGCGCCTGCGGCCAAGACCGCTGCCGAGCCGGCTTCGACCAAGTCCGGCCGTCGCGGCCCGGCCAAGGAAAAAGCCGGCGAAGCCTATCGTCCGAGCGATGCCGCGGCGAAAAACGCCGAAGTGCGCAAAAGTCGTGAAATGAAGCAGGCGTTGCTGGCCGAAGCCAAGAAGGGTGGTAAGGCCGCGTCGGGAGCAAAGTCCGGACGGTCGACCCCCGAAAGCGCAAGCAGCAAACCCAGCAAACACCGTAAGGGCCCGTCGAAAGCGGGCTCGGCTCCGGCTAAAAGTGGCGGAGCCCGTAAGCCCAAGGCCAAGTCATGAGTCAGTTGGAAAAAATCTACGGCGTGCATGCCGTGGAAGCGTTGTTGCGTCATCACCCCAAGCGGGTCAAGCAGATCTGGCTGGCGGAAAGCCGCAGTGAGCCTCGGGTCCAGACCCTGGTCGAACTGGCCAACCAAAATCGCGTGGCGGTCGGCCAGGCCGAGCGGCGCGAGATGGATGCCTGGGTAGAAGGTGTGCACCAGGGCGTCGTGGCCGAGGTCAGCCCGAGCCAGGTCTGGGGCGAGGCGATGCTCGAGGAATTGCTCGATCGCACCGAAGGCGCGCCTTTGCTGCTGGTGCTGGACGGCGTGACCGATCCTCACAACCTCGGCGCCTGCCTGCGCTCGGCGGACGCGGCCGGGGCATTGGCGGTGATCGTTCCCAAGGACAAGTCGGCAACCTTGACGCCGGCCGTACGAAAAGTCGCCTGCGGCGCCGCGGAAGTGATTCCGCTGGTGGCCGTGACCAACCTGGCGCGCACCCTGGAAAAACTCCAGCAGCGTGGCTTGTGGGTGGTCGGCACGGCGGGCGAGGCCGAACAGGACCTGTACCAACAGGACCTCACTGGCCCGACGATCCTGATCATGGGGGCCGAAGGCAAAGGCATGCGTCGCCTGACCCGCGAACATTGCGACTACCTGGTCAAGCTACCAATGGCCGGCAGCGTCAGCAGCCTCAACGTCTCGGTCGCGACCGGTGTGTGCCTGTTCGAGGCGCTGCGCCAGCGCAGCGTCAAGGCTGCCGCGAAAAAGTAAGTATCGGCAAGTCCCTGTGGGAGCAAGCCTGCTCGCGATAGCGGTGTATCAGTCGGCATTTGTGCTGGATGACCCACCGCTATCGCGAGCAGGCTCGCTCCCACAGTGTTATGTGTTGTAGCGGTTGTTCAAATAATCACCAATTGCCTTGCACCTGCCTCGACCCTTCTCTACAATTGCGCCCCTTGCTGTGATGGCAGGCACTTATGTGTCTAGCGTCCACAAGTCCATAAGTGTCATTCACTCCTTGTCTGACCGTTTTTAAGCGGCAGGCTACAACCCGTAAGGAGCATTCATGCGTCATTACGAAATCATCTTTTTGGTCCACCCGGATCAAAGCGAGCAAGTCGGCGGCATGGTTGAGCGTTACACCAAGCTGATCGAAGAAGACGGCGGCAAAATCCACCGCCTGGAAGACTGGGGCCGTCGTCAACTGGCCTACGCAATCAACAATGTTCACAAGGCTCACTACGTGATGCTGAACGTTGAGTGCACCGGCAAGGCCCTGGCCGAGCTGGAAGACAACTTCCGCTACAACGATGCAGTGATCCGTAACCTGGTCATCCGTCGCGAAGAAGCCGTCACCGGCCAATCCGAGATGCTCAAGGCTGAAGAAAACCGCAGTGAGCGCCGTGAGCGTCGCGACCGTCCTGAGCACTCTGACAGCGCCGATGGCGATGACAGCGATAGCGACAGCGACAACAGCGATAACGCTGACGAGTAATCCACGGACCTTTTAAGGAGCCAATCACATGGCACGTTTCTTCCGTCGTCGTAAATTCTGCCGCTTCACCGCTGAAGACGTGAAAGAGATCGATTACAAAGATCTCAACACTCTGAAAGCCTACGTATCCGAGACCGGCAAAATCGTTCCAAGCCGCATCACCGGTACCAAAGCTCGTTATCAGCGTCAGCTGGCCACCGCTATCAAGCGCGCCCGCTTCCTGGCCCTGCTGGCCTACACCGACAGCCACGGCCGCTGAGACCGGGCAGTCGACAAGTAGCAAAGGATTGAAAGCATGCGCGCCATAGCTGAGTTCATCATGCGCGGCCGTATGCAGGCCACTCTGGTAGTGGCTGGATGTGCAGCGTTGCCGTTGTTGTATTGGTTGGGTGCTGCCGCCGGGAGTCTCGTACTCCTGCGGCGCGGATTGAGGGACGCCTCGGGCGTTCTTGCTCTGGGACTGCTGCCAGCCTTGCTCTGGTGGTTGTATGCCGCGGACCCGCGGGCACTGATGGTGTTCATGGGGTCTTCGGCGCTGGCGTTGGTATTGCGCGCCAGCGAATCCTGGAACCGCGTGCTGCTGGTCAGCATAGCGATAGGAGTGGTGTTTTCAGTGGTGCTCGGGGTGGCTTTCGCGCCCCAGATCGAGATGCTGTCGCAGGTTTTGGTAAAAATCCTGCCCGAGGCCCTCGGTGATCTCTACCGGCAGATGTCGGCAGAGGAGCAGGCGCGTTTCGCGTCCCTGATCGCACCGGTCCTGACCGGCCTGATTGCGGCCTTGTTGCAAATCGTCAGTGTGCTGAGCCTGATTATCGGGCGCTACTGGCAGGCGTTGTTGTACAACCCGGGTGGTTTTGGTCGCGAATTTCGCGCCATCCGTTTCCCGCTTGGGCTGGCGATGTTGCTGCTGGCGGGCATGCTTCTGGGGCCGAACTTCGGTCCGCAGATGGCCATGCTCACGCCGTTGTGCAGCGTACCGCTGGTCTTCGCCGCCCTGGCCCTGATTCACGGGCTGGTGGCGCAAAAGCGACTGGCCAGGTTCTGGCTGGTGGGGTTGTACGTCACGTTGTTGCTGTTCATGCAGCTGATCTATCCGTTGCTGGTGGTCCTGGCCATCGTCGACAGCCTGATTGATTTTCGCGGTCGTATGGCGTCGAAAGACGCAGACAGCGCGAACGGTGAAGGTTAAAAGTTAGAGGATTTTCACATGCAACTGATCCTTCTGGAAAAAATCGCCAACCTGGGCAACCTGGGCGACAAAGTAAACGTTAAGGCCGGTTACGGCCGTAACTACCTGCTGCCTTTCGGCAAGGCTACCGCTGCGACCGCTGCCAACCTGGCTGCGTTCGAAGAGCGTCGCGCCGAGCTGGAAAAAGCCGCCGCAGACCGTAAGGCATCGGCTGAAAGCCGTGCTGCCCAACTGGCCGAGCTGGAAGTGACCATCACTGCCACCGCTGGCG
The DNA here is from genome assembly GCF_024749045.1 of Pseudomonas sp. B21-028. Taxonomy (NCBI): domain Bacteria; kingdom Pseudomonadati; phylum Pseudomonadota; class Gammaproteobacteria; order Pseudomonadales; family Pseudomonadaceae; genus Pseudomonas; species Pseudomonas sp. B21-028. The sequence goes on from NZ_CP087184.1 coordinate 630,356, forward strand.
ACGAAGGCAAGCTGTTCGGTTCGATCGGTACTCACGACATCGCTGACGCACTGACCGCCTCTGGCGTCGAAGTTGCGAAGAGCGAAGTTCGTCTGCCGAACGGCACCATCCGCAACGTAGGCGAATTCGACGTAGCCGTGCACCTGCACGCCGAAGTTGAAGCCACCGTACGCGTTGTCGTGGTAGCAGCCTAAGTAGTACTTGTCGGCTGGCACCCTTGGGTGCTAGCCGGTAACATCGGGCACGATCCTGTTTACAGGTCGTGCCCTTTGTCTTTCTGCAATTCCTGATTTTCATAACCCCCTGGGTTTCCCAAAGAATCAAGTGGCCATGAACGAAATCACCGCTCCCGAGCAATACGATCTGCAAACCGCCGCCCTGAAGGTGCCACCGCATTCCATCGAGGCCGAACAGGCCGTGCTCGGTGGTCTGATGCTGGACAACAACGCCTGGGAACGCGTGCTCGATCAAGTCTCCGATGGCGATTTCTACCGACATGACCACCGTCTGATCTTCCGTGCTATCGCCAAGCTTGCCGATCAGAACATGCCGATCGACGTGGTCACCCTGTCCGAGCAACTGGACAAGGAAGGCCAGACATCCCAGGTCGGCGGCCTCGGTTACTTGGGCGAACTGGCGAAAAACACGCCGTCCGTCGCCAACATCAAGGCCTATGCGCAAATTGTTCGCCAGCGGGCGACGTTGCGTCAGTTGATCGGTATCAGCAACGAAATCGCCGACAGCGCCTTCAACCCTGAAGGCCGCACCGCCGAAGAGATCCTCGACGAAGCCGAACGGCAGATCTTCCAGATCGCCGAAGCCCGGCCGAAGACTGGCGGGCCGGTAGGGGTCAACGAGTTGCTGACCAAGGCCATCGACCGTATCGACACCCTGTTCAACACCGACAACGCGATCACCGGTTTGTCGACCGGCTACACCGACCTCGACGAGAAGACCAGCGGCCTGCAACCGTCCGACCTGATCATCGTTGCCGGCCGTCCTTCCATGGGTAAGACCACCTTTGCGATGAACCTGGTGGAAAACGCCGTGCTGCGCAGCGACAAGGCGGTCCTGGTGTATTCCCTCGAGATGCCAGGCGAATCGCTGATCATGCGTATGCTGTCGTCCCTGGGGCGTATCGACCAGACCAAGGTCCGTTCCGGCCAACTGGAAGACGACGACTGGCCGCGCCTGACCTCGGCGGTCAACCTGCTCAACGACCGCAAGCTGTTCATCGATGACACCGCCGGCATCAGCCCGTCGGAAATGCGCGCCCGGACCCGCCGCCTGGTGCGGGAGCACGGTGATGTCGCGCTGATCATGATCGACTACCTGCAACTGATGCAGATCCCGGGCTCCAGCGGCGATAACCGGACCAACGAGATCTCCGAAATCTCCCGTTCCCTCAAGGCCCTGGCCAAGGAATTCAACTGCCCGGTCGTGGCCTTGTCCCAGCTGAACCGCTCCCTGGAACAACGTCCCAACAAGCGTCCGGTGAACTCCGACTTGCGGGAATCCGGAGCGATCGAGCAGGACGCCGACGTCATCATGTTCGTATACCGCGACGAGGTGTATCACCCCGAGACGGAACACAAGGGCATCGCCGAAATCATCATCGGCAAGCAGCGGAACGGCCCGATCGGCTTTATCCGCCTGGCGTTCATTGGTAAGTACACGCGGTTCGAGAACTTGGCGCCGGGCAGCTACAACTTCGATGACGATGAGTGACCTGTGGGAGCGGGCTTGCTCGCGAAGGCGGTGTGCCAGACAACCTCGGCATCGACTGACACACCGCCTTCGCGAGCAAGCCCGCTCCCACAGGGGCACCGCCAATTTCCGACCATAGCCGTCGGAATTGGTCAAATTTTGTGCTATATTCCGCCCCCGCGATTTTTCATCTTTTATACCGGTCATCGACATGCAAGCAGCCAAGCCGTTATTTGACTATCCCAAGTACTGGGCCGAATGTTTCGGCCCGGCGCCGTTCCTGCCCATGAGCAGGGAGGAGATGGATCAGCTCGGCTGGGATTCGTGCGACATCATCATCGTGACCGGCGATGCCTACGTCGATCACCCGTCGTTCGGTATGGCCATTATCGGCCGGCTGCTGGAGGCCCAGGGCTTTCGCGTCGGGATCATTGCCCAGCCGAACTGGCAGTCCAAAGACGACTTCATGAAGCTCGGCGAGCCGAACCTGTTTTTCGGCGTCGCGGCCGGCAACATGGACTCGATGATCAACCGCTACACCGCCGACAAGAAAATCCGTTCCGATGACGCTTATACGCCGGGCGGCCTGGCGGGCAAGCGGCCGGACCGTGCGAGCCTGGTCTACAGCCAGCGCTGCAAGGAAGCCTACAAGCACGTGCCCATCGTGCTCGGCGGCATTGAGGCATCCCTGCGTCGCATTGCCCATTACGATTACTGGCAGGACCGGGTGCGCAATTCGATCCTGATCGACGCCAGCGCCGACATCCTGCTCTACGGCAACGCCGAGCGGGCGATTGTCGAGGTTGCCCAGCGCCTGTCCTACGGCCACAAGATCGAAGACATCACCGATGTGCGCGGCACCGCGTTCATCCGTCGTGACACGCCGCAAGGCTGGTACGAGGTGGACTCCACCCGCATCGACCGTCCGGGCAAGATCGACAAGATCATCAATCCGTACGTGAACACTCAGGACACTCAAGCCTGCGCCATCGAGCAGGAAAAAGGGGCGACTGTTTCAGGTGCAGGCGAAGACCCGAGCGAAGCCAAGGTCGTGCAGATCCTGGCAAGCCCGAAAATGACCCGCGACAAGACCGTGATCCGCCTGCCCTCGGTGGAAAAGGTCCGGAACGATGCGGTGCTCTATGCCCACGCCAACCGCGTGCTTCACCTGGAAACCAACCCAGGCAACGCCCGGGCCCTGGTGCAGAAGCACGGCGAAGTCGATGTCTGGTTCAACCCGCCGCCCATTCCGATGACCACTGAGGAAATGGACTACGTGTTTGGCATGCCTTACGCACGTGTTCCGCACCCGGCGTACGGCAAGGAAAAGATTCCGGCCTACGAGATGATCCGTTTCTCGGTGAACATCATGCGCGGCTGCTTCGGCGGCTGCACCTTCTGCTCGATCACCGAGCACGAAGGCCGGATCATCCAGAACCGTTCCGAAGAGTCGATCATTCGCGAGATCGAAGAGATCCGCGACAAGGTCCCCGGCTTCACCGGGGTGATTTCCGACCTTGGCGGCCCGACCGCGAACATGTACCGCATCGCCTGCAAGAGCCCGGAGATCGAATCCGCGTGCCGCAAGCCGTCCTGCGTGTTCCCCGGTATCTGCCCGAACCTGAACACCGACCATTCCTCGCTGATCCAGCTGTACCGCAGCGCCCGCGCGTTGCCTGGAGTGAAGAAGATCCTGATCGCCTCCGGCCTGCGTTACGACCTGGCCGTCGAGTCGCCGGAGTACGTCAAGGAGCTGGTGACCCACCACGTCGGCGGTTACCTGAAGATTGCCCCGGAGCACACCGAGGAAGGTCCGCTCAACCAGATGATGAAACCGGGTATCGGCACCTATGACCGGTTCAAGCGGATGTTCGAGAAGTACACCAAGGAAGCCGGGAAAGAGCAGTACCTGATTCCGTACTTCATCGCCGCCCACCCGGGCACTACCGACGAAGACATGATGAACCTGGCGCTGTGGCTCAAGGGCAACGGTTTCCGGGCCGATCAGGTGCAGGCGTTCTATCCGTCGCCGATGGCCACCGCCACGGCCATGTACCACTCGGGCAAGAACCCGCTGCGCAAGGTCACCTACAAGAGCGACGGCGTGACCATCGTCAAGAGCGAAGAGCAGCGTCGCCTGCACAAGGCTTTCCTGCGCTATCACGACCCCAAGGGCTGGCCGATGCTGCGCGAAGCGCTCACCCGCATGGGCCGTGCCGACCTGATCGGGCCGGGCAAGCACCAATTGATCCCGCTGCACCAGCCGGCGACCGACAGCTACCAGAGTGCCCGTCGCAAGAACTCGACACCGGCCGGCAGCCACAAGGTGGGCAAGGACACCACCAGGATCCTGACCCAGCACACCGGCCTGCCGCCACGAGCCAGCGACGGCGGTAACTCGTGGGACAAGCGCGAGCAGGCCAAGGCCGCTGCGTTCGCCCGCAACCAGCAGGCGGCCAAGGAGCGCAAGGACGCCGCCAAGGGCAAGGGGCCGAAGCCGGCGCGCAAACCGGTCGTGCCGCGCTGATCGCCAAGCCCATCGCAAACGCCAGCCTAAGTGCTGGCGTTTTGCTTTCTAGCGGCAGTGCTACTCCTTTGCTATCGTGGCGCCCGCCCCTGTTCCGGGAGGTCAAGCGTGGTGATGCCTTTGTGGCGAGGGAGCTCGCTCCCGCTGGGCTGCGCAGCAGCCCCGATCAACCGACAGTGCCTCCCTGGCAGCTTGCATCATCCATATTGCGACGGCTTCGCCGCCGAGCGGGAGCAAGCTCCCTCGCCACAGAGGCCGTGTTGCTAAAGCGTTGACCTTCAGATTTCCAAGGACGATTGAAATGAGCACCCCGTTACCCGGCATCGGCATGGACTACAGTCCCTCCCAGTTCATGGCCCGCCAACGCATCGAAAGCCAGATCAACCTGCCGCGACTGTTCGCCGCCATTGACGCCGACCCCGGCATCGTCGGCGCTGGCGTGGTGTATATCGATGCGGAGTTCAACGTGGTGACCCTGCGGGAATTCAAGCCGATCTGCAGCATCAAGCCCAAGCGGATCATCTTGCGCGAGGCGCAGAAGTACATCGCCCCGGCCCAGTTTGCCCAACAGGTACAGGACAATCCCCGGGAGTCGCGATTGGTCGGGGAGGCAATTAACACCAGTTTATCGTGTGCCGGAGCCGTTATCGGTTGGGTCGTGGTACTTAGCGGTTCTGTTGCCGTCCCGTTTTCAGCAGGCGCCAGCAGTGTGATCGCTGCTCTCGGCTATACGGCTGCCGTCGCCAGTACTGCTCAGTGTTTTGCGAGCGGCTATCGCGTAAGCAATGAAATAAGCAATCCTTCCCGAAATGATCAGCTCGACAGTGAAGAGTGGTATCAGTACACGATGATTGCGCTGGACGCCGCGTCCCTGGTTGGGGTGGGTGCGTCTTCGCTGACGACTCTCAAGCTGGTCAGATTGAATAAAGCTACGACAGGTAAAAGTGTGCGGGAGGTGCTCAGGGGGCTCAATCGACAAGAGCGGGCCAAATTGACCAAGGAGTTGTTGAGTATCAATGACCCTCGTTTGACTTCAAAACTGCTCAAGCTGAAGCAGTTGTCCGGTGAACTCCCCAAACGCTTCACATCGACTCAGCTCAAGCATGCAACGGTCACGCAGATACGGGACGCTTTGGGGGCTGCTATCGGCCTCACCGGAAGCGCAATTTCCGGGAATGTCCGCACCATTGCCGTAGGCCTGTATGAAGAGATTGACCAATGAAGGATCAACCCAGTATCCGCAGTTTTCTATTCAGATATTTTCCCGTTTTCATCGGGGCGATATTGGCATCGATCTTTGCTTTGGCATGTGCGATTCCGCTGTTCTTTGACAGCTATTTTCGCAACCTTCCCCTGGCCGAAGGCGCGAAGTGGTCTTTCCTGAGTGGGATTGCCCTCACCCTTGTCATCGTGCATTGCAATTTCATGATTGCGCGCGGACGTCCTCGCTGGGTGGTGCCGTTGGTAATAGTGCTGGGGCTTTGCTTTTTATGTGTACTGCCTACGATTGAATATCGTCCCAACAGACTGATCTACAGTTTAAGTCTGCTTTTTTCATTGCTTGCTCTGCTCCTTCTCAACAGCAAACGCCACCGGGAAATGCGCAGCAAACTCGTCGAAATTCGCCTCCAGCGTGAACGCCTCACCCAAGCGATAAAGACCTCGCGCGCCCGCCGCTGAGTCGATTCGCTACGATCCTCGCCACATTTATGTGCACTTCTGTGCACGGGAAGTCGGGCATCGTTCGGTTTTAGTGCTCTACTGCCTTGAGTAGACGAAGAAAGTGTCCGGCCAGCCTGCGTGGCATAAGTCTTGCGCCGCTTTCTATTCCGCCCAGGTTTGCAGGAGGCACGCCGTGTCGATCCATGTCGCATTGCATCACGTCACGCATTACCGCTACGACCGGGCCGTTGAACTCGGCCCGCAGATCGTGCGCCTGCGCCCCGCGCCCCACAGCCGTACGCGGATTCTTTCCTATGCGTTGAAGGTTTCGCCTGAGCAGCACTTCATCAACTGGCAGCAGGATCCCCAAGGCAACTACCTGGCACGCCTGGTATTCCCTGAAAAAACCAAAGAACTGCGGATCGAGGTCGATCTGCTGGCGGAAATGGCGGTGTTCAATCCGTTCGATTTTTTCCTCGAACCCTACGCCGAAAAGATTCCATTCACCTACGGGGCCGATGAGAAACACGAGCTGATGCCGTACCTGGAGACGTTGCCGCTGACGCCGAAATTCAAGGCGTACCTGGATGGCATCGACCGCACGCCGCTGCCGGCGGTGGATTTCCTGGTGGCGCTCAACCAGCGCCTGCACGACGACATCAGTTATTTGATCCGCATGGAGCCCGGTGTCCAGACCCCGGAACATACCCTGGAGCAGGCGTCGGGTTCCTGCCGCGACTCGGCCTGGCTGCTGGTGCAACTGTTGCGTCACCTGGGCCTGGCTGCGCGGTTCGTCTCCGGTTACCTGATCCAGTTGACCGCCGATGTGAAAAGCCTCGACGGCCCATCCGGTACCGAAGTGGATTTCACCGACCTGCACGCCTGGTGCGAGGTCTACCTGCCCGGTGCTGGCTGGATCGGCCTGGATGCGACGTCCGGCCTGTTTGCCGGCGAGGGGCATATTCCGCTGGCTTGCAGCCCCGATCCTTCGTCGGCTGCGCCGATCACCGGCCTGGTGGAACCCTGCGAGTGCGAATTCAGCCATGAGATGGCCGTGGAACGGGTCTGGGAAGCGCCGCGGGTGACCAAGCCCTACACGGAAGAACAATGGCTGGCGATCCAGACATTGGGCCGACAGATCGATGCTGACCTGCTGGAAGGCGATGTGCGGCTGACCATGGGTGGCGAGCCGACCTTCGTTTCCATTGATGACCCGGACGGCGCCGAGTGGAACACCGCGGCCCTCGGCCCGGACAAGCGCCGGCTCTCCGCCGAGCTGTTCCAGCGCATGCGCAAGCACTACGCGCCCCAAGGGTTGGTGCATTTCGGCCAGGGCAAGTGGTACCCCGGCGAGCAGTTGCCGCGCTGGTCCCTCAACTGCTACTGGCGGCGTGACGGCGTGCCGATCTGGCGCAACAGCGCCTTGATCGCGGACGAGCAGCAGGACTACGGCGCCGATGGCGAGATGGCCGGGCGTTTTCTGAACAGCGTCGCTGAGCGTTTGAACATTCCTGCGCGCTTCGTGTTTCCGGCCTACGAAGACAACTTCTACTACCTCTGGCGCGAAGGCGCGTTGCCCTCCAATGTCAGCGCCCAGGACCCACGCCTGGACGATGCCCTGGAGCGGGCACGCTTGCGCAAGGTCTTCAGCCAGGGCCTGGACAAAGTGATCGGCCAGGTCCTGCCACTGGCCCGCACCGCCAAGGGCGACCAATGGCAGAGCGGTCGCTGGTACCTGCGAGACAACCACTGCCGATTGGTGCCGGGGGATTCGCCCCTGGGTTATCGCTTGCCGCTGGCGTCCCAACCATGGGTGACGGCGGCCGAATATCCGTTCATCCATCCCACCGACCCGAACCAGGATTTGCCCGAGCTACCCGACGCCGCACAACTGGCCCGCCACGGCGAGGCGTTGATCGAAGAGGATCGCGTACCGGAAATCGACGTGTCCGCCGACTGGCTGACCCGCACCGCCTTCTGCGCCGAGGCCCGCGAGGGTCGGTTGTATCTGTTCATGCCGCCCCTGGAGCGGGTTGAGGATTACCTTGAACTGGTCAGCGCCATCGAGGCCACGGCCGAGGAACTGCAGTGCCCGGTGCTGTTGGAAGGCTACGAGCCACCGAGCGATCCACGCCTGGGCAACTTCCGCATCACGCCGGATCCGGGGGTGATTGAAGTGAACGTGCAGCCGTCGGCGTCTTGGGATGAGTTGGTCGAGCGCACCGAATTCCTCTACGAGCAGGCCCGGCAAAACCGACTGACCACCGAGAAGTTCATGATCGATGGCCGGCACACCGGTACGGGCGGCGGCAACCATTTCGTTCTTGGCGGTGCGACACCGGCTGACTCACCGTTTTTGCGACGCCCCGATCTGCTGCGCAGCCTGATCAGCTACTGGCATAACCATCCGTCCTTGTCCTACCTGTTTTCCGGATTGTTCATCGGCCCGACGTCCCAGGCGCCCCGGGTGGACGAAGCCCGTAACGACGCGCTGTACGAATTGGAAATCGCCTTTGCGCAGATGCCTGAGCCCGGCGAGGAGTGCCCGCCCTGGCTGGTTGACCGGTTGTTGCGCAACTTGCTGATCGACGTGACCGGCAACACCCACCGTGCCGAATTCTGTATCGACAAGCTCTATTCGCCGGACGGCGCGACAGGGCGTCTCGGCCTGCTGGAACTGCGTGCCTTTGAAATGCCTCCCCACGCCCGTATGAGCCTGGCCCAGCAATTACTGCTGCGGGCGCTGGTGGCGCGGTTCTGGCGCGAACCCTATGCGCCGGCAAAGCTGGCGCGCTGGGGCACCGAGCTGCATGACCGGTTTCTGTTGCCCCATTTCATCGAGCAGGACTTCGCCGATGTCATCGAAGAGCTGAATACCGCCGGTTACCCGTTGCGGGCCGAGTGGTTCGCCGCGCACTTGGAGTTCCGCTTCCCGAAGGTGGGCGATTACGCGGCAGGCGGTATCGAGTTGCAGTTGCGCCAGGCCCTGGAACCTTGGCATGTACTGGGCGAGGAGGGTGCAGTCGGTGGCACTGTGCGCTATGTCGATTCATCCCTGGAGCGCTTGCAGGTCAAGCTCAGTGGCCTGGCGCCGCAACGGTATCTGCTGACGTGCAACGGGGTGCCGGTACCGCTGCAACCCACCGGCCGGGTCGGAGAATTCGTCGCCGGGGTGCGTTTCCGTGCCTGGCAGCCGGCCAATTGCCTGCAACCGACCATCCCGGTCCACGCGCCGCTGGTCTTCGATCTGCTCGACACCTGGATGCAACGTTCCGTGGGCGGTTGCCAGTACCACGTGGCTCACCCGGGCGGGCGCAATTACGACAGCCTGCCGGTGAATGCCAACGAGGCCGAGAGCCGGCGGATGGCGCGCTTCTTCCGTCTGGGACACACACCTGGGAAACTGCCGATACCCAGCCTGGCGGTGGATGACGAGTTTCCCCTGACACTCGATCTGCGACGTTTTCAGGGAGCCCTGAACACATAAGGACGCTGAAGAGGTTTACCTTTGATTAGGGGATTTTCTGTGGCAAGAGAGATTTTCTCTGGCAAGAGGATTTCTGTGGCAAGGGATTTTATGTGGCGAGGGGATTTATCCCCGTTGGGCTGTGCAGCAGCCCCAATCCAGGCACTGCGGTGTAGCAGGCATTAATAGGGGGGGGCTTCGCCCTCCAACGGGGATAAATCCCCTCGCCACGGAAAATCCCCTCGCCACATATAACCCCCTCCTACAGAGGTATTGCGCCAGTCAGGCCATTCACATGCCAAGCCATGGCATCTATCCGGGCATCACGCCCTTGCGCTAGTCTCACCTTTCATTGCCGTCTGCCGAGTTCTCCATGCCCGATCTGCTTGACCGCTACCCGCTGACACCGGGCACCTATCACGAACTGCTGGACGACAGCGGCGCGGTGCGTCCGCACTGGCGGCGGCTGTTCGACCAGTTGCAGCGCAGCACGCCGGCCCAGCTGATGCAGCGTCAGGCCTTGCTGGCGCGACAGATCCAGGAAAATGGCGTCACCTATAACGTCTATGCCGATCCGAAGGGCGCCGACCGGCCATGGGAGCTGGACCTGCTGCCCCATGTCATCGATGCGCGGGAATGGAAACAACTGTCGGCCGGTATTGCCCAACGTGCACGGTTGCTCAATGCGGTGCTGGCCGACCTCTACGGGCCGCAACGGCTGATCAGCGAAGGCCTGTTGCCGGCGGAGCTGGTGTTCGGGCACAACAATTTCCTCTGGCCCTGCCAGGGCATCAGCCCGCCGGAGGGGATTTTCCTGCATTTGTATGCGGTGGATCTGGCGCGCACGCCCGATGGGCGCTGGTGGGTCACGGCGGATCGGACCCAGGCACCCTCCGGGGCCGGTTATGCGCTGGAAAATCGCATGATCGTCTCCCGCGCCTTTCCCGACCTCTATCGCGACTTGAAGGTCCAGCACCTGTCCGGTTTCTTTCGCACCTTGCAGGAAACCCTCGCCCGCCAGGCCCCCAGTGATGGCGAGCCGCCCCTGGTGGTGCTGTTGACGCCGGGGCGCTTCAACGAAAGCTATTTCGAACACCTGTACCTGGCGCGCCAGCTTGGCTATCCGCTGGTGGAGGGGGGCGACCTGACTGTTCGCGACGCCACGGTCTACCTCAAGACCCTCAGCGGGCTGCGTCGGGTCCACGCGATCATGCGCCGGCTCGACGATGACTTTTGCGATCCGCTGGAGCTGCGTACCGATTCGGCCCTGGGTGTGCCGGGGCTGTTGGAGGCGGTGCGCCAGGGCCGCGTGCTGGTGGCCAACGCCTTGGGCAGCGGCATGCTCGAGTCGCCGGGCCTGCTGGGGTTCCTGCCGAAGATCTGCCAGTTCCTGTTCGGCGAGGACCTGCTGCTGCCGTCCATCGCCACCTGGTGGTGCGGTGAGCCGCCGGTGCTGGCCCAGGCCCTGGAAAAGCTGCCTCAGTTGTTGATCAAGCCGGCGTTCCCGTCCCAGAGCTTCAAGCCGGTGTTCGGCCGAGACCTGAGCCAGGAGCAGCGCGGCCGTCTGGCGGCGCGGATCCAGGCGCGGCCTTACGCTTACGTGGCCCAGGAGTTGGCGCAGCTGTCCCAGGCCCCGGTCTGGCAGGCCGAGGACGGCCTGTTGCAGCCGCGGGCCATTGGCATGCGCGTGTACGCGGTGTCCGGCGAGGACGATTATCGGGTGCTGCCGGGCGGCTTGACCCGGGTGGCGGCCGAGGCCGATGCCGAAGTGGTGTCGATGCAGCGCGGCGGCGCGAGCAAGGACACCTGGGTGCTGGGAGAGCAGGCACCTGGCAGCGAACTATGGAAGACCCAGCGCACTGTGGGCGTTCACGATCTGGTCCGGCGGGATCCGTACCTGCCGTCCCGGGTGGTGGAGAACCTGTTCTGGTTCGGCCGTTATTGCGAACGTTGCGATGACAGCGCGCGGCTGTTGCGGATCATGCTGGCGCGTTATGTCGATGGTGATGATCCGCAGGCCCTGAAATCGGCGGTGTCCCTGGGGGAGAGCCTGATGCTGCTGCCCGAAGAAGGCGAGCTGCCCGAGCGTCTGCTGGCGGCGTTGCTGGGCGACGATTGGTCGTTCAGCCTGCGCTCCAACCTGCAGCGCCTGCAATGGGCGGCCTCGCAGGTGCGTGGCAAGCTGTCCCGAGAGAATTGGCAGGCGCTGGTGGAGTTGCAGCGCGAGGCCCTGGAGCTGGAAACCGGCGAAGCGGATTTCGGCGAGCTGCTGGATTTCCTCAATCGGCTGGTGATGTCCCTGGCGGCGCTTTCCGGCTTCGCCCTGGACGACATGACCCGCGACGAAGGCTGGCGCTTCCTGGTGATCGGCCGGCGCCTGGAGCGCCTGCAATTTCTCAGCAGCAGCCTGGCCGCGTTCCTGCGGGGCGAGGCGGCGTTCGACCAGGCCGGGCTGGAATGGCTGCTGGAGCTGGGCAACAGCAGCATCACTTACCGCTCGCGCTACCTGGCGGTCGCCCAGCTGATCCCTGTGCTCGACCTGTTGCTGCTGGACGAGCAGAACCCCCATGCAGTGCTCTTCCAGTTGAAACTGGTGACCCGTACCCTCAAACGCCTGAACGATGACTTCGGCGCGCCCAGGGAAACCGCGCTGCCGGAGTTGGTCACGCGCCTGTCGCGCTTTGACCTGCGGTGCCTGGAGAATCCACTGTTCGGCGAAGCCAGCCTGCGCGCGGCGCTCGATGGCCTGGCCGACCTGTTGCAGGAAGTGGCCGATGTCAGCGGCCAGGTCTCGGATCGCCTGGCGTTGCGTCATTTTGCCCACGTCGATGACGTCAGCCAACGCACGGTGTCCGTATGATGAGCGCCCGCTATCAGATTCTTCACGACACCCATTACCACTACGACAGTCCGGTGTCCCTGGCCCAGCAGCTTGCCCACCTGTGGCCGCGATCCTGTGATTGGCAGCGTTGCACCGATCGGCAGTTAGTGATCAGTCCCGAGCCGACGACCCGTCGGGATGAGCTGGATGTCTTCGGTAACCCATTGACGCGCCTGGCCTTCGAACGACCCCATGATGAATTGTTGGTCAACGCCCGCCTGAGTATCGAGGTGCTGGCCCGACCCGAACTGGATTTCAACCTTTCGCCGGCCTGGGAATCGACCTGCCAGGCGCTGACCTACAGCAGCCGGCCGCTGTCCGAGTCGTTGCTGGACGCGTGTCGCTACCGTTTCGAGTCCCCTTACGTGCATCTCAAGCACAGCTTCGTCGAGTTTTCCGCAAGCTGCTTCCCGCCGGGACGCCCGTTGATGTTGTGTATCCGGGCGCTGATGGAGAAGATTTTCGACGAGTTCACGTTCGATGCCGAGGCAACCCAGGTGGCGACGCCGCTGGTGGAGGTACTGGAACGGCGGCGGGGCGTCTGCCAGGACTTTGCCCACCTGATGCTGGCCTGCGTACGCTCCCGCGGGCTGGCGGCGCGTTACGTCAGCGGTTACCTGCTGACCCAGCCACCACCCGGTCAGCCCCGGTTGATTGGCGCTGACGCATCCCACGCCTGGATCTCGGTGTTTTGCCCGGCGCTGGGCTGGGTGGATTTCGACCCGACCAACAACGTACAGCCAGCCCTGGAGCACATCACCCTGGCCTGGGGCCGGGACTTCTCCGACGTGTCGCCGTTGCGCGGGGTGATCCTGGGGGGCGGCAATCATGATCCCGAGGTGCGGGTGACCGTGATGCCGCTGGAGTAATTCAAGGGTTCGGTCTGAGGGAAGGCTGTGGGAGCATGGCTTGCGCTGTGGGAGCAAAGCTTGCTCGCGACGGGTCTCGCGGTTTTCAGTTCAGCCGCTACATCGCGGGCAAGCCATGCTCCCACAGGAAGGCTGTGCTTCCATGGGGACCGTATGGTTCATAGGCGCTGTGATTCATTGGAGGGTGATATGTTCCCGGTTTCCATCAAAGGCGTGCTGCAATCCCCCGAAGGCCTGGTCGTGCTCATGCTCAACGAGCGGGATGAGTGGGAATTGCCCGGCGGGCGAATCGAATTGGGCGAAACGGCGCCGCAATGCCTGGCGCGGGAGATCATCGAGGAACTCGCGGTGGAGGTGAGCATAGGGGAGCCGCTGGATTCCTACCTGTTTGAGGTCATCCCTGGCAAACATGTGTTCATTTCCACTTACCGCTGCCAATTGGTGGGCGGCTTCGTGCCGACGGTCAGCCATGAACACAAGGAGATCGGGCTCTTCGAGCCGGGCCAGTTACCGGCCAACCTGCCTGAAGGTTATCGCGCCTCGATTGCCAAGGCCTTGCAGCAGTGAGGGCCGCAGAGCCCTCACGCCGGTTCTCAGAGGGCTTTCTGCTCGACCCATTTCGGCTGTACCGAGGGTTGCCATTCATCCAGCGCATCGAGCAGGTCATGGGCTGACTCGCTCACTTGCAGCATGTCGCGATGGGCTGCGCGGACAAAACCTTCGTCGACGATATGGTCGAGGAAACCGGCGAGTTTGCTGTAGAAACCATTCACTTCCAGCAGGCCCAGCGGTTTGCCGTGGTAGCCGAGCTGGCCCCAGGTCCAGACTTCGAACAATTCTTCCAGGGTACCCAGGCCACCGGGCAGGGCAATGAAGGCATCGCTGAGTTCGGCCATGCGCGCTTTGCGGGCGTGCATGCCGTCCACCACTTCCAGGCGGGTCAGGCCGTCGTGGCCGATTTCCTTGTCCTTCAGGCTTTGCGGAATGATGCCGATGACCTCGCCCCCGGCCGCCAGGGCCGCGTCGGCCACGATGCCCATCAGGCCGACGGCGCCGCCGCCATAGACCAGGGTGAGCTTGCGCTCGGCCAATGCTCGTCCCAGCGCTTGCGCCGCTTCACGGTAGGCGGGGTTGGTGCCGGTGCTGGCGCCGCAAAATACACAAACAGACGCGATGGACATGCTTTACTCCTGAGTCGGTAACCGCTGCAGAGTAAAGCCTCGCCGCTGTCGTGTGCAAAGGGCGCGCAGGCATCAGACCTCCCGCGCAGGTTTCTCGTAGGTGCCACTGGCACCGCAGGCGTAGGCGGCAAGCAGGCTGCATAACAGGCTGTTGAAGTTCATGACAGGCGCTCCATTGGGTTGATGGGCCGATCATAGGCGGACAGCGTGCGTCTGGCCGGTTGATTGTGTCCATGAGGCTGATAGCCTTAAGTTGTATACAATTCTTGATTCAGGTCATAGGAACTTGTCTGAAATTAGGGCAGTCTTCCCCTTTGAAGGAATTTTTTAACCATGCCTTGGAGATTCATGATGTTTGCCAAACTTGTAGCAGTATCTCTGTTGACACTGGCCAGCAGCCAACTGATGGCAGCGGAGTGCAAGACCACCATTGATTCGACCGACCAGATGTCCTTCAGCACCAAGGCCATCGAGATCGACAAGAGCTGCAAGACCTTCACCGTCGAGCTGACCCATTCGGGCAGCCTGCCGAAGAATGTCATGGGCCATAACTGGGTGCTGAGCAAAGAGGCTGACATGCAGCCGATCGCGACCGATGGCCTGGGCGCCGGTATCGACAAGAACTACCTCAAGGAAGGTGATGCGCGCATCATTGCCCATACCAAGATCATCGGTGCCAAGGAAACCGACTCGGTGACCTTTGACGTGTCGAAACTCGACGCCGCCGAGAAGTACGGCTTCTTCTGCTCGTTCCCGGGCCACATCTCGATGATGAAAGGCACCGTGACCCTGAAGTAATCCTCCGGGAATAAAAAAAGCGCCCCTTGCAGGGCGCTTTTTTGTGTCCGGCCAATTCCCAAGGACCCCGGTGTGGGAGCGAGCCTGCTCGCGATGGCGTCTGGTCAGCCAGCATGGAAATTGGCTGCCACTCCGCCATCGCGAGCAGGCTCGCTCCCACAGGGTTTTGGGGGGCGGCTATGGGGCGTACGGCATCACCCGCTTGTGCTCGGTCTTGCGATAGGTGTCGCAGATGATCCGGGCGGCTTCTTCGCGGATGGTCTGGCCGTGCAGGAAGGCATCGATTTCGCCATAGGTCACGCCATGGGCGGCCTCGTCGGGCTTGCCCGGGGACAGGTCCTCGAGGTCGGCGGTGGGGACTTTTTCCACCAGCGATTCCGGGGCTCCGAAGTCACGGGCGATGGCCCGGACCTGATTCTTCACCAGGCCGCTCAGGGGCGCCAGGTCACAGGCGCCGTCACCGAACTTGGTGAAGAAACCCATCACGGCTTCAGCCGCGTGATCGGTACCGACCACCAGGCCTTGCTCGGCACCGGCGATGGCATACTGCGCCACCATGCGCATCCGTGCCTTGGAGTTACCCAGCACAAAATCCCGCGCGCCTGGCGTCTTGCCTTCGAATGCCAGGACTTCCTTGGCCAGGGCCTTGACTGCCGGGCCGATGTTGACGGTGTGGCGTTCGTCCGGTGCGATGAAATCGACGCAGGCTTGTGCTTCGTGCTCATCGAACTGGGTTTCGTACGGCAGGCGCACGGCGATGAATTTGTAGGCCGGGTTACCGGTTTTTTCCCGCAGCTCGCGCATGGCGCGCTGGGCCAGCAGGCCGGCCGTCAACGAGTCGACCCCGCCACTGATCCCCAGTACCAGGCTCTTGAGCCCGGAATTGACGAGACAGTCCTGGATGAAGCTGACCCGGCGAGCGATTTCGGCCTTGAGGGCGGCGTCATCGGCGAACGGTGGCTGGACCTTGAGCTGTTCAGCAATCTCACGCTGTACGGCTTGCATGAATTCACTCCTTGCTTGATATGCCAGAAAGGGCGGCAGGTACTTGGAAAACATGTCGCATGTAGGCGACGAAATTCGGATCCTTGCAGTGGGTCTTGCCGGGCTCGTCTGAAATCTTGGCCACGGGTTGCCCGTCACAGCTAATCATTTTAAGCACGATGCTCATGGGCTCGACGCCCGGGATATCGCAGGTCAGGTTGGTGCCAATACCGAAGCTGACATTAATGCGACCACGCAATGCACGGAAAATCTCCAGGCATTTGGGCAAGGTCAGACTGTCGGAGAACACCAGGGTCTTGCTCATCGGGTCGATCCCCAGCTTGTGGTAGTGGGCGATGGCTTTCTCGGCCCAGGCCACGGGGTCACCCGAATCATGGCGCAGGCCATCGAACAGCTTGGCGAAGAACAGATCGAAGTCCGTCAGAAAGGCGTCCATGGTGATGCAGTCGGTCAGCGCGATTCCCAGCAGGCCGCGGTATTCGCGCACCCAGCAATCGAGGGCGGCGATCTGGCTATCGATCAGCCGCGGGCCCAGTTGCTGATGGGCCATGATCCATTCGTGGGCCATGGTGCCGAGGGGTTTCATGTCCAGTTCCCGGGACAGGTGCACATTGCTGGTGCCGACGAAGCGCCCAGGGAAATCGTGCTTGAGCACGTTCACCACTTCTTCCTGGGTGCGGTAGGAAAACCGCCGACGGGTACCGAAGTCCGCCACTTGCAGGTTGGACAGTTCCTCGCTGCTGGCATTGGCGGTCAGCCAGTCGAACTTGCGATACAACTGCTCCCGTGCCTGCTCGAGGATGACGTCACGGTAGCGATAGCGATTGCGCACTTCACTGACGATGGCCAGCAGCGGCACTTCGAACAGGATCACATGCAGCCACGGCCCGCGCAGGCGGATGAACAGCTCGCCATTTTCGATGCCGGTATACACATAGCGCAGGTTGAAACGAAACAGGCCCAGGAAACGCAGGAAATCCGGCTTCATGAAGCTGATGCGCTCCAGGAAGCCCAGTTGATCGGCGCTCAGGTTGAGCTCGGCCAGGCGCTCGATCTGAAAGCGGATCTCCGCCAGATAGGGGCGCAGGTCTTCGCTGTTGCGGCAACGAAACTCCCATTCGACTTCGACGTTGGGGTAGTTGTGCAGGACCGCCTGCATCATCGTCAACTTGTAGAAGTCGGTGTCGAGCAGGTTCTGCACGATGCGATCGGCAAACACACTCTCGCTCATGAGGGGTATCTCCAGACAGTTCGCTGCGGCGGGCAGCGTTGGACAGCGGTTTGTGGTGCTAGTGGCGCATAACCCTTGGGGTGATTGCCAGTGTTTTTTGGTCGCAGTGTTGCTGATGGCAGGAGATTTACCTGTGACAAGAGGATTCTTCTGTGGCGAGGGGATTTATCCCCGCTGGGCTGCAAAGCAGCCCCAATACTGACAACTCAATTTGCCTGATGCACTGGGCAGTCTGGGTCCAGGGCTGCTGCGCAGCCCAGCGGGGATAAATCCCCTCGCCACAAGGTTTTGTGTCGATTGGTGCTATTGCGGTGTGCCAGGGGCAGCTATTTGCTCCAACATCCACTCCACAAACAGTTTCACCTTGGGCACCTCTGCCGCGTGCTCGGGATAAGCCATGTAATAGGCGTTGGTGCTGGGCATGGCGTGTTGCCAGGGAATGATCAGTTTGCCGTCCGCCAGTTCTTCCTCCACCAGAAAGCGCGGCAGCAGGGCGACGCCACAACCGACCTGGGCAGCGCGGATGCACATGTAGAACGTTTCGAAGCGCGGCCCGTGGTAGCTGTGTTCGGTGTGAAAACCCTGATCGGCGAACCAGTCATGCCAGGCCTGGGGGCGTGATGCGTTCTGCAACAGCACCAGGTCGGCCAGTTGTGTCGGGTCGGTAAAGGGGGTATCCGGCAGGCAGCCCGGCGCGCAGACCGGCACCAGTTCTTCGCCGAACAGCTCCAGGGATTCGGTGCCGGGTCGAGAGTTCTGGCCGAAGTAGAACGCCATGTCGCTGCGTCCGTGCAGCAAATCGTCGGGCTCCTGCTCGCTGCACAGGTCCAGGTGGATCTTCGGATGCCGCAGGCGCCAGCCTTTGAGGCGCGGCACCAGCCAGCGTGCACCGAAGGTCGGGGGCGTGGAGACGCGCAGGACCTCGGTGTCGCCACCGTAGGAACGCAGGTAGTGGGTGGACATCTCGACCTGGGTGAGAATTTTCCGGACTTCCACCAAGTACAAATCGCCGGCCGGCGTCAGTTGCAGGCGTCGACGCACGCGACGGAACAGTAGGTGCTGCAACAGTTCCTCGAGCTGCGCGACCTGCTTGCTGACGGCGCTCTGGGTCAGGTGCAACTCTTCGGCAGCACGGGTGAAGCTCAGGTGACGGGTCACCGCTTCGAAACATTGCAGTGCCGTGATCGATGGTAAATAGCGTTTATTGAGCATCCTGAGGCCTATTTGCGGTGGCTCGATGTATCTGTTCATGGAGCAGCATGAATAAACGGAATGATATCTCGCTTAAAGGTCGTTTGTTGGCAAGACTCGGGCCAGCTACAACTACAGTCCTGATCAGCCGTGTTCGTCCGGCTGCCGATTTTCGTCTTTCGCTTGAGGAATTGACCATGGTTGCTGCATTGCTTGATCGTCTGGGTGTCGACCCGACCCTGTACCAGAACGGCACACAGCCGGTGCACTCGCCCATCGACGGCAGTCGTATCGGCGCGGTGAACTGGGAGGGCGCGGCCGAAGTCGAGCAGCAGGTCAGTCGCGCCCAGCATGCCTTCGATCTGTGGCGTCAGGTCCCGGCCCCGCGTCGCGGCGAGCTGGTGCGCCAGTTTGGCGACCTGCTGCGTGAATACAAGGCCGATCTCGGCGAGTTGGTGTCGTGGGAAGCCGGCAAGATTACCCAGGAAGGCCTGGGTGAAGTGCAGGAGATGATCGACAT